>CAZYAV010000001.1:0-28579 GCA_964645785.1 uncultured Oscillospiraceae bacterium
AAACGGCGCGGGGCGTAGTGGGCGTAGGGGCTGCATGGAACAATGCGGGCGGGAAGAGGGCGGGCGAGATGCCGCAGGCCGGGCAAGCAAGCCGCAGGTCGAACCGCGCAGCCGGAACCATTCTCCAAAAGCGCATGGCGCGTTCTATATTGTATCTATGTGGTGTGTCCCGCACGCCTGCCACACCTCTCCGGCCGCGCTCAGCGCCGCCGCAGCGCCCGCAGCCCGCACAGCGCCAGCGCAGCGCACTGCACCGCCAGCGAGAGAATCACCGCCAGGGAAGCGCCGGCCATCCCCCGCCGCGGCACAAGCAGCGCGCTGGCAGCCCCGCTCGCCGCAATGCCGACAAGGTTCGCCCCAATCAGCCCCCGCATCTCCCGCAGAACGGTCAGCAGCATACAATAAAACAGCGAAAGCGCCGTGAACACCGTGCCGACCACCATCGGCACCAGCAGCGCCCTGTACGCCGCGATGTCCGCGCCGTACAGCAGGGTGAGCCCCCATTCCCCCAGCAGCAGGACGCCCGCGATGCCCGCGACCCCCACGCCGAACACGCCGAGGGTGATGAACCCCGCCAGTTTTTTGAACCCGGCCTTATCCCCCGCGGCGAGCTTATCGGTAAAGATCGTGATAAAGGGCGCGAACAGATACACCACCCCGACTTGCAGGATGAGCACCGGCGAATTGACCAGGTTGTAGATGCCGATTGCGTTTGTGCCGGCCGTCCGCTCAAGCACCAGCTTGGGGATTGAGCCGGCCGCCGTGTTGAGAAAGACATAGACGGCGAGCGGCGCGCATTCCCAGAGCAGCGCGCCCACGGCGCGCGCCGCCGGGCGGTCAAGCGGGCAGTAGAGCGGCCGCAGATGCGCCACATCGTAAAACAGGCTGAACGCGTAGCAGGCCGCCGTCATCCCGCCGAGCGCGGCCGGCAGGCTGCCCGACACCCCAAGCACGGCCGAAAACACCGCGACGCTCAGCACACCGCGAACGGCATAGGAAATCCCGACAACATCCATCCGATCCCGCTTTTGGGCAAAGCCGTGGAACACGTCGGTGATCGCCTCCAGCAGCTTGTAGAGCAGATAGAGCGCGATGCACAGGCTCTGCTGCGCCGAATAGCCCAGCAGCAGCGTATAGACGGCGCAGGCGAGGATGGCGGCGCAGACGGTCACCGCGCGGGAGGCAAGATAGGTTGAATTGCCGTATTTGCCCTGCGCGTCCGAGACCTGATAGGTGCGCATTCCATAGGAGGCGAAGGTCAAAAACACGTTGGTCACGGTCATCGCCGTCGCGAGCAGCCCGGCGTCGTAGACCCCCGCCAGCCGCTTGACCAGCAGGCCGGTAATCAGCCACTGGCAGACAAAATACAGCATCGAGCCGACCGTGTTGAAGAGGAGATTGCGCTTGAGATGGTGCTCGTCCCGCTGCACGGCGCTCAAATTTCCATCTCCCCCATCAGCGAGCGCATGGCGAGAATCGTCTTTTCAATCAGCTCGTCCAGCTCGACCCCCATCATCTGCGCGCCCTGTTCGATGACATCCCGCGAGCAGCCGGCCGCGAATTTTTTGTCCTTGAATTTCTTTTTGACCGATTTCAGCTCGAGGTCGGACACGCTTTTGGACGGGCGCATAATCGCGACCGCGCCGATCAGGCCGGTCAGCTCGTCGGTTGCAAACAGCACCTTTTCCATCATCCGCTCCGGCTTTGTCTCGATGCCGGTCATCCCCCAGCCGTGGCTGACACAGGCGTGAATCAGGCTCTCGTCCAGATCCAGCTCCCGCATGAGCTGCTGCTCCTTGACGCAGTGCTGCTCGGGGAACTGCTCGAAATCGAGGTCGTGCAGCATACCGACCGCCCTCCAATACGCGGCATTTTCCGGGTCGTACTGCTGCGCAAACCAGCCCATCACGCCGGACACAATCTCCGCGTGGCGGCGGTGGAACGGCTCGGCGTTGTATTTTTCCATGATTTCGCGCGCCTGCTCGACAGTTGGGATATAGCTCATTTTTATTCTTCCTTTCTTGATTCTCTTCCCTATATGTTCCCGCCCGCCCGAAGCCAAAGCCGTATCGGGCAGGCCGCCGCCCCGGATGTATTCGGCGCGGCGGCATTCGGGTTAATTCGGGTTATTTATATACTAAACCTGTACAATGCCCCGCCCGCTTCGGGCATTTGCCGCCTCTGCGCGGCAGCTCCGGGATTGGCTTTATAGGATAAACAGCCCCGCGCCCATTGTTTTGCCGCCTTCACAAGCCTGCATTTGCGCGGCCTTTGCAGCCGGCAGGGAATAAAACGGGAATGCAGGTGATTTGCGCCGTTTCAGCCGCGCCCGCTGCCGGCCGACCGGCCGCTCTGGAAAGCGCCGCCATTGAGCGCCGCAATCCGTTCCAGGCGCGCCCCGTCCGCCGACGCAATCAGCGCAAGCTTGCCCGCGCGGGGCAGGGCTTTGATTGCCGCCTCCCGGCGCAGCGCGTCCGATTTGCCGCGGCAGGGTTCAAAATAAGCCAGCGCAACCGGCCGCCGCGCGCGGGTGCAGCGGCTTGCCGTTCCGGCGTTGTGCGCCGCAAGCCGCCGCGCAAGGTTGTTTGTCCACCCCGTATACAGCGCGCCGTCCGCGCAGCGCAGGATATACACAAAAGCCTCTTCCGTCTCCACGCGTGCCCCCTGTTCCGGCGGTTCACACAAGCCCGGCCGTGTCAATCCCCGCCTTGCGCGCCTGCGGGTGCTGATCCCGGCGGCGAACCCGGTAAAGCCGGCCATCCTTGCGAAACCGCGCGCCCGTCTGTTTAAAGTAAAACCCGACCCCCGCGCGGTCGCACTGCTCGCGCAGCGAGAGCACCCACGCGTAGTCGCACACCCGGGCGGCTTCGCCGCTCTCGCCCCCGGCGACGACGTGGTGAATCCACGGCCCGAGCCAGGGCGAAAGGTCGATTTGCTCCAGCAGCGGCTCGCAGCAGATAATCCGGCGGCGCAGCGGCGCTTCGAGATAAACCGGCATCCGCTCGTCCGCCCGGCGCTGATTTTCCACCGTGCAGCAGATGGTCACATGCGGCCAGCCATCGCCCCAGTCGTCCGGGACACAGGCGGCAATCCGCTCCGGCCGCTTGGTGATAAACAGGAAATCGAGGTCGGGGCGTGCCCGCATCATCTCCCACGCCTGCGGCCGCCACGCGTCCGCCTCCTCCACAAAAAAGTCCGAGCTGAAGCAGGTCCAGACCCGTTCCCCGCCCGGCAGCTTGTAGCCGCCGTCCCGCCGCCTGCGAACCGGCAGGTCAAAATCGGCGGTTTTGCAGACGACGCTACTGTCCCGGCCGTGCCGGCCGTCGATGCGGTAAACATAGCAGTTTGCGCAGCCCTCGCTCTTTTTGTGGCATCCGTGCCACGGGTTCCAGTTTGCCACCGCTCAGCCCTCAATGCTCGCCTGATAATTGCGGTCGATTTCGATGACCGCGCGGTACGCGGGGTCAAGCTGCGATACCGCCGCCTCAATCAGCCTGCGCAACGGCTCGGTCTCCCCCGCATAGGCGCCCGGCACCGCCACGTCAAAAAAGAGATCCGTCCGCCCGTGGACGCGGGAGACCCGCAGGTCGTGGATGGACAGCAGCGGGCTGATTTCCCGCACCGCCGCCGAAAGCCGCTCCCGAAGCTCGTTGAGCCGCCGGTCGTCGGTCACCACCGGGTCAAGGTGGATCACCAGCTTGACCCCCAGCTTCTGCTCGACCTCCCGCTCGATTTCGTCCAGGACGCCGTGGGTGTACATCGGGTCAAGCGCCGCGCTCATCTCGACATGCGCGGTGGCAAACCGGTGATCCGGTCCGTAGGAGTGCACCAGCAGATCGTGCAGGCCAAGCACCCCGTCAAAGCCGCGGATGGTCTGCTCCAGCGCGCGGATGAGCTCGGGGCTGGGCGCCTCGCCGAGCAGCGGGCTGAGCGCTGTTTTGAGGATGCCCGCCCCGGAAAGCAGGATGAACACCGCCACCAGCGCGCCCGCCCAGCCGTCGATTTTAAGCCCGGTGAGCGCCTCGACCGCGGCGGCGGCAAGCACCGCGCCGGTTGAGGCGATGTCGTTGCGGCTGTCATCCGCGGCCGCCCGCAGCGAGGCGGAGTTGATCCGCGCCGCCGCGCGGCGGTAAAACAGCATCATCCACAGCTTGGCCGCGACCGCCCCGGCCAGCACAACAAAGGTCGCCGCCGAAAACGCCGCCGGCACCGGGTGGAGGATTTTCTTCACCGAGCTTGCCAGCAGCTGCCCGCCCAGCACCAGAATCACCAGCGCGATGACCGCGCCCGAGAGATTCTCCATGCGGGAATGGCCGTAGGGGTGCTCCTGATCCGCCGGCTTGCTCGCCAGCCGGAAGCCCAGCATGGTCACAATCGACGACCCGGCGTCGGTCAGGTTGTTGACCGCGTCCGCGATGACCGAGACGCTGGCGCTCAGCAGCCCGACCAGCAACTTGAAGCCAAACAGCAGGATATTGCAGCCCAGCCCGACCGTCCCCGCAAACGACCCGATCGCCTCCCGGCTCGCGTCCGGGCGGCGCTTTTGAAACCAGTTCAGCAGCCATTCACTCATTTTTTATCCGTTCACTCTGCTTTCCATGATAGTATATACCCGCGCGCGGCTCAGGGCGCCCCGACGCGGACAAACCGGCGCACCCGCGCGCCGTCCCGCTCGACCGTCTCGTTCCACATGGCGGCCGGGCGCGCCCACAGCCCCCGCTCGCCGTACAGCGCGCGGTAAATCACAAGCGGCTCTTCGGTCTCGCTGTGCCGCGCAAGATCCAGCACCTCGTACAGCCCGCCCTTGTAGTGCCGGTAAACGCCGGGCGGGATGGCCGCGCGATACCGTTCAAATTCCGCCGCGTCCATCCGCTCACCCCGCCGCGCGCAGCAGCGCCGCGCGGGTTTCCGGCTCGCAGAACGCCGCCTGCGCCGCGTACCGGCTCATCTGGGCAAGATCCGCCTGCGCAAAGCCGCCCTCGCCCAGCGCGTGCGCGTACTCCGCGTCCAGATCCACCCCCGCGATCACCGGGTTATCGGTGTTCAGGGTCACGTGGATGCCCATGTCCAGCAGCGCCTTTGCCGGGTGGCGCGCATAGCCCGGCTCGGTCTCGCACTGCACGTTGCTGGTCAGGCAGATTTCCAGGGTCGTCCCCCGCTCCGCCGCAATCCGGCAAAGCGCCGGGTCTTCTGCGATACGGTGCCCGTGCCCGATGCGGGACGCGCCGAATTCAAGCATCGCCGTGCGCACCGTCTCGGCTCCCCGGCTGTCCCCGGCGTGGCAGGTGAACGGCACACCGGCCGCCCGCGCCCGCGCAAACAGCTCGCCGAAATCGCGCAGCGGGCAAAGCCCCTCCGCCCCCGCAAGGTCAAACCCACGCACAAGGTCGTCCCGGCAGGCCTCCGCCAGCCGCACCGTCTCCAGATTTTCCGCCCGGTTCTCCGAGGCGGCGCCGACGCACATCGCGCACAGCAGAATCCCGGCGCGCAGGGTGCGGCAGGACTTGAGCGCGATGCGCACCCCGTCCTCCACCGCCTCCACCGCCTGCCGCTGGCTCAGCCCGCCGCGGGTGTGCAGCTGCGGCGCAAAGCGCAGCTCGAGATAGGAAAGCCCCTGCGCCTCGCTGCGCACAATCAGCTCGTACGCCACCCGCGCAAGCGCCTCCCTGTCCTGCAAAATCATGGTGGGCAGCGCAAATTTGGTCAGGTATTCGTTGACGCTTCTGCAATCCGGGTCGCAGACGACGAACGGCCGCAGCGTCTCGACCGTGCGGGCAGGCAGGTCGAGCTTCCGCTCCAGCCCCAGCTCCAGCATCGTCTCGGGCGCGATTGCGCCGTCCAGGTGGCAGTGCAGGTCGATTTTCGGGAAGGTGTATTCCGCCATGTTCGCCTCTCCTATCTTTTTTCGCGCGGATTCATTTTACATCAAAAGAGGACGCCATACGCCGCCCCTGCGCGGGCGGCGCTTTTGCCCCAGGCCGGTTCAGCCCCGGGATGTACCAAAGCCGCATTCTCCGCTTTGCCTGCCCCGCGGGCGAGCCGCACCCCGGCACCGTTCAGGGCTTCCGTCCGGGCAGCTCCTGCCCCGCGCCGCCGCGGCGGCGCAAAGAGCCGCACAGAACGGCTTAAGCGGGCGGCGCTTGCCTGCGCCCCGGCCTGGCCGGGGGAATCGCCCGGAGCCGCACAGCCCGGCCGCAGCGCCCCGCCCCGGCCGCAGCGCTCCGCCGGGCAACCTCCCTCGCCCCTGTTGCCATCATGCGCCGTCCGTCGTCTTTGCACAGCCGCCGCCTTGGGCTCGCCGCGCACTGTCGGGGCAGGCTTACGCCGCGTCCTGCGCCTCGGCCACCGGCGGGTAGTCCCAGGTCACCTGGTCGAGGGTGATTTTCTCATAGCCGCGGGCAAACTGCACCTCCATCGCGTCGCGGTATTCCTGAATCTTTTCCATCGCGCGCTGCTGGATGACCGCGTCGGTCATGGTCGTTTTGTCCGGCTCGATGCGCAGAATGATGTGGTAGCCGTGGGTCGACTGCACAATCCCGCTCAGCTCGCCGATCTCGAGCGCCTTGACCGCGTCCTCAAACTCGGGCACCATCTCGCCCTCGATGAAGGTATAGCCGTCCGGGTTGTACAGCACGCCCGGATCCTCAGTGTATTGCAGCATGAGGGTGTCGAAATCCGCGCCGGATTGCAGCTGTTCCAGCACCTGCTGCGCCAGCTCGAGCTTTTCCCGGTCGGTCTCCTCGTCCCCCGTCGTCGCAAACAGGATATGCTTTGCGCCCAGATAGCCGTTCTGCCCGGCGTACGCTTGCAGCTCCTCCTCGCTGACCTCTTTCAGCTCGCTCTGCTCATACACATACGTATAGAGCTTGTCGTACAGCAGGCTCTGCTCATAAAGCATCTTGTACAGCTCGACGGTCAGGCAGTTCTCCTCCAGCGCGGCGTAATAGTCCGCCTCGGTCTCGTAGCTCGCCTTAATCTGCTCCAGCATCTGCTCCGCCTCGCCCTGCTCCGCTTCGGTCAGCTCGATACCCGCGTCCGCGGCCCATTGCAGCATAGCGCAGTTGTCCCGCAGCATCTCGAGCGCCTGCTCCTTATAGGACTCGCCCAGCTCGAGGTGGGTTTTCCAGTAATTCTCGTCGTCCTGCCCGTACTGGGTGCGAACCGGATACAGATAGTGGTTATATTCCATCGCGGAAATCTCAAATTCGCCGATGGTCATCACCGTCTCGTCCCCGCGCGTCAGCGGGGTGCTGTTGAACACGCTGTTGAAAAAATCCGGCGCGAAAATGCTGACGCAAAGCCCCGCCAGCGCGAGAATCGCCAGCACAACGACGATGGCGAGCGCCCAAGTCGCGCCGCCCCGCTTTTTTGGCCTGCGCGCGCTTTCCGCGCCGGCCGGCGCCGGTTCCTGCGCCGCACCGGCCTCAAAGTCAATCGGGCTGAAATCCTGATTTTGCTGCTCCATGTCTGCTCCTTTGCCCGCACGGGTGCGGGCGGTTTGTCAAATTGAAAAATTTTCGATATAATACCGTTTAAACGCCGGTTCACGGCACGCCGCGCGCCGGCTCGCAGTCCGCTTTTTGATTATAGCAGAAATCCCATCTGCAAACAATCGCACACGGCTGCGAGTTTATCCTATCGCCGCGGCCTGAAATGAACTTGAAACGAAAGGGGGCTTTGTCCGGCCATGTCCAAGCGTCTGCTCTTTGTCATCAACCCCTATTCCGGCCGGGCGGAGGTTCGCTCACGCGGGGTGATGATTATTGACAAATTCGTCAAGGCCGGTTTTGCCGTGGAGGTGTACACCACGCAGGAGACGGGGGACGCCGTTGAATACATCGCCTGCAACGGCGTCGGGTTTGACCGCGTCGTCTGCTGCGGCGGGGACGGCACGGTCAACGAAACACTCAACGGCCTGATGCGCCTGCCCGGGGAGCCGCCCGCCCTCGGGCTGATCCCCGCCGGCACCACCAACGACTACGCGTACACCCTGCACATCCCGTTCAACATGATGCGGGCGGCAAAAATCGCCGCGGAGGACAGGCTGTTCCCCATCGACATCGGCCGGTTCAATGAGCGGTATTTCGCCTATGTCGCGGCGTTCGGCATCTTCACCGACGTCACCTACGAGACCCCGCAGAACGCCAAAAACCTGCTGGGCAAGGTCGCCTATGTGCTGGAGGGCGCCAAGCGGCTCAACACCCTGCGCAGCTACCATGTCCGGGTGGAGTATGAGGGCGGCGCCGTCGAGGACGATTTCATCGTCGGCCTGTTTTCCAACACGGTGTCGGTCGCGGGCATCCGCACCGCGTTCCGGGACGCCGAGCTGGATGACGGTCTGCTTGAAATCACCCTTGTCAAGGTTCCGCGCACCCTGCACGACGCGCAGGCGGTGCTGAATATCCTGACCAATACCGAGACCGCGCAGGAGGCGCAGTCCGACTTTTTGCAGGTGATTTCGACCAGCTGGGCGCGGGTCACCTGCGACGAGCCGGTCGCCTGGACCATCGACGGCGAGAGCGGCGGCTCCTTTACCGAGGCGGAGATTCAAAATGTCCCGCACGCCATCCGGGTCATCACCGGCGAATAATTTTGATTTGCACAAAGCGGGGCGCGGCGCGCCCCGGGCGCACAGAGGGCGGCGCAGAAAACCATCCGGTTTTCCGCGCCGCCCCTGCTGTTCATGGGTTGATTCTGCCCCGCCGGCAGCCGCGGGAAAGCGCCTGTTTTAAGCCCCGGCCGGGCTCGTCCGCATCGCCGCCCCGGCGCAGGGTGTCCGCTTAAAGCTGGACAATCAGCCGGGTGAAGAACCCGACCGTCTCGGCAATTTTCTCCACCGGGATCCGCTCGTCGTTCGCGTGGATGGAGGCGCGCTCCTGCGCGGTCAGCTCCATGGCCGAAAAGCGCATGACCTTGTCCGAAATCTTGCAGAAGTGCCGGGAATCGCTGCATTGCAGCATCAGATAGGGCGAGACGACCGCGCCCGGCCAGCTCTGCTCGATGGCCGTTTTCAGCTTGCGGTATCCGTCCGAATCGGTCTTGCTGATGGCGGAGGGGTTGTTGCCGTCCAGCAGCTTGACCTCGACCTCGCTGCTGCCGGCCGTCTGCCGCAGGTAGGCGAGCGCGCTGTCGACCGTGTCCCCGTTCATCAGCCGCAGGTTGGCGCGGACGCACGCCTCGGGCGGCAGCACGTTGAGCGCCGGGCTGCCCTCCATCTGGGTGAACGCGCAGGTTGTGCGCATCATCGCGTTCAGCTCGCCGCCCGATTTTTTGCAGATCAGGCCGAGCAGCGGCAAAAAGCACCAGAGGTTGGCGAAAACAAGCCGCATTCCAAAGCTCGAACGGCGGCCGAGGGTGTCGAACATCTGGGCAATCGGCTCGCTCAGGCGGGTCGGGAAGGGGTGATTCTCCACATTGACAACCGCCTGCGCAAGCTTGCCGACCGGGCCGTGGGGCGGCGGCGCAGAGGCGTGGCCGCCCGCGCTCTTCACCCGGAATTCGACGTTGAGCATCCCCTTTTCCGCGATGCCGACCAGCGCGCAGCGGCCGGTCACGCCGGGGAACACCCCCTCGACCACCGCGCCGCCCTCGTCGACGACCAGCTCGGGGTGCACGCCGCGCTTCTCAAGCTCCGCCACAATGGCGGTGGCGTTGACGCCCGAGACCTCCTCGTCCCCCGCAAAGGAAAAGTAGAGGTCGTTTTCGGGGGTAAAGCCGCGCGCAATCAGCTGCTCCGCCGCCTCCATCACGCCGCACAGGGTTCCCTTGGTGTCAATCGTGCCGCGCCCCCACAGCACGCCGTCCTCGATGATGCCCTCAAACGCCGGCTTCTGCCACGCGGCCTCGTCGGCCGGCACCACGTCGTAATGCGCCATCAGCACCGCCGGCGCGCCGGTTCCTTTGCCCGCCCAGCGGTAAAGCAGGCCGGAATCCCCAATCCGCTCGAGGGTGCAGACCCTGTGCACGTTCGGGTACCGCTGCTTGAGCAGCGCGCGGAACTTGTCGAACTCCGCCGCGTCCTCCAGCGCCTTGTCGCGGTAGCTCACCGTTTTGCAGCGCACCATTGCCGCAAGCGATTCCACCGCGTGCTGCGCGTCGATTTCCACCTCGGTCGGCGCGGCGGGCGTCTCGTCTTTCGGCCTGAACATCGCCGTGCGGACAAGCAGAACCGCGACGAACAGCGCGACAAGCCCCAGGATAATCCATCCAACCATTTTTTTAGCTCCTTTAAGCGTAATTTCAGACTGCTGTGGTTCTATTGTAGCATGGCGGAGCGAAAAAGGCACGCCCCCCGCGCGGGCAGGGGCGAAAACGCGGGGCTCCCGGCGCCGCCGGTTCGTTCAAGATATGTATACCGCCCCGTTTTTTGGTATCCTATTAGATAAGGCGCCCAAAAAAGCGCCTGTGAATTTGTTCAAAAAGCGCGAATGCCGGGCAAATGCATCGACCGGCGGCGCGCCGTCCGATAGATTGCATCGTTGAATGCGAGAAAAGAGGTTATTGTATGTCAAATTATTGGGAAAGCGACCTTCAGTTTCCGCGGGAGGACGGCCAGCCAAACGCCGCCCCCCAGTATAACCCGGACGAGCAGGCGCGCGCCGCGCAGCAGACCTATGCGAACCGGTACGCCCAGTCCCCCTATGCCCGCGCGGCGGTGCAGCCCGAAAGCACCCCGCCCGCGCCGAACCGGCCGCACCGCCGCGCGGGCTTTGCCGTTGCGCTGTGCGCGGTGTGCATCCTGCTCTCGCTCGGCTGCGGGTTTCTGGGCACGTACGCGGCCAACCGCTGGTTCCCGCCCGCGCAGCAGACCCAGGATGCCGGAAACGACGGCGCCTCGCTGATCGACGCGCCGCTGCACACCGGCACGGCCGACAGCAAATCCGACAGCCTGTCGGCCGTCATCGAGGCGACCAAGGACAGCGTCGTCGAAATCACCACCGAATCGGTCTCGACAAGCACCTTCTTCGGCCAGTATGTGACCCGCGGCGCGGGCAGCGGGGTCATCGTGCGCGCGGACGGCTACATCGTCACCAACAACCACGTCATCAGCGGCGCAAACACCATCAACGTGACCCTGACCAACGGCGAGAGCTACACCGCCACCCTGGTTGGCAGCGACAGCAAGACCGACCTCGCCGTGCTGAAAATCGACGCCGCCGGCCTTGTCCCGGCCGTGTTCGGCAATTCGGCGGACGTGCAGGTCGGGGACGTCGTGGTCGCAATCGGCAACCCGCTCGGGTCGCTCGGCGGCACGGTGACCGACGGCATCATCAGCGCGCTTGACCGCGAAATTCTCGTGCAGAACCAGTCCATGACCCTGCTGCAGACCAGCGCCGCGATCAACCCGGGCAACTCGGGCGGCGGCCTGTTCAACGTCTACGGCGAGCTGGTGGGGGTGGTCAACGCCAAGCCCTCGGACAACGCCGCCGGGACGGGCAGCTCGATTGACGGGCTCGGCTTCGCCATCCCGGTTGACACGGTCAGGGAGGTCGTCAGCCAGCTGATCGACAACGGCTATGTCAGCGGCCGGCCGGCCATGGGGGTGACCGTGCTCTATATCGGCGACGCGCAGACCGCGCGGCAGTATGGCGTGAGCCGGTACGGCGTCTATATTGTCTCGCTTGTCGAGGATATGGGCGCGGAAGCCGCCGGGCTGCAGGCCGGGGACTGCATCATGAGCATCGACGGCGCCGTCGTCTCCTCAACCGCCGACGTGACCGCCGCGCTGGACGCACACGAGGTCGGCGACTCGGTCGAGGTGCAGGTCATCCGGGACGACCGCATCCTCACCGTCTCCGTCCAGCTCATGGAGAACGCCGCCCAGCAGGCGGGCTGACCCGTCCAGCCCGGCAAGCTTCAGCCGGTTGGCTTCGCTTATAACCGCCCCGCCGCAGCGCATTGCGGCGGGGCGGTTTTTGTGCTTTTCCGGCGCGCTTTTCCGTCCGCCCGCGCCGGAAAGGGACAGCCCGGGCTTGCGAATTTCTGCCGATTCCCCACAGGCGGCATTCTCCTCCCCAAAAACCCCGAAACGGGCTTCCGGCACTGTCGCCGGAAGCCCGTTTTTCGCTTGTTTTGCCGGTGGGTTGTCCGCTCCCGTCGGGCCGAAAGCGGCGCGGGAACGGCCGCAAGGCCGCCTTGTCCGTCGCCTGTCCCGCCGAACCCGGGGAAAGCCGCGTCGCTGCGCCCGGCCGCCCCGGCGATGGTTGCTGCCGGGCAGGGTTCGTTTGCACCGTGTTGCATCCACGTTCCGGGCGACGCCGCGCCGTCTTCCCGCTTGGCCGGGGCTTGCTAAAAACGCCGACCCGCCGCGCAAAAAGGGAGCGGCATCCGCGTGCGCCGTATGTAGCCGCCCGTTTCGGTTGCGGCCGCGCCGAATATCCGTTTTGCGGCCGCCGCCTTTACAGGTGCACGTTTCACCTTTATAATCAAATCCCGAAGTCCGCCGGGCAGGGTTCGTTTGCCCCGTGCCGCGTCCCCTTTTCCGGGAGGGCACCGCGCCCATTGCCCCGCCGCTTCGCATCCGGCGCGCCGGGCTATTTGTGGTAGCGGATGTTCGCGTTGATGGTACAGGCGCGGTAGAGCTGCTCGAGCAGGACAAGCCGCGCAAGTTGGTGCGGCAGGGTCATGCGGGACATGGACAGCCGCAGCGCCGCGCGCGCCTTGAGCGGCTCGGACAGACCCAGCGAGCCGCCGATGACAAACGCGATTTTGGGGGTCTGCATCGCCGCCGCCTGCAAATGCGCCGCCAGCTGCTCGGAGGTCATCTCCTGCCCCTCGACGCACAGCGCAACCGGCTGCGCGCGTCCCTTTTCCAGATGCGCCAGGATCCGCGCGCTCTCCTCCTCAATCACCCGGCAGCGGGCGGCCTCGCTGTCCCCCGCAAGGCGGGTCTCGGCAAGCTCGGTCACCGTGACCTTCGCAAACGCGGACAGCCGCTTGATGTACTCCGCGCAGCCGTCCCGGTAAAACGGCGTCCCCAGTTTCCCCACACAGACAAGCTCGATGCCCAGCATCTCACACCTCCAGCGGCTCGCCCGCCTCAAAGCGGGGCGCAACCCGGACGGCGGGCATCTGCGGCGCAAGGCCGCTGTCCTCCAGCGCCGCGAGGGTGCAGGTCAGCGCGATTTCGGGCGCGTTGTTTTCGGCACTCAGATGCATGAGCACGAACGACTGCGCGCCCCCGCGCGCAAGCTCGGCCACATACCGCGCGCAGTCCTCGTTGCTCAGGTGGCCGAGCCTGGAGCGGATCCGGCTTTTGAGGTAGGGCGGATACCGCCCCGCCAGCAGCATCTGCTCGTCGTAGTTGGATTCCAGCCCAACCAGCGCGCAACCGTCCATCCCCGCGCGCACCTCGTCGGTCACACAGCCGAGGTCGGTGGCGACCGCAAGCGCCCGCCCGTTCGAGAGCGCAAAGCGGTAGCCCACGCAGTCGGTCGCGTCGTGGCTGGTTCCGAAGCAGCGCACCGACGTCCGGCCGAACGCGGCCGTCTCGCCGTGCGCCAGCGGGCAGAGGGTCGCCGTCTCGGGCAGGACGCCGCCGCTGCGCAGCCACAGCAGGGTTTTGTAGGAGCCGTAAACCGGGGTGTTGTAGTGCTTCAGGTAGGTCGTCAGCCCCGAAACATGGTCGGAATGCTCGTGCGTGATGAAAATCGCGCGCAGATCCCCCGCCCCGACCCCGGCCGCGTACAGCGCGCCGAGCGTCTGCTTGCAGCTGCGCCCCATGTCGATCAGGAAGGCGCTGCCGCCGTCCAGCACAAGAGTGCTGTTGCCCGAGCTGCCGCTGTACAGGGTGATAAACTTTGCCATGATAGCCTCTTTCCCGAACAGAGGCGGGCGGCCGCCCGCCTCTGCGATTCTGTCCTTTTGCCGCGGTATGCCCGCGCGTCAGCTCTCCTCGACCTTTTCAATCTGCGCGCCCAGCCCGCGGAATTTCTCCACCACGTTCTCATAGCCGCGCTCGATATGGTAAATGTCCTCAATCACGGTTGTGCCCTCCGCGGCAAGCCCCGCGATAATCATCGCCGCGCCCGCACGCAGGTCGGTCGCCCGCACGGACGCGCCGTACAGCTTGCTGACCCCCTCGACAATCGCCGCGCGGCCGTCCACCTGGATTTTCGCGCCCATGCGGCGCAGCTCGTCGACATATTTAAAGCGGTTGTCCCAGATATCCTCGGTCACAATCGAGGTTCCCTCCGCCAGCGCCAGCACCACCGTCATCTGGGACTGCATGTCGGTCGGGAAGCCGGGGTGGGGCATGGTTTTGATATTGGTGCTCTGGATTACGCCCGGCCGCCGGATCCGCAGGGAATCCTCCCCCTGCTCCACCTGCGCGCCCGCGCGCTCCAACCGGGAGATGATCGACTCCAGGTGCTTCGGAGTGATGTTCTCCACCGTTATGCAGCCGCCCGTCGCGACCGCCGCGGCCATGTAGGTGCCCGCCTCGATCTGGTCGGGGATGATCGAATACCGTGTCGGGCCGAGATAGCGCACCCCGTTGATCTTGATGACGTCGGTGCCGGCGCCGCGGATATCCGCCCCCATCGAGTTGAGGAAGTTCGCCACATCGACGATGTGGGGCTCCTTCGCGACATTCTCCAGCACCGTTTGCCCCTGCGCCTTGACGGCGGCGAGGATGGCGTTGATGGTTGAGCCCACCGAAATCGTATCGAAAAAGATGGACGCGCCGCGCGCAGAGCCGCTGCGGGAGACGTTCACCATCCCGTAATCCACGTCGGTCACACAGCCGAGCGACTCAAACGCCTTCAGGTGCTGGTTGATCGGCCGCGCGCCCAGGTTGCACCCCCCGGGCAGCGAGACATGCGCCTCCCCAAACCGGGTCAGCAGCGCGCCGAGAAAATAGTAGGACGCGCGCATCGAGCGGGTGAGCTCGGGCGGGATGCTGCACCCGGTCAGCCCGGTCGCGTCGACCTCGATGGTGTGCCGGTCCAGCCGCTCGACCCGTGCCCCGATGCTGCGCATGATCTGCATGATGATTTTGACGTCGCTGATGTCCGGGACGTTTTCGATCACACAGGGCGCGTCGGACATGACCGCCGCGGGCAGAATCGCAACCGCCGCGTTTTTTGCCCCGCTGATTCCCACCTTCCCCTGCAGGCGCGCGCCGCCTTGTATCACATACTTTTCCAAAAACCTGCCGCTCCCTTTGTTTGTTTTGCCGGCATTCGCTTCAGCGGTAATACACATCGGCCGGATCCAGATACTGCTCCGGGTCGACCTTTGTTCCCAGCCAGCGGGTCTCAAAATGCAGGTGGTTGCCCGAGGAGTTGCCCGTCGAGCCCATCAGGGCAATCAGCTGCCCCTTGGCCACAACGTCCCCCACCTCGACGAGGTTCTGGCTGTTGTGCCCGTACACGGTCTGCATTCCGTTCTGATGGTCGATGATGATATACGTCCCGTAATCCCACGGGATGGATTCGGACAGGGTGACAACCCCGTTGTCCGCGGCGTAAATCGGCGTGCCGAACGCGCCCGCGATATCCAGCGCAAAGTGGTGATCCGAAAACCCGCGCGAGATGAACTGGTAGTCGCCGGTCGGCCAGGCAAGCAGCTGGTTCATGTCGCCGACCGCGTTGGAGGTGGTGCCGTCCTCCTGCCGGATGCCGATGATGATCTCCTCGTCCACCGGCTGCTTGGTGATCTCATCCGAAATCACCGTGCGCGACACGACCTGCCCCGCGCCGTCGTACTCCACCTCGGAGACGGTCGTCCGCTCGCCCAGCTCGCCCGTTGTCACCGGCAGCATATAGCCGACAAGGAACCGGTCGTCCTGAATGATGCGCTGTTTGTAGCGTACCGTCTGGGTCGAGACCTCCTGGCTGACCGTTTTGACCCGCAGCAGTGGCTCCCCCTGGGCGACAAGCAGCGTCGTCCCCTCCGGCAGGATATTGTCCACCGAGCCGTTCAGCTCGACAAGCCGGTCGAGCGAGATGCCGTTTTGCGCCGCCACCTCGGCGCTGCTCTCGCCGCCCGCCGCAATAAAGTATATGTCGCGCGGCTCCTGAGAATTGACCAGCTCGCGCAGTTCGTCAAAGGTTGATATGCTCGAGACCGGGAAAATCCCCTCCACCAGCTCGACCTCGCGGGCGAATTTGACGCTCACGTCCCCGCCAAGGGTCGCCGCAAACGCCTCGTACGGCGCAAGCACCGCCGCAATCTCGTCCGCCAGCAGGTCGCCCGCCGTTGTGGCGCCGTAAAACTCGCCGCCGATATACAGGCCGACCGCCTGCGCAATCTCCTCGCCCGAAACCGAGAGCAGCGCCTCTGCCATCTGCTCCTGCGAGACCAGCTCGTCGTCCCCGACGGCCGCGATGCTCATCTCGGCCGAGGAATTCCAGGTCTGCTGCATCGGGGAGATCATGCGGTTCTGGATAATTTTGCGCGCCGAATCATAGACGCTCTCGTCCTCGACATAGCCGACCGTCTGGCCGTTATAGCTGATTTGCAGCGCGTAATTGAGGCTGAGCATCGAGCTGATGACCGCAAGGCAGACCGCAAGGCTTGCGGCCGGCAACAGGTAGTTGAGCAGCCGGGTCACAAGCGGCTTGTTCCACAGCACGCCGTATTTGAAAAACATGCGGATGCGGCGCATGGTGTATTTGAAGCCGCGATCCTTTGTGCTGCGGATGACGACGACCAGGCTGCGCACGCTTTTGCCCAGCTTCTTGAAAGGGGCGGCGGCCTCCCTGGACGCCTCGACAAGCTTGTCGGAGGCCACGGCAAGCCACCGCCGGGTCACCCGCAGAAAGCTGCGGGCAAACCGGCGCAAACCGCGCCGCACAACCCGCCGCAGGTTCCTCGCCCGCCGGACAATGGTTGTGCCGGTGTAGTACATCGCGTCGCCGAAGCCGCGGAGATAATAGAGTAAAACCAGCCAGAAGCCCAGCCGGGTTCTTCTGTGCGGTTTGGGGGTCTTTCTCGATCGCAGCGGGGACGAGCTTTTGGTCATGGCATGTATCATACAGCTCTTCGCTCCTTTTGCAATCCCGTATCCTTTTCGCGTTTTGGCGCAAAGTTGTTTGTATTATACACCAAACCCGCCGCCGATTCAACCTGCGCCCCGGTTCGGGGCGCCGCCCGCTGTGTAGGTTGTACAATGAAGTGTTACAAAAGCAAAAAAAGAGGCAGCGAATAGGGACAGCCTGTGGTACGGTAAAGTTGCCGAGACCAAACCGAGAGGCAGGCGTCCCCTATTCGCTATGAACAAGATAACACAAACAGCCCGATACAGGCAATCCCTGATTTTGTATGCACAGAAGCACGGGGTCACAAAAGCGGCAATCCATCTGCCGCTGAAAAAGCTGCCGGAATTCGGTCGGGAGGCGGGAAGACGAGGGGCGGGCAGCACCCGCCGGGACACCCCAGAAATTCCGTCCCGCCGGTTCTTCTTTGGCTTTTCCGGCTGCCCGGCGCTCAGAGCAGCACGAGCTCGCACAGCAGCCCGGCCATGTCGGCGGGCAGCGGGCTTTCCACCGCAATCCGCCTGCCGCTGACCGGGTCGTTGAACCACAGCGCGCCGCAGTGCAGCGCGTGCCGGCCGATAAGCGCGGTTGACCCGCCGTAAAGGTCGTCCCCGGCCAGCGGGTGCCCGATATGCGCCATGTGCACCCGGATCTGGTGGGTGCGCCCGGTCAGGGTGTGCAGCTCCACCAGCGTGTGCCCGCGCAGCGCCTCGAGCGCGCGGTATTCGGTCACGCTCGGCCGGCCGCCGGCGCACACGGCGCGGCGGATAATCGAATCGGGGTCGCGGCCAATCGGCGCGTCCACCCTGCCCGAGCCGGTCAGCTCCCCCTCCACAATCGCCCAATACCGCTTGTCCGCCGTTTTCGCAAGCGCGGACGCGGCAAAGCGGGTCTTGGCCGCCAGCACAAGGCCGGAGGTGTTCCTGTCCAGCCGGTTGGTCGGCCGGAACGCGTCCGCCCGCCCCCGCGCGCGCATGAGAGCGGCGTAGACATTGGCGAGGGTGCCGTCCGGCTGGTTGCGGGTCGGGTGGGTCGCCATGCCCGCGGGCTTGTCGTAGACAATCACGTCCGCGCTCTCATACGCAACCGGCACGGGGATGTCGCAGGGGACAAGGGGGTTTCCGCCCGCGTCCGGCGCGGCCACCTGCACCCGCTCGCCCGTCCGCAGCACCCGGTCGGTTTTGGCGCGCACCCCGTCGACCCGCAGCCCGTCCTCGAGGTATTTGACCGACCGCACCAGCGAGCAGGACAGCCCGGACGCGCGCAGGAACGCGCCGAGCTTCTGGTTATTATGCGCTTCGCTTACAATAAATTCGTAAATCATGCGACTATTCTACCACACAACCCGCGTATGATAAAGCAGGCCGGTTTTTTCGTCCCGGTTCGACAGCGTTCGGCCGGGCGCGGCAGGCGGTTTACAGAACCGCAAAAAAAAGCTATACTGAAAAAGTCCGGGTTCGCCGCGCGTCTGCGCGACCCGGCCGGTTTTGCGCTGAGTATCAAGATAATTTTGGAACGATTTCGGGAGCGATTGCATGACAGCAAAAGAGGTTGCGGAACTGCTGCGGCGCGCAAAGCGCCTGCACTTTGTCGGAATCGGCGGGTCGGGTATGTTCCCGCTCGTCGAGATTCTCCACGCCGGCGGCTACGCCATCACCGGCAGCGACGTGAACGAGGGCAGCATTGTCCAAAGCGAGCGGGCGCTCGGCATCCCGGTGCACATCGGGCACGATGCGCGCAACATCGAGGGCGCGGACGCGCTTGTGGTGACGGCCGCGCTGCTGGACGGCAACCCGGAGGTCGCGGCCGCCGGGGCGGCTGGCATCCCGGTGATCGAGCGCGCGGAGCTGCTCGGCTATGTCAGCGCCCTGTTTAAGGACGCCTACTGCATCAGCGGCACCCACGGGAAAACCACCACCACCTCGATGCTCACCTCGATTTTCCTCGCGGCCGGGCGCGACCCCACGGCGGTCATCGGCGGCAAGCTCCCGCTTATCGGCGGGTACGGCCGCCGCGGGCAGAGCGACACCATCGTCATCGAGGCCTGCGAGTTTAAGGACACCTTTTTACGGCTCGAGCCCGCCGTCGCCGTGCTGCTCAACGTCGACGCGGATCACCTCGATTATTTCGGCACCCTGGACGGGGTCAAGCGCTCCTTCCGCCGCTTTGCGCAGCGCGCGCGGGAGCTGGTCATCGCGAACGGGGACGACCCGAACACGCTGGAAGCCCTTGCGGGGCTGGAACAGCCGGTGGTGACCTTTGGGGAGCGCCCCGACGCCGATTATGTCATCCACAGCGTGGAAAACACCGAGCGCGCGTTTTACAGCTTTTGCCTGCGCGCCGGCGGCGCGGAGCTTGGCCGGTTCAGCCTGCGCGTCCCGGGGCGGCACAATGTCCACAACGCGGCCGCGGCCGCGGCCTGCGCATTGCACGCCGGCATCTCCCCCGCGGATATCCAGAAGGGGCTGGACAGCTTCCGCGGCGCGGGGCGGCGGTTCGAGATTCTCGGCGAGTTCGGCGGCGTGACCTTTGCGGACGATTATGCCCATCACCCGACCGAGCTGCGGGTCACCCTTGAGGCGGCCGGCCGCATGGGCTACGGCCGGGTCATCGCCGTCTTTCAGCCCTTCACCTATTCCCGCACCAAGCTGCTGCTCAACGAGTTCGCGGAGGTTTTGCAGCTGGCCGACCAGGTTGTCATGACCGAGATTATGGGCTCCCGCGAGGTGAACACCATCGGGATCTACACGCGGGATCTCGCGGCCAAAATCCCCGGCTCGGTCTGGTTCAACACGTTTGAAGAGGTCTGCGATTACTGCCTTGCCAACACGCGTCCGGGCGACCTTGTGCTGACCCTCGGATGCGGCGACATCTACAAGGCGGCGCACATGATGGTGGAACGATGCAGAAATTCCAACTGACGGCCAAACAGTTTCAGCTTGACGCGCCGCTGCTCTGCGCGCGCGAGATGCCGGGCGGGGGCGCGCACAAAAGCTACCTCGTCGACCTTGCCGGCGGCGAGAGCGTCGTTTTGCAGGCGCTCAACCCCAACGCGTTCCCCGACCTTGAGCAGATGGCCGCAAATGCCGTGCGTGTGTCGGATTACATCGCCCGGCACGCCGCCCCGCAGGAGCGGCGGTATATCCGCTATATCCCGACCCGCGCGGGCGGGAACCTGTACACCGACGCGGACGGGGTCAGCTGGCGCGCCTATCACTACATAGACCGTACCCACACCCCCGTGCCCGAAGAATCCACCAAAGAGGACTGCGCCGGGCTTGCCCGGGCGCTCGGCCTGTTTTACCGCCAGCTGGACGGCTTCCCGGCAAGCGAGCTTGCGCCGGTGCTGCCCAATTACCACAACACCGCCGTGCATTTCAACCAGTTCAAGGCGGCGGTGGAGCGCGCGTCCAGGCCGCTGGTGGACATCGCGCGCGCCGAGATTTCCTACGCGCTCAAACAGGAAAAATACGCCGGCGCGCTGCTCAAGATGCAGCTGCCCGCCCGCCCGGCGCACAACGAGGCGCGGCTGCGCAACCTGCTGGTGGACAATGAGACCGGCCGCGCCGTCTGCCTGCTGGACTATGACCGGGCGATGCCCGGGCTGATGGCCTTTGACTTCGGCAACGCCGTCCGCTCCGGCTGCCGGGTCTGCCGCAGCGACGAGCGGCAGATGAACCGCATCCGCTTTGACATCGACCGGTACGCCGCGTTCGTCCAGGCCTTTCTCGACACCGCCCGCCCGGTGCTGGACAAGTCCGAGCCGGCCTCCTTTGCGGGCGGCTGCATCGTCATGGCGCTGGAAATGGGCGTCCGCTACCTGACCGATTATTTGCAGGGCAACCGCCAGTTCCGGGTCTCCTATCCCGAGCAGAACCTCTACCGCGCGCGGGTGCAGCTCATGCTCTGTATGCAGATGCAGTATTACTACCGCGAGATGGAGAACATCCTCAAGCGCAGCCTTTGAGCGCGCGTGCGCCGCGTTGTCCTGATTGACCGATATTCCAATATTCCAAAACCGCCCCGGCGCAAGCTGCGGGGCGGTTTTTTCGTTGCCGCCTGGCTCCGGGGCGGGCGCGGCTTTGCGGCTCCATGCGGCGCCCGGTTTATGACGCGCAAAAAGCGCCCCGGTCAGGAAAAACCGGGGCGCTTTTTGCCTGCCGTCCGGCCGCGCGCGCCTTAAGTAGGGGCGCTCAGGAGGTGGCCAGGCCGAAACTGATTTGCAGCGCCTCGTCGATGCGGCGCATATCGCCCGAATCGACCGCGCCCATCCGTTCCCGCAGCCGCGTTTTGTCGATTGTGCGCACCTGCTCAAGCAGCACGATGCTGTCCCTTTGCAGGCCGCAGGTTCGCGCCTCCAGCGGGATGTGGGTCGGCAGCTTGGTTTTATCTGTTTTGCTTGTGATTGCGGCCGCAATCACCGTCGGGCTGTATTTATTCCCGACATTGTTCTGCACAATGAGCACCGGCCGCACCCCGCCCTGCTCCGAACCGACCACCGGGCTGAGATCGGCGTAAAACACCTCTCCGCGTTTGACATTCACAAGGAGTCACCCCGTTTGCAAAAGATTTGTCCTTAGTATGGCCGCGCGGCGGCCGGTTTAGTCATGCGGCGGGCGGTGTATTCCGGGCGTGACCGCGCGGCCGCCCGGCAGCAGCCGCCTTATTCCAAAGCCGGTTTGCGGCTGCCCTATTCCGGACGCGCTGTGTGCCTGTCCTTCTTCGTGAATTTTTCGCCCGCGTTCCGGCCGGATTCGCCCGGCTCCCCGTTCCCTCTTTTGGTTTTTGCAGCCTGTGCTTCAACCGGATAAACGGATTAGCCCGCATTTTCCGGCCATGTGCGGGCTTTTCGCCGGGGCGGGCAATTTCCCTGTCTTGGCGCGGCACACTGCCCATTGGCCGGCGCGCCCTCCGCCCGGCGGGATTTGGATTGAGCCGGTTCCTCCCCACCGGCAGAGTCGGCCTTGCCCGGTTTGCGCAGCCGCACAGCAGAAAGCCCCGCCGGGGCAAAGCGCCCGGCGGGGTCGTATCTGTTCTGTCTGTTTGGGTCATCGCATCCGTTTTGGCGCGGGCGGCCGCCCGGCGGAACCGCCGCCGCTACGCAAGGGCGGTGAACCCGGTCACGGTGATGGTCAGCTCCTCCTGCGGGCACTCGATGCGGCGCAGCTGGCCGCCCGACGTGACAATCCGCGCCCCGTAGGAAAGGGTGTACTCGACCTCCCCGTTTTCGAGCACACAGCCGGCCGGCTGCTCGCTTTTGAACGCGTCGAGCGCGCGGCCGAGCGCCCGGATCGGGCTGCCGTTTTTGATTGCCGCGCGGGTCTGCCGGTGCACGAGCCCGGCAAGCTCGGTCGTGACCTGCCCGGCCTCCTCCCGCACGCACATCCCGCTGAGGGTCTGCGGCGCAAAATACCGCAGCTCGCACAGCTCGGGCGAGCTGCGGGTATAGAGGAACGAGCCGGTGAGCGACCCGCGGGTAAAATCCGCCGTCAGCTCAAACGGCGTGTCGAATTTTGTGTAATCCTCCGGCGCGCCGGCGGCGCGTGTGCAGCCGCAGAGCAGCAGGCAGCAGCCGAGCGCGGCCAGCATCCGACGCAGCTTCATGGACAAGCCCCCTGACCAAACTGGTTTTCGGGGTCACCGCGCCAGCTCCGCAACCGCGTCCGGCAGGCAGTCTGCAACGGCCGAGGCTGTCATGCTGTGCAGCGGCAGCCGGCAGGCCGCGATATCCGCCGCGCGGCTGTGCACCCACACGCCGAGGCAGGCCGCCCAAAACGGCTCGATCCCCATCGCCGCGAACGAGCCGACGCACCCGCAAAGCAGGTCGCCACTGCCGCCCTTTGCAAGCCCCGCGTTGCCGATTGTGCAAAGCCGCGCGCGGCCGTCCGGCGCGGCGATCACCGTGTTCTCGCTTTTCAGCAGGACAACCGCGTCCCATTCCCGCGCAAACCGCACCGCGCAGTTGACCCGGTCGGCGAGCGTCTGTTCCACCGTGAGCCCGCTCAGCCGGGAAAACTCGCCGGCATGGGGCGTGAGGATGAGCGGCCGGCTGTGACCCTTAATCAGGTTTATGTCCTCGGCCAGCAGATTTATGCCATCCGCGTCCAGCACAATCGTCCCGCCGGCCTGCGCAAGCACATCCTGCACCAGCCGCCGCGCGCTGTTGGTCTGGGAGATCCCGCACCCCGCCGCCACCGCCGACGCGCCGCGCAGGGTATCCGCAAAATACTTCGGCTCGTTGTTCGGGTCAACCAGAATCGCCTCGGGGCAGTGCGCCGCCACCGCTTCAAGCGGCTTTTCGCCGGACGCGGCGAACACCAGCCCCGCCCCGCAGCACAGCGCGCCCCGCACGCAGAGCACCGCCGCCCCTCTGTACCGCTCGCAGCCGGCGGCCACAACCAGCCGGCCAAAGCTCCCCTTGTGCGCGCACGCGCCCCGCGCGGGTAGATACCCCGCCAACTCCTCCTGCGCGAGCGCCCGCAGGCCGCCGCAGCCCTCGAACGCCTCCGGCGGCAGACCGAGCGGGGGCACAACCACCGCGCCGCACTGCGCCGCGGCGGCTTTGAGCAGATGCGCGGGCTTTTTTGCCAGCATCGCCACCGTTACGTCGGCGCAGAACGCCCCGGGGCAGGCCACGCCGCCGTCCCCGGTCACGCCGCTCGGGATATCCACGCTGAGCTTGAAGGCCACGGCGTTCTGCGCCGCCTGGGCGAACAGCCGCGCCGTGCAGCCGGGCAGCGCACCGCCGTGGAAGCCGATGCCGTACACGGCGTCCACAATCACCGCCGCTTCCCGCAGCAGGCTGCACGCCGCTTCCTCTTCGGCGGCGTCCGCCATCTGCACACCGGCCGCCGCCGCGCGCTCGAACACCGCGCGCGCTTCGCCGCCCTGCGGCTCGCCGTCACACAGCAGAACAACCGGCGACGCGCCGTTTTCCCGCAGCAGCCGCGCGCACACAAAGCCGTCGCCCCCGTTGCCGCCCCGGCCGCACAGCAGCGCGCACCGCACCCCGCGCAGCCTGCGGAACCGCCCGGCAATTTCGGCGTAGACGGCCTGCCCCGCCCGCTCCATCAGCACGCCGGCGGAAAGGCCGAGCGCCGCGGCCTGCGCCTCCGCCCGCCGCTGCTCCGCACAGGTTAAAATCATGCCCTTTCCTCCGTTTCCAGCACCACGCTCGCGGCCGCAAGGCCGGCCGTGTTGGTCAGCGCGACAAACGCGCGCAGCCCGCGGCTGCGCAGAATTTCCGCAATGCTTCCCGCAAACACAAAATACGGCTTGCCCAGCTCGTCCCGCAAAACCGAGATTTCGTCCAGCGAAAACCCGCGCACGCCGGTGCCGAGCGCCTTGGAAAGCGCCTCCTTGGCCGCAAAGCAGCCCGCCAGCTTCTGCGCCCGCCCGCCGAACGCCGCCCGCTCCGATTGCGAAAAGCAGAAGGCGAGAAACCGCTCGTCCTCCAGGCGTTTCTCAATTCGCGCAATCTCGACAAGGTCGTTCCCGATACCGTAAATCATCCGTTCCCCCGCGCCGGACGCGCCCGCGCCCGGTTTCCGTGTTTCCTCCACCGCGCGCACAGAGCCGCGCGGCGCCGGTTTTATTATACGGGATACGCGTGCAAAATTCCACTTGAAAGCTGTCGCCCGGCATGGTATGATAAAAAGACAAACGCAGTGACATGGCACAGTAACGCGTCCCCACGGGCAGAGAGCGCCGCCGCCGGCTGAAAGCGCGCGCACGGGGAATGCAGCGGCAGCGCGTGAATTTCACCATAGCAGCGGCCTGGCTGAACGCCCCCTTGCGGGGTCTGTAGGCTGGGACGGGTTTTCCTCCGTTACGGGGAACAGAGTGCCGGCGCGGTCTGCGCCGGAAACCGGGTGGTACCGCGGAGCTGTGCTTGTGCGCTTCGTCCCTGCGCTTGTCGGGGGCGGGGCTTTTTATTTTGCGGCCGCGGCTTTTGGGCGGGCGCGCCGGTTCGCGGCGGCCAAATCACGGGATATCATAGACAGAGGTGAAGATATGAAAGAACAACTGAACCAGATCCGGCAGGAGGCCGAGCGGCTGCTGCGCGAGGCCGAGCGCACCGAGACGGTCGAGGAGCTGCGCGTCCGCTTCCTGGGCAAAAAGGGGGAGCTGACCGCCATCCTCAAGCAGATGGGCGGCCTTTCGGCCGAGGAGCGCCCCGCCATCGGCCAGCTGGCCAACGAGGTCCGCGCCAAAATCGAGGCGGGGGTCGCCGCGCGCGCCAAGGAGCTGGGCGAGCTTGCGATGCGCAAAAAGCTGGAGCTGGAGACAATCGACGTGACCCTGCCCGGCGCCCAGCCCGCGCTCGGCAAGCGCCACCCGCTCTGGCAGGTGCTGGACGAGATCAAGGACATCTTCCTCGGCATGGGCTTTGACGTGGCCGAGGGGCCGGAGGTCGAGTACGACCACTACAATTTCGAGCTGCTCAACATCCCCAAGGGGCACCCCGCGCGGGACACGCAGGACACCTTTTACATCAACGACAACGTCGTGCTGCGCACCCAGACCTCCCCGATGCAGGTGCGGGTCATGCAGAGCCAAAAGCCGCCGATCCGCATCATCGCGCCCGGCACCGTCTACCGCTCGGACACGGTCGACGCGACCCACTCCCCCATCTTCCACCAGATTGAGGGGCTTGTGGTGGACAAGGGCATTACCATGTCCGACCTCAAGGGCACGCTGGAGGTCTTTGCCAAAAAGCTGTACGGCGACGACACCGTCGTCCGCTTCCGCCCCCACCACTTCCCCTTTACCGAGCCGAGCGCCGAGATGGACGCGGCCTGCTTCGTCTGCAAGGGCGAGGGCTGCCGCCTGTGCAAGGGCGAGGGCTGGATTGAGATTCTCGGCTGCGGCATGGTGCACCCAAAGGTGCTCGCCAACTGCGGCATCGACCCGGAGGTCTATTCCGGCTTTGCGTTCGGCATGGGGCTTGACCGCATCGTCATGAAGCGGTACGGCATCGACGACCTGCGCCTGCTGTTCGAGAACGACATGCGGTTCCTGGATCAATTCTGAAAAACGGGGAGGATATACAGACATGAAACTGCCCATTAAATGGCTTCAGGTTTATACGGACGTCAGGGTGCCGGTCAAGGAATTTGCCCAGCGGATGACCATGACCGGCAGCAAGGTCGAGGGCTGGGAGCGGGAGGCGGACAGGATCCGCAACGTCGTGACCGGAAAGGTTCTCTCGCTGGAGCGGCACCCCAATTCGGATCACCTTTGGATCTGCCAGGTCGACACCGGCGCGGGCGAGCCGGTGCAGATTGTGACCGGCGCGCAGAACCTCGCCGCCGGGGACGTCGTGCCCGTGGCGCTGGACGATTCCGACCTGCCGAACGGCGCACATATCAAGGCCGGCAAGCTGCGCGGCGAGGTGAGCAACGGGATGCTCTGCTCCATCGGCGAGCTGGGCTTCACCACCCACGATTTCCCCGACTGCATCGAGGACGGCATCATGGTGCTGCCCGCCGGCACCGCGGTTGGCCTGCCAATCGAGACGGTGCTGGGCATGGACGACGACGTGGTCGAATTTGAGATCACCTCCAACCGCCCCGACTGCCTGTCGGTCACCGGCCTTGCGCGGGAGGCGGCCGTGACCTTCGGCAAGCCGCTCAACATCCCCGCCCCGCAGGTCAAGCGGACGCACGGGGACATTCACACCATGCTGCGGGTCGACAACGACACCCCCGCCAACTGCCTGCGCTACACCGGCGCGATTGTCGAAAACGTGCGGGTCAAGCCCTCGCCCCAGTGGATGCGCGAGCGGCTGCGCCAGTGCGGCGTGCGCCCCATCAACAACATCGTCGACATCACCAACTATGTCATGCTCGAATACAACCAGCCGATGCATGCCTTTGATTACCGCAACGTCAAGGACGGCCACATCATCGTGCGGCAGGCAAAGCCGGGCGAGACCATCATGACCCTGGACGGGATTGACCGCACCCTCAACGAAACCATGATGGTCATCGCGGACAACGAAAAGCCGATTGCCGTCGCAGGGGTGATGGGCGGCGAGTACAGCGGCATCCAGGACGACACGACGACCATGATTTTTGAATCTGCCTGCTTCAACGGCGTCAATGTCCGCGCGACGGCGAAGGCGCTCGGGATGCGCACCGAGGCGTCCGCGCGGTACGAAAAGGGGCTTGACCCCAACAACACCGTGCCGGCTATCCTGCGCGCGCTCGAGCTCGTCGAGCTGCTCGACGCGGGCGACGTTGTCGGCGGGCTGATCGACGCGGTCGGCGCCATGCCCGTTCCGCCGGTAATTCCGCTGCAGCCCGACCGGGTGCGCGCGTTTCTCGGCGCGGATATCCCGACCGATTTCATGGTGGACGTGCTGCAAAAGCTCGGCTGCACGGTGGACGGCGAGCTGCGGGTTACCCCGCCGACCTACCGCGCCGACCTGGAGGGCTTTGCAGACATCGCCGAGGAGGTCGCGCGGTTCTACGGCTACGACGTAATCCCCACCACCATCATGACCGGCGTCGCCGAGGCGCGCCCGACCGAGCGCCAGCGGTTCGAGCGGGCGATGATCGCCGCCTGCGTCGGCTGCGGCCTGTACGAAATCAACACCTACACCTTCATGAGCGCGAAGGCGCTGGATATGCTCAACCTGCCGGCGGACAGCCCGCTGCGCAGCTGCGTCGTCATCAGCAACCCGCTGGGCGAGGACACCAGCCTTGTGCGCTCCACCGCGTTGCCCTCCATGCTGGATACCCTTGCGCGCAACTACAACGGGCGCATCCCCGCCGCGTCGATGTTCGAGCTCGCCACCGAGTTTGAGCCGCGCGCCGGCGAGGTCGCGTGGGAGGAGCTGTTCCGCGACCACGCGGTTGTCGAGCACCCCCAGCGGATGCCGCTGCTGCCCGCCGAGCACCGCAAGCTGATGATCGGCGGCTATGGCTCGCTCGATTTCTACAAGCTCAAGGGGATTGTCGAGACGCTGCTGCACACGGCGGGCATCCAAAACGCCGAGTATACCGCGCTTTCGTCCAACCCGAGCTATCATCCCGGCCGCACGGCCGAGGTGGTGGTGAACGGCCGCAGGGTCGGCGTGCTCGGCGAGCTGCTGCCCGCGGTCTGCGCGAATTTCGGCATCAAGGATCGCGTCTATGCGGCCGACCTGGATTTTGACGCGCTGTACGAGCTGCGCGGCGGGGTGCAGACCTACCGGCAGCTGCCGAAATTCCCGGCGGTGACCCGCGACCTCGCGCTTGTCTGCGACCTTGCGCTGCCCGCCGCCAGGCTGGAGGCCGCCATCCGGCAGGGCTGCGGCCGCCTGCTGGAAAGCGTCAAGGTGTTCGACGTCTATACCGGCGACAAGGTTGCCGGCGGCAAAAAGAGCATCGCGTACAGCCTCGTGCTGCGGGACAGCGAAAAGACCCTGACCGACGAGGAGGCGGAGGCCGCCGTCAAGCGCAGCCTCAAGGCGCTTTCCGCCATCGGCGCCGAGCTGCGCAGCTGAACGCCCGCATCCATTCGCCATTCTTTCGGCGCGGCGCGGACCCCCGGGGTAGCGCCCCGCGTCTTTTTCCCCTCACAGGGCCGCCGCGCTTTTATCGTTTTTACGGAAA
>CAZYAV010000001.1:28589-35086 GCA_964645785.1 uncultured Oscillospiraceae bacterium
CGCAATGGGCGCGGGGGGGCCCCGCTCCCCGCCGCCTGCCTTTCCCCTTGCTTGGGGGGGGGCCCCACCCCGGGGGTTCGCGCCGCGCTTCTTGTGCCCGTCTCTGCGCCGCGCGTCTTTTCTCTTTTGTCCGTCTCTGCGCCGCGCAGCGGGAGCCTGCCCCGCGGGCAGCCCGGCGGCCGACGGGTCGGCGCATCCCTTTTGCACCCAGCTTCGCAGGCCGCCGCTGATTCAAGCCGGTGCGGGCGGTAAAAAAGGCCGTGCCCGCTATCCGGGCGAAAATGCGCCCGGCTCCGTTTGGCAAAGCAGCTGCGGCAAACGAGCCCTCGCCTCTTTTGCCCGTCTTTGCGCCGCGCGCCGGGAGTCTGCCCCGCGGGCAGCCCGGCGGCCGCCTCGCGGCCGCACATCCCCTTGCATACGCAAAAAAATTGCGCCGCAAACGGTCAAATTCAAAAATGGCCTTAAATTTCGGCTTGTATATTTGTTTTGTTTCGTGTATTCTAATAGTAGCTGAATTCAATTTTTGCTGTGTGCCCGGCTTTGCGGCCGTATGGCGCGGCGCAATTTGTCGGAAAGGAGAAGCTATGGCATCATACGAACCTACCATGACCTTTTCATTGTCCCACGAGAAGGATGAGGAAATCAGGAAAACCCTGCAGGAAGTGCGCGACGCGCTCAAGGAAAAGGGTTACAATCCGGTCAGTCAGATCGTCGGATACATACTCTCTGAAGACCCGACCTATATCACCACCAACAAGAACGCGCGGTCGCTCATGCGCTCCATCGACCGCGACGACATGCTGCGCGCGATGGTGAGGGCGTTTTTGCAGGAGGATTGATTTCCGAACGATTAAGAGAGGATTGGAGGATTGAATGGAGATGGCAGACCAGCTTCAGTATAAAGGCCGCCCGCTGGTTCGTTGCAACAACGAGCTGTACTACGGCAATCCGGCGGACAGCCATGTGGTTTTTATGCAGATTTTAAGCAGCGAGGAAAAGGACGGCGTGCAGGTTCCCACCAAGGTACACGTTCAGCTGCTCTCCAACGACCCGACCCTGGGGCCGAATGCGCGGATTGTCAAATCGAGCGAGAAATCCGGGCTGTACAGCGCGCTGGATATCGGATACATCTGGCTTGAGCGCGCGCTTTCCGGAAAATAATCAAACCCTGAAAAAAGAGCGGCGGGCAAGCTTGCCCGCCGCTCTTTTTGGTTTTCCCTGATTCCGCGGCCGTGTAACCCGCCGCCGTCATTCGCCGCTTGCGCCGTAGTTGGCCAGCACCCGCGCCGAGGGGTCGTCCACCTGACAGCCCGCCCACGCCCGGTTGGGCATCCAGAAATCCGCAACCATCTGCGACTGGCCGGGATAGTATTTTTCAAACAGCTCCCGGTAGAGCAGCGACTCCTTGGTGAACGGCGCGGCATGGGTATACCGGCCGCGCGCCTGCTCAAATTCGGCGTCGGTATACCGGCTTTCTGCATACGCCTTGAGGTCGTCGACCATCGAGTGCCCGACCGCGTCGCTGAACGCCGCCTTTTCGCGCCACAGAATCTCCTGCGGCAGATAGTCCCCCTCGAATGCATGGCGCAGCAGGTATTTTCCCTTGCCGTACAGGTTCATCTTTTTGGCCGGGTCAACCGAGAGCACGTAATCGACAAAGTCGAGGTCCCCGAACGGCACCCGCGCCTCCAGCGAGTTGACCGAGATGCAGCGATCTGCCCGCAGCACGTCGTACATGTGCAGCTCCCGCACCCGCTTCTCACTCTCCAGCTGGAACGCGCGCGCGTCCGGCGCAAAATCGGTGTATTTATAGCCGAACAGCTCGTCGCTGATCTCCCCCGTCAGCAGCACGCGGATATCGGTCTGCTCGTGAATCGCCTTGCAGACGAGGTACATGCCGATGCTTGCGCGGATGGTAGTGATGTCAAAGGTGGCCAGCAGCTCGACCACCGGCTCAAGCGCCGCCAGCACGTCCGCCTTTGTGATGATGACCTCGGTGTGGTCGGCGTGCAGGTAATCGGCCACCCGGCGCGCGTATTTGAGGTCGATCGCGTCCTCCCGCATACCGATGGAAAAGGTGCGGATCGGCTTTTGCAAGCTTCTGGCCGCAACCGCGCAGACCAGCGAGCTGTCCAGCCCGCCGCTGAGCAGGAAGCCGAGCGGCGCGTCCGCGTCCAGGCGCTTTTCAATCCCCGCAGCCAGTTTTTCGCGTATCGTTTTGCAGACCGTCTCGACGTCGTCGGTGCAGACGGGTCTTTGCGCCGTCATGTCCCGATAGCAGACAAACGCGCCGTCGCAGTAATAGTGCCCCGGCGGGAAGGGCATAATTTTGTCGCACAGGGAGACGAGGTTTTTCGGCTCGGACGCGAAGATAATCGCGCCGTCCCGCCCGTAGCCGTAATAGAGCGGGCGAATCCCGATCGGGTCGCGCGCGGCGATGGTTTTGCCGCTTTTGCCGTCGTACAGCACAAGCGCGAATTCCGCGTCAAGCAGCCGGAACATCCCCAGCCCGTGTTCCCGGTACAGCGGCAGCAGCAGCTCGCAGTCCGAATCGCTCCGGAAGCTGTACCGCGCCGCCAGCTGCTTTTTCAGCGCGCGGAACCCGTAAAGCTCCCCGTTGCAGACCACCGCATCGCCGTCCAGCGTGAACGGCTGCATCCCGCTCTCCTCCAGCCCCATAATCGCCAGCCGCTGGAAAAACAGCCAGCCCTGCGCGGTCTCCAGGCTGCGGCTGCTGTCCGGCCCGCGGGACGCCGTGCGCGCAAGCGCGGCCTGCATCTCCTGCATCGTGTACGCCTTGGACGTAAATCCCATGATGGAACACATAAAAAGCACCTCCGGAAAAAATAATGAAGCAGCGAATCGTCTTTAGGACGAATCGCTGCAATCCGTGGTGCCACCTAATTTACCGCCGAAGCCCGGCGGTCACTTTTTCAGCTTCTGACAAAGCCTAAGCGTGTAACGCCCGCCCGCGTCTCCCTTACTGACGGCCTGCCCGGCCGCGTTCTGTTCACTGCTCCGGAGTGTTCTTCACCGCGCTCCCCATACGGACGTTTCACCGTGCCGCCCGCTCTCTGGAAAGGGGATTCCCGCCGCTACTTTTCTCCATCTGCGCATTTGCTCTGTTCAATTTTTTCCTATTCTATCCCCGCACGCCCCGCTTGTCAAGCATTTTTTCTTTTAACGCAGAAAAGCAATCCATCGCCCGGCCGCGGGCAGCTGTTCGCCAAAAGCGCGCCAGAATCGTTTTTCCGCCGCCGGGCAGCAACGCGCCGGGATCCGGGCGCCCAAGGCAAGCGGCGCCCCGGCCGAACAGCGCCGCGGTCTGGCCGCGTGCGGGCAGCCTTTTAATCAAAAATCGGGTTGTCAGGCCGGTTGCACCCAGGCCGGTGCTTCCTTTCGGCAGTCCCTTTGCGGGCTTTCGCCCGTTTGCAGCGGCGCGGGCTTTGCCGCGGTGCCTGTTTCCTGCACAGCCCGATATCCCCGGCAAACGGCATCGCCGCGGCTTTCCGGTTCGCCCGTCTGTGTCCGGCGCGGCCGTGCATTGCCTGCCCGGCACACCGCAAGGGAGCCGCCCACCCTTTTCCTGTTCCGCCTGCTCTTTTTCATCCTTTTCACCCCCGCGCGCCGCCAATACCCGGCGGCGGGAACCCCGAACACCCGCCGGTGCGGACACGGAGTTCGTCCCCCTGCGGGAAGCCCATGTGAGAATACAAAAGCGGGCTGCGCGGCTCCCCGGCCGCACAGCCCGCTTACGCTTATCGAATTTGTGCCCTGCGCCGTGCTCACCCGCAGAGCAGCCCGTCCCGGCGGCTCAGCCGCCCGGCTGCTCCTCCTCCGCCGACGGGTCTGGCGCGCCGCAAACCGTGCACACGCCGTTTGCAAAGCTGTGCCCCGTTGCCGGAACCGTCGCCGTCTCGGTCGCACCGCAGACCGAACAGGTGCGGGACTGTTCGCCCGCCTCGGTGCAGGTTGGCGCCTTGGTCGTCGACCATTCCCCAAAGGTGTGGCCTGCCGGGATGGTCACCGTCTCGGTTGCGCCGCAGACCGAGCAGGTGCGGGTCTGCGACCCGTCGGTTGTGCAGCTGGCCGGCACCGTCACGTTCCAGCTGCCAAAGGAATGCCCCTTGGCCGGCGCCGTCTCCTGCTCGTCCACCGCGCCGCAGACGCTGCATTTCCTGGTGGTCTTGCCCGGCGCCGTGCAGGTTGCCTCGGTCGTCACCGGCTCGCTCCACTGATGCGTGCCGGTCGCCGGAATCTCCTCCGTCTTGGTCTCGCCGCAAACCGAACAGACCTGCTTGCGCTGCCCCGCCTTGCCGCAGGTCGCCGCGGTGACGGTCGTCCATTCGCCAAACGTGTGTTCACCGGTGGCGGGGCGGGTTTCGTCCTCAAACAGCTCCACCTTGCCACAGACCGAGCATTTGCGCTCGATCTGCCCCGCCTTGCCGCAGGTCGGGTCGGTCTTTTTGCCGGTATCCACCCAGGTGTGGGTGGCGCATTCCGCAACCGGATAGGTCGTGACGGTGAAAATCAGGTTCTTGCCCTGGGTCTCATAGCTGATCGTGACCGAGCTGCCCTTGACCGGCGCGCCGTTCTGCGCCACATATGCGGCATACAGGTTGTTCGCCCAGTTCACCTCTGTGCCCGGCTCCGCGTCGGCAGGCAGCCCGTCATACCGCCAGCTGTGCGGCGACGTTGTGCCCGTGCCGCTCTTGCAGCCCGCCTTGACAAACAGCTCCACCGCGCTGGACACGACCTGTTTCGGGTCAAATTCCTTTTCCTCGGTCTCCTGCCTGGGCGGCGCGACCTGCCGCGGGATAGTGCCCAGCGGCATGGGGCGGGTGTCCTCGACGATATGCGCGTGGATCCGCACATATTTGAAGAACATGTCAAACGCCGCCTGGGTGAGGTGGATGCCGTCCGTATAGATATACTCCGGCTTGATATACCCGTCCGAGCCCTTGAGCACCTCGTTCGTGTCCAGGTAGGTATACCCCTTTTCCTTTGCAAGGTCGATGAGCGCGTGGTTGTACGCGTCCACCGTCTCCTGCCGCAGCGCCTGATTCGAGCGGTTCTGCCCCAGCGGCGGGATTGCGCAGAGGATGATGTCGCTGTATTCATACGAGTTTTTCAGCGCGTCCAGCGCCTCCCCGTATGATTTGGCAAAGCCCTGCGGGTCGTTTGCCAGGATGTTGTTGGTGCCAAAGCAGATGATAATCCGGCGCGGCTTCATCAGCTGCACCGCCTTGACGATGGTCACCGGCTCGCTGTAGCCCGAAAAATACACGCTCGCGCCGCTCGTGACCCCCTGGATGCCCATCGACTCGATCCCGATGACGTTGCTGTAATCGAGATAGCCGTACATCACCATCCGCGCAAAGTTGCTGTCCCCGATAAACAGGGTGTCCTTGATATAGGCCTCCCCGGCGTCGTCCGTGCGCGTAAGCAGGGTGCCCGCATATGCCGACTCGTCCACAAAGCTGTATCCCTCGTCCACAGCCTGCTGCACGTCGTCCCCGTCGATAACGCCGGGCATATGCTCCTTTTCCGGCGCAAGCAGCAGCGCCGCAAGCAGCCCCACCGCCGCCACAATCACCGCCGAGCCGGCAATCACAATCGCCTTGTTGCGCCCCGAGGCGGCGAACCACTCGCGGAACCGCCCCGCCCCGCCGCCCCGCCTGCGGGTGTGCTTGCCCGTGTGGACGGGCGCCGCGTCGTCCGGCATACCGTGTGCGTATTCCGACAGATCCTCAAACCCCAGCTCGTACGCCGTCTGCTGCGCGGGGGTGTACCGGTCGTCCTCCTCCTGCGCAAACGGGTCAAAAAAGCCCGCCTCGTCCATCCGGCCGCCCGGCGCCGAAAACGCGTCCTGGTCAAACGCCGCCCGGCGCGCGCGCATGGCGTCCATCTGGCGGGTCGGCTCCGCGCTCTGGTTGCGGCCTCTGTTCTGATTTTCCGGGTTCCGACCCGGCCGATTTACATTATTCATACTCTCAGACCTTTGCGAATCCCGCGGCGCCGCGTTAAAGCACCCGGCAGACCGTGCAGCCGGACGCCGCGGGTTTTGCTGTTTCGGAATGACAACAAACGGAGCAGACCAAGAACGATCCGCCCCGTTTTTTCAAAGAAAACGCTTACTCCTCGTCCCCGTGATCGTGGCCGCAGTCACACTCGTCATCGCCGCAGCAGCAGCCGTCCTCGCAGTCGCAGTCGAAGTCAAACTCCAGCTTTTCGCCGCAGTTGGGGCAGTCGATATCCCCCTGCAGCAGCGTGTCCTCGTCAATGCAGACGGTGTTGCCGCACTTCGGACATTTTACGTCGTACATATAGGTATCGTCCTCGTCCTCATCATCGCAGCCGCACTCGTCGCAGCACTCATACAGCTCGTCCAGATCCTCGTTGATTGCGTCGACCTCCTCGTAGAGGGAGTCGATCTCGTCGTACGCTGCCGACAGGTCGTCGTCGATTTCGTTGACATTGTCCGCAATCTCGCCAAA
>CAZYAV010000001.1:35096-60744 GCA_964645785.1 uncultured Oscillospiraceae bacterium
AACCGCGTCCAGAATTTTCTGCTCCTTCGGCTCGAGCTTCAGCTCGCTGCCCTCGATCAGACCTTTGAGAAACGCGACTTTTTCGGAAAGATTCATCTTGTTCTCCTTTCGGGTTAGCCCTGAACCCTGCCCATATATTCGCCGGTGCGCGTGTCAATCTGGATAATCTCGCCCTCGTTTATAAACAGTGGCACGCGAACCTCCGCCCCGGTCTCCACCTTGGCGGGCTTGAGGGTGTTGGTCGCCGTGTTGCCCTTGACGCCCGGTTCGGTCTCGGTCACCGCCAGCTCCACAAAGTTGGGCGCCTCCATGCCGAACACCTTGCCCTTGTAGGACAGGATCTTGACCGTCATATCCTCCTTGACAAACCGGAAGCTGTCAGGCAGATCCGCCTTTGCAATCGGGGTCTGCTCATAGGTTTCGTTGTCCATGAAATAGTACATGTCGCCGTCGTTGTAGGAATAGGCCATATCGCGGCGGTCAATATATGCGTTCTCAAACTTGTCGGTCGGATTATAGGTGCGCTCGACGACTGCGCCAGAGATCACGTTGCGGATCTTTGTGCGGACAAACGCCGCGCCCTTGCCCGGCTTGACATGCTGGAACTCAATGATCTGAAAGACGTTGCCGTCCTCCTCAAACGTCACACCGTTGCGGAAATCACCGGCAGAAATCATAAAATCCAAACTCCTTCATATTCATTGTATCTGAATAATTCTACCATAGCGCACTATTGGAATCAAGGGTAAAACGGGGAAATCCCCGCAAAAAGCGTTTTTGTGCCGCCGCGCAGGCGGCCTTTTGCGCATGTTTCCGGCCTTTTTGCGGCCGGGGCTTCCATCAATTGCCGTTTTTCTCCCCCGCCCCGCGGCCGCTTGCGCCGCCCGTCACAGCCGCTCCAGGCCAAGCAGCACGGTTTTATAAAAGCGCACCGCCGCGGAGATTGCGTCGAGGTCGATGTTCTCATCCTTCCCGTGGACGCTGGCCAGCTGCGCGGAGGAAATCGCAATCGGCGCAAAGCGGATGACCGCGTCGCAGTCGGCGGTGATGTGCCGCGCGTCCGTCCCCGCGTGCAGCAGAAAGGGCGCGACGGCCGCCGCGGGGAACACCTGCCGCACACAGTCCTCGACATAGCGGTGCGCGCGCGAGCCGAGCGCCGAGGGGACGTAATCCTCCTGCATCTCTCCCGGCTCCAGCGCAACACCCTGCCGGCCGGCCAGCGCGCGCAGGCGGGCAAGGTCGGCCGCGAAGCTCTGCGGGTCGACCGAGCGCAGCAGCAGCTCCGCGCTGCATGTGTTCGGCTGCTCCGCGTATTTGCCGCCCCGGATGCCGCGCAGGTTGCAGGTGGTTCCGGCCATCTCCGCGGCCTGTGCGCCAAAGCGGGGCATCAGCCGGGCAATCACCGGCCCGAACAGCGCGGGATGGCCGAACACCAGCCGCAGCCCCGCCGGCATCTCGGGGCTGAGGGCTTTGAACATCGCCACCACCATCGGGGGCAGCGCGCGGCGGAAGGGCGGCCGCTGCGCAAGCTGCGCGAGCAGTGCGCCAACCCGCACCATCGCCGGCCGCTTTTGCGGGGACAGACCCGCGTGTCCCGCATCATCCCGCGCAACGAGGGTATACGCATGGCGTCCCTTTTCATGCATGGCGAGCATCGCGCATTTTTTCCGAACCCCGGGCAGGGGCGGGTCGAGCACCGCGCCGCCCTCGTCCAGCACGAGGGACAGCCGGACGCCCGTTTCCCGCAGCCAATCCACAATCAGGGGAAAGCCGTTCCCGCTGACCTCCTCGTTGTCCGAGGAGGCGATATAGACGGTGACGGGCGGCCGCCATCCCGCACCGAGCAGCTCCTCCGCCGCCTCCAGCTCTGCAAACAGCGGCGTTTTGGTATCGACGGCGCCGCGCCCGTACAGCCGTCCTTCCCGGACGACCCCGGCAAACGGCTCCACCGTCCACCCCTCGCCCGCCTCCACCACGTCGTGGTGGGACATGAGCATCACCGCGCCCGCGCCGCTGCCGGGCAGCTCGTACAGCCATGCGCCCGTGCCGAACAGGCGCAGGGCGCCCTGTTTGTGGAGCAGCGGGAACAGCCGCTTTACCTCCCCGCGCAGCCGTTCAAACGGCTCCTCCTGCCGCAATTCCGGCCTGGACACGGTCGGGCAGGCAATCATGCGGGACAGCCGCGCGGCATAGGCCTCGGGCGATTTTTCAGCGTTCGGATTCATATGACACCGGTCTCCTCTCTGTTCCGGCGTGTCCGCCAGTTTGTCTGGTGCACGGCCGGGCGCGGGCGGCCGCATGGCCTGGCACAGTCCCGGTCACCGCACAATCGCCGCCGGCGGCGGGCAACCCGACCGGGCGCGGGCGTTTCGCCGGGGCGGACGTTTTTTACCCTTCCTGGCGCGAGTCTCTGCGCAGCATGGGATGCCCGCATCTTTCGCAAATCGGTGCGGGCGCACGCCCGCCTTTCTCCGCTGCCGCGCAAGGCTCGGGGCGGCCGGGCGGTACCCCTCCGTACTGCGCGACGCGCCCGCTTTCCAAGCAACCTTTCCCGGTTATTTTACCATACCCGCGGCGCGGGTCGGAAAAAGCGCGCGGAGCCGGCTCCGCGCGCTTTTTTCATCCGCCGTTCGGATCAGAATTTGGATTTATCCGCCCACAGCCCGAGCGCGGGGTTGGGGATGTAGTAAATCTCCTCCCCGTCCGCCAGCGTGTTGTAGCCGAGCTTGAGCACGGCCGGGTCGTACTTTTTGACCGCCTCGCCGTAGGGCATATACCGGAACCCGACCCCCTCGACCTCCTCTTTGGTGAGGTGCTGGGTGCAGTAGGTGATCGAGAACCGGCCGTCCGAGCTGCCGTGAATGAGGTGCGCGGCGGCGGACAGGTTGTTTTGCAGGTCGGTGTTTGCCGGGTCATTGCAAAGGCGGATGATGTTCTCCCGGCCGGTGTAGCCGTATTTGCGGATCAGCCGGTCATTGTCCGGATCCTCGCCGAATTTATCGACCCCCGGCGCAAGGACAATCAGCTCGCCGCCGTCCGCAATCGCCATGCGGGTGCGGTAAATCGCCTTGTTGCCCAGCCAGGTGCTCTTGAACTCCTGCTCGTCCAGCAGCACAACCACCTTGCGCATCGGCCGGTCGACGAGGTCGAGGTTGGTCTTTTGCGCCAGCGCCACGGCGTGCTCGAACGGCGCGCGGTCGTCCCCGATAAACAGCCCGTGCATGTGGATCTTCCCCTGCGGCGCGGTCGTCACGGTCAGCACATACCGCAGCGGCAGCTTGCGCAGGAAGTGCTGCTCGCAGTAATCAAAGATTTTGCGAACCGGGGTCTTGTCCCGCCCCATCATCCGCTCCATGCCGTAGAACGCACCGACGATGTGCGAGGCGTTGATCATGCCGCTGCCGCCGACCCCAACCATGAGGTTTTTGGTGTAGTTCGCCATCCCCACAACCTCGTGGGGCACCACCTGGCCAATCGAGAGAATCAGGTCGTAATCCTCCAGCAGCGCCTTGTTGACCTGCGCGGGGATCGGCTTGTCGTACACCCCCTCCGAAACCTCGGCCACATACTCGCCGGGCACGGTGCCGATATCCACCACGTCATCCCGCCAGTTGTGCGCCCGGAACCGCGCAAACGGGATATCGCCGTACATCTCCGCGCACTCCCGCTCGGTCATCGGCACATGGGTGCCGAGCGCGGGCAGCAGGTCGACATGGCAGCCCCTGTCCTCCAGCATATGGTAATACAGATTGGCGATTTTGCCCGCGTTGGAGTGGAAGCGGGTGAAATCGGGGGGCAGAAGCAGCACCTTGTTCAGCGCGGGGCGGTCGGCGAGCGAGCGCGCCAGCGCGTCCTTCAGCTGTTCGTCGCCGATGCCCGCGGCATCCTGTTCAACCAGATAAATATTCTCCATTTTGTATTCCCCGCCTCAGGCCGTGTAGGTGGACGCCGCCGTCTCGCCGCCCTCGCCGGTCCAGTTGGTGTGCACAAACTCGCCGCGCGGGCGGTCGATGCGCTCATAGGTGTGCGCGCCGAAATAATCCCGCTGCGCCTGAAGCAGGTTTGCGGACAGGCGCGCGCAGCGATAGCCGTCATAGTAGCTGAGCGCGGAATTCATGGCCGGCGCGGGCACGCCCGCCAGAACAGCCGCCGCACAGACCCGGCGCCAGCCGTCCTGCGCCCGCTCGAGCGCCGCTTTGAAGTAATCGTCCAGCATCAGGTTCTTCAGCCCCGGGTTCTTGTCGAACGCCTGCTTGATGTTGCCCAGGAACACGCTGCGGATAATGCAGCCGCCCCGCCACATCAGCGCGATTTCGCCGAAGTTGAGATCCCAGTTATAGGTCTTTGCCGCTGTCTCCATGAGCGCGTAGCCCTGCGCGTAGGAGACGATCTTGGAGGCGAACAGCGCGTTGCGGATATCCTCGATGAACGCCTTGCGGTCGCCGTCGAATTTCCCCGCCGGGCCGTGCAGCACCTTGGACGCGGCGACCCGCTCCTCCTTGACGGCGGACAGGCAGCGGCTGAACACCGCCTCCCCGATCAGGGTCAGCGCAACCCCCTCGTCCAGCGCGGCGATCGAGGTCCACTTGCCGGTGCCCTTCTGCCCCGCCGTGTCCAGGATTTTGTCGACCAGCGGCGCGCCGTCCGTATCCTTATACGCGAGAATGTCGCGGGTGATCTCGATCAGGTAGCTGTCCAGCTCGCCCTCGTTCCACTCCTTGAACACCTCGTGCATCTCGTCCGCGCTCATCCCGAGGTAATCCCGCATCAGCTGATACGCCTCGCAGATCAGCTGGATGTCGCCGTACTCGATGCCGTTGTGCACCATCTTGACAAAATGCCCCGCGCCGTCGCGGCCGACCCACTCGCAGCAGGGGAACCCGCCCTCGACCTTTGCGCAGATGCCCTGGAAAATCGGCTTGACCGCCGGCCACGCCTCGGGCGAGCCGCCCGGCATCATGGACGGGCCCTTCAGCGCGCCCTCCTCGCCGCCGGAAACCCCGGTGCCGACATACAGCAGCCCCTTGCTCTCCACATATTTGGTGCGGCGGATGGTGTCCGGGAAATGGGAGTTGCCGCCGTCGATGATGATGTCTCCCGGCTCAAGCAGGGGGATGAGCTTGTCGATCATCGTGTCGACCGCCGCGCCCGCCTTGACCATCATCATGACCTTGCGCGGCTTTTTGAGCTGGCCGACCAGCTCCTCCAGCGAATAGGCGCCGACAATGTTTTTTCCCTTGGCGCGCCCCTCGATAAAGCGGGTGACCTTCTCGGTGGTGCGGTTGAACACACTGACGGTGAAGCCCTTGCTCTCCATATTCATGACCAGGTTCTCGCCCATAACGGCGAGGCCGATCAGCCCGATATCCGACTGTGCCATATTGATTTTTCTCCTTTAATTCTCAGCGTTTGACGCGCGCGTTGCCTTCGTAAATGCTCCAGACCTGCTCCTCGTCCGCGGGGGTGCCGTAATCGACCAGCATGGTTGCGGCAAGCGCGCCGGTCGCCCAGCCGAACTGGATCCACTTTTCCGGCTCCCAGCCGCGCAGGATGCCGTACAGCAGCCCGCCGACAAAGCCGTCCCCGCCGCCGATGCGGTCGAGCACGTCGATTTCGCGCTGCGGCTCGACATACCAGTTGTCCCCCTCCAGCATGATCGCGCCCCACAGGTGCCGGTTGGCGCTGACCACCTCGCGCAGGGTTGTCGCAAACACGCTCGCGTTCGGGAACGCCGCGCGCACCCGCTCGATCATCCCCTTAAAGCCGTCGATCTTCGCGGCGATGTCCGCGCCGCCGGCCTCCGGCCCCTCGATGCCGAGCGCCAGCTGGAAGTCCTCCTCGTTGCCGATGAGGATGTCCGACAGCGAGGCGATTTCGGTGAACACCCGGCGCAGCTCCTCCTCGCGCCCCTTCCAGAAGCTCGCGCGGTAGTTGAGGTCGAACGAAATGAGGGTGCCGTGCTTCTTCGCCGCGCGCGCAAGCTCCAGGCAGCAGCGGCTCGATTCCGGCGAAAGCGCGCCGATGAGCCCGGAAAGGTGCAGAACCTGGCAGCCTTCCTCGCCGAAGATGCGCTCGAGGTCAAAGTCGGAGGCCGAGAGGGTGCGCCCCACCTCGCCCGCGCGGTCGTTGAGCACGCGGGGTCCGCGTCCGCCGTAGCCGCTGTCCGCGATGTTGAACTGGTGGCGGTAGCCCCACGGGCCGCCCTGCTCCACCTCGGGGCCTTCAAAATCCATCCCGCGGCGGCGCAGCTCCGCTTTGATGAAGGCGGCAATGGCGCTGTCCTTGACAAACTTGGTCAGTACCTTGACCGGCAGGCCGAGCGACGCGCTCACGTTTGCGACGTTGGTTTCGGCGCTGGTTGACTGCATCTCGAACAGGTTGGTGGTGTGCACCGGCTGCCGGTTGACCGGCGTGATGCGCACCCCCATGCTGGTTGGGACAATCAGGGCGTATTTTGCGTTCTCTCTCAGCTTCATGCTCTCAAGCTCCCCACTTTCACAGAATTGTTTTATATCGAAAAAATCAGATCAGCGAATAGAGCGTCTCCAGGTGGCGGCCGATATGCCGGTCAAGCAGCTCGGCGTAGCCCTCCCGCTCCCTGCGCCACAGCGCAAACAGCCGGTCGCGGAACCGGGACGAGCCGTCCGGATTCTTCGCCTGCAAAATATGGCCGTAGGTGATGTGGATCAGCTGGCGCGGGTCGTCCTGGGCAAACAGGCCGGGCAGCTCCGCGTCCGAAAGGGTGTCGAGCGCCGGGATCTTCGCAAGGTCGGTGGACACATGGTAGAACCGCTTCGCGTCCTCAAACGCCTCCAGCGCGAACGCGTGCACCTCCCGGTAAAGCGCGGGATCCTTCATGGCGACAAGGCGCATCGCCTCCAGCCAGTTCGTGCCGGCCGTCTTGACGTGGAAATTCCCCTTTGTGTATTTGCCGATGAGCGCGAACACCGCGAACTTGTCCGAGCCGGAATGGATGCTCAGCTTATAGCCGAACTTGCGCGCGATCGCCGCGTGCACCTTCAGCTCCCGCTCAAACTGCGCAAGGTCGCCGCGGTAATCGACCCCCTTCTGGAACTCGCCGCAGAACCGGGGCGCAACCGTCGCGGTTTTGACCCCGCGGCGCGCAAGCTCGGCCGCGACAAAGTAGTGGTGAATCGGGTCGGTCGGGGTGGCCGTCTCGTCAATCGAGATTTCAAAATCGACCGCATGGGGCGCGGGCTGAATCTTGGTTTTGTAGATTTCGGTGGCAAAGTCCAGCGCCCTGCCGTAAATCAGCACGGCCTGCTTGAAGGAGCGGTCGTCAAAGGTCAGCGTCTCGCCCTCCACCTCAAAGCTCTTGCCCGCGTACAGCGCCTCCAGCTGCGCGTCCGGGCGGTAGGCCGCCGCAAGCTGCGCGTCGTCCATGCCCTCCACCGTGTTGTCGATATGCTCGCTGCAATCCAGGGTAATCATGGTGTAGCCGCTGCTTATCGCGTAATCGACCTCCTGCGGGGTTTTCAGGTGGTCGCCGTCCGCGCCAAAGCCCTTTTTAAACCCGCAGCGATAGACCGAAAAGGTCGCGCAGTCCAGCACGTCGTCGTAGGTGCGGCCGGTCAGGTTCAGCTCGCGGATGGACTGTTGCGCAAAAACGGGGCGCGCGTCAAACCGCTCAAACACCCGGATATGCCCGTCGGTCGCGATGCCGAGCCGGTCGCCGACGCCGCAGCTGCGCACGCTGGTCAGCACCGCCGTGGGCGCCGTGTACGGGAACACGCGGCGCAGAACCTGCGCGTTTTCGTGGGTCAGCTCCGCAACCACCACCGGGGTCTCGCCGCAAAGCCGGCTCTCGCCCGCAAAGCCCGGGTTCTTACCCGCCGCAACAAGCAGATCCCGGTCGCCCGCGTCCGCCATAAAAACGGTCGCGCCGTCCGCCCGGTCGATTGATTTTGGATAAACGCCGTATTCCGGCGCCTTTGCCGCGTCGCAGCCCGACGCGAGGAATGCATTGAAGTCCTGCATGGGGATCGCCTCCGTCCTTTCAAGCTCTCCGCCAAAAAAGATGCATTTTTGGCGGAAATTTTCCCTGTTTCCTATTTAAATATCAGCCCGCATCTGATATACTAAATACAAACTAATATATCAGTTTATTTGAGTTTATCATTTTCACGGTTCAAAATCAATAGATTTTGCGGACTTCGGTTCCCGAATCTGGCGAAAAGCACAAGTTTCGTCTTTGTGCAAAAGAATCGTCCGCCGCTTCTGTGCAAAACGCAAACAGCCGCCCCGGCGCAAGCGCCGCCGGCGCCCGTTTTCCCCGTGCAGAAAGGAGACCGCCATGTTGGTTCTGGCTCTTGAATCGAGCACCAGCTCAGCAAAAGCAATGTTGTACGATTCCGAACAGGGGGTTGTGGATACCTGTTCGCGCGCATACTCCGCAGTAATCTGCGCAAACGGCGTGTCGGACACCGAGCAGGTGCACCGGCTGACCCTCTCGCTGGGCGCGCAGCTGGCAAAGGGGCGGGAGATTGCCGCGCTCGCCGTCTGCGGAACCTGGCACAGCATCGCCGTCTGCGACGGCGCGCTACGTCCGGCCGGCTCGACCTATTCCTGGAATTTCATGGCGCCGAGCGCGGACTGCGCCGCCACCCGCGCGGACGCAGCCCTCACCCACGAGCTGTACACCCGCACCGGCTGTATGCCCCATGTGACCTATCCGCGCCAGTCGCTGCTTTATCTGCAAAAAAACGGCCTTTCGCTGCGCGGCAAACTGCTCATCAGCCAGGGGGCGTACACCTTTTATAAGCTGACCGGGGAGTACTGCGAATCCGTCAGCACGATGAGCGGGTCGGGTCTGCTCAACATCCACACCCTCACCTACGACGAGATGGTGCGCGGAATGCTCGGCATCTCCGAAAGCCAGCTTGGCCGCCTGGTGAGCTACCGGGACGTCTGCCCGCTGCGGGCGGACGCGGCGGCATTGCTCGGCGTGCCGGCCGGCATCCCGGTGGTGCCCGCCCATCCGGACGGCGCGCTCAACCAGATTGCCTCCTGCGCGGCGCAGGTGGGGCGGATGACCCTCTCGATTGGCACAAGCGCCGCCATCCGGCTGAGCGCGGAACGGCCGATTCTGCCCGAAGGGCACCAGCTGTGGTGCTATTACGGGGTGGACGGCTGGATCTCGGGCGCGGCGACGGCCGGCGCGTGCAACTGCCTCAACTGGTTTTTAAAGGATTTCCTGGACCGCAAATGGTCCTTTGCCGAGCTGGAGGATCCGGAGGATATCGGCGGCTTTGTGCCGGTGTTCCTCCCCTTCCTGTACGGCGAGCGATGCCCCGGCTGGCGGGACGACCGCGGCGGCGGGTTCTTTGACCTGCGCGGCGGCCACTCCGTGCGCGACCTTTACCGCGGGGTGCAGGCGGGCATCCTGTTCAACCTCTACCAGTGCTTTTCGGTGCTCACCGAGCTTGCAGGGATGCCGAGCGACATTCTGGTTTCGGGCGGCGTTCTCAATTCCGTGCAGTGGACCCAGATGCTCGCGGATATCTTTGGGCGGGAAATCGCCTGCGTCCCGGCCATCGACGCCTCCTCGATGGGGGCGGTGATTCTCGCGCTGCACGCGGCGGGCGCGATTGAGGATGTCACCCGGTTCGACCACGACTACCGCGCCGCGCGCCGCGTCTCCCCGCGCGCAGAATTCCGCGACTATTACGCCGAGCAATACGCGCGGTTTACCGGCTGGTACGCCAAAACCTGACCCTTTCCGCGCCCGGCAGCGAACCGGCGGGGTCTGCCGGGGAGCCCCGCTGTACGTGTGCGGTTTGCTGCACACAGCCCGGCGGCCTTTTGCGGCAAAGCGCGCCCCAATTGCCGGCTTTTCGCGGTTTTGTGCGCGGCAGCAGCGCTTCGTTAATCCCCCGCTTTTTTACAGGCTTTGACGCTCGCTGCGCTCCGCCCCTTATTGTCGTGTTTTTCTGCGAGAATCCCCGCTTTGCCGCAGGCAGCCCCGGCAAACGGCCTTGTCATGGGAAAGTGAGAAAAAGGCAGGATTCGGGACGGTTCGGCCTTTGCCGCGGATTGGGGCGTCGGACTTTCCTGCGCCGCGGGCGGCGGGTTTCTGCCGCTTTACAGATAATTCGCGTAAGCGGCCGCCTTGCCGCCCCATGCCGCGGCGCCGCTTTCCGGGTGCAAAATCCAATTCGTCCCCCGGAGGAGGCTGCCGTATGCGTCCCCCGACCGCCGATTCGGAAGGTTCATAAAGTCTATAATTTAAAAAGGAGTACAGAACATGGAAAAAGAAAAAGTACTGGCTCGCATTCAGGAATGCGGCATCGTCGCAGTTGTGCGCGCGGAAAACGCCGAGCAGGCGCTGCGCACGGCCGAGGCCTGCATGAAGGGCGGCGTCGCGGGGATTGAGCTGACCTATACCGTCCCCGGCGTGACCGAGATCATCGCCAAGCTCGCCCGGGAATATGCCGGGTCGGCGGATTTCATCATCGGCGCCGGCACGGTGCTGGATGAGGAGACCGCCCGCACGGCGATCCTCGCGGGCGCGCAGTACGTCGTCAGCCCCTATTTCCGCCCCGAGATGGTGCGCCTGTGCAACCGCTACCGCGTGCCGGTCATGCCCGGCGCGATGACGATCAAGGAGGTAGCCGAGGTGATGGAGAGCGGCGCGGATATCGTCAAAATCTTCCCCGGCGAGCTGTTCGGCCCGAAGATCATCAAGGCAATCCACGGTCCGCTCCCGCAGGCGCGCATGATGCCCACCGGCGGCGTCACCGTTGAGAACGCGGCCGAGTGGATTAAGGCGGGCGCGGTCGCGCTCGGCGCAGGCTCCAGCCTGACCGGCGGCGCAAAAACCGGCAATTACGGCGAAATCACCGCCATCGCCAAAAAGTTTATCGAGGAGATCCGCCGCGCGCGCGGGCTTTGAGCCAACCACCGCGCGCACAGCCTTTTAAAAAAGGAGAAACAGCAACATGGATAAAATTCTGATTACGCCGCGCTCCTACGGCAAGACCGACAGCTCGGTGCTCGAGCAGATCCGGCAGGCGGGCTACGAGCCGGTCGTCAATCCCTATGGCCAGATCCTCACCAAGCAGCAGATCACGCAGGCAATTGCCGACTGTGTCGGGGTCATCGTCGGGGTGGATCCGCTTGACGCCGACGTGCTGGCCGCCGCGCCCGGGCTGCGCGCGGTTGCAAAATACGGCGTCGGAACCGACAACATCGACCTCGATTACTGCAAGGCGCACGGCATCCCCGTTTCGATCACCCAGGGCGCAAACGCCAACGCCGTCGCGGACTATGCGTTCTCGCTGCTGTGCGCCTGCGCGCGCCGCCTGCCCTACATCAACGGCCTGTGCCACGAGAAGAAGTGGAACAAGGTGCTGGGGCTGGACATCTACGGCAAGACCATCGGCGTGCTCGGCCTTGGCGCGATTGGCAAGGGGGTCGCGAAGCGCGCGCAGGGCTTTGACATGAAGGTGCTCGCCTACGACGTGTTCTGGAACGCGGAATACGCCGAGGCGCAGGGAATCCAGTTTGCAAAGCCGGAGGAGATTTTCAAAACCTGCGATTTCATCAGCCTCCACCTGCCGCTGACCGACGAGACGCGCGGCATCATCAACGCCGAATCCATCGCGAGCATGAAGCCCAACTGCGTGCTGATCAACACGGCGCGCGGCGGCCTGATCGACGAGCAGGCGCTCATCGACGCGCTGCGCGAAGGCAAAATCGCGGGTGCGGGCATTGACGTGTTCAACGAGGAGCCGCCGGCAAACGAGGCGCTCTATACGCTGGACAACCTGGTGATGGGCTCGCACTGCGCGGCGTCGACCAACGGCGCAAGCGAGACGATGAGCCGTATGGCGACCGAGAACCTGCTGCGCGACCTGCGCGGCTGACCGAAGCCCGCTAAACCCAGAACAAAAAGCGCCCCAGCTGGACGACAGCCGGGGCGCTTTTTGTCGGCCGAGGCCGCCCGCAGGGCGCGCAGCCTGGCTGAGCGAGAACGCTTCGGGATGAATCCGGCGGCGCTTTGCCCGGCCGCCACCCGCTCCCTGTACCCGCCCGCGCGCGACAAGGCGCGCGGCACAGGCCGGGTCGGTTCCCCGCCGCAAAGTTTTGCAAAGTCGGGACATTCCCGGCCGCTCGGCCAGTTTGGCGGGTGCGGCCGGGCGGAGGTGGCGCTTACAGCCTAAGCCAGCCCTTTCGACACCATCCCCGGTTCTGCTCATTCTCTGTTCGGGAGCTTCCCAATATGTGCGCCGCTGTTCTGCTTCCCCGCCGAACCGGCCACGCAATCGTGGGAGCGGCCGTCCTGTGCCTGTCCGCGCGTGGTAGGGCGCGCGGCGCGAGCCGGGTCGCTTCCCCAACGCGGCGTTTTGCAAGACCGGCGCATCCCCGGCCGGTTTGGCGGGTGTGGCCGGTCGGGGTGCGCGGGCGCGGATAAGCCCCAAATGCCGGGCGGAAAAAAGCGGCCGTCCGCAGTGGGCGGACAGCCGCTTTGGGTCTGTTTGCGCGCAGCCGGCGCCGCCGTTCTGCCCCGGCCGCCGGATACGCTCACACATAGTATTCGGGATACGCCGCCTTGAGGATCGGCTCGTCCTCGATTGAGCGCGAGAGATGCTCCTGAGAAATTTCGCGGGCAAGCTTCTTATCTCCGTGCTTAAACGCTTTAACCAGCTTTTCGTGATCCTCTATAATCAGCAACGGCGGCTTCACCATATAGCTCAGCTTCCTTGTGCGGTCAAAGTGCGCCGCGATGCGGGACACCATGCGGTGCAGAAATTCCTTGCCGCAGATTTCATAGATTCGCGTGTGAAACGCGTCGTCCAGCTGCATCAGCTTATCCGGGTTGTGGCCGTTGTACAGCTTTTGCAGCTGGATGTTCTCATACAGTGCGTCGATATCCTCCTGGGTCACCAGATCGCACGCGATGGCGGCAAGGTCGCTTTCCAGCACATACCGCAGATACCGCACATCCTCCACCATCGCGCTGTCAATCAGGGAGACATAGGTGCCCCGCTGGGGATAAATATTGATGATTTTGATCTGCTCCAGTTCAAGCAGCGCCTCGCGGACAGGGGTTCTGCTCACATTCAGCTGGGAGCAGATTTCCGTCTCCTGAATCTGCTCGCCGGGAATGAGGTGGACGTTCACAATATTGTACAAAAGCACCCGCTTGATATAGTCCCGGGCGGTTTCTCCCTCTTCTCTGGCCAATATTTCAAGCATTAAAATCCCCTTTTATCCGTAAAAATCCGTTCCGTTCATCGCGCATTCACAGCAGAGAGAGCAACCTTCCCCGGCAGCGCAGGCCGGCGCAGGCAATCCAAGAAATACGGCCGGACGCGCACGCAAGCTCGCGCTGCATCCGGCCGTACCTGTTCATTCTGCAAACAAAAGGCTTTTGGGGCAATTCACGGCATTTTGCGGTTTGCCCGGGCAAGCCGCGCCCCGTCCCCACACATGCGCACAGCTCTATAAGAATAACACAGTTTCTCTATTTGTTCAAGTTATCCGCCGTCCCGGCAGGGCGGATTTCCGTCCGGCCGGGATGCCGCCGTGCGCGCCGCGCCGCTTCAGCCGGCAACCTTGTCCAGCGTCCTGCGCACTGCGCCGGGCGCCGCAACCAGGCGGCGGAAATAGCTTTCGACCAGCCCGGCCAGCCCGACCTCGTACAGGTCGACGCCGAAAATCTTCGGGTTGCTGAGGATCGGCTTGAGATCCTCGTGGAAATCCCTGTCCTCCCCGAGCCTGACCTTTTCGAGATAGGGGCGGACGCTGTCCAGCATCGGATCCGGGCTGAGCTCAAACGGCTCGCCGTTGTCATCCACTGCCAGCAGATAGCGGCACCAGCCGGCCAGCGCAAACGGGATATACTTCAGGCTCTTCACGTCCAGCTTATCGCTCGCGCAATAGGCCTTGATCGTCTCGCCAAAGCGGATGGAGAGCTTCTGGCTTGTGTCGCAGGCGATGCGCTGGGGCGTGTCCGGGATAAACGGGTTGGTCAGGCGGCGGTCGATGACCTGCCTGGCAAAGTCCATCGGCTTGATGATGCCCGGGTCAACCACAACCGGCATCGACTCGTCATACGCAATCCGCTCAATCAGGGTGCGCAGGCTGTCGTCCTTCATTTCGGCGGAGATCAGCTTGTAGCCCAGCACGCAGCCGTACACCGCAAGGCAGGTGTGCAGCGGGTTGAGGCAGGTGCAGACCTTCATCTTCTCAAACTTGTCGACCGTCTCGCGGGTGGCAAAATAGATGCCCTCCGCCTCCAGGCGGGGATGGCCGTTGGGGAAGTGATCCTCGATAACCAGATACTGGGTCTCCTCCGCGTTGACAAACGGCGCGACAAAGGTGTGCCGGGAGGTCTCGCAGGGCACGACATCCTCCAGCCCGTCCTCAATCAGGGTCTGCTGCACCGTCGCGTCCGGGCGCGGGGTGATTTTGTCAATCGCCGTCCACGGGAAGGAGACCTTCTCGTTGCCGGTGATATAGGCGGAGAACCCGGCCTTGACCTTGCCGTTCTTCTCCCAGTGCGCGGCGTAATCGCTCACCGCGCGCAGCAGCCGGTCGCCGTTGTGCGAGCAGTTGTCCATGCTCACCAGCGCAAGCGGCAGCTCGCCGGCGCAGAACCGCGCGTAGCACAGCGCCGCCACCTTGCCGATGTAGGTTTTCGGCGCGTCCGGCCCTGCCTCAAAGTCCTCCAGCACGGGCGGGAAATACTGCATGTTGACGTCCTGGAGATTGTACCCCTTTTCGGTGATGGTGAAGCTGACCATCTGCAGCGACGGCGCCTCAAAAATCTCCCGCAGGCGCGCCCAGTCGGCGCCGCCCGCGTCCATCACAAGGGATTCGGTCACGCTGCCGACGACCGATTTTGCAATCGCGCCGTCCGCGCGCAGCACAACCGAGACGCACAGGTTGTCAAAGCTGCGGTAGGCCTTGTCGATAATCTCGTAGTCGAACCCCTCGCCGACAATGATGCCGGTGTCCATCTTGCCCTCGTTGAGCATATCCTGCGCCGCCTGCGCGACGAACGCGCGGAAGATGTTGCCCGCGCCCAGGTGCACCCACACCGGCTTTTCTGCCGTGCGCCTGATGACCGCCGCGCGGTCATATTTCGGCAGCAGATAGCCTTTTTCGGTAAAGAAGGGGTCGTTCAGATTTTTTTCAAGCAGTTTCATATCCTGATTTTCACGGCGAACGCCGTTCCTCCGTCTCTCACAATAAACTCAAGCCCAAAACGCTTCAGATTTCGCAGACCACATCGCCCAGCTCGCGCTCGAACCGCCTGCACGCGCCGACGATGCCGTCCGGCTGGTTGAACACCATGTAGATGTTGCTCACAATCATGTCCGCGCCGTTTTTGACGCTGTCCGCCGCGATGTCGTAGTTGACCCCGCCGTCCACCAGAATCTGGAACTTGTAGCCGCCCGCCTTGCGGATGCGCGCAAGCTCGGCGAGCCGCTCCATCGAACCGGGCAGGAACTTCTGCCCGGCAAAGCCCGGCTCAACCGACATGAACACGACATAGTCGATAAGACCCGCGAGCGGCTCGATCACGTCGACCCGCTGGGAGGGATTGATCGCCACCCCGGCCTTCATGCCCGCCGCGCGGATCTCCGAGACGGTGCGGCGGGCAAAGCTGGTTGCGTCCAGGTGGAACGCGGCGTAATCCGCGCCGTATTCCTTGAGCAGCGGGATATACTTCATCGGGTCGGTGACCATCATGTGCACCTCGACGGTCACGTCGGGGTATTTCTGCTTGAGCGAGCGGACAACCGTCGGCGGGAAGCAGAGGTTGTTGACATAGTGGCCGTCCATCAGGTCGACGTGGAAAAACCGGACGCCCCCGTCATAAAGCTCCTGCACCTTTTCCCCAAACTCAAGCAGGTCAATATTCGCCAGCGACGGCGCATTGATTACCATTGCGTCTGTTCTCCTTTCACTCAGCCGAAATACTTGCGGAAAAATTCCATCGTCTTTCTGGCGGCCGTCTCGCCGTCGGGGATCGGGAAGCACTCAACCGAGAGCACCCCGTCATACCCGACGTCCTTGATGCTCTGGCAGAACAGGTCGTAGTTGAACGCGCCCGAGCCGGGATACCACCGGGTATTGTCCCCAAAATGGATGTGGCCGAGGTGCTTTCCGGCGTCCGCAAGGCAGGTTCCGGGCGAGCGCTCCTCCATATTGATATGGAAGCTGTCCATCAGCACCTGCACGTTTTTCAGCCCGTTTTTCTCGATCATCTCCACGACGTCCTTCGCCGTGTTGAGCACGTTGTTCTCAAAGTGGTTGGTCGCCTCCAGCAGGATGGTGACCCCCTGCTCCACCGCGTAGTCCGAAATCTGTCTGAGGCATTTACCCATGATTCCAAGGCAGACCGCGCGATCCGCGCCCTTGGGCACGTTGCCCTTAATGCTGCCGATTGTGACCTTGCTGCCGATCTTTTTGGCCACGTTGATATACTTTTTGACCATCTCCACAATGGTCTTCTGCTTCTCCTCGTCCTCGTCCATGAGGTACAGCCCGTACTTGCCGTAGATCTGGCCGGTGCCGAGGGTTGCGATGAACATGTTCAGCCGCTTGCAGGCGGCGTTCAGCTCGTCCGTGTCCAGTACCTCGACATCGGGCGTGTGGATTTCCACCGCGTCATAGCCCATCTCCCGGGCGCGCTCCATGCTGCGGACGAAGTCGCCCTCCAGCAGCAGCGGCGTGGTCGGCGTGGTGGTTTTGCCAATCGCTATACAGAATTTCATGCAGCTGCACCCTCCAATTTGACCTCGTGCTTGACCTTTTCCTTCTTCTTTTCGCTGTAAACCTGAATCAGAACGGCGAGCAGCAGGATGATGCCGGTGATGATATCCTTCCAGTACGCGCTGATGTGGCCGTTGAGGTTAATCAGGTTGGTGATGAACTGAACAAAGATGACGCCGAAGAAGATGCCGGAAATCTTGCCGATACCGCCGCGCACGCTTGTGCCGCCGATTACGATTGCCGCCATGATGGTCATCTCCCAGCCCTCGCAGGCGGTCGGCTGCCCGGCGCTGAGCCGTCCGCAGAGGATGATGCCCGAAATCGCCGCCATCAGGCCGCTGAGCGCAAAGACTGAAATCTTGATGTTGTCTACCCGGACGCCCATCATTTCCGCCGCTTCCTCGTTGCCGCCAACCGCGTAAATCGCGCGGCCGAAGGCGGTGTAGCGGGTGATGATGGTCATCACGATAATTAGCACAATGAAGATCGCCGCCGGGATTGGCAGCAGCCCCGCGATGTTCGCGTTGCCCACCGCCTTGAGCGCGGTCGCCTCCGGGTCAATCGTGATGGAGAGCTCCTTGTTGACCAGCAGCGCAACGCCGCGCGCCGCCAGCTGGGTGCCCAGCGTCGCAATAAAGGGCTGCACCTTGAACTTTGCAACGACGACGCCGTTGATGACGCCGAAGATCAGGCCGACCGCCAGGCCGCCCGCCACGCTGGCCGCCAGGCCGTAGGGGCTGAGCAGCGCCGCGTACATGCTTGCCGCCGCCGCGACCGCGCCGACCGACAGGTCGCGCGCGCCGATGAGGAAGCAGAGGTTGACGCCCACGCCCATGACCCCCATCATCGAGGCCGTGTGCAGCACGTTGACCAGGTTGCGCTTGTAATTCAGGAAGGTGCCGCCGTACAGAATCGTGCCAAGCAGCATCATCGCGACAACCGCGAGCAGTGCTGTGTTGCCTTTTAAGAAGTCGCCAATTTTTTTCGTTTTCATCTTCGCTTCCTCCTTAAACAGACTTTTCGCGCTGAATCGCGAGGGATACGATAATGATGCCGGCCTTAATCAGGTTTGCAACCGCGAACGGGACGCCGTTCATGTTGACGGTTGTGCCAACCATAATCATAATGATGCAGCCCATAATCGAGCCGAGAATGTTCGCCTTGCCGCCCTTCATCGAGGTGCCGCCGACCGCGACGCCCGCGATCGCGTCCAGCTCGTACAGCTTGCCCAGCTCGTTCGGGTCAAGCGCGGCGTTGCGGCTCATCTCCAGAATGCCGCAGCAGCCCGCCAGCACGGCGGAAAGCACGTAAACCGCGATGATGACGCCGGTCGTGTTGATGCCGGCCAGACGCGCCGCTTTCTGATTCGCGCCCACCGCCTCGATGCGCTTGCCGAGGGTCGTCTTGCGGACGATGAAGATGCCGAGGGCGGTGATCAGGATGAAGAACAGGGTCTGGGACGGCACGTTGCCCGGGAAGCGGTACAGACCCAGGAAGCGGATCTCGGGGTACTGGGTCGCGTTGCTCAGCACAAAAACCGAGGATTTTGCAAGCAGCAGGGTGATGCCGCGCATGACAATCTGCATGACCAGCGTCAGGATAACCGGCTGCACGCCGATTTCCGCAATCAGATACCCGTTGAACGCGCCGACAATCGCGCAGGCCGCAAGCCCCAGCAGGCAGAACAGCAGGAAGTTGCCGCCGTTTGTGATGCCGAGCGCAACAATAATGCCGCAGAACGCCATCATCGAGCCGGTTGAAATATCAATGCCGCCCGACGAAAGCACCATCGTCATGCCGATGGTCATGAACAGAATCGGGGTCGACTGCTTGATAATCAGCCAGAGTGTGTTAATGGACAGGAAGTTCGGCGTAACGATGATGTTGAACAGGATCAATGCGCCAAGCGCAATCGCTGCGCCATATTCCACAAAGATTTCGCTCAGCGACTTTTTCTCTTTTGGGATCGAGACAGCCGCCGCAGGTGAATTTCCCATATGTCTTTTTCCTTTCCTGTTGTCAGCCGTATCAGGCGGATTGATGGTGTGCAATCGCATCCATGATCGCGTCTCGGGAAATCTCGGAGCCAACCAGTTCCGAAATATTTCTGCCGTCGCGCAGCACGACGATCCGGTCGCAGCCGCGCACAAGCTCGTCGAGTTCGGAAGAAATGTACAGCACGCTGATTCCCTCGGCCGAAATCTCCTTAATCAGCTCCTCGATCTCGCCCTTGGCGCCGACATCGATGCCGCGGGTCGGCTCGTCAAGGATGATGAGATCCGGGTGGGTGGCCAGCCACCTGGAGAGGATCACCTTCTGCTGATTGCCGCCCGACAGGCTCTTGATCGGCGTCGATGCCGACGGGGTCTTGATGGCGATACGGTCGATGTATTCGCCGGTGACCTCCGCCTGCTTTTTCTTGTTCAGCACCCCGAATTTGCTCAGCTTGCCGATGATGGACATGGTCAGGTTGTCCTGAACGCTCATATGCGGGAAAATACCCTCGGCTTTGCGATCCTCCGAGCAGAACGCAAGGCCGGTTTTGATGGCGTGGCTGGGGGAGCTGAACTTGACGGCGGCCATGTTCCAGAACACCTCGCCGTCATAGCTCTGGTCGTCGCCGAAAATCACCTTGGCCGTTTCGGTGCGGCCGGAGCCGAGCAGCCCGGCCAGCCCGACGACCTCGCCCTTGTGGATTTTCAGGTTGATCCCGTTGAGCCGGTGGTTCGCTTTCTCGATATTTTTGACCTCGCAGATCACGTCCGCGTTCTGCTTTTCGGGGTCGTACTGCTTGCGCTTATCCAGAATCTCGCGCGCGTCGCGGCCGATCATCAGGGAGATCAGCTCCAACTTGGGCAGCTCCTCAATCGGGCGGCAGCAGACGAACTCGCCGTCCTTAAAGATGGTCACGCGGTCGCAGATCTGATAGATCTCGTCCATTTTATGCGTGATGAAAATGGTGGAGATTCCGCGCTCCTTGAGCTTGCGCACCACCCCAAACAACACCTCGACCTCCTGGGAATCCAGCGAGGAGGTCGCCTCATCCATAATCAGCAGCTTTGTGTCGATCGAAAGCGCGCGCGCAATCGAGACCATCTGCTGGATAGCGGTGCTCTGCTCCTGCAAAACGGCGGTCACATCGACGTCGACGCCGAGATCCGCCATCGCCGCGCGGGCGTTTTCGTTCATGGTTTTCCAGTCGATCAGGCCGTTCTTCTTTTTGGGCGCGTTGCCGAGATAGATATTTTCCGCAATGCTCAGAAACGGGCTGAGGTTCAGCTCCTGAAAGATGGTGCTGATGCCGAATTTCTGCGCCTCCAGCGTATTGGCCGGGTTGCAGGGCTTGCCGTCGAAAACCATCTCGCCAGACCCCGGGTCGCGCTTGTAAAACCCGGTGATTATCTTAATCAGGGTCGATTTTCCGGCGCCGTTTTCGCCCATAAGACCCATCACTTCACCGCGGTTAACGGTAAAATTCACGTCTTTGAGCGCGCGGACGCCCGGGAATCGCTTTGAAATGTTTGTCATCTGCAGCAGGACATTTTGATCCACAGGATAACCTCCTCGATTCGATGTCTTTTCTGAATATATTTGGGCATCTCAGCCAAACGAACGTCGGATTGGAAAGCCGGAACAGGCGATTTTAAAAAGCTGTTCCGAAAAGAATAGCCCGGCAGGGCCAGTCTCGCCGGCCCCGCACGGACTACCCATTTTTACTGCATTGATTTAACCGAAAAGCTACAGCCGCAGGATTGGTATTTGATTACCAGCCGGCGTTGGCTTTCTCGGTCGCAGCGTTGTCGATCGTGAAGAAGCGGTCGTTCGCCCAGATCAGGCCCTCAACGGTCTTGCCCTCTTCCAGAGCCTTGACAACCTCGAGAGCTTGCGGTCCAAGCAGCGGGCTGCACTCGGAGCAGGCCGCGACACGGCCGGCAACGATCTCGTCGAGCAAGGCGGAGCTGCCGTCGCCGATGGACAGAACCTTGATCTTCTCGCCCGGGGTCATGCCCATGCCGTCGATCGCCTGCAGCGCGCCGAAGGTCATCTCGTCGGAGTGGGTGACGACGACGTCGATCTTGTCGCCGTGCGCCTGGAGCATGTTCTCCATGCAGGTCTGCGCCTCAGCGCGCATGTTGTTGCCGACCTGGGTGTCCAGCAGGACGTATTTCTCGCCCGCGGCATTGATCTTGTCCATGAAGCCCTTGGAACGATCCATGGCGGTCGTCGAGCCCGGCGCGCCGAAGATCTCAACGATGTTGCAGCCATCGGGGTAATTCTCGATGATCCAGTCCGCGCACCATTCGCCCTCAGCGATCGCGTTGGAGCGGATAGCGGTGACATAATCCTCGCCCGGGGTGCCGTTCGCGGAACGGTCAAGCAGGATGACCGGGACGCCGGCAGCCTTCGCAGCCTCAAGCGCGGGAACCAGACCGGCCTCCTCCTTCGGCGGGAGCAGCAGATAGTCGATGTCCTGCGCGAGCAGGTCGTTGACGTTGGCAATCTGGGTGGCGGTGTCGTTCTTCGCCTCGTTCCAGACAACCTCGCAGCCGACAGCCTCGAACGCGTCGATGACGCTCTTGGTCTCCGCCTCACGGAATGCGTTGGTGTAGTGCATCTGCGCAAGACCGATCTTCAGGCCGGCGCCCCACTGATCCGCGGCGGGCTGATTCGCGTCGTCCCCAGTAGACTGGTTGGCGTCGTCATTTTCTTTGTTGTCATCAGCCGGCTGATTATTGTTGCCGCAGGCAACAAGCGCGAAGCACATGACAAGCGCAAGAAGCAGTGCCAGTAACTTTTTCATTTTGATCCTCCATAATGTAATCGTGAGCCTGATATAAAACTGTCAAAGTAATATATCAGCCTTACAGTAATATTTAACAACAAACTTATTCCATAGTCAATAGATAAACCCAAAAATCATCATTTTAAAGAATTCTCTTTATAATATTTGTGCATTATTACCATAGCAAAATCAACAATCCCAACCCGTCCCGCCCCGGCAGCGTTCGCGCGCCCACCCCGGCCGCCTTTTGCGCGGTTGTCCGCAGCGCCCGCAGGGAAGCCCGCGTTTCGGCACAAAGCGGCGCGTGCGCCCGGGGCACGGCGTTCTCCCGGCCGCGGCGGCGCGATTCCCGAGCCCCGGATTCGGCCTCCTGCTTTATATTATTTACTATATTATAAAAAAGCCGCCGGCGCGCCGTTGGCCTCCCGGCAAAGGGCTTTTGAAAAATCCATATGGCTCAAGGGGGAGCAAAGGAAGCCGGCGCGGCCGCATATCAGCGAAAAGCGGCGAAAGCCGCGGTTCTTTCCAAAGCAGGCCATCTACACGGCGGGCGACGGAACGGCAGCCCTTTTCCGGGCGGGGCGAAGCCGCTCTGTTTCCCAGGCAGCGGCCGGACAAAGGGGCGGCCGGGGGCATCCTGCCGCAAAGCAGGCTGTGTATAACCCGCCGTTCCGGCGCGCCGGCCGTACAGCCACAACCGCCGGGAAGCGGCTGCTTCCCGGCGGTTGTATTTTATGAAACGAAATCCGACACGCGCGCCCAGCCCATGCAGGCACTGCGCCGCTCAGAACAGGTTGCCGTCCGCGTCAAACACGAGGTCGTACGGCTCGCCGACAATCTCCATGTTGGGGTTTGCCTCGACGGCGTCGCGCAGGTCGACCGAAACCTCGATTTCGGCCATGCTCAGGGTGTTTTTGATGCGCACCATGCGGATATGGTCGAAATCGACATCCGCCAGCGTCTTGATGGCCGCCTGGATGCACTCCTTGTCGTTTTTGAGGATCATCGGCATCTTGATGACCTGGGTGACCAGGCAGGTCAGCGAGTTGGGATAGCTCATCTCGCCGTCGAACTTGTCGAACGCGCGTTTGGTCGAGCAATCCGCCATACCCCAGCCGACCCCGTTGCCGTGGGATTCCTCGGTGATATCCAGCACCGCCACCCGCTGGCTGTCGATGCCGCCGGACGCATAGGGGGTCGCGAAGGTGCCTGAGATGTTGGGATCCATGCCGTCGCCCGAGATATTCTTGCCGATCTCGTCGACCACGAGCAGGTCGCATTCGTCGATCAGGATGCGGGGCATATAGGATTTCGCGCGGTTGAGCAGCTCCGGCTCCTTGGTGATGAACTCCTCGGCCGTCAGCGCGACGACGTCGGCCGTGTGGTCGTAGGCGTTTTCGAGCAGCGCGACGCCGAACAGCAGGTTGGAATGCTTGATGATCGCCCTGCCGAACAGCGGCACCATATGCGCCATGTGTTTGAAGCCCTTGGAATGGCAGAACTCCGCGCCCTTCTGCTTCGCGATGCCGATCGCGAGCATCTTCATCAGCCCGGATTCCCAGTCGCCGCGGAACGCGGTGTGCGGCTTGATGCGGTTGACCACAATGATGCCGTCCGCCTCGGCGGCGAATTTGTCAATGTGGACGGGGTGCCCCTCCTCGGTCTCCCCGATAATTTTCGTTTCCATGCTGATATTCAGCGGGCAGCCCATCGCCTCCTCGGTGATGCCGTATCCGGCGAGGATGGCGCGCTGCCCCTCGGCGGTCGCCCCGCCGTGGCTGCCCATCGCGGCGACGATGAACGGCTCCGCGCCGCATTCCTTGACGAAATCGACCACCTGCCTGATGACCGTCGCGTAGTTGCTGATGCCCCGGCTGCCCGCGCCGATGGCGATGCGCATCCCCGGCTTGACCAAGCTGCGGATCTTATCCTGCGCAAGCTCCTCCTTTGTCTTTGCAACAACATCGCCCACTTCGGTGGCGTCGAAGGTCTGCCGAACCTTCATCATCTGCGGAATTTTTACATTTTTAACAAGATCGCTGACGACTCCCATTTTTCAAAACCTCGTTTCCCTTTGCGTTCTTGCAAAGGCATCGTCGTTGTGTTATACTTTTTTAAAATATATTACCTGCTAAGTAATATATTAAACAGCAGGACGGTATCTGTCAAGTCCAATAAATTTTTGCGAATCTGGGGGAAAAAGCTATGAAAGTTGTCCTTTCGAGTGAATTTGCAGGCTATCCGCTGAAATGCCATGTGCTCAAGCATTTGCAGGATTGCGGGCACGAGGTCATCGACGTCGGCCAGAAATCCGAGACCGAGAAGGTGCTGTATCCGCAGGCCGCCGCCGCGGCCGCGCGCGCGATTCAGAACGGCGAGGCCGAAAAGGGCATCGTCATCTGCGGGTCGGGCGCGGGCATGAGCATTGTCGCCAACAAATTCAAGGGCATTTACTGCGTCGCGTGCGAATCCACCTTTACCGCGAACGGCTGTCCGTTCATCAACGATGCCAACCTGCTTGCGATGGGCAACAACGTCGTCGGCCCCGGCCACGCGTTTGAGATGGTCGACGCCTTTCTGGCCAACAGCTTTGCCAAAGGCGCGACAGCCGAGCGCCGCGCGATGCTGCAGGGCATGCTCGACGACGTCAAGGCGATTGAGGACGAGAACTTCAAATAAGGCCGACCGCCGCTTTATATCCATCCGCCAGCCTTGGCGGCACACACAACAGGGAGGCGCATCACCATGCCGAACAAAAAATCATCCTGCGCACCGACGTTGACGGCGCGCAGCAGCCGATGCTCCACGAGCACAGGGTCGTCGACCCCTGCCCGGATATCGAGCTGCGCGGCGCATCCTGCTCGACCGACGCGGAGATCATCGCCGCCGCGCAGGACGCCGACGTCATCATCACCAACGAGAGCTACATCACCCGCGCCGTGCTGGCCGCGCTGCCCAACCTCAAGGGGGTTGTGCGGTACGGCATCGGCTTTGACCGCGTGGACATTGCGGCCGCCGCGGAGCTGGGCAAAACGGTTGTCAATATTCCCGACTTCTGCTTTGAGGAGATGGGCAACCACGTCCTGATGTTCATTCTCGCCTGGTCCAAAAAGATCGTCAAGCTCAACGAGATGGTTCACGCGGGCAAATGGGTCGAGGCGCGCGAGCTGAAAGCGCCGATGGGTTCGGTCTACGGCCAGCGGCTCGGCATTGTCGGCTTTGGCAATCTCGGCCGGGCGGCGGCCCGCAAGGCACGGCTGCTCGACATGGAGGTTGTCACCTGCTCCAAACATCTGAGCGAGGAGGAGGCCGCGTCGCTCGAGGTCAAGCTGGTCAGCGAAGAGGAGCTTTACCGCACCTCGGACTTTGTCTCGGTCAACGCGGCGCTCAACGACCGCACCCGGCATTCCATCGGCCGCGCCCAGTTTGACCTGATGAAGCCCGGCGCCGTCTTTATCAATACCGCGCGCGGCTCGATTGTGGACGAGGACGCGCTGGTAGAGGCGCTCAAGGCCGGGAAAATCGCCGGCGCCTGCCTCGACGTGTTTGAGGAGGAGCCCTGCGTCGGCCGCCCGATCCTCGAGCTGGGCAATGTCCTTTGCACCCCGCACTGCGCGTCCTATTCCGATGCGAGCTTTGCGCGCATGGAGACCTCGGTGGCGGAGGAGGCCGTCCGGCTCTGCCGCGGGGAAGCGCCGCTGCACACGGTCACCCCGTCGAACGCCCGCTGAGCCGCCCGCTTATACTCACCTTTATTCCAAATAAATCCGACGCACCCCTGCCATGCCCATGGCGGGGGTGCGTTTTTTCGCATCGTTCGCCTTTCCCGGGCCGCAAAGCCGCGGGCTGCCCCGCGCCTGAAAACGGCTTTGGCGATGCGCTGCGTATCCCGCCCCGGCGGTGCGGCGGCTCCGAAAGCCGGCCATGCCCGCGCCGTCCTGCGCCGGGAGCCCATCTGCCAAACCGCCTCCCTTTGTCCTCCTTTATTTCCGATAAAATCCGGCGTGCCCCTGCCATACCCATGGCGGGGGTGCATTTTTTCGCGTCGTTCGCCTTTCCCGGGTCGCAAAGCCGCGGGCTGCCCCGCGCCCATACATGCCGCGAACCTGCCCGGCGGTT
>CAZYAV010000001.1:60844-63330 GCA_964645785.1 uncultured Oscillospiraceae bacterium
CGCAAAGCCGCGGGCTGCCCCGCGCCCATACATGCCGCGAACCTGCCCGGCGGTTCGCCGCAACAGCGCGTTGCTTGACCGCGGGCATGGAAAACGGCTATCCTGTTTGCAGGAGGTGATTTACAAGATGGAAACTGGAAAAATTCTCTCGGTTCTGCGCGCCGAAAAAGGCTGGACGCAGGACGCGCTGGCCGAGCGGCTGTTTGTGACCAGGCAGGCGGTTTCCCGCTGGGAGACAGGAGAGACGGTGCCGAACGTCGACACCCTCAAGCAGCTTTCGGCGCTGTTCGACGTTTCAATCAACACGCTGCTCGGCTCGCCCCGGGCCCTCATCTGCCAGTGCTGCGGAATGCCCCTCGAGGACGGAACGATGAGCCGCGAGCCGGACGGCGCCTTTAACGAAGACTACTGCAAATGGTGCTACGCAGACGGAAAATTTACCTATTCCAGCCTTGCGGAGCTGACCGATTTTCTGGTTGAGCAAATGGCAGGCGAGGCCTGGCCGCCCGAGCAGGTGCGAGCGCATCTGGAATCCCTGCTGCCCGGCCTGCGCCACTGGAAACAGCCGCAGCCGTAAAAAAAGGAACGCGCCGCGCGCAGATAGCGGCAGGCGGCCGGAAAAGCGCGCAGAAAGCGGAAAAATGGAAAATCTTGCTTTTCCATACAGGATTCTGTACAATGGGGTTGTTTAGTGTAAAATGAGGAGAAATAAAAACATAAAAAGTGGCACAAAGCACCTGCGCATCGCCGGCGTCATCCAGATTATCCTGGGCATTGTCGGCATCCTGTTTATCCGGTTCCTGCTCCAGAACGGGGACGCGTCCGCCGTCGGCGTAACCGGCCAGACCGCGATTGGCCTGCTTGTCCTGTCCTATGCCGCCTACGCGTTCCAGATTTTTGCCGGAATCATGGGAATTCTGAAGGCAAACAAGAAATCTCTGTTCACCGTCATTCTGGGCGTACTGCTGTTTGTTCCGCAGCTGATTACATTCCTGCACGTCAACGGCGACATCCTGCTGATTCTTGTCAACGCCGTGTTGCTGGCCATCCCCTATTACTATCTGCACAACGCCTACAAGAACTTCAAAGAGTAAGCAAGGTTTTTCAGGAAAAATAAAAAGCAGGGGCGTAAAAAAAGCGCCCCTGCTTTTTGCTGTGTTTAAGCCGATTGGCGGCCTGCGGCGCGCCGCCTGCGCGGGAGGAATCCGGGCGGCGGGCTCTGTCTGCGGCAAAACAGCCGTGCAGACCCGGGACACCCGTTCCCGCGCATCCCCTGCGCCGCGCTAATAGCCAATAAGCAGCGCCCGCAGCAGCGCCAGAAGCTCGCGGCACCAGTAGCCCGGCGCAAACTGCCACTGGGTGCGGCAGCTGAGCGGGCTTGCCTCCAGCGCCTGCGCCTGCGCGAACAGGCGGGCGCGCAGCTGGTGCCAGCTGTCGGTCACGATGACGACCCGCCTGTCCAGCCCCTGCGCGGCGATGATGTCCGCGCTGAACCGGAGATTCGCGGCCGTGTTGCGCGCCTTGTCCTCCAGGTAGATGCGCGACGGCTCGGCGCCGTGCTCGATGAGATACGCGCGCATCACCTCCGCCTCGGTGCTGTCCTCGTCGCGCCCCATTCCGCCGGTGACAATCACGTCGCTGCCCGGGTGCTGCTCCAGCCAGGCAAGCGCCGCGTCCAGCCGCCGCCGGAGCATCTCGCTCGGCTCCTGCCCGTGCACCTTGCAGCCCAGCACAATCACCGTGCCCGCCTGCGGGTCGGCCGGGCTTGCCGCCGCGGCCGCCATCCACACCGACAGGCCGGCAAACAGCACCCCGGCGACCGCCAGCAGCGCCACACCCATTCGGTATATCCCCCTTCCAATCGGCGCAAGGCGCTGCACCATCCCCGGCCTTGCCAGCGCCATCCCGATCAGCCCAAAATAAAGCAGGAACAGCATCCCGCCGTGCCAAAACCCGCAAAACGCCGGCACAAGCAAAAAGGCGACCATGCCGCCGCACACCACAAGTCCGCCGATCCGCGCCCCCTGCTTCAGCTTCCGCAAGATGCCGCTCCCCCTTTATATCCTCTGCGCCGCGGGTTCGGCCTATCCGCCCGGGCATACCACAAAGGCACAAGTTCTTCACAGAATTTGTGCCTTTTCGGTCATTCTTCCGCGGCGCTGCCCGCGACAGCCAAGCCCGGCTCCTCCGGGCGGCTCTCTTCGGCGTCAGCCCGTTCGGGTTGCCCCGACGCGTCCGCCGTGTCCTGCGCGGCGCTCGTTGCGTCCGTCTCGGCCTTCTTCTTCCGCCCGCGCTTCTTCGGCGCGGCCGCCTGCGCCGCAATCTCGGCGGGCGGCTCCGCGCTCGTCGCCTCCAACGCCGCGGGCTGCCCCGCCGTTTCCGCACCCGCGGCCGCCAGATCCTGCGCGGTGTCCGGCACGTCCGTCTCGGCCTTCTTCTTCCGTCCGCGCTTCTTCGGCGCGGCCGCCTGCGCCGCAATCTCGGCG
>CAZYAV010000001.1:63430-95662 GCA_964645785.1 uncultured Oscillospiraceae bacterium
TCGGCGGGCATCTCCGCGCTCGTCGCCTCTGCCGCCGCGGACTGTTCCGCCGTTTCCGCACCCGCGTCCGCCGTGTCCTGCACGGCACCCGGCGCGGCCGTCCCGGTTTTCTTCTTCCGCCCGCGCTTCTTCGGCGCGGCCGCCTGCGCCACGGTCTCGGCGGCGGGGATTTGCTCCTTTGCGGTCTCCGCCGCGGCAGGCGGTTCCTCCGCAGCCTCCCCGCCCGCTTCTGCCGGTTCGGCTACTAGCTCCGCCGCGGGCTGTACATCCTGCGCAAACACGACCCGCTCGTCTAAATAGCCGGCCGCCTCTGTCTCGCCCGGCACATCCGCCGGCTGCTGGGGCTGCGCCGGAAGCGCCTGCGCCATGGGCTGCGCCTGCCCCCTGCCCAGCACCTCCGTCCTGCGCAGGCCAAGCGCCAGCACCGCCACCGAGCCGAAAAACAGCGCCGAGGCCGCATAGCCCAGCACCGCGTAGGTAATATCCGCCAGGGTGTAGCTCCCGGCCGCATAATACGCGAACTCATAGCGGTCAAGGTGATAAATCGCGGCATACAGCCGTACCGCAAACGCAAGCAGGATCACCAACGTGCTGAGCAGCTTGCCCCTGCGCCGGTGGAAGCAAAGCGAGAGGAACGCCCCCATCGCCAGCAGCGAGCAGAGCGCCGACAGCACAATCCACACCAGGTTCTCGCCCGAATAATACGCGGCGTTGTTCTCATAGACATAAAAGATGTCCTGCCCCGGATAAAACACCAGCAGCTCAATCAGGCCGGACTTTTCCAGAAAATAATACAGAAACACCGGCACCGCACAAATTGCGGCCGGGATCAGCGTGCGCTTTGCAAACAGCCCGGTGAACAGCGCGTAAAGCAGCATGGCGCTGAACAGCAGCCCGTAAATCACGGTCAGCGGATAAACCGCCGGGTCGGTGTGCAGGCCGCCGGCGTTGAACCGCGCAAATACCGGCCAGTAGATTGCGCAGACGCAGCCGAGCGCAAGCACCGCCAGCATGGTTGCGATGGACGGCACGCTGGAATCCCGTTTGATTTTGTTTTTATACCGTTTGTTCTCGTCAAGCTCTTTCATACCCGTTCCTTTCCCTGTCCGGCAGTGCAGCCGTCTGCTGCAAAAGGCAGCCGGTTACGGCCGCGCCGCAGCCACACCGCTTTGCAGAATAAAACGAGCCGCGGCCGCCAAATCCTCCGAACGCCGCAAATTTGCTTCGTCCCGCCGCAGGCCGCCGGATCCGCTCCTTAAAAAGGATCAGGGTTATTATACCATTTCCCGCGCCCCGCCGCAACCGCCCGCTGGATGTCGGCGCCGCCCCGCCGCCAGGGCAAAGGCGCGGATAGCCGGGCAATTGCATTGACATTTTGACGGAAAAGCAGTATGATAGCTATGTTTAGTCTGAATCCAAGACCGGCAGGTCATTTGTAAAACCAGATGACGGCATTCCCGATAAGCTATTGCGGGAATTTCGGCCGGCGCGCCGCGGGGCTGTACCGCTTGCCGCGGCGCACGGCACAGGGGTAGCGGGCTGCCTGCGGCGGCGGCCGGCGCGTTGCCCGGTCGGGGGTGCAAACAGGGCTTTTAACGGGGTGCAAAACGGTTGACGGCATGGTTTTGCGCCTTTTTTGCGTGTGCATTTTTTGGCGCGGGGCGGCGGGTCGGCCGTGTGGGAGCACAGGGAACGGCTGGGGCGGATGAACCGGCCGCCGAAAATGGCTGGGAACAAGGAGAAGCGGCGCGGGCGCGCCGCGCAAACGGGCATGGCGTTTATTGAATTTCGGGAAGTCACAAAGGTTTATCAGATGGGCGAGGTTGAGATTCCGGCGCTCAACGGGGTGAATTTCACCGCCGAGCAGGGGGAGTTTATCGTGATTGTGGGGCCTTCCGGCGCGGGCAAATCCACCCTGCTGAATATTCTGGGCGGCATGGATCGCCGCACCCAGGGCTCGATTTTGCTGGACGGCCACGAAATCGGGGAATACAGCGAAAAGCAGCTTACCGACTACCGCCGGTACGACGTCGGGTTTGTGTTCCAGTTCTACAACCTGATCCAGAACCTGACCGCGCTGGAAAACGTCGAGCTCGCCTCGGAAATCTGCCGCAAGCCGCTTGACCCGGTGGAGGTTCTGCGGGAGGTCGGCCTTGCGCACCGGATGGACAATTTCCCCTCGCAGCTGTCGGGCGGCGAGCAGCAGCGGGTCGCGATTGCCCGCGCGCTGGCCAAAAACCCAAAGCTGCTGCTCTGCGACGAGCCCACCGGCGCGCTCGACTATAAAACCGGCAAGGCGATCCTGCTGCTGCTGCAAAACACCTGCCGCAAAACGGGGCGCACGGTGGTCGTCATCACCCACAATCAGGCGTTCACCAAAATCGCGGACAGGGTGATTGAGATAAACAGCGGCCTTGTGCAGCGCACCTATACAAACAGCGCGCCGCTCTCGGCCGAGACAATCGAGTGGTGAGCGGCATGGCGTTCAAAACTTTCCGAAAAGACGTCCGGCGTTCCATCCGGCATTCGCTCAGCCGGTTTATCGCCATCTTTGCCATTGTCGCCATCGGCGCGGGCTTCTACGCCGGGCTCGGCGCAACCGCGCCGGACATGCGGGTGACGGCCGACGCCTATTACGACGACGCCAACATGATGGACATCCATCTGCTTTCCAACCTCGGGTTCACGCAGGCGGATATCGACGCAATCCGCGCGTGCGAGGGGGTGCGCAGCGTGATGGCGGGCTACAGCGCGGACTTTTTGTCGGTGATTGAGGGCAAGGAGCAGGTCATGCGCGTCCACGCGCTGCCCGCCGGCCGCTCGGCGGAGGACGACAGCTATATCAACCGCCCCGTTCTGGTGGCCGGGCGGATGCCCGAGGCGCCGGACGAATGCCTGCTGGGGGTCAGCAAGCTTGAATCGGCCGGGGTCGGCGTCGGGGAGGTCATCCGCTTTGAGGACAAGGACGACACCCTGGCGGACACCCTGCGGTACCGGGAATTCCGGGTAGTCGGCATGGTGCAGACGCCCTTTTACCTCTCCTTTACGCTGGGCAGCAGCTCGATCGGCTCGGGCACAATCAGCCACTATATGTATGTCCCCGAGGAGGCGTTCTGCGTCGAGGTCTACACCGACGTGTATGCGACGGTGGAGGGCGCCATGGCGCGCAACGCGTTTTCGCAGAGCTATGACGACCTGGTTGACCCGGTGATCGAGCGGATCGAGGCGGTGGGCGACACCCGCGCGCCGCTGCGGTACGCGCAGGTGTACGACGAGGCGCAGCAGACCATCGCGGACGCGCAGGCGGAGCTGGACGACGCCCGCGTCGAGGCGGACACCGAGCTTGCGGACGCGCTGGAGGAGCTGACCGAAAACCAGCGCAAGGCGGACGACGGGGAGCGGGAGATCCGCACCCATCAGCAGGAGCTGAACGACGCCGCGCAGCAGATTGAGGACAACAACACCCGCCTGCGCGCGCTCCAGGACGAATACGACGCATCCTACGCGCAGTACGCGCAGGGGCTGGAGCAATACAACGCGGGGCTTGCGCAGTACGAGACGGAACTTGCGGGCTACACCCAGCTTACACAGCTGCACGCGGGATACTGGCAGGCGTATGCGGACTATCAGGCGGCGGGGCTGCCGGACGAGCAGATTGCCGCCGCCCCGCTCAATCCGGCCGACCCGGCCGGCATGACGATGGGCGCGGCGCAATCGACCCTTGCGGGCGGGCTTGGCGCGGCGGATCAGGCCGGGCAGGCGGGCGCGCTGGCCGCCATGCAGCAGCAGCTGGACGGCGCAAAGGCACAGCTGGACGCAACCGCCGCCGCATTGGCCGGCCCCGGCGCGCAGCTGGCGGACGCCAAGACCCAGCTGGACAACGGCTGGTACAGCCTGAACACCGCGCGCGAGCAGCTTGAGACCGGCCGGCAGGAGCTGGCCGACGCCCGCGCCGAGCTGGCAGACGCCAAGGAAAAGCTGGCGGACGGCTGGGCGGAATACAACGACGCAAAGGCCGAGGCGGACGAAAAGCTGGCGGACGCGCAGGACGAACTGGACGACGCCCGCGCCGCGCTCGACGAGCTGGACGAGGGGGAATGGTACGTCCTTTCCCGGCACACAAACGTCGGCTTTGCAAGCTATGAATCGGACGCGGACAGGATGGCGTCGCTGTCCTCCGTGCTGCCGGTGCTCTTTTTCCTGGTGGCGGCGCTGGTCTCGCTGACGACCATGACTCGGATGATCGAGGAAGAGCGGGTCATCATCGGCACCTACAAGGCGTTGGGCTATTCGGGCTGGCGGATCATCTCCAAATATCTGCTTTACGCGCTGCTGGCGAGCGCGCTCGGCTCGGCGGTCGGCATCGCGGTCAGCCTGGTCGCCTTCCCGGAGGTCTGCTACAACGCGTACCGGATCCTGTACGCGGGGCCCGACCTGATTCTGGGGCTCAACCTGCGCTATGTGATTGAGGGCGCCGCGGCGGCGATATTCTGCACGCTGGCGGCCACCTACGCGGCCTGCCGCTCCTCCCTGCGCGAGCCGACCGCCGCACTGCTGCTGAGCAAGGCGCCCAAGGCGGGCAAGCGAATCTGGCTGGAGCATATCGGCTTTATCTGGAAGCGGATGAAATTCACCTCCAAGCTGACCTGGCGGAATATCTTCCGCTACAAAAAGCGGCTGATTATGACCCTCGTCGGGATTTCGGGCTGCACGGGGCTGCTGCTGATCGGCTTTGGGGTGCGGGACTCGGTCTCCTCCCTGCTGCCCAAGCAGTATGATGAGCTGTACAATTACAACACCGCGCTGACCCTGGACGAGGAGGTTCTGCCGCCCGAGCTGACCGCCATTCTGGACGACGGCGACCGCTTTTCCGACTATCTGCTGACGGCGGTTTCCGCGGCGGAGATTTCCGCGAACGGGGAGACGGTGCAGGGCTCGCTGTGCGTCCCGCAGGGGGATCTCGGCGCGTTCATCAACCTGCGCCACCGCGCGGATAAGCAGCCGGTCGAATTCGGGGCGGACAGTGTGGTGCTCACCGAAAAGGCCGCCAAAATCCTCGGCGTGCGGGTGGGGGACACGGTCAGCGTCACGGACAGCAAAAACCGCGACGCCGCGTTCACCGTCACCGGCATCACCGAAAACTACATCAATCACTACCTTTACATCGCGCCGGCGGTGTACGCGCAGCAGATGGGGGTGGATCCTGTCTACAACCAGGTCAGCGCCGTCTGCCTGGCCGACAGCGCGCAGGAACGGCAGGCACTGGCGGATGCGCTGCTTGCCACGGAGGGGGTTGCGACCGCGACCTTCACCGAGGACATCAGCGCCGGGTTTGACGACATGATTGTCGCGCTCAATTATGTTGTGCTTGTGATTATCATCTGCGCGGGCGGGCTCGCGTTTGTGGTGCTGTACAACCTGACCAACATCAACATCACCGAGCGCAGGCGGGAGCTGGCCACCATCAAGGTGCTCGGCTTCCACCAGCTTGAGGTGCAGCAGTACATCTTCCGCGAGACCAATCTGCTGACCCTGTTCGGCTCGGTGATCGGGCTGGGGCTCGGCAAGCTCCTGCATGCGTTCGTGGTCTCGACCGTCGAGGTCGACATCGTCATGTTTGGCCGGGACATCGCGCCGCTCAGCTATCTCATCAGCTTCCTGCTCACCAACCTGTTCTCCCTGATTGTCAACCTCTTCATGAAGCGCCACCTCGCGGCCATCGACATGGTCGAGAGCCTGAAATCCGTCGACTGACCGGGTCGCCCCGCCGCGCCCGGCATACGCAAAGCAGCCGGCTCGCGCCTGCCTTTTGGGCAGGACGCGCGGCCGGCTGTTTTTGCGCCCTTTGGCCGGTTTTCCGGCGGCGCGGGCGAAAGGGCACAGCATCGCGGTGGCGTAAATGCCCCGCACAGAGCAGTTCAACCCCGAAAGCTTCGCGGCGGCGCGGGAAAAGGCGGCGCGGCCTTGGGCGGTCAAGCCTCACCCCGCTCCGGGCAGAAAACGAGCCGCTGCGCTGCCCACACAAGAGCAAAGCCGGCAGCCCGATGCCTGCGGGCATTCCCCGCTCTGCTCTGCGGCCGTTTCTCCCCCGGCGGCCGGGGGTTTTCTCAAAAGCAGCGGCGGTTTCCTGCCGCCGCTCTTGTCCGTACTCCGCCGCTTTTCCGTCCCACCGGCGGGTACCGGGATAGGGCGGAAACGACAAAAAGCGCCTGCCGGGCTCTTGCGTCCGGCAGGCGCTTTTAAAGGGACAATGGGGATTATTTTGCCGCGGCCTGCGCCTCGTGCATCTCCTGCATATCCGATTCGATGGTGTGGAAGCAGCAGACAATCAGCATGAGAATGCCGACCACCATCGGCACCCAGCCGAGCAGCGCAACCAGCGTGTCCAGCGCGGCCTGCGGCTGCTGCGGCAGCTCCGCGTTGAACCCGGCGGCCGAAAGCGCGCCGGTCATCAGCAGGTTGGCGCCCGCCTTGGACAGCTTGGCCGCGAGGTTGTCGCCGGTCGATACCAGGCTGTCAATCCGGCGGCCGCTCTTCCACTCAACAAGGTCGGCGATATTGTTGCGGTTGGTGTTGAACAGCACAAACGCAAGGGTCATCGAGAAGCCGACCGTGACGGCGTTGATGTAGATGGCCACCATCGAGTGGGGCGCAAGCATAAACGGGATTTTGCCGATGATGTAGACAATCGCGCTCAGGATCATCGTCTTTTTGCGCCCGAGCTTCCGGTCAACCGTGATGGACAGGAACGAGGAGATGATCGAGACCACCAGATAGGCCGCCATAATCGGCGTAGCCGCCGCCGAGCTGCCGATGACATAGGTCGCGTAATAGTTGATGCAGCTCATGATCAGCAGGTTGAGGATGCCGTAGCAGATGATGTACAGCATGTTGATGACCCACGCGCGGCAGCCAAACAGCATCTTCGCCGCCTCTTTCACGCTGATTTTGGATTCATCCGCGGACTCCTGCTTGACCCGCTCCTTTGTGGTGAAATAGTGCGCAAAGCTGCCGATGATGCACACCGCACCCATGACGATCGCCGCCTTGAAAAACGCGGATTTGCCGGGGTCGCCGGGCAGAATGTTGCCGGAGGAATCCAGCCCGCCAAACAGGCGCAGCAGCGGGTAAAGCGCCACGGCGCCGATGCCCGAGCCGAAGCAGCCGCCCAGGTTGCGCGCGACATTGATGGCGCGGCGGTCGGCGTCCAGGTTGGTCGCAAGGCCGCCCATGCTGTTGTAGGGGATGGCGGCAAAGGTGTTGAAGGTCTCGAACAGGAAGTAGATCGCGATGGCGAGGCCGAGCTTGAGGCCATAGCTGACGTCAAAGCAGGTGAACATCAGCACAACGGTGACCGCCCACGGCACCGCGCACCACAGCGCAAAGGGGCGGCAGGTCTCGCCGTTTTTAAACCGGTGGTTGACCGCCCAGTAGCCGAGCAGCGGGTCGTTGACCGCGTCCCAGACAATCCCGATGGCGGTAATCATGCCCGCGTGCAGGATCGAGATACCCATAATGTTGGTCAAAAAGAACAGGTAAAACAGGTCTTTGAAGTTAAAGACAACGTTGCTTGCGGTGGAAAAGGTACAGAACCCCAGCTTTTCCAGAAAGCCGATGCGGGGGATGCCCCCCTCGTTTTGCGGTTTGCTCATACGTTTTTCTCCTTTTGGGCAATTTCCCGTAGCCGTTCACGCAGCAGGGTTTTGAATTTTTCCGGCTCGTCGTTCATCGGGTTGTGCCCCGATTCCTCAAACCAGACAAGCTCCTTGCGCGGCGCCTCGATGAGGTTGTAATAATCCTCGACAAGGGCGGCCGGGGTGTTCTGGTCGAGCCGGCCGTCAAAGATAAAGTAGGGCACCTCAAAGTGGGTGCAGCTTTTGGCAAAGTCGGTTGCGCCGACCTCCGGCCACATTTTTTCAAGCACAAACACATGGCCGCGCGCCACGCCCCACAGATCCGCCGGGGTGTATTCCCCCGAAAAGAACATCGGAATCACCATCGAGCGGAAGTAGCTGCGCTTTTTTGCGCTTTGGGAATAGCCGCCGTACTTCATCATGATCCGCCGCTGGATCATCATGCCCTGGTAGCCGCCCTTATAGACACCCATAACCGGCGCGCCCAGCTGACGCAGCGCGCGGACGGCCTTTTCGTCCCCCGCCTTTTCGGCGGCCTCCAGCGCAAACTGATAGCTCAGCTCCTCGTTTTTTGCGCCGTTGACCACCTGGCCGAACCCGACGTAGGCCGCGATCTGCTGCGGATAGCGGTAGGCGAGCCAGGTGCCCAGCTCCGACCCCCAGCTGCCGCCGATGATGAAGATTTTGTCCTTGTGAAACTCCCGGCAGAGCCACTGCACCAACTCGTGCGCGTCGTCGACAAGGCGGTCGATGGTCAGATCCTCCGCCTTTGCGCCCCTGTAGGAACCGCCGCTGCCGCGCTGATCCCAGCCGACAAGGGTGAACGTGTCGGTCAGGTCGGCGTGCGCCGTCATGATTCCGTGGCGGTTGCAGACGCCCGGCCCGCCGTGCAGGAACAGCAGAACCGGCCGCGTCTCATCCTCTGTCTTGATGTGGATTTTTTGGGGCAGACCGCCCAAAGTCACCTTAAGCTTGCGGTCGATCACGCAAACATTCCTCCCCCATGCGGCGGATTCCGCGCCGCACCGTTAATTGTAAAAAAATCCGACCATATCGCCCTGCGCCGCACAAAAAGCCCACCCGGCAGCAGGGCGGCTGCGCGCAAAAGCAGCCGCCGCAAAGCGCCGCGCAGACGGAGCCCGCCAAAATGCAGGGATAAGCGTGCGCCGCAGGCAGGGGCAGGCATTCCGCCCCGGGCGGCGCCGGGCTTGTCCACAGGGGCAAGCCCTGTCGGTTTTACGATTATTATAGCATACTTTGCCTGTTCGGACAACGCCGCGCGCGGGGGGTGCGGCCGGGCGGGCAGGGCGAAAGGCTCTTTTCTGCCCGAAAGCGTCGCACCGCCGGGGCAGACCTGTGCGGCGGCCGATTGCAGCGCCCGAAAAAAGGCGCTTCCCCTGCCGCTGTAGTTTGTGGTATAATCAGCACGGCCGGCCTCGGCCGGTTACAGATAAGCGATATGAGGTGAGGAAGAATGAAAAAGAGAAGAGAGCTTTTGAAGCGGGCCGTCCTGCTGCTGTGTGCGGTGCTGCTGGTCTCGATGCTGGCGGGCTGCGGGGGCAAGGAGCAGGACAGCCAGCCGCAGCAGACCGGCGGCGCGGATCAGACGGTCGGCGCGCAGGGGCAGGAGCCGCAGAACGAGCCGGCTGCCGAGCCGGAGAACGAGCCGGCCGATGAGCCGGAGGTGGAAGAACCGGCCGCCGAGCCCGAGCCGGAGCAAAAGCAGACCGAGTACGGCAGCGGCACCTGGGTGGTCGTCGCCACCGGCGGGGAGGACAACGAGTACAACGAGCTGAAGCTGGTGGACGGCGAACTGATTCTCCACACGCTGGAAAGCGACGAGGGCAAGGGCACCTTTGGGGAGGGCTCCCCGATTGAGAATTCCCGCTATTACGGCCTGACCGTGGAGGAGATTGTCGCAAAGTTTGAGGAGCGCGGCTTCAAGGTTGAGATCAAGGCCGGCTGAGCGCGGCGCAGCCCGGCGGCGTCACGCGTCTAAAGCAAAAAACAGCCCGACTAGGCCGTCTGCGGGGCGGTCGTAAATGGAAAAGGGGCGGCGGGCAGCCGTCCCTTTTATTTTTCGTTAGTTAGGCTCCCGCTGTCAGAACGGGGCATTCTGCAAAAGCCGTGCAGGCGCGCCGCAAAAAAGGCTGCCGCAGCATATAAACGATTTGGCCAATCATCATCGGGCGAGGCATCGGGCGAGGCATCGGGCGGGGCGGCTTTTTTGCCGGGGCAGCGGGGCGCTTCAGCCGGTTCCGGGCGCCCATAAAAGGAATCGCCTGCCCGGCAACCCGGCCAGAAAGTCCGATCCCGCCACCGGGGATTCCGCGCGGTTCCGGCAGAACCGGCCGCCGGAGGCAGAGCGTCCGGCTATTTGTGGGAAAACTCTTGCCAGGGGTCGGAGCGGCGGCAGGCCGCGCCCCCGCACGCCGCCCCGGGCAGGCCGGCCGCGCGCCGGTGTCCCCAAAGTGCCAAACGCCCGCGGCCGGCCAATCCCCCCGCCAATCCAGCCTATCGGACAATTTCCAATTGTTTTTCTATTAAAGTATAAAGGTGAAAAACCGGAGCACTGTCGTGACGGGTCAAACCGGGGAATTTGCCGAAAAGCCTGCCGGGGTGGAAATGGCGAACCGACGCCCCGACAAACCCCGGGCAGTTCCCTCCCCGGCCGCGGCGCCGCCGGAAGCCGTCTCCCCGCGCGACTCTGGGAAGCGGCCGCACGGCAAGCCGGGTCTTACGGGCACTGCCGGGAATCGGGCGCGGGCGGCGCGGCGTCAAAGACAGCGCGCACAAGGCCGCCACCCCCGGCGCGGTTTTCAATCAGCAGGCTGCCGTCGTGCCGCTCGCAGAGCGTCTTGCAGATATTCAGCCCCAGCCCGAAGTGCGCGCCGCCGTCCGTCTGTGCCGGGGCGCGGTAAAACGGCTCGGCCGCGCGGGCGCGGGTTTCGGGGTCGAACCCCGCCCCGTCGTCCGCAACAGACAGCGCAAGCGCACTGCCCTCCATTTGCAGCCGCACGGCGACGGCCGACGCGGCGTAGCGCAGCGCGTTGGAGAGCAGGTTTTCGTAAACCTCCTGCACAATTGCCGCGTCCAGCCAGCCCTCGCCTGGCTCAACCGTGACCGTCACGGCCTTGCCGCCGGCCATGCTCTGCGCCGCCGCGCGGAGCGCCGGGTCAAGCTCGCGCAGCGAGAGCGGGGCGCGGCGGGGCTCGATGTCCTCCAGCCGCTGCAATTTGGCCATGCCGTCGACATACCGCTCCAGCCGGTCGATGTGCGACGCCATCACCCGCAGCGCCTGCCCGACCCTGTCCGGCTGGGAGCCTCCGGCCGGCAGATACCGGCGCAGCAGCGCAAGCTGCCCCTTCAGCACGGTCAGCGGGGTGCGCAGGTCGTGCGAAAACGCCGCATTGATCCGCCGCCTGTCCTCCATCTGCCGCCACTGCGCCTGATACCCGGCCGCCAGCGCCGCGCGCATGGTCTCGAACGAATCGCACAGCGCACCCAGCTCGTCCCGCCGCGGGTACTGCACCGAAAAATCAAGGTCGTTTGCCGCCACCCTGGCCGCGCTCCGGGTCAGCAGGTCGACCGGCTGTTTAATCCGCCGCCGGTAAAACTGATTGGCCAGCACCACCAGCACAAGCGCAATCCAGACCGGAACAAGCAGAATCTGCGCGTTGGAAATCAGCCAGTTCGCCGCGGGGTTCCATCTGTATTTCCAGACATATTGCCGCCCGCTGCCGGTGTAAAAGCTGGTGTAGTAGTTGCCGTCCTCGTCATACAGGCGGATGATCTCGCCGTCGGCGGCAGCCCCGTCCGCCGGAATCTGGTAGCGGGCGGAATAGGCGTCCTGCATCCGGTTGGTGGCGAAGCCGATGGCGAACGCGCCGGCAAAGGAGAGCAGCAGCGCGGCGGCGATGTACCGCGCAAAGGCCGCCCGCAGCGAATCCCCGCCCCGCCTGCGGCTCAGCGGCTCCATTTGTACCCAAACCCCCACACCGTCTCAATCGGGTTCTGCGCGCCCGCGGCCGCCAGCTTTTGCCGGATGCGGCGGATATGCTCCGCGACGACGGCGCTGTCGCCCGCGCTGTCCCACGCCCAGACCTGCTCGTAAATCTGCTCCCGGCTGAACACCCGGCCGGCGTTTTGGGAGAGAAATTCGACGATATCGTATTCCTTTTTGGCGAGCGGAACCGGCTCTGTCCGAAAATACAGCGCCATGCCGCCGTAGTCGATCGACAGCTCGTTGGAAAAGCGCACCCGTGTCTGACGGCGCTGCCGCTTTTCCCGCCTGAGATGGGCGGCGACCCGCGCACCCAGCTCCTCAATCGAGAACGGCTTGACGATATAGTCGTCCGCCCCCGCACCGAAGCCGAGGATTTTGTCTCGCTGCTCGACGCGCGCGGTGAGGAAGAGGATCGGGCAGCTGACAAAGTCCCGGATCCGCCGGCAGACGGCGAGCCCGTCCAGATCCGGCAGCCCGATATCGAGCAGGATAAGGTCGGGACCGCTCGCGGCTTTGCGCACTGCCTCCTCGCCGCAGGCAGCGGTCAGCACCGTGTAGCCGTCCATTGTAAAATACTCGTTCAGCATCGCCAGAATATCCGGCTCGTCGTCCGCGATTAAGAGCGTTGCGCCCATCCGGCATCCCCCCTTGCAGACCAGTATACCGCATCCGATTCAAGATTTGTTCAACAAACCGGCCAAATCACCCGCAAAAATCCGCGCGGCGCGGGCAATGCCGCATACTGGCGCCGCCGGGAGCGCGGCAAAGCGCCGCCAAAGCACCGGACAGACCGCGCCCTTTTCGCCCCGCGCGGAGATGACCGCCCGGATGGCGGGGCGAATCGCAGGGAAACCGATTCCGGCAAGCGCGGGCAGTGCCGCATACGGCAAAAAATGAGGGGCGGGGCGGTTTTGAAAACCGCCCCGCCCCCTGCCGTCCAAAGCGACGCCTGTTCAGTTGTCCGGCTCAATCAGACCCTTTTCAATCAGGAAGTCCCGCGCGATGTCATACGGCTCCGCGCCCTCCTCCGCGCCGCGGAAGTTCATGGCGCGCATCTCGGCGTCGGTGACCGCCAGCTCCAGCTCCTGCATGGCGGCAATCACCTCGGGATACTGGTTGTAGATTTTGTCGTTGGCCATGCCGAACACCACATAGGGCGGGAAAAAGCTGTGGTCGTCCTCCAGAAACACAAGGTCGTATTTTTGCAGCAGGCCGTCGGTCGCGTAGGTCACAATGACGTCGACCTCCCCGTTCTCAAGCGCGATGTACATCGGCGCCGCGCCGAAGGTCAGTGCGTTTTTAAAGTTCATGCCGTAATCCTTGCACACGCCGGGCAGGCCGTCCGCCTCCCGCGCGTAAAAATCGGGCGAGCAGCCGACCACCAGGCCGTCCGCAATCCGCGCAAGGTCGGAGACCTTTTGCAGGTTGTACTGCTCGGCGAGCTCGGGCTTGCACGCAAAGACATAGGTGTTGTTCGGCCCCAGCTGGGTGACAGCGTGCAGGCCGAATTCGTTCAGCGCCGCCCCGACATTGTCATAGGTCTCCTGCTTCTGCATCCCCTTGTGGGTCTCCAGGCCAAGCACGGTGGCGTAATAGGTGCCGGTGTAATCGGGCACGATGTCCACCTCGCCCGCCTTGAGCGCCTCCCAGACGACGAGGGTGCTGCCGAGCGAGGGCTTGCGCACAACCCGGATATCGGTGCGGTTCTCGATCAGCTGGGCGTACAGCTCGTTGACAATCCGCACCTCGATATATTCCTTGGAACCGATGGTGATGGTCTCGGTTCCGGCGTCCTTCAGGCTTTCGTAGGCGATGCTGCCAACCAGCACGGCAAGCACCAGCAGGCAGGTCAGCAGCACCCGCCTGCGGCTGGATTTCATCTTTTTGACCGACTCGGGGTTGATTGCGTCGGAGGACAGGCGCAGGCTGATGGGCACCATCGCCTTTTCAATCATGCCGAACAGGAAATCCATCAGCAGCGCCAGCAGGCAGGCGGGAATCGCGCCCGAGAGAATCATGTTGGTGCTGATAATCTGGATGCCGGCGTAAATCTGCTTGCCGAGGCCGCCGCCCCCGATAAACGCCGCGATGGTGGTGGTGCCCACGGCGGTGACCGCCGCAATGCGCACGCCGGCCATCAGAATCGGCAGCGCGAGCGGAATCTGCACCTTGCGCAGAATCTGGCCGTTGGTCATGCCGATGCCCTTTGCGGCCTCCAGCATGGTCGAGTCGATGTTGGTCAGCCCCGCGTAGGTGTTGCGGATAATCGGCAGCAGGGCGTACAGCGAGATGATGATAATGGCGGTTTTGTCCCCGATGCCGACAAGCGGGATGAAAAAGCCCATGAGCGCGAGGCTGGGGATCGCCTGCACAACCGAGGAGAAGCCGAGCACCGGCTTGCTTGCCCTGCGCACCCGGGCAATCAGCAGCCCGATCGGCACCCCGATGACAATCGCGAGCAGAACCGCGAGCATACTGATGCGCAGATGCTCGTAGGTGTATTGCAGCAATGTGCCCGCATTTTCCGAAATGTACTGAAAGAACGAGCTCATACCGCGCCCACCTCCTCATAATCAATAAACTGGCGGCTCATGGCTGTGACAAGGCTGCTGGTGGTGACAAGGCCGACCAGGCGGCCGTCCCCGTCCAGGATTGGGATGGCGTTGAGCTTATCCGCCCGCACCCGCTCCAGCAGCTCCACAAGGCTGGCGTCGGGCGACGCCACCGCCTGCGGCTGCACGATGAGCGCGCTGTTCGGCGCGGATTTATCCGCACATTTCTGGATATCCCGCGCGCGGACGACGCCGAGCAGCTTCCGGCCGGAATCCAGGATGAAAATGCGGTCCACCTGGCGCAGGCGCATCAGCTCCAGCGTGTTGAACAGCGGCAGATCGGCGGGCGCGACAACCGGCTCGGTCATCATGATGTCCCGCGCGCGGATATATTCCGGGTTGTTCCAGATCCGGCGGCGGCCGACAAACTGCGCGACATAGTCGCTTGCGGGCTGCTTGAGGATTGCCTCGGGCGTGTCGTACTGCGCGATTGCGCCGTCGTGCAGGATGCAGATGCGGTCGGCGATTTTGACCGCCTCGTCCATGTCGTGGGTGACAAACACGATGGTTTTGTGCAGCTTCTGCTGCAAAAAGAACAGCTCCTCCTGCAATTGCGCGCGGGTGATGGGGTCGAGCGCCGAAAAGGGTTCGTCCATCAGGATAATGTCGGGGTCGGTGGCAAACGCGCGCGCCACCCCGACCCGCTGCAGCTGCCCGCCGGAAAGCTGGGTCGGGTAGCGGTCAAGGTAGTCGTCCGCGGGCAGCCCCACCATCTCCATCAGCTCCCGGGTGCGGCGGCGAATCTCGCCCACGTCCCTTTTTTGCAGCGTGGGGATAATCTCGATGTTTTCCCGCACGGTCATGTGCGGAAACAGGCCGGTCTGCTGGATGACATAGCCCAGCCCCCGCCGCAGCTCGATGGGGTCGGTCTGGGTGATGTCCTGCCCGTCGATGAGAATGCGGCCGGAGGTGATGTCGACCAGCCGGTTGATCATCTTCAGGCAGGTTGTCTTGCCGCAGCCGGACGGACCAATCAGCACGACAATTTCGCCGGTCGGGATCTCAAAGCTGAGATTCCGCACGACGTCCGCCTGGTTCCGGTAGCTTTTTGAGACGTTCTCAAACTGAATCAATGGCGATTCCTCCTTTGGAAAAAGATAATGGGCGCGGCGCCGCCCGCCGCAGAGCCGGTGACCCAACCGGCAAAAGCGGGCGAAAGCGGTTTTCCGCGCCGGGATATTCTCCGCGGCGCCGCCGCACCTTCCGCGCCCGGATGGCACAAAGCCAAGCAAAAGCCCGCCCGGCACAAGCGCCGGGCGGGTCAAGGAAAATCCTAAAGAACCGGCGTGCCAAAGCCAGCCCGGCACGTCGCATCCGCTTATAAACTTCCTTCTTCCGCTTGCGGGATTAGCTGCCGGGTTCGGACAAGAAGGCTGCCCTATCGCCAAAGCGAATTCACCCCGAAAATTGGGTCTCCCGCTGCCGTGGATGCACGGCATTCAGCACTTTTGCTATTTATAGGATAACATATTTTTCTATCTTTGTAAAATATGCGGGGTACGCGGCGGTTCGGGCGGCCGGGAAAGCCGCCTTGCGGAGAATTTTTGGGGGGGAGAGAAACGCGCCGGGCGGCCAGGTTGCGGCCTGCCAAAGCCCGGCGCGGAAGCGGGTGTTTCCACCGGGTCGGCGCGCCGCCCCCAAAGGCCGCGGCGGTATGCCCGCCGGGCAGGGACAACGGACGTTCATCGCGCCCGCCGCGCGGCAGAAGCTCCAAACCGGCCGGTATCCGCCGCAAAAAGCCCGGGCGCGGCTCCTGCTGCCAGTATATGCCGGGGCGGTTCGGAATTTGCGCCGCGATTTGCGGGGTCGGCTTTGTCCTTTCGTGCAGGTCGGGGCGAAAAAAGGGTGGGTATGCCCTGTTTTTTGTGGAGAAGCGGCGTTTTTGTGATAGAATACTTTATATATATCATCGCCCGCTCCGGGCGGCGGCCGGAAAGCGCCCGCTGCCGCCACGGTTCCCGCCTGGCGGGGGTATAAAAAACAGGGCGCGCTTTTACACAAGGAGGCGCAAGATGCCTATTCCGAAATACGACGAAATGTACCGCGAATTTCTGGACTGCCTCGCGGACGGGCGGGCGCACAGAGCCAGGGAGGTCAGGGATGCGTTGGCAAGCCGCTTTTCCCTGTCCGAAAAAGAGCGGGAAGCGCTGTTGCCCAGCGGAAGGCAGGCGATTTTTGACAACCGCATCGGATGGACACGGACATATCTCAAAAATGCGGGGCTGGTTCAGAGCCTGTCCCGCGGCGTCTACCTGCTCACAGAGGCCGGGCGGCGCGTCCTTGCCGAAAATCCCCCAAAAATTGACAACGCCTATCTCCGGCAATTCGAGTCGTTTCGGGCTTTTCTGTCTGCCGGCCACGGCGAAGACTGCACGGACACGGCTGCCCGGGCATGTCCGGCCAAACCCCGCAGGACATTCTGGACAGCGCGTTCCGGCAGATCAACCGGACCCTGTGCGACGATCTGCTCGCGGAGATTGTCAAGCAGCCGCCGTCCTTTTTTGAGCGCCTGGTTGTGCGGCTCCTGACCCAAATGGGCTACGGCGGCTCCGTTGCCAATGCCGGGGTCGTGCTTGGGCAGACCGGGGACGAGGGAATCGACGGGGTTGTTCGGGAGGACAAGCTGGGTTTCAGTTTAATTTATATTCAGGCCAAGCGCTGGAGCTGCGACATGGCTGTGGGCAGGCCGGAGATTCAGAAATTTGTGGGCGCCCTGGCGGGTCAGGGCGCGGCGAAGGGGCTGTTCATCACAACGGCAAAATTCACCAAAGAGGCGTACCAATACGCAGAAAAGCAGCACACCACCAAGGTCATTCTCGTCGACGGGCAGGCTCTGGCAAGGCTGATGATTGAATATGACCTCGGGGTCTCCACCCAGGTTTCCTACCAGCTCAAGCGGCTCGATACCGACTTTTTCTCGGATGATCTCGACTGATTTTTCGGGGTGCGCGTCCTGCCGGCAGGCATGCGCCAAAAAGCCCCCCGAACGCTGCGGGGCAAGGGCGAAAAATGCGGGTCGTCGCGGCGGTCTTTGAACCGCGCGGGGTTGTATTGCTTTTATTTCTGCCCCAAAAGTGCGCGCAGCGGAAGCTGTCCGGGCGGCCGCCCCAAAAACGGCGGTTCCCGGACATCCGGCGGCTCGCCTCGCTGCAAAAGGTGGGCGTTCCGGCGGCAGGTAGCGCCGGCGCAGGGCGCCTTCTCCGGGCAGAGCCCGTCGGGGAAACGCCGCCCCGTCCGCGCGTTTCAGCGCGCTTTCAGGTTGATTGCTATACTGAATACAGGCCGTTCGAGCCGGAACGGTTCAAGCGAAGCGGAGGAAGTATGAAAGTCCTGATTGTCGAGGATGAGCGGCGTCTTGCCGACACCCTGCGCGAGATTGTGTGCAAGGCGGGCTATACGCCGACGGCCGTCTATGACGGTGAAACCGGCCTGGAGGAGGCGCTCAGCGGCATCTATGACCTGGTTTTGCTGGACGTGATGCTGCCGCGGCGGGACGGGCTGTCCCTCCTGCGGGAGTTGCGAAGCGCCGGGAACGCCGTGCCCGTCATTCTGCTGACCGCCCGGCGGGAGGTGTCCGACCGGGTGGCGGGGCTGGACAGCGGCGCGGATTATTACCTGCCAAAACCGTTTGAGACGCAGGAGCTGCTTGCCTGTATGCGGACGGTCACCCGCCGCGGCGCGGAGGTAATGATGGATATCCTGCGGTTTGGGGATCTCGCGCTCAACCTCTCGGCCGCCGAGCTCTGCTGCGGGGACAACCGCCTCACCCTACGCCGCAAGGAGCTGGACGTCATGCGGCTGCTGATGCTGCAAAAGGGCGCGGTCGTCTCCAAGGAGACGCTGCTTGTCAAGGTCTGGGGCTACGACAGCGACGCGGAGTACAACAACGTCGAGGTCTACGTCTCCTTTTTGCGCAAAAAGCTCGCCTTTCTGGGCTCCCGCGTGTCCATCACCGCCATGCGGAATCTCGGGTACCGGCTGGAGGAAGCGAAATGATTCAAAAGCTGAAATGGCGGTTCGTGCTGGTGCTGATGCTGGTGGTGACCCTGTTGCTCGCCGCTGTGTTCGGCGCGGTGTATCAGGTTGCCCGCACCAGCGCGCGCCGGACGGCCGACGAGGTGCTCCGGAAATCCCTGGCCGGCATCAACGCCGGCTATTCCCCCCTATATGACCCACAGAGCGACCAGGTTCCCCACTTTACGGTCAGCATCTCCCCGCTCGGGCAGGTCAGCCTGCTTTCGGGCAACCTGCGGGTGGACGACGACCTGCTGCTGCAAATCTGTGCCGCCTGCCTTGCGCAGGAGGCGGCGCAGGGCGAGCTTGCCGGGTTTGGGCTGCGCTACATGCGCGTGTCGGTTTACGGCGAGCTGCGGCTCGCGTTCGCGGATATGTCCTTTGAAAGCTCCATCCTGCACGGGCTGACCCGCGGGCTGCTGATTGCGGGCACGGGCGCGCTCGCCGTCTTTTTCGGGCTGAGCGTGCTGCTTTCCACCGTCGCGGTTCGACCCATCCGCCGGGCGTGGGAGCAGCAGAAGCAGTTTGTCGCGGACGCCTCGCACGAGCTGAACACGCCGCTGACCGTCATCAGCTCCAACCTCGAGCTGATGGCGGAATCGGCCGCGCTTGACCCCGAAAGCCAGACCCGCATCGAGCGGGTGCGCACCGAGTCCGACCGCATGAAGCAGCTGACCGACGGCCTGCTCGCCCTTGCCCGTGCGGAAAGCGGCGCCCAGGCGGACAGGGCTGCGGCTGCCCGGCCGATGGACGCCTCCGCGCTCGCGATGCGGCAGGCGCTGCTGTTTGAGCCGCTGTTTTTTGAGGGCGGCTTTGGGTTCGACTATAAAATCGAGCAGAAGCTGGAGAGCCGCGGCAGCGAATCGCAGTTCACCCAGCTGGTCTCGATTCTGCTTGACAACGCGCGCAAGCACGCCGCGCCCGGGTCGGCCGTCACCCTCACCCTAGTGCGGGAGAGCCGCCGCGCCGCGACCCTCACGGTGCGCAATTTCGGCACGGTCATCCCGCCCGAGCAGCTCGCGCATATTTTTGAGCGGTTCTATCGCGCCGACCCCGCCCGCTCGGCGGAGGGGGGATACGGGCTCGGCCTGTCCATCGCCCGGGCGATTGCCCAGACCAACAAATGGACGCTGCGCGCGGAATCCACCGCCGAGCAGGGCACCGCGTTCATCCTGACCCTGCCCGTGCGCCCCGGCTGAACCGGGAACACCGGGCAGCGCGGCTCTGCCGGGGCACCGGGGTCGGTCTTTCGGGCAGGCAGAAGCCGCCCGTCTGCGGCGATTTCATAAAGTACGAAGCGGCGGCAGCCGCCGCAACGCCCGGCGGCCGCGTTCTTTTTCTCGCGGCAGTTTTTTTCGGCTTGTCCGGCCGCTTTGTCCCCCGCGGCCACCCCCGCCGTCTGCATTGACTTTCCCCCGCTTTGCCGATATACTTTTCTTTGAAAAAAGCAGTGCGCTGTCTGTTTTGGGCGGCGCGCTGTGTTTTGTGGCGGGCGGATGCGCAGCTGCGACGGCCGCCGGACTTTTTTGCTTTGGAAAGGATTGCGCCTATGCATCAGAATCAGACCGAGCAGCTGGGCACCGCGCCAATCGGCCGCCTGCTGTTCAAGCTCATCGCGCCCGCAATTGCGGCGCAGATTATCAACCTGCTGTACAACCTCGTCGACCGAATGTACATCGGCCATATCGAGGGGGTCGGCAAGCTCGCGCTGACCGGGGTCGGCGTCTGCCTGCCGGTCATCATGATTATTTCGGCCTTTGCCGCGCTCGCCGGGTCGGGCGGCGCGCCGCTCGCCTCCATCTATCTTGGGCAGGGGGACAAGCCGCGCGCAGAGCGGACGCTGGGCAACAGCTTTACGCTGCTGTTCCTGCTTTCGGTGGTTCTGACGGCGGTGTTTTTGCTGTTTGGCGAGCCGCTGATGCGGCTGTTTGGCGCAAGCGACAACACGGTCGGCTACGCGCTCGATTACATGAACATCTACGCGGTCGGCACGCTGTTTGTGCAGATGACCCTCGGCCTCAACCCCTATATCAGCGCGCAGGGCTTCACTACCACCAGTATGCTCACCGTGCTCATCGGCGCAATCTGCAACATTCTGCTTGACCCACTCTTCATTTTCGGGCTGCACATGGGGGTGAAGGGCGCGGCGCTGGCGACCATTCTGTCCCAGGCGGTCTCGATGATCTGGATTCTCGGGTTTCTGCTCGGCCGCAAAACCGGTCTGCGGCTGCGCCCCGCCGCCATGCGGCTGGACGCCAAAATCATTCTGCCCAGCATTGCGCTCGGCCTTTCCCCGTTCATCATGCAGTCAACCGAAAGCCTGATTACCGTCTGCTTCAACGCCTCGCTGCTCAAATACGGCGGCGACCTCGCCGTCGGCACCATGACGATCCTGACCAGCATCATGCAGTTTTCGCTCATGCCGCTCAACGGGCTGACCCAGGGCGCGCAGCCGATCATCAGCTACAATTACGGCGCAAACAACATCGAGCGGGTCAAGCGCACCTTCAAGCTGCTCTTTATCTCCTGCGTGAGCTGCTCCGTCCTGTTCTGGGCGTGCATTCAGCTGTTCCCGCAAACCTTTATCCTGATTTTCAACAACGATCCCGAGCTGGTGGCGTTCGCGACCGGCGCGGTGCGGCTCTATTTCCTGGTGCACGGGATATTCGGGGTGCAGATGGCCTGCCAGCACACCTTTGTCGCGCTGGGCAACGCAAAGTACTCCCTCTTCCTCGCCCTGCTGCGCAAAATCTTCCTGCTGACGCCGCTCATCTATCTGATGCCGGCGCTCTTCCCCGCCGACAAAACCACCGCCGTGTTTGCCGCCGAGCCGATTGCGGATTTCATCGCGGTTTCGGTCACGGCGATTCTGTTCTTCACCCAGTTCAAAAAGGCGCTGCGCGAGATGCGCGCAAAGGCGAACGCGCAGGCCGGGTCGTCCGCCCCGGTCTGATTCCCGGCGGTTCGCCGCGCCGGGCGCCGTCTCCGTGCGCGGGCTGGGGAACGGCTTGGGCTGTTTTCGGCCGCCGCAGCCGCTTTGGTTCACGGCGTCAACTCGCCCCGCCCGGCAAGGCCGTGTCTTTTTCGCCCGAACCGGATTCTTCGTTTTAGCGCAAGCCCTATTCCCCGGCGGCAATGTATATGGATTTAAATTTACAGCCGCCGGGCGCCGTCTCCGTGCGCGGGCTGGGGAACGGCTTGGGCTGTTTTCGGCCGCCGCAGCCGCTTTGGTTCACGGCGTCAACTCGTCCCGCCCGGCAAGGCTCTGCCTTTTTTCGTCCGAACCGGTTCCTTCATTTTAGCGTAAGCCCTATTCCCCGGGGATATTTTATGTAATTTATATTTGCAGCCCAGTGGGCGCCCGGCAAGCCGTGCCCACGGCCGCGTTGGACAGCGGCTCCCATCCGACCTCCGAAGCGGGCAACAGCCGCTTGAACCTGTTCGGCATCCCCCGGCCGCGCAGGGCGGTACGCTGCCCCAGGCTGTGGGGAATGCTTAATCCCCGCGGCATGGCGGCCGCCAAAAAAAGCGCAGAAAAGCGCGCGTGAGTAAGTTCTCACGCGCGCTTTTGCTTTTCCGTTCAGGCCGGTCAAGCGGGTCCTGTCAGACCCGTTTTTTCACCTGATAAATCAACTCATCCGCAATCTCGTCCAGCGGCAGCTGCCGGGCAACCGCGCCCATTTTATACGCCTCCATCGGCATACCGTACACGACGCAGCTCTCTTTGTCCTGGCCGATTGTGTACGCGCCGGCTTTGCGCATTTTGGTCATGCCCATCGCGCCGTCCGCGCCCATGCCGGTCAGGATTACGCCGATTGCGTTTGCCCCGGCCGTTGTGGCGACCGAATTGAACAGCACATCCACAGACGGGCAGTGACCGCTGACCCGCGGCCCTTTCTGGCTGCGGACATAGTAGCCCTTTGAATCCTTGCACAGGGTCATCTGGTGTTCGCCCGCCGCCAGAATGATCTGCCCGCGGCCGACACGGTCGTTGTCCGCCGCCTCCTTGACGCTCATCTTGCAGATGCGCTCCAGCCGCTTTGCGTAAAGCTCGGTGAAATTCGCCGGCATGTGCTGGGTGATAACAATGCCCGGCATGGTGGCCGGCAGATCCTTGATGACCTCGATAATCGCCTCCGTGCCGCCCGTCGACGCGCCGATGGCGATGATGGTTTTGGGGTTGTTCGGCAGGCTGTCGGCCAGCTTGCTGGTCAGCGACGGCACCTTCTTCTGCTGCATCGCGGCCGGCGGGACATGGACGTGCGCCTTGGCCGCGCCCTTGACCTTTTCGCGCAGCTCCTCAAAGAAGTTGTTCAGCGCCTCCTTGGAGCCCGCGCTGGGCTTGCGGACAAAGTCGACGGCGCCCACGCTCAGCGCGTCCAGCGCGTTAATCGGCAGCGAGCTGCACACGATAACCGGCACGGGGTGCTTGGGGATCAGAACCTTCAGGAATTCGATGCCGTTCATCTTCGGCATCTCGACGTCCAGCGTGACCACATCCGGGTGAAGCTCTTCAATCCGCTTCATCGCCTCCATCGCGTCGTATGCGGAGCCGATGACCGTGATGTCGCTGTCCTCGGACAGGCTCATCTGTAGCTTGGTGCGAAACAGAATGGAATCATCCACAATTAAAACTTTTACTGGCATGGAAAAGACTCCTTATCGTGTGAGTTTCTGGTAGACCGCGGGGCCGACCTGCTGAAATTTCGTGTTTGCCTTGTCGATGCTCTCCGAATGGCCGATGAAGAAGAAGCCGCCTTCGCTGAGCGCGTCGTAAAACTTCTGCACAAGCCGGTTGGTGGTGGGCACATCAAAATAGATCATGACGTTGCGGCAGAAAATAATGTCAAACGGTTTTCTGAACACAAACGGATCCATCAGGTTGAAGATTTTGAAGATGACCTCGCTGCGGATTTCTTCGCACACCTGCAGCTGTTTATCCGGCGTCATCTGGAAATACCTTGAACGCCAGATTGCGGGCAGATCCTTGGCGCTGTCCATCGGATAAATACCCTTGCTCGCCTTTGACAACACGTTGACCGAAATGTCGCTCGCCAGGATTTTTGTATCCCAGAACCGCTTTTTCGGGCCGAAGTGCTGGTCGATTGCCATGGCCATATTGTACGGTTCCTGCCCGGAAGAGCAACCGGCGCTCCAGATCCGCATCTCCCCCTTGCGGCGCTTTTCCAGATAGGGCAGCGCCGTTTTCATCAGGAAATCAAAATGGTCGTTCTCGCGGGCAAAATAGGAGTAATTCGTCGTGATTTTGTTGAGAAACTCGTGAATCTGCTCGCCGGACTTGTCTCCGAGCAGCATTTCGAGATACCCCGAAAAAGAGGTCAGATGATTCGTCCGCAGCGTATTGTACAGCCGCGCTTCGATGAGCTGCCTTTTCTGGCTGAGGTCAATGCCGAATTTGCCATAAACATAGTCGATCAGCCGCTTGAACTCATCGTCGGTCAGTTTAATTGTTTTATCGTTTGAAATTTCCGCAGTAGCCATATAACCAACTCCCCTAATGCTTACAGTTCAATATCTTCGCACAAAAGGCGTTCGCAGTCAATAATCAGGATATGATTTCCCTCCGACTCGGTCACCGCTTCAATGCAGTGGTTGTGGCCGGCCTGCGACTCGGGCGGCTCGGCCAGCTGCTCCTGCAAAATGGTTCTGACTTCATACACCTTATCGACGATGAGGCCGATGCGGTTGTTGTCGACGTCGATCATGACGATGCTGGTCATGTCGTCATAGGGTTTTGCGAACACTTCCAGCTTCATGCGCAGGTCGATTACGGGAAACACACGGCCGCGCAGGTTGACAATGCCCTTGACGTACGGAACCGCGTGCGGGATGCGGGTGATGTTCTGGATGTTGACAATCTCGATGATGCTCGCAAGCGAAATCGCGTATATTCCGTCGTTCAGCGCAAACACCAGATACCGGTTCTGGAGCTCCTCCAGCACCTCGACATTTAATTCTTCATTCATGTTTCCGACTCCTGTTTCGTCAATTTAAAAGCGTGTTGGTATCCAGAATCAGGCTGATGCTGCCATCGCCCAGGATGCTGCATCCGGAAAGGCCGCAGTTTTTCAGGTTGTACTTGTTGAAGAACTGCGGGAACGGCTTGACGACCACCTGGTATTCGCCAACCAATTTGTCGGCAAACAGGCAGGCGCTTCCGTTGTTGCTCTCGACCTGAATGAGGATGCCCTCTTCAAACGAGGATACCTCGGATTCGATGCCGTACACCTCGGACAGGCGGATGATGGGCAGGCATTCGCCGCGCAGCATAATCATCTCGGTGCCGTCCGTGTTCTTGAACACCTCATTCGCATCGCTGACCTTGAACGACTGGGTAATGGTCGAAATCGGCAGCGTAAAGATGGAGGAGCCGACCGTGATGTTCATACCGTCGACAATCGCGAGGGTGAGCGGAATCTTGATGGTGAAGGTCGTGCCCTCGCCCTTGACGCTGTGGATGGACAGCGTGCCGCCCACCTGCTCAAGGTTCTTGCGCACAACGTCCATGCCGACGCCGCGCCCCGAATACTCGGTCACCTCCTTGTTGGTGGAGAAGCCGGGCATCATAATCAGCTGGAAGGCCTCTTTTTCAGTATATTCGCTTTCGGGCTTGGTCAGCAGCCCGTTGGCGCGCGCCTTTTCAAGCAGCTTCTGCGCGTCCAGGCCGCAGCCGTCGTCCGAAATCTCGATGAGAATCTCCCCGCCGACGTTTTTGGCGCTCAGGGTGACCTTGCCGACCTCGGGCTTGCCCAGCGCAATGCGCTCCTGCGGCGGCTCGATGGCGTGATCCATCGAGTTGCGAATCATGTGCATGAACGGGTCGGTGATTGCGTCGTTGATGGTCTTGTCCACCTCGGTGTCCCCGCCGATGGTGACCAGCTCCGCCTTTTTGTTCAGCTTTTTGCTCATGTCGCGCACGATGCGCTCCATTTTCAGGAAGGTGCTGTGCAGCGGCACCATGCGGATGGACATGACGATATCCTGTAGCTCGTCGGTCAGCTTGCGCAGGTCGCGGATGGATTTGTTGAAGTTGTCCAGCTCCAGCCCCTCAAGGTCGGGGTTGCGGATGACCATCGACTCGGCCGTGACCAGCTCGCCCACCAGATCCATCAGGTAATCCAGCTTGGACTGGTTGACGCTGATGAGGCTCTGCTTGGCGCCCGAAACCGGCGTTTTGGTTTCCGCCTTGGCCTTTGCGGCACTGTCCGGCGCCTTCGCGGCAGCCGGCGCGCCCGGCTTCTCCTCCTGCCGCGGCTCCTCGGCCGGCAGCACCTCGTAGGATTTGATGTTCAGCGCGGACTCGATGACGCCGGTGACCTCGTCAATCGACTTGATCGGCGTGCAGAAAATCAGGAATCCGTTTTTGACGATCTCCGCACTCAGGCTTGTGTCGTTCTCCGGGTTTTTGGGCTGCGAATCCAGGAACTCGCAGCAGCTTTGCAGCTGGGTCATCAGCATAAACGCCCGCATATTCTCCATCTGGCAGTTGTCCTCGAAGAATATGCGGATCTTAAAGACTGAGCCGGGGGCGCCGGTGGGCGCGGCGGGCACAGCAGCTGCGGCAGGCTCTTCAGGCTGCGGCTCGGCCGCTGCGGGCTCGGCCGCCGCCGCGGGCGCTTCCTCTCCGCGCAGGATCGCCGCCTGCGCTTCCAGCTTGGCAATCATGGCCGCGGGGTCAGCCTCGACATACTCGTCCCCCTGCAGCTTCTCAAGCTCCTGTTTGAAGAAGTCGGACGCCTGGAAGAGGAGATCGAAGATCTCGTTGAACACAAGCCCAAGCTTATCCGGCGATTCGCGGATGATATAAAAGACATCCTCGACGGAGTGCGCGAGGGTGGAAATCCCCTCGAAGTCCATCATCGCCGCCGAGCCCTTGATGGTGTGGGTGATGCGAAAGATGTTGTTGATGTGCTCCTCGCTGATGGTTTTCTCGCGCTCGGACTCCATGAGAATCTCATCCAGCTGCTCAAGCATCGTCTCTGTTTCGTGTATAAACGTCTCCAACATTGCTTCCATTCCGGGATCGATCATGCTCATAATTACACCTCATAACGACAATCTCAAGTATACTTATTCTACAATCTTATCAAAATGAAACACCAAAAACCAGTTTTTATTCTCTAATTTTTGCATTTATCGCCTTTCATATCAAAAAAAGCATTCCATAATTCTATAAGGAATAGTATAATAGTTTCTAAGGGTGAATGCTATATGTCTGATATTTTAAGAATTTCCACGCCGATTGTAAATCCCAACCAGGCAACGGCGCCGGCACAGGCGCCCGACCCCACATCGGCGTTTTATCTGCAGGATACCACAAAAGTCATCAAATCGCACAACCAGCGGGAGCTTTATGACCAGAACACCGGCACGCTGACCGGCAAGACCGCGCCGGACATCCTGATGGACCTGATTCAGGATCCGACCGTGACGGCGACCTACCTGAAAAATCTCTCGATGATCGAGGAGATTTACAAGCTGGTGCCCGCGCACAATCTCGCGCTTGACCCGGACGTCGAAAAGCTGTTTGACGCGCTGCTGCTCACGCCGGAGGATCTCGTGCCCGAGATGATGAACCAGGAGCAGACCTCCACCTCGTTCCACGGCGAGCTGTTCGACTTCCTGCGGGATGTCAGCATGGCCTACCGCCGGCAGCCCGAGGTGCAGTTCGCCATCGCGGACTTTCTGAAGGCGGTGCACACCGCCATGCGGCAGGACGACCTGCTCGGCTCGGTTGCCAACAACCTGCTGTATCTGCAAAGCGCGCTGCGGGGCAGCACTCAGCTGTCGGATAATCTCGGCCGGCTGGCCAAGGCGTTCCTCGCCCGCCCGCAGGGGGAGGATCTCGCCGAGCTGAAAAATTTGACCACCGACCTGCTGACCGACGCGCGCGGCAGCCTGCTGCTTTCCGAAAAGGCCGAAAAGATCATCTCTATTACAACATATAATTTGTCGAGATGCAATGCAAATACGGATTTTATTGCAGAAACTGCGGTCAGATTGCGCAAATTTTTGAGTGAACCGGAAAAAAAAGTGCTCACACAGCTCTCCCGCGAGCTGCTGGAGGGTAAAGCGGAGCGCCCCGCCCGCAGCGAGTCGGTGATGGACAGCCTGACCAAAATCATCGAGAAAGCCACCTCGGGGGACAAGGACGGTGCGGCCTCGGAGAAGATCGACAGCATTCTGTTCAGCCTGCTCTCCTCCCCCTGCAACTTCACCCCGCTTCTCCATTATATCATCCCTGTCGAGTATTTTGGAACCCGCGCGTTCACCGAGCTGTGGATCAATCCCGAGGCGGGGGACAACGACAAGGCCGCCGGCGGGCAGGACGAGACGCACGTGCTGATGGTGATGGACGTGGACGGTGCCGGCCGGTTTGAGGCCGAGCTGTATGTGCACGACAAAAATGTCGATTTTACGCTTTATTGCCCCAACGGGCTGGAAAACCGCTTCCGCCAGATCGGCGAGCTGCTGCGGGAGGATCGCGGAAGCTCGGAATACCGGTTCTCCGGCATCAACGTGCTGCCGCTCAAGCGCGGCCGTTCGCTGATGGAGGTTTTCAAATCGCTTCCGTATAGAAGAGTGGGTGTCGATGTCACAGTCTAAGTCTAAAAAAGAGCAAAAGGCCGTCGCGCTGAAATACCGGTCGGATAAGGACGCCGCGCCGGTCATCATCGCGTCCGGCTACGGCGACATTGCCGAGGGAATTATCAATATTGCGGAAAAAGAGGGGATTCCTGTCTATCGGGACGATAGCGCCGCCTCTTTGCTGTGTATGCTGGACGTCGGCGCGAGCATCCCGCCCGAGCTGTATCAGGTCGTTGCGGAAATCTACTGCAAGATCCTGATGATCGCCTCGCAGAGCGGCAGCTCGCCGACCGAGCTTCGTCTTGCCCAGACGCTTGAAGAATTGAGAGGGAACGAATCGTGAAACGGATCAAGGAGGACGCCGACCGCGTGTTTGCGCTGGATATCGGCACGCGCAGCGTAATCGGGATTGTCGGCCGGATGGAGGGGGACGTGTTCAACGTCGAGCTGCTGGACAGCGAGGAATACGCCACCCGCGCGGTCGTCGACGGCCAGATTGAGAATATTGAGGAGACGGCCAAGGTCGCAATCAAGGTTAAAAAGCGGCTGGAGGAGCGGCTGGGGCAGCCGCTGCGCACCGTGTACGTCGCCGCGGCCGGGCGGGTGCTCAAAACCGCCGTCGCCCAAAGCAGGATACAGTTCCCCGCCGACCAGATGATCGACGAGCCCCAGGTCGACGAGCTTGAGCGCGAGGCGGTGCGCATCGCCTATGAGGAGGTCACCCGCAAGGACAGCGAGCACGACCTGTTCTGCGTGGGCTACTCGGTCAAATCCTACGAGCTGGACGGCTACCGGTTCTCCAGCCTCATCGGCCACCGCGGGCACAATGCCACGGTCTCGATGATTGTGACCTTCCTGCCCAAGGAGGTCGTCGACAGCCTCTACACAACCATGAGCCAGATCGGCCTGACCGTCGCCGGGCTGACCCTCGAGCCGATTGCGGCGATGAACGCGATTGTGCCGCAGGATCTGCGCAAGCTCAACCTCGCGCTGTGCGATATCGGCGCGGGCACCTCGGATATCGCCATCTGCGACCAGGGCAGCATCGTCTCCTACGGCGTCGCCACCGTGGCCGGGGACGAGATCAGCGAGGCGCTGATGCAGAGCTGCCTTGTCGATTTCGACACCGCCGAGCAGATCAAGCGCCAGCTCTCCGCCGAAAACAAGACGGTGGTTTACGAGGATATCATCGGGCTGCAAAAGGAACAGCCGGTCGAGGAGGTCGTCGCGGGCATCATCGAGGCCGTCGACGTGCTGGCGCAGACGATTGCGGACAAGATCCTTGCCGCAAACGAGCGGCAGCCGAACGCGGTGTTCCTCGTCGGCGGCGGCAGCCAGACGCCCGGGCTGAAGGCGCGCCTCGCCACCGCGCTCGGCATCAGCGAGGACAGGGTCGCGGTGGGCGGCAAGGTGCACATGAAGCGGATGTTCACCTCCGAATACGATATCGCGGGGCCGGAGTTCGCCACCCCGCTCGGCATCGCCTGGACTGCCGCCCAGCGCAGCAGCGCGGGCTCCCTTGCCATCACAATCAACGGCAAAAAGATGCACCTGTTCAACGTGTGGGACAGCACCATCCTCGGTGTGCTGCAAACGGCGGGCTACCGCTACGGCCAGATCGTCGGCAGCAACGGCCGCTCGGTCATTTACACCCTCAACGGGCAGCGCAGGACGGCCTACGGCGGCCTGCCCACCGTGGCGGAAATTCGCATCAACGGCAGGCAGGGCAACCTGACCGACACCATCAAGGCGGGGGACGAGATTCAGTTCACCCCCTCGACTCCCGGCGCGGACGCGGTTGTCCGGGTGCGTGATCTGCTGGAGCCGGAGCAGGCGCTCCGCTCGTTCACCATCACCTTTGACGACGCGCCGTACGATGCCGGCACCCTCGTGCTCATCAACGGGGAGCGCTGCGCCAGGGATGTCATCATCAAGAACGGGGACGCGGTCGAGGTTCGCTCGGTGCACACCGCGGACGATCTCGCCCAGACCGCCGGCGCCGACCCGAACGATCTGATCTTTGTCAACGGCGTACTCAAAACCCGCGAATACAAGCTGCAGCCCGGCGACCGGGTGCGGGTGATGGCGGGCACGGCCGCCGCGCCGCGGACGGGGAGCCCGGAAGCGGCGGAACAGCAGGCCGCAGAGCCGCAGCAGAGCCCGGAAACGGCGCCGCAGCCGGCGCCGCAAAGCGGGGAAGAAGCGCCCGCGGCCGCCCAGCCCGGCAAGGAGGCGCCGGCGGAGCCCCGGCGCGAACAGCCGCCCGCCGAGCCGCCCGTTCGCGCCATCAAGGTTCGGCTCAACGACCGCGAGCTGGAGCTGCCGGACAAGGAGAACGGCGAGCCCTACCTGCTGTACGACCTTTTGCCCCTCACCGGGCTTGACCTGAACAACCCGCGCGGCGTGCTCACCCAAAAGCGCAACGGGCACAGCGCCGCCTATACCGAAATCATCTCCGACGGAGACAACGTAACGTTTGATTGGGAAAATTAAGGGGGAACGCATCATGGAAACCTATATTGCACGGCAGCCGATTCTCAACCAGGACAAAAAGCTGGAGGCCTACGAGATTATCTACAATCAGGATGGCTATACCCTGCACAGCCAGACGGACGCCCGGGTCGCCAACGCGATTGTGGCGCTGTTCACCGGGGTGGACAGCCGGGCCTTCCTCAACAACATGGATTGCTTCCTGACCTTTACGCCCAACCTGCTACAGCAGAATATCCCGCACATCTTTGACGAGAAAAAGGTCGTTATCCAGATTGAGGACAACGTGCTCATCAACCCCGCCGCCATGCGCGCGCTGGAAAAATACAAGCACATGGGCTTCCGGGTGGCGTTCGCCGGCTTTGATTTCAACCGCCGCACGCTGGACGCCCTCTCGCTGATTGACATCCTCAAAATCGACATGGCCGCCGTGACCGAGCAGTCGCTCGAGCAGCTGTGCGCGCTTGCCCGGCAGTTTGACAAAAAGCTGTTCGGCTTCAACATCTGCGATGAGCGCACCGAAAAGCTCGCCGTCCAGTATCAGCTTGACTATTTGCAGGGTTCCTATATCGGCAAAACCGAAAAATCCCAGGTGCAGTCTCTCGAGCACATGCAGCTTGTTTTCCTGCGCCTGCTCATTGCAATCACCAAGCCGGAGCCGGATGTGGACGAGATTGCGCAGCTCATCTCAATGGACGCCTCCCTCTCCTATTCCCTGCTGAAGATGGTCAACTCGGCCTATTTCTCCCTGTCCAAGCGCATTCAGGACGTCAAGCAGGCCCTGCTGATTATCGGCCTCGGCCAGATCAAGCAGTGGATCTATCTGCTCAGCTTCACACCGGACGGCGGCAACACCGACGAGCTGATTAAGACCTCCTTCCAGCGCGCGGTTTTCTGCCAGAATATCGCGGTGCAGGTGCCGGGTGTTGTCAAGGCGGACGCCTACCTTGCCGGTATGTTCTCGACCCTCGGCGAGCTGCTGGGTATCTCGCTGGAGGATGCGGTGCGCGACCTGCCGATCGACGACGAGCTCAAACAGGGGCTCCAGGGGGAGGACAATGTTTACGGCCGGCTTATCAGCCTCTGTGTCCATTACGAAAGCGGCGAATGGAACAAGATGAACGAGAACGCCGAAAAGCTCGCGCTGGACGAGGCGAGCATCTGCAAATGCTACCTCGACGCGGTCAAATACGTTTCCGACACGCTGAACGCGCTGCTCAACCCCGGCTCTAATTAAGCCGGTCAAACAAGAATAAGACGGATTGTGATGGTGTTATGAGACAAAAAATACTGATTGCAGACGATTCAGAAATGAACCGCGCGATTCTCTGCGACATGTTGGGGGCGGACTATGATTACCTTGAGGCCGCCAACGGCGTGGAGGCGCTTGCCGCACTGCAAAAGCACCAGGAGGAGATCTCGCTTGTTCTGCTGGATATCGTCATGCCCGAGCTGGACGGGTTCGGGGTTCTGACCGAGATGAACCGCCGCGGCTGGATCGAGGAGATCCCGGTCATCATGATCTCTGCCGAAACCCACTCCGCCCATATCGAGCGGGCGTACGAGCTGGGCGTTGCCGATTATATTTCGCGGCCGTTCGATTCCAACATCGTCTCCCGCCGCGTCGTCAACACGCTTTTGCTGTATGCAAAACAGAAAAAGCTGATGCATCTCGTCACCGAACAGATTTACGAAAAAGAGCGGCAAAGCAACCTGATGGTGGACATTCTCAGCCACATTGTTGAGTTCCGCAACGGGGAAAGCGGCCTGCACGTTCTGCATGTGCGCACCCTGACCGAGCTGCTGCTCAAGCAGATTTCGCTGAAAGGCGGCGGCGTTTCCCTGACTAAAGAACAAATCGGCATCG
>CAZYAV010000001.1:95672-144309 GCA_964645785.1 uncultured Oscillospiraceae bacterium
CTGGCCGCCGCGCTGCACGACATCGGCAAAATCGCCATCCCCGAGGCGATTCTGAACAAGCCCGGCAAGCTGACCGACGAAGAGTTCAAAATCATGAAAACCCACACCGAGATCGGTTCCGAGATGCTGCGGCAGCTGCCCATGCATCAAAACGAGCCGCTGGTGCAGACGGCCTATGAAATCTGCCGCTGGCACCATGAGCGGTATGACGGGCGCGGTTACCCGGACGGCCTTTCGGGGGATGAAATCCCGATCGCCGCGCAGGCAGTCGCACTCGCCGACGTCTATGACGCGCTGACGAGCACCCGCGTCTATAAGCCCGCGTTTACCCACGAGCAGGCCATCGCGATGATTCTGGACGGCCAATGCGGCACCTTCAGCCCGATGATGATGGAGTGCCTGCGGGAGATTGCGGATACGCTGCCGCAGCAGCTGGAGCGTTCCTCCTATACCCGCGGGCAGGAAGCGCGGATTATCTCGGAGCAGCAGCTGCACGCCGTAACCGCGAAAGCATCGGACAGAACCCTGCAATTGCTCGACCACGAGCGGATGAAGTACAGCTTTTTCGCAGATATGTCCGAGGAAATCCAGTTTGAATACACTATCTCCCCTTCGATTGTCACCCTGTCGTCCTGGGGCGCGAAAAAGCTGGGGCTGAGCGAGATTATCATCGAGCCGCACCACAATCCGGAGGTTGAGGCGGTTGTCAGCCCGGAGGATCTGCATAACCTGGCCGACATGCTGCGCAGCACCACCCCCGAAAAGCCGATCGTCAAAACCGACTATCTGGTTAACCTGCACGGGGACAAGCGCTGGATGCAGATTATCAGCCGCGCGATCTGGTCGCAGGACGAGCCACCCCGGTACACCGGCGCCATTGGCAAGGCGGTTGATATACATGACAGCTACATCAAGCTGATGCATCTTGAGTGGCAGACGGCGCACGAGGCGCTGACCGGGCTGCTCAACTACAGCTTTGCGAAAGAGCGGATCTGCGAGCGGATAAACGAGCGAACCGGCGGCCATTTCGCGCTGATTATCGCGGATATCGACGGCTTTCAGGTCATCAGCCGCCAGCATGGCCGCGAGGAGGGCAACCGGGTTCTCGTAGTGACGGCGGAGCGCCTGCGCCAGATTATCCGCAGCGGGGATATCGCGGCCTGCGAGGGCTCGGACGAGTTTCTGATTTTCCTGGAATACAACGACGATCTGGAATCGGTCGTCGACCGCATTTTCAGGGTCATGAACAACACGGTTGGCACACACCGTATCTCGGTGAGCGTCGGCGTGGCCAGCTCGGATATCGCAGGCAAATCCTATGACGAGCTGCTGCGCGCGGCGGACTGCGCCCTGAGCACCGCCAAACAGGACGGCGGCGGCGTCTGCCGGTATTATGACCCCGAAACGATGACCGTTCCGCGCGCCACAAGATACCCCAACGGCAATCTGCTGTGTCCAGATGCCGGACAGGAGCATTGACATATGAAAACAAAAACAACCGAGTTTTTAACCGGGAGCTTTATCCTGGTTCTTTTGCTCTGCATTCTGATCTTCTCTTTTTTCGCCTCGTATATGAACCGGCAAAGCTCGGAAACAATCAGTGAGGTCGGTACATTTTATATGACCGGCATGAACGAGCAGATCACCCTGCATTTTCAGACGACGATCGAGATGCATCTGGCACAGCTGGACGTCCTGCTTGAGGAAGTTGCCAACGGCGAGGATCAGCTGGAGCGCCTTGCCTATGACACGAAGGCGCGCGGGTTCACCAGCCTTTCCATTTACAGGCCGGACGGCTCGTTTGAAATGGTTTATGGCGCGCAGATTTCTCTGGACGATCCCCCGCCCTTTTTTGCGTCCATTTCGTCCGGTGTGACAAAGGTGGCCGTCGGCACCGATGTGCTTGGCAACAAGCTTGTTCTGATGGGAAAGCCGACCGACATGTTCAGCACGCAGGACGGCGAACAGGGAATCGCCGTCGTCATCACCCTGCCGGTCAGCTATATCAGCCAGACCCTCTCGCTCGAGGAAAATGACGCCAACGTCTATTCCCACATCATCCGGCACGACGGCAGTTTTGTCATCCGCAGTGCGGATGTCACCGAGCAGAATTATTTCGATTCCCTGTATCTCGACACCGAGAGCGGCGACGAGCAGGCAAACCTGTATGTGCGCGAGCTGGAGGCGGCCATGGCCGCAAACGAGCCGTATTCCCAGATCCTTCAGTTTGGCAGCACGCGCCGGCATCTTTACTGCACCGCGCTGCCCCACACCGAATGGTACCTTGTGACCGTAATGCCCTACGAGGCGCTGGACGGTGTGGTTAATGAGCTGAGCCACAAATGGGTTGTCCTCACCATCTTCGCGTGCGCCCTCGTGCTCACTGCGCTTATTCTGATTTTCATCCAATATTACAAGCTGACCCAGGATCAGATGCGCCAGCTGGAGGTTGCCAAGGAGGAGGCCATCCACGCCAACAAGGCAAAGAGCGAATTCCTTTCCAATATGAGCCACGATATTCGCACCCCCATGAACGCCATCGTCGGCATGACGGCGATAGCGACCGCAAATATCGACAATCAGCAGCAGGTGCAGAACTGCCTGAAAAAGATTTCCCGTTCGGGCAAGCACCTGATTGGGCTGAACACTGATATACTGGACATGTCCAAAATCGAGAGCGGCAAAATGACCCTGAGTACCGATCAGGTTTCCCTGCGCGAGCTGCTGGACAGCGTCGTCAGTATCGTGCAGCCGCAGGTCAAGGCAAAGCGTCAGAAATTCGACGTGCATGTGCACGACATTATCACCGAATCTGTCTGCTGCGACAGCATCCGTCTGAACCAGATTCTGCTCAACCTGCTTTCCAACGCGGTCAAGTTCACCCCAGAGGAGGGCAAAATCGAGGTTTCTCTTTATGAAGAACCCTCCATGCAGGGCGAAGGATACGTGCTTGTGCATTTACAGGTCAAGGACAACGGCATCGGCATGTCGGAGGAATTTCAAAAGCACATCTTCGATTCGTTTATGCGCGAGGATAACGCCCGCGTGCGCAAAACAGAGGGATCCGGCCTCGGCATGGCGATTGTCAAGTTTATTGTTGACGCGATGGGCGGCACAATCGAGCTCAAAAGTGCGCTGGGCAAAGGCAGCGAGTTCAACATCTGCCTTGACCTTGAAAAGAGTGATACCTATCAGGCAGACATGATCCTGCCCAGCTGGAACATGCTGGTTGTGGACGACGACCAGCAGCTGTGCGAGAGCACCGCCCTGTCGCTCAAGGCCATCGGGGTCAACGCCGAGTGGACGCTTGACGGCGAAACCGCGCTTTCGATGGTGCTCGACCGTCATAAAAAGCAGGACGACTATCATGTCATCCTGCTTGATTGGAAACTCCCGGGGATGAGCGGAATCGAAACCGCCCGCGAGATTCGCAGTAAGGTTGGGGAAAGCACCCCGATTCTGTTGATTTCCGCCTATGATTGGGCGGAGATTGAGGACGACGCGCGCGCCGCCGGCATCAACGGCTTTATCTCCAAGCCGCTGTTCAAGTCCACCCTGTTTTACGGGCTCAAGCCGTTCGCGGACGAGACGGAAACCGGCGAAGTGCCGGCGGCGCAGCCGGCGGAAAGCAAACTGACCGGCAAGCGTGTTCTGGTTGCCGAGGACAACGAGCTGAACTGGGAGGTTGCGAGCGAACTGCTCTCCGACTGTGGGCTTGCGCTCGAGTGGGCAGAGGACGGGAAAATCTGCGTCGATAAATTCAGCGCCTCCGCGCCGCACTATTACGACGCGATTCTGATGGATCTGCGTATGCCGGTGATGACCGGCATCGAGGCCACAAAGGCGATTCGCGCCCTTCCGCGCGAGGACGCCGACCTGCCAATCATCGCGATGACGGCGGATGCCTTTGTGGAGGACATCAACAAGTGCCTCGAGGCCGGGATGAACGACCATGTCGCCAAGCCGATCGACGCGGCCGTCGTCGAGCGCATCCTCCTGAAGCACCTGCCGGCCTGAAACGGCGCGCGCTGTTGGTTTGCTGCGCAACCGGCTTTGCTTGTGTCGTGTTGCCTTTGCTCTTCTTTGAAGGCGGCGGTATCCGGGCGGATTCGCTGCATTTGGGGCGGGCTCGCCGCAGCTGCGGGGGCGCATCTGCCCGCGGCTTCGTGGATGCCGGCGCTGTGTCCTGCATATTCTCCCGGCTTTCCGCCGGGTCAAAAAACAGAAAAAACGAGGCAAAGGGCGTGACTAAGACAGTCACGCCCTTTGCCTTGCCGTCCGGTTTTCCCCGATGCGGGGACGATAGCCGGGCGGCGACGCTTTTTTTCAAAAGAACCGTCCGCCAGCCTCTGCCCTGTGCGGGGTGGCCGACGCGAGGGGCTTGCTCTCTCCCCAAAATACAAGCAGCTTTACTGCCTGACGGCCGACGCCCGGCTCGGCGCGGTTCACCAAAAAGGGAATTCTGCTCACTCGCTCTTTGTTTCGTGGCACGCACCGCTGGGAGCGGTCTGCTCCGCTCGCCTCGCCAGGCGCGTCGGGACGCTGCCCTTTGCCGAAAAATGCGGCACCGTTTTGGGCGGCCGACGCGGCCTGCCCGTCCTTGTCGTGCGCGGTTCCCTCAAAAGAGAGCTCTTTCCTGTCGCTCATATCCGTTCTCCGTTCCACGGCACACAAACCCACCCGCTCACTGCGACACCGGGTACAGTCTGCTCCGCTCGCCTCGCCAGGCGCGGCCGAGACGCTGCCCTTTGCTGAAAATGTGGCACCGTTTTGGGCGGCCGGGCGCAGCCCGCTCTTCTCTGCCCGGGTGTAGTCGTTCTCCCTGCCGATCATCCCACTGGCGGCGCTCCCGCGGCTCTCCGCGGCAGAGATGCTGCCCCGCTCTGCTCCTGCCGAGAGCACAGCCCGTCATCCCTAAGGCAGCCGCTCTTCCCCAACGCGAGGCAGCCGACGGCCGCCCGGCGTGCGTGGTTCCCTCAAAAGGGAACCCTCTCCTGCCGCTCACATCCGTTCTCCGTTCCACGGCACACAGTCCGCTCGCTGCGGCGCCGCCCGGTGCGGTCTGCTCCACTCGCCTCGCCCGGCGCGGCCGGGACGCTGCCCCCTTTGCCGAAAAAACAGCACCGTTCGTGGCGCCCGGCGCTGCCTGCCCGTCCTTGTCGAGTGCGGCATTCCCTGCCGCATCATTCCCGCTGGCGGAGCTCGCTGCGGCGCGTCTCAACCACAAACCCCGGCTCCCGACCCTCTGTGGCTTCCCGGCTTTTCCGCTCCCGGCAGCAGCATTTTCATCAGCCCAAAAACAAAGGCAGCTGACTTGCTCGGTGACTCCCCGTGCAAAGTCCGCTGCCTTTGTTTAATACGTCCATTCGCCCTTGGTGGCCGACTTAATCGTCATCACGCCATCAGCCGACGAAAAATACTGTGTCCGGCCATAATTTTTGCCGGTGTCCTCCGCAATTATGTCAATTTTCAGCTCGGCAAGCTTGCTTTTGACCGCCTCGACGTTGCGTTCGCCGATATTGTTGATCGCCGAGTTGTTCAGCCCGCCGAACATCTGCGCGCCGCCGGCAATCTTCGCCTTGAGGAACACGCGCTTCGCGCCGTTTTGCTCCATCATCTTGACAAGGAGCGGAATCGCCGAATCCGCGAATTTGTACGGCTGCTTCAGATGCTCAAACCCCACGCTGCTCGGCAGCATGATGTGGGATAAACCCGCCACTTTTGAATAGGGATCATACAGACAGATGCCAACACAGGAACCCAGGGCGAAGGTGACAAGGGTATCCCCGTTTTTGGCAACATTCAGGTCTGAAATTCCCACTTTAATTGTCTGACTCATTCCCCCAACCCCAAGCTATCCATAATTTTATTGAGCGCATCCACTTCCGGAATCAGCAGAATATGGCTACCGGTCGATTCTTTTTCATCCATCACCGTATGGCTGAACTCGTCCTGAATAAAGATGATCTTGTCGCTGATATGCGCATAGTAAATTGCCGGCACGCTCAGCACGGAGCCCGCCATGTCAATGCACAGGCTCGGAACCGAGATATTGATGCTCAGCCCGGTCAAAGAAGAGATCGCGTTCGCATAGGAAGCCGCCATGATGTTGCCGATTTCACGGATTGCGGATTCGCTCATCTCGTCAATCTCCGCGTTTTCGGGGAAATCCGTGCCCAAAAGGGTGTTCAGAATCACATGGGCAAAATCCTTTTGCAGCAGGAACATCATCATGCCGGTGACATCCCCGCTCAGGGTAAGCAGCAGCGCGACGAGGGGCTGCTCTGCACCGCCCAGGCTCTCCGCAACCTGCTCGAAATCAAGAATCTTGATTTTGGGAACCGCGATGTCAACCGGATGACCCAGCATGGAGGAAATCGCCGACGCTGCGTTGCCGGAACCGATGTTCCCGATCTCGCGCAGCGCGTCCAATTGCATATCGTTCATGTCTTCGTATCGCTGAAATGGCATCCCTTCACCTCATTTAACGTCTTAAACTGTTGACTAATTGCTCCATCTCGTCGCTTGTCTGCACCACGCGGGCGCTGACCTGATAGGATCTCTGCGCCATAATCATGTCCTTCATTGCGTCGGACAGGTCGGTTTTGGATCGCTCCAGCGTGTTCTGCCGCAGCGTGAAGTCGGTCGCGGCGGTCGGCGCGCCGGAAAGCTCGGTCTGGCCGTATTTGTTGCCCGCAATCGGCTCAAGCGCGTTGGGGTTGTCAAAGTGGAAAATACCGATCCGATCCTTCAGCGTGCCAAAATCCACCTTGTTCGCGCCCTGCGAGACGTCCAGCGTGATGCGGTTCCCCTGCTGATCCAGCACAAAGTCCTCGTCCTGCGTAATCAGGTACGCGTTGCCGTCCTGGTTCAGGCCAACGGCAAAGTTGCCGTCCCGGGTATAGAGTGTCTGGCCGTTTCTTGAAATGGCGAACAGGCCGTCCCCGATAATGGCGAAGTCGTATGGCCGGTCGGTGGTCATCAGCGCGCCCTGCTCAAAGTTGATGCCCGTGCCGACCGCGCGCACGCCGTTGCCGCTGATTGGCGCGTTTGGCGTGTTGACGTACATATCCGTGTAAATCAGGTCGCGGAAGGACGTCTCCACTGTTTTATAGCCCGTTGTGTTGACGTTCGAGATGTTGTGGCCGATGTTGTTCATATGCTCCTGGTGGGCGATCAGACCGGATGCGCCCGCATAGAACGACTGCTTCAACGCTTCATCCCTCCTTTAAACGCATTTGTTTGCTTATACCGACGCGATCCGCGTCGCCGCCTTCTGGTTCATCGAGTCGATGATCTGAAGCGCAGAGCCGCAATTCTGGAACGCGCGCTGCGACTCAATCAGATAAGTCATCTCGCGGTTCAGATCCACATTGGACAGCTCAATCGAGCGCTGTACGATCTGGTAATCCTCAGCATTGCGCCCCTGCCCGTTTTCAAGCTGGAACAGGCCGTTGTCCATCCGCGCCAGCTGCTCGCCCTCGTTCGGCGCCGTGATTTGCAGCGTGCCAACCGCCTGCCCCTCCACATTAAACACCTCGCCGAAATGGTTGACGTAGAAGCCGTGCGGGCCGACGCGGAGCGCCTGGCCGTTTGTGCCGCTGACCCGCCCGTAGCCCTCCAGCTCCAGATAGCCCTCCGCGTCGATGTGGAAGCTGCCGTTGCGGGTCAGGTAGCGGTTGCCGTCCTCGCCGATGATGTTGAAGAAGCCCTCGCCGCCGATGGCCATATCCGTCTCGACCCCCGTTTCGGTGATCGATCCGCCGCCGTAAATATCCAGCACGTCGTCCACAATCGCCTCGACCGACGCGTACCCCGGCCCCAACTGGATCTTGCCGCCCTCCTGCCGGATCAGCAGCTCCATATCAAAGGTTGAGGAAACCGTGCGCTGCGCCTGATAGCCCGGTGTGCGCGCGTTCACCAAATTGTTGCCGATGGTATCCAACTCTCTTTGGCGGGTCAGCAGGCCGGACGATATCGCATAGTATCCTGAAAGCATCCCGAATCTCCTTTCTGCTCAGCTTTATTTTTCACCGTTTTCATATTTTTCCAAAGCCCCGGACAGGATGCCCAGCGCTCTCTTGCGGATTTGAGAGACGCGCTGCGGCGTCACCCCCAGAACCTCGCCAATTTCCTTGAGGTTCAGGTTCTCATAAAACGCCAGCGCAATCACCTGCTTTTCCTTGGGAGGCAGCTGCTCAATCGCCTCGGCAAGCACCCCGCGCAGTTCGGTCTCCAGCAGCCGCTGGTCGATCTCCTCCTCGCTTTCGAGGTTGAAATCCTCCACGCCGCTGCCGTAGGTCTGCTCGATCAGCTTTTCAAACGAGATGGTATCCACCGCCGACATCTCCACCACCAGCTTGCCCAGCTCCTTTTCGCTCATGCCGAGATGGTCGGACAGCTCCGCGGTGGTCGGCTCGCGCATCAGCTCCTGCTCCAGCTCCTTGCTGGCGTTTTTGATCCGCTTGCGCGCGTCCCACACCCGGTTGGAAAGCCAGTTCTGCTTGCGCAGGTATTTCAGGATGGCGCCCCGCACCGCCGTGTAGCAGTAGGTGTCAAAGCTCGCCCCGCGGTCGGGGTCGTACCGGTCGATGCACTCGATGAGCGCGACGATGCCCTGGTCGAAGAAGTCCTCAAACGGGATATTGGAAAGGAGGATGGAGCGCATGCTGTAAATCGCGATATTGACGCGCTGCACATAGTGCATCACAAGCTGATTGCGCAGCTCAAGGTCGCCTGTCGCCTTGTACTTCCGCATCAGGCCTTCCGGGTCGTCGACCGGAATGTCTGTGATCCTGCTGTTGTAAGCCACAGCGCTCTCTCCTTTCTGCAAGCGTTCAGTTCAGCGAAATCGTCCCCAGCGACTGAATCTGCACCGACGTGTCGATGTCATTGAAGGACAGGACGGTGACGTCCGGATAGAACTGGTCAATCAGCTTTTTATAGTAAATGCGCACAAGCGGCGCGGTCAGAATGATCGGCTCCTGCACCAGCCGCTTGACTTTGTTGATCTGCTCGGTCGAGCGCTCGACAATCCGCTGAATCAGCTCGGGGTCAAGCGCAAGATAGGTGCCGCCCTCGGACTTTTTGACGTTCTTGATAATGCTGTCCTCGATCTCGCTGTCCAGGCTGATAATCTTGAGCTGCCCCGCCTCGGAGTATTTCTGGGTGATTGTGCGGCGCAGCGCCTGCCGGACGTACTCGGTCAGGATATCGGTGTCCTTTGTTGTGGCGCTGTAATCCGCCGCGGTCTCGAGGATCGTCTCCATATCAATGATCGGGATGCCCTCACGCAGCAGGTTGCGCAGCACCTTGAGCAGCTCGTTGACCGTAATCATGCCGGGGATAATGTCGTCCACCGCATTATCGGGGTTCTTGCGCATGTTGTCCAGCAGCCGCTTGACCTCCTGCCGGGTCAGCAGCTCGTAGGCGTGGCGCCGGATCTCCTCGGACAGGTGGGTGATAATCACCGATGTCGGGTCAATCAGAGTGTAGCCGGCAAGCTCGGCCTTGATCTTTTTATCCTCGCTGATCCACTTGGCCGGCATTCCGAACGCCGGCTCGATGGTGTTGATGCCCTCCACTTCCCGGTCCTTGGTGATGTCGGCCGGCTCCAGGCCGAGGTAATGGTCGACCAGCACTTCGCCCACCGCGATGGATTGCCCCTTCAGCTTGATTTCGTACTGGTTGGGGTTGATCTGGTTGCTGTCCTTCAGCCGGACGGCCGGCAGGACGATGCCCAGCTCATCCGCAAACTGCTTGCGCAGCATGACAATCCGGTCAAGGAAGTTGCCGCCGCTGCTTTCATCGACCAGCGGCAGCAGGCTGTACCCAACCTCCACGCTGACCGGGTCGACATTCAGCAGGTTATAGACATTGTCCATGTTTTTGTAATAGCTGACCTCGCTGACAACCTCCTCGATGACCGGCGGCCCCTCCGCGGCCGCGACGACCGCCTGCGAGCGCCGCTGCAGGGTGATGCCGAGATACAGCAGGATGGCCGCGACGATGAGCACCTGCACCGGCGGGAAGCCGATGAGAATCAGCGCCGGCAGGGTCACGCCCGCGATGATGAAGATGCGCGGCTGCGCGGTAAACTGCTGCAAAACGTCGGTGTTGAGGCTCGCCTCCGAGGCCGAGCGGGTAACGATCATACCCGTTGCCACCGAAATGAGCAGCGAGGGAATCTGGCTCATCAATCCGTCGCCGACCGTCGAGGTGGCGTAGATGTTGATGATGGTGGAAAAATCCCCCTCGTTGTTCAGGAAGCCAACCAGCACGCCGCCGATGAGGTTGATGAGGGTTGTGATAATGGACAGAATCGCGTCGCCCTTGACGAACTTGGAAGCACCGTCCATCGCGCCGAAAAAGTCCGCCTCGCGCTGGATGTGGGAGCGCCGGTCTCTCGCCTGCTCCTCGGTAATCAGGCCGGAGCTGAGGTCGGCGTCGATCGCCATCTGTTTGCCGGGCATCGCGTCGAGGGTGAACCGGGCGGAAACCTCGGCCACCCGCTCGGCGCCCTTGGTGATGACGAGGAACTGAACCAGAACGATAATCAGGAAGATGACCAGGCCGATAACGACGTTGCCCTGCACCACGAATTCGCCGAACGTGCGAATAACCTCCCCGGCATAGCCGTGGTTGCTCAGGATGGAGCGGGTGGAGGAGATGTTCAGCGCAAGCCGGAACAGGGTGGTCAACAGCAGAATAGAGGGGTAAATCGAGAACTCAAGCGAGTCCTTGATGTACATGCTCATTAACAGGATAATCAGAGACAGCGCGAGGTTGATGATGAACATAAAGTCCAACACCCCCGAGCTGAGCGGGACGATGATGAGCGCAATAATGACGATTACAAAAACCGCAATACTGCTATTCAGGAGACTGCGAACAAATCTCATCACGTAACTTCCTTTTTCCTGAGGCTGTAAACGAATGCAAGCACCTGGGCGACGGTTTTATAGAACTGTTCCGGGATCTCGTGATCCACCTCCACCGCCTCGAACAGGCCGCGCGCGAGCGGTCTGTTTTCGGTGATATAGACGTCGTTTTCCTCCGCGACGCGGACAATCCGCAACGCCAGCTCATCCGCGCCCTTGGCAATCACCACCGGCGCGCGGTGCTTTTTCTGGTCGTATTGCAGCGCCACCGCGTAGTGGGTCGGGTTACGGATAACCACGTCCGCCTGCGGCACCTTCTGCATCATGCGCCGCTGGGCGCGCTGCTGCTGGATCTGGCGGATTCGTCCCTTGACCTGCGGGTCGCCTTCCAGCTGTTTATATTCGTCTTTAATCTCCTGCTTGCTCATGCGCAGGTTTTTCTCGTATTCCCACCACTGATAGAGATAATCCGCCGCCGCCAGAAACAGGAAGATGATGCAGGCGTTCTGCACAATCTTCATCAGCAGATTGCCGACCATCGCCAGCGCCCCGCCAAAGGACATATCCAGCAGCCGTGTGAAGCCGATCAGCTCATCCCTGATGCCGAGATACAGGATATATAACAGGACAATAATCTTGATGATGGATTTGAGCAGCTCCACCAGGCTGCGCATGGAGAATATCTTTTTCAGCCCGGACAGCGGGTTCAGGCGGTTTGCCTTGAACGCGAAGCTCTTGGCCGAAAAGAGCATTTTGGTTTGCAGCATGGTCAGCACGATGGCAATCAGCACGCCCACCAGCAGCACCGGCATCGCTGCCTTGGCAAAGACGATTACGCTGTCAACCAGCAGGTCGTTCAGCGTATTCTGCGTCAGTTCGGTCGTTGTGGCGGCCATGCTGACGCTGTCCTTTATGGTGTTGCCAAGCGTCTCTATATTGAACGAGGCGAGCATCTTCAGCAGGAAAAACTGGGCGAACAGGGACGCAACCACCACAATCTCGTTGCTTTTGAATACGTTACCTTTTTTTCGTTCGTCCTGTTTTCGTTTTGGTGTGGCCTTTTCGGTCTTTTCGCCCGGCATCTCATCCCCCCTCGCCTATCCGGATTTTTCCCCGCTTATCCCGCCGCAGCCGCAAACAGATTCTGTATCTGCGCGAGCATCTCCGTTTCATAATTCTGCATGAACCGCGTGACCGGCGCCGCAAACAGGAACAGCAGCGAAAACCCGACGAGGATCTTGACCTGAAAATGGATCGAAAACACGCTGATTTGGGGAATCAGCTTCATGAGGATGCCCATTGAGATTTCCAGCACAAAGGAGGCCGCAAGATAGGGCAGAACCAGATGCATGGCAAGGTTGAACGCCGAGACAAAGACGGTTAGCAGAAATTCAAGGATGTTCTCCATCCGGATTGACCCGCCCGGCGGAATCAGCTCAAACGAGGAGGCCGTCAGCTGGATGAAAATGAGATGGCTGTTGGTGATGAAAAAATAGATGTAGAACAAAAACTGAAACAGGGTGCTTGAGACCGAGCTCTGTATGTTCGTGCCCGGGTCAAAGGTCTTGGCCATGGCCAGGCCGAACGCGTTGTCGATGATGTCGCCGGCCATAAAGACGAGGTAAAAATAGAAGGAGAAGAGAATCCCCGCCGCAAAGCCGACAAACAGCTCCTGAATCAGCTGCAGGAGATAGGGAAGCTGCCCGGCGGCGGACGCCGGCGCAACCGTATAGGAAAGCACGACGCTGATTGCAAACACAAGCCCCGCGCGCACCCTTGAGGGAATATTCCTGCGGGACAGAACCGGGTTGAAGAAGAACATCCCGCCGACCCGCGCAAATATCAAAAGAAGGGTATCCAGGCCGCTGATCTGAAGGGTCATCGTTTAAAACCCGGACGCGATTCGCATGATATCGTTGAAAAAGTCGCTCAGGTTGGTCATCATCCAGGACCCGAGCGCAAGCAGCATGACCGCAATCACGACGATTTTCGGCACAAAGGCCAGGGTCTGCTCGTGGATTTGGGTCGCGGCCTGGAAGATTGCGATGACCAGACCGACCAGCATACTGACAATCAGAAGCGGCGCGCTCAGCTTCAGAATCAGCATGACCGAGTCCCGAAACAAAATCAGAATCCCATCTTCGGACATGGGCGAACCACCTCTTTTCTGCAAAATAGCCCCGCTAAGCGACGCCATAGCTGTTGACCAGCATCTGCATGATGAGCTGCCATCCGTCAACCACCACAAACAGCATCAGCTTAAAGGGCAGTGAGATCATGGAGGGCGGCAGCATGACCATACCGATCGACATCAGGGTGCTGGAAACCACCATGTCGATGACAAGGAAGGGCAGATACAGGAAAAATCCGATCATAAACGCGCGGGATATCTCGCTTGTGATAAACGCCGGGGTGATGACGGTCAGGCTCAGCGCCATCATCTCCTGCTGGGTTGTGGCAAGCTCCTCCCGGCCGGAAAGGTTCTGGAACAGGTTCAGGTCGTCCGTCCGCGTCTGCTTGAGCATAAACTCCTTGAGCGGCACCTGCGCCGCGTCAATCGCCTCGGTCATCGAGATTTCCTGCGCCATATACGGCTGCAAGGCCACCTCGTTCAGCTCGGTCAGCACCGGGTTCATGATAAACAACGACAGAAACAGCGCCAGGCCGACAATCACCTGGTTGGGCGGCGTGTTTTGTAGCCCGATTGCGTTGCGCACAAGCGACAGCACAATCACGATGCGGGTAAAGCAGCTGAACATCAGCAGCAGGGTCGGCGCCAGGGTCAGCAGGATAAACAGACCCAGCAGCCGGAAGCTGTCCAGCCCGCCGGCGCCGTCGTCCGACACGTCGAACGAGACCGTCGCCGCGTGGGCGGGCGCCGCCGCCAGCACGGTCACCACAGCCAGCACAAGGCACACGCCGCAAACGACGCCCAGCTTCATCCATGACCGCTTTTTATTTGTCTTCGCTTTGCTCCTGGTCATTGCCCGATTCACTGCGAACATCGCCTGATTTCCTTCCGCTGCGCTTTTTGAGTTCCGATACGAGGTTCTGATAAAACAGAGTCGAGCCCAGCTTATCCGGCGCGCCGCTGTCCCGGAGCACGTAATCCTCCAGCTCGCAGATCAGCGAAATCGCGTTTGGCGTAACCGAAATAAGCAGCGTCTTTCCCGCCGCGGACACGACGCACAGGCTCTGGCTTTTGCCGAGCGTCAGGCGGTCGACGACCTTCAGCTGGCCGTCCTTGCCCGCCGCCTGCCCGCCGTACTGCTTGCCGAGCAGGCGGGTTGTGTAGTAGGCCGCAAACAGAATCACGACCATGGCCAGCAGCATCCCGCCGATTGTCAGCGCCGTGCGCAGTTCCTCGCTCATCGCGGATTAAAGCGGCAGCAGCTTGCTGACGGTCTGCACAATGCGGTCCTGCTTGAACGGCTTGACGATGAAGTCGAGCGCGCCCAGCTTAATCGCGTCCATAACCATGGATTCCTGCCCCATGGCCGAGCACATGACGACCTTTGCGTTGGGGTCGAGCTTTTTAATCTCGCCCAGCGCCTGGATTCCGTCCATATTGGGCATGGTGATATCCATGATGACAAGGTCGGGCTTGATTGCCTGATACTGCTCAACGGCCTTCTGGCCGTCCTCAGCCTCGACAAAATCGGTGTAGCCCGCGCCCGAAAGGTGTGTCTGCACCATCTTTCTCATAAATCCGGCGTCGTCGACAACAAGAATCTTATACATGGCTCAATACCTCTTTCTTTCTCACAAATTCGTTCCAAGCGAATCCATCAGTTCTTTTGTTCCGGTCAGTTCGGTAATCCGTACTCCAAAATTATCCCCAACAACCATGACGTCTCCGCGCGCAATCAGCTGTCCGTTGACAATGATGTCCGCGGGCGCCCCGGTTTGTTTGTCGAGCTCCACAACCGTTCCCTGCCCAAAGTCGATAATGTCGCGAATCGGCTTTTTGGCCGTGCCGATGACGACCGACACATCCAGCTTGACCCCCATCAGCAGCCCCATGTTGGTGTCGTTCATGGGCTGCATCGATTTGGCCTTTGCAAATTCCGGGAATTCCGCGTTATGCAGGTTCATGACCGGCTGCTGGTAGCCCTGCTGGGCGTACTGCGGCTGCGGATACCCATACCCCATCGGCGGAGCGGCGTAGCCCTGCTGCGGGTAATACTCGGGCGGATACCCCGTCGTCGGCGGCTGGATGGGCGGCTGCACATAGGCAGGCGGCTGCTGCATCTGCGGCGCGGCGGGCTGCCCGGCCCCCTCGGGGACGAATGCCGGCTGCTGCCCGGGAACGGGCTCCGGCATGGCCGGCTGTGGCATTGGCTGCGGCATTGGCTGCGGCGTCTGCGGCGGCGCTGCGGCGGGCTGCGGCATCTGCGGGGCTGCAGCCGGCTGCGGTGCAGGCTGGGGGGCGGGCTGGGGGGCAGGCTGCGGCGCAGCGGCGGGCGCAGGCGCCGGCTGGTGCACCGGCTCTGCCGCGATCTGCTGCGGAGGCACCGGCTGCGGCGCGGACTCCTTTGGCGGCGCGGGCGGCGGTGCGGGCGTCTCAACCTGCGGGCTGACACTTTCGACAATCCGCTTTGCAAGCGTTGTGCTCATCAGGCTGCAGAACGTCGTGTCCAGCAGATCCTTAATCATCATCTTAAAGGATATCGAAACGACCTGCTGCTCCTTGTCGATATCCTGAAACGCGGACTGTGCAATGTCGTCGCCGTTTGCAAGATATGCCGTCGGTGTCGAGATGTTGATTGGCATATCCAGAATTTTGGACAGCGCCGTTGCGGATGCGCCCATCATCTGGTTCATGACTTCACATGCGGCGCTCATGCTCAGGTCGTCGAATTCAAAATCCTCCGCGTTGGCGGTTCCGTCATTGCCCATCAGCAGATTGAGGATGATCTGCATATCCTTTTTGCGGAACACGATGACATTCTCGCCGTCGATCCCCTCAACGTATTTGATGCGCACAACAAGCGCCGGGTCAAGATTGCTGTAATCAATGTTGCCGAATTTATCCTGATTGATGACCGGCGTTGTGATAATGACCTGTTTTTCAAGCATGGTGGAGACCGCTGTGGCGGCGGCGCCCATGCTCATATTCATCACTTCACCGACCGCATCCAATCCGTCGGCGGATAAGAATTCCTTTTCCTCACTCATGCCGTTCCCCTCCCTTGGTGGTCGTCGTTATCGCGTCGACAATTTTAAACGCCTTTTTCTTGCCTACCACGCCGAGCTTGGCCGTGTACCACGGGATTCCCTCGACATTTATGATAATATCGCCGTCAATGCGTTTTCCGAGCGAGATGACGTCGTTCACCTGCAATTGTGAAACATCGCCGAGCGACATCTGCGAATTGTCCAGCACAGCCTCCAGCACAAGGTCGGACTGCTTCAGCAGCTCCATCAGCTGTTCCTGCTTCTCCTTTTCCTTGTCCGGATCCTGCTTTTTGACGACATGGGCGTATTTGCCGTTAAATGTATTGATGAGCCTTTCCAGGTTCTCTGCGGGCATGCAGATATTCGCGTTTGTCGTGCCCTCGTCGTTCTTCACATCCACTGAGATGATGATGACGATATCCTGCGGGGCATACGCCTGAAGCAGCCGCCCGTTCGTCTCGATGCTTTGCAGCTTTGCGCTCATGGGGAAATAGCTCTGCCAGGTGTCCTGCAAATACTGGGTGACCCGCTCCATGACGCTTTCCAGCAGCGCAAGCTCGATTTCGGTATAGGGGCGGTCGAAGGTCTCCACCTGCTGCATACCGCCGAGCAGCCGCTCGACGATGGTGAAGCAGAGCACCGAGGACATCTCCATCATCATGGTGGCGCTGTCCGACCCCTCCTCGCCCCCGGTTGTATAGTCAATCATCCCGATGAAGGTGTTGTCCGGCAAAGCGTTGCTGAACTCGTAATACTGCTGCTCCTCGATATGACTGATGGTCACCTCCTGCACCGTGCGCAGGATGCTGGTTAAGTAAGAAGATAAAACCCTTGCAAAGTTCTCGTACAGGTTGCTGAGCGATTTAATCTGGTCTTTTGTGAACTTTTTGGGGGATGAAAAGTCGTATTTTTTGACTTTTTCTTTTTCTGTCTTTGTCGCCGCCTCTTCTTCGACGCTGTCGCCCGATCTCATCCGATTCAGCAGCTCGTCGATCTGGCTTTGCGTCAACGCCTCCGGCATATACGATTCCCCTCCCCTCTGTTATTCTTCTGCGATCGGCTCGGCGAGATCGGCGCCCGCTTCCCCTAACCCATCGACTGGCTCGGCGAGGTCGGCGCCCGCGCCCTCCATCTCACTGATCGGCTCAAACAGGTCGGTGCCTGCTCCCTCTATCTCGTTATTATACAACTTTCCGAGCGCGTCGTAAAATGCAACATCCATATTGCTGTCCACGCCGACAATGACCATCTCGACGCGCCGGTTGAGCGCCCGGGTGGATTCCATGCTGTTGTCCGCCACCGGATAATGCTTGCCGTACCCCATCGTCACAACCTTTTTGGGGTTGAAATCGACCGTATATTCCAGATAGGACGCGATGGTCGACGCGCGCTCGCCCGACAGCATCCAGCCGGAATTCCTGTCCGAGCCATCCATCGGGTCGGCCGTGTGGCCAATCACCGCCACCATCTTGATGGCGCTCTCGTACATTTTGAGCCCCTCGCCGATATATTCCAGCGTGGGGTAGCTTTCCGGCAGCAGCATGTACTCATCCGGATAGAACAGCAGCGCCGTGTTGAATCGGATGTAAATCATCCCGTCCTCAAAGGACACCTCGACGACGCCGCTCGCGTCGTTGGCGCTGACAAACGAGTCGATATACTCATATAACAGATCCATCGCCTCGATCGGCTCCGGTTCCGATCCGTGCTCGCCCTCACCCTCGACCGCGCCGCTGTTGACGATCTCCTCAATAATCTCGGGCGGCAGATTGGAAAACGACCGGATAAACGCGTTGAACTTCTCTGAATCGACCGACGACATGCTCAGCAGCACGGCGAAAAAGGTCAGCAGCAGCGTCACCATATCGGCGTATGTGTTCAGCCACGAGCCCTCGCCGCCGCCGCCCGAATCCTTTTTTTTCCTGCTCAAACTTGCTCACACCTCTCCGTGCGGATGATCCTTATTTTGCCTCTTCCCCGCCTTCCGCGGCGGCCGCGCCGCCGCCCTTCTTGGCAAGCTTCTTCAGCTGATATTCGGGCAGCATGTGCATCAGACGATCCTGAATCAGGTTCGGGTTTTCGCCCGACTGAATCGCCTGGATTCCCTCGCAGACAATCCGTTTGCAGAGCATCTCCTCCTCGTGCCGGACGCCCAGCTTGTTGGCGAACGGCGAAAAGAAGATGTTTGCCAGCATGGAGCCGTACAGGGTTGTAATCAGCGCGACCGCCATGTTCGGGCCGACTGACTCGATATCCTGAAGGGATTTCAGCATGTTAATCAGGCCGATGAGGGTACCGATCATACCGAACGCCGGACCGAGCGCCGCGCCCTGGTTGTAGATTGCCCGCTCGGAGGAGTGCCGGTCGTCCAGGTCGTCGATCCAGCTCTCCATCTGCACCTTGACCTTTTCCGGATCGACCGAGTCGACAATCATCTGTATGCTGTTTTTGAGAAAGGGATCCTTGATCTCCGCCGCCTTTTCCTCCAGCGAAAGCAGGCCGTTGATGCGGGCGGTTTTTGCAAGCTCCACAATCTGCTCGATGTATTTGGTGGGCACATATTGCTGCGGCAAAAAGACAATCCCGATATGCTTGGGGATCTTGGCCAGCATATTGCCCGGGAACATGATAAACAGGCAGGCGAATGTACCGCCGACGACAATCGCGACACTGGTCGGGTCGATAAAGCTGGAAAAGTTGCCCATCTCGATGGTGTAAGTAACCGTCCCGTCCTCCGCCGTGTTTTTAACCAGGATAATGCCCATCACCATCATGGCAAAGGCCAGCAGCAGCCCGACAATCGACATAATATCTATCTTACGTTTCATTTCGTCTCGTCCTCACGATTTTCAACTTCGATAAATTTTGAAAAGCAACGCTGTTTGAATTGGACTATCAAATCAACGATTTCTTCCTTTGACTCCTTCACAATATAAACCCGCTTATTCACCATATGGATCGTCGTGTCGGGCGTCTCGTCAATTGTTTCGATCAGGTCTGAATTCAGCCCGAATTCCTCTCCGTTCAGCCGCCGAACTATAATCATCTTTCCACCTCGCCAAACCGGGCGTTTCCGTCTTGGGCGAGCGGAAACCGTCGCTTTCCGTTCGCCCAAGACGGCGGCGCGCCGCCGTCCCTGTTTTGAACACACCACGAGCCGGTTCGCAGGGCCGGCCTTTTAAACTGCAAGGTCAGCCCTGATGCGAACCGGTCGTTTTATTGCGCTTAGCGCTTGAGGTTAATCAGCTCCTCAAGCATTGTATCCGACACCGTGATGACCCGGCTGTTTGCCTGGAAGCCGCGCTGTGTCGTAATCATATCGGCCATCTCGTTGGAGAGGTCGACGTTGGACATTTCCAGCGCGCTCGCCTTCAGCGCGCCCGTGCCCTCGCTGCCCGGGTCGGCCAGCTGCGGCTCGCCCGAGTTCGCGGTCTGGGAATAGTAGTTGTTGCCTTCATACTGCAAGCCATAGGGGTTTGCAAAGTTCGCAAGCGAAATCTTGCCCGCGCTGACCGTACCCAGCTCCGCGTGGGAGACCATGACCGTACCGTCCGACGCAATCGCGATACCCGACAGCTGGTCGAGGGTGATGACGCCGCCCTCGGTGCCGTTCGCAAGGGTAAAGGTGACGCTGGAAAGACCCAGCTCACGCGAAGGAACCGACTTGGTCGCGGTCAGGTCGCCCGGGTTGAATTTCACCGCGCCGGTGCTGTCCGTCTCCGCAAAGGCATTAATCTCGCTGCCGGCAGCCGGGTCGGCGCCACCGTTCATCTTTTTGAACAGGGTGGTCATCTGGTCAAAGCCCGGGTTGGTCACCTGGATATAGTCGTCGGTCGAGTTGCGCAGCAGCAGGGACGGTGCCGTGGAGTCCGGCGTAATCTTGCAGGAGTAGTTCTTGCCGCCGATGGTCATCTTGATTTCCCACGAGCCGTCGCCTGTGTCGTCATAGGTGGCAGTCAGGGCATCCACGTCGCCCTCGCCGGTGAAGCCGGTGCTCGCCTTCACAAAGGTCAGGCCGCCGCCGAACGCGCCGCTCTCGATGCCGTCGATGCGGCCGGTTTTGGTGCCGAAGGTCGCGCCGGTAACCTCTGCGCCGGTCAGCGGGCCTTCCGCGAACACGTCCTTGGAAGCGGTGATGACGAACCGGCCGGCCGTGTGGGCGACGCCGTTGTTCGCCTCCAGAATCGCGTTGTTGATCGCGTTGTTGACCTCGTCGATGCTGTTGAACTTGGTCGAGGCGTTGAGGGTGACGTTGATCGAGCCGGTCGAGGTGATCGTCGCGCTCGCGTCCAGACCCTGCGGCAGCTGGTTGCTCGAGTTGATGGTAAAGCCGACATTGCCGTATTTGGTGGGGTTGGTGGTCTGGATTGTGAAATCGACCTCGTTGATCGACTCGGTGATGGTCGCCACGCGGGGATCGACCGAGCCGAGGTTGTCGAGCTTGATCTTCTGGGAGGACGGCGTACCGTCCTTATCCGCCGTGCCCAGCACGAAGTTGCCGTTGATGTCGGTCAGATAGCCGTTGGAATCGTAGTCAAGCAGGCCGGCCTTGGTGTAGAAGATGTTGCCGTCCGCGTCCATCACCTGCAAAAAGCCCTCGCCGGTGATTGCCACATCCAGCCCGAAGCCGGTGTTCTGCATACTGGACTGGGTCATCTGGGACTGGATGCCGGCGAGCATGGCGCCGTAACCGACACTGGACGGGTTGACGCCGCCGCGGTTGCCCGTGCCGCCGGACGCCGCGGTCAGCGTCTGATAAAAGATATCCGAAAAGACCGCGCGCTGGGATTTGAAGCCGTAAGTATTGACGTTGGAAATGTTGTTGCCGATTACGTCCATTCTGGTCATGTGGGTTTTCAGACCCGCCACGCCGGAGTACATTGCTCTGTTCATAAGAAACCACTCCTTGTTTTGCAAAGGAACAGTTCGCGTGCCGCTCGTCAATCAGTCGGAGCGGCAAAGCCCCCTCAAAAGGTCCGGCTTAAACAATAACTGTTCCGTCGATGTTTGTAAAGACGCTGTCCTGCGAATCCCGGCTGCTCACCGCCGTGATGACCGTGTTGTTTTTCACATTCACCAGAAACGCGGTTTTGTCGATCAGAATCAGCGTGTCGTCCAGGTTTTTTTCTCCCGCGAGCCGCACACCGCGGTTCAACCGCTCGAGATACTCGTCCGAAAGCTCGATGTTGTGGTTGAGCGCCCGTTTGATTGCGTGCTTGGAAAAATTCACCTCGCTGCGGGAGGCCAGGCTTTCGCTCAGGATATCACGGAATGAGGTCTCGCTGCCGTTTGCTGCCCGCGCCCCGTCCTGCGTTACGGGAACGGCGCCAACCGGTGAGACAAGCCCTGTGGTGATTGCCGAGCGGAGCTTGAAATCCAAGCTGTTCATCGTTTCACTCCGTTCAGGTTGTCGAAATCTTTGTTGTTGCGGCTATCGGCTTATACACGGATTTTTTGCCGGTCGGGTCGGTCACAACCACGTTGAAATAATAGCGCGTACCGGGGTCGAGACCCAACACCTCCATCGCCTGCGCCGAGGTCATCGTGCCGTACTTGGTTCCGGCCTCCACCTTGTCGACCGTGTTGAACGGCGCATCCTTGGAATAATAGACCTCGTACTTGTAGCTGCCCATCATCAGATCATCCTCGGTCGGGACGTCCCACTTGAGGCTGACCGAATTTTCGCCCGCTTCCGCGGCCGTGATTTTGAAGCCGTCGCCCACAACGCCGGTATCGCTCGAGCCGATCGGGGCGGAGCCGATGCTCATGATCTGGCTCAGCTCGTACTTTTTGCCGCCGATGTAGACCACATATTCATTGTCCACCAGCGACACCCGGTCAACAACGCCCGTCGTCGTGTCCAGCGAGCCGCCAACCGTGTTCCTCGAAGCCGTCACCGATTTGCCAACCAGGCTCATCGCGTACATGGTCTTGGAATAGCTCGCCATCTCCTGCATCATCTGCATGTTGGAGAATGTCGCCATCTGATTGACCATCTCGGTGTTGTCCATCGGGTTGGTGAAGTCCTGGTTCTGGAGCTGCACGACCATCAGGTTCAAAAAGTCGGACGCGTCGAGAATGGAGTTGTCCGTCTTGTCCGTAAACACCGCGTTAAACTGGTTCTGGCTTGAACCCATCACGCGGTCTGTCGAGCTGCTGCTCATCTGCTTCCTTCTCCTTTCCTGTTAGATGAAATGTGCCGCCTGCACAAGCTCGCTGCCCAGCAGCTCTTCGATTGTGCCGGCAAAGCCGTCCTCCTCCTGCCGGTTCTGCTGCTGCCCGCGTCTCTGCTGGCCGCGGTTCTGGCGCTCCTGCTCGTCATAGCGCAGCATGGTCTGCTCCACCGGCTGGTTCTGCTGCTCCTGCGTCACCGCGGGGCGAACCTCCACCTCCATCGGGCTGACCGCCTGCTTGAGTGCGGCAAGTTCCCGGTTCAGGAGATTGGCCGCTTCCTTGGTCTCGGTCACGATGCTCAGGGTCATCCGGTTGTCCTTGCTGAGGATGCGGATTGTCAGCTCGCCGAGCGAATCCGGCTTCAGGCGCATGGTGAATTCCCGCGTGCCTGCCTCAAGGTTTTCGTTGAGCTTGGCAAGGATCTGCGGCGCAACCTCGGCGGGCTGCTGCTGCGGCGCACGCTCAAGACGCAGCGCACCGACATTGTCAAACACACGCGCCTCGCTCAGGTCAAGCTGGCTTTGCGCGGCGGCCTCTTCTTCGGCGCCGGTTGTCCTGCGCTGATTCAGCGCGGCCTTGATGCTCTGCACAAACGCGCCGTTTAGTTCAAGCGGCGGCTGCGCGCCCTGTTCGGTCTGCCCGGAAAGCGCCTCCTCCTGGCCGGTCATATTCTCGGTATAGCTGGCCGAAAGGATCGGCATCTCGGATGTCTCGGACATTCCGGCCGTCTGCGCACTTTGCTCAAGCGCCGCCTGTGCAAGCGAGCTCAGCACCGCCAGCGGATCGCTGAGCGACCGGCTGCTCATATCCTGTCCAAGTGCGTCAAGCAGTTCATTCTGCCCGGTCTGGGTCAGCGCGCCGAATTGCAGCTGCTGCATCAGCGCCGGCATTCCGCCCATCGCCTCCAGCAGCGCCATGCCCGCGGAAGCGTACTGCTCCTGCGTGATGTCCTCGGACGAGCCGGTCAGCCATTCCTGCGCCGCAAGCGCCTCGTGCTCCTTCGAGCCCTCCACCATCTGCTGGATGATCTGCAAAAACGGATCGCTCACAGCCGCGGATGTGCTCTGCCCCGCCGCGCTGCCCCGGTACTGCTGGATCGCGTCAAACGAGACAAAATTCAGGTTTTCCATCTGTTTCACCTCCTTTCAATGGGTCTGTTCTATTTCCAAACGGCCGAAGCCGTGGAAACCAATGGACTCGGCTCACACACAGGCTCACTCGGCGGCAAGCTGGTGCACAAGCCCTTCGTTGATCTGCTGTTCAAATTCCTTGGCCGTCTCTTTATTATACTCCTCCAGCTGCTTTTCTTCCAGCTTATTCAGCCCGGAAAGTTCCTGCGAGGCCTGAATCACAACCTGCCGCTGCGCGTTAATCCGCTGTTCCAGCAGCACCAGCGCCCGTTCAATCTCCTCAATGCGGCGGGTGGTGTTTTCCCGATAGTATTTGAACCCGTTCAGGTCAACCAGCGACATGCCGACGCTGCGGCTGCGCTCCTGAAGCGCCGCCTCTTTCTGCACCAGAAACTGCGCGAGCTCCTCTTTTTTCTGGATATGGCGGTTCTTTTCCTGGTTCAGCGTCGCGAGCGCCGCCTTTTCCGATTCAAGGATCTGCTCTTTATACTGCTGCACGCGCTTTAATGAGAAATGAAACACCTTCGGCATCGAAAATCACCTTAGCTTTACTGCACAACCTGCTGCATCATCCGGATCGTTTCGGGATACGGCGTGCTGTTTTCAACCTCCTGGGTGAGGAATTCGTTGATTCTGGGCATATAGTCTATCGAGCGGTCAAGCTGTGGGTTTGTGCCGTGCTTGTACGCGCCAATCGAGATCAGATCCTCATTTTCCTGATAGGTCGACATCAGGTTGCGGATCTCATGCGCGGCCTGCTTTTGCTCGGGCGGCGCAATCTCGTTCATCAGGCGGCTGACGCTGTTTAGGATGTCGATTGCGGGGTAGTGGTTTTTTGCCGCGATTTTGCGGGACAGAATGATGTGCCCGTCGATAATGCCGCGCACCGTGTCCGCAATCGGCTCGTTGGTGTCGTCCCCCTCGACCAGGACAGTGTAGATGCCGGTGATCGAGCCGTTTTCGAAATTGCCGGAACGCTCGAGCAGCTTGGGCAGCGCCGAATAGATCGAGGGGGTGTACCCGCGCGCAATCGGCGCCTCGCCGGTATTGAGCCCGATTTCCCGCTGCGCCATCGCAAACCGGGTCAGCGAGTCCATCATCAGCAGCACGTCCTTGCCCTGCAGCTGGAAATACTCCGCAATCGAGGTCGCCGTCTGGGCACATTTGAGCCGCATCAGCGCCGGCTGGTCGGAGGTCGCCACAACGAGGATGGAGCGCTTGATGCCCTCCTCGCCGAGGTCGCGCTGGATGAACTCCACCACCTCGCGCCCGCGCTCGCCAACCAGCGCGATGACGTTGATGTCCGCCTTGACGTTGCGGGCAATCATCCCCATCAGGGTGCTTTTGCCGACGCCGCTTCCGGCGAAGATCCCGATCCTCTGCCCTTTGCCGACGGTCAGCAGGCCGTCGATTGCCCGCACCCCCAGCTCGATGGGCTCGGAGATTGGGGGACGCGCCATCGGGTTGACCGGCTGCCCCGTGATGGAGACCGTGTCGTGCACGGTGATCGGCCCCTTGCCGTCAATCGGCATACCGAGCGCATCCACCGTCCGGCCGACCATCTCCGGCCCCACCGGGATATTCAGTTTATCGCCTGTGTTGACCACGGCGCAGCCGTAACCGGCGCCCTCCAGCTCCTGATACGGCATCAGATAGGTAATGTTTTCCGCAATGCCCACGACCTCGCAGGTCACCTTCTGGCCATTCGCGGTTGTGATGAGGCAGATATCGCCGATGCTGCACGACAGGCCGGTCGCCTCAATCGACATGCCGACAATCTTGCAGATTCGCCCCTCCTGGGTGCACAGATCCGCCAAATGCAGCCGGTTCAGCGATTCGGTAATGTCCAGCAGCGCATCCACTGTTTGTGTCATTCGGTTCCAAACACCCTTCTCAGGTTGTCAATTTGGGTGGAGATGGACGCGTCAATCGTGCCTGTCTCGGTCGATACGCGAACCGTGCCGTCCGAATCCGGCGCCGGCACAACCTCGGCGCGCTCCATGCTCTGCAAATCGCTGCGCAGCTTTTCAACCAGCCCCAGCAGGTGATCCGAGACCTCGACCTTCAGCCATGTGGCGTTTTTCACCCGGTCAACCGTCTCCATCACCAGCGTTTGCAGGGTCAGGTCATCCTGTTCGATTTTGCGCTGAATCAGCTTTTCCGCGATTTCAAGGGAGAGGGTGTTGAGCTGGCGGGCATAGGTCTCAAAATACGCCGTCTGCATCTTCTCCATCTCCTCCAGGCTCTGGCCAACCTGTTGGATTAAGCCCGTGATCTCGGTTTTTTTCTGGTTCAGCGCGTTGAAATACGCCTCCTGGGATGCCTCCTGGAACGCGTTCTTGCCGGCCTCCTCCAGCGCGATTGGGTACGCCTCCTTGTAGGCGTTTTTATACGCCTCCTGCCGCGCGGAATTGTAGGCCTCTTTATATGCCGCGGTGTACGCGACCTGGCGCAGCTGCTCCATTTCCGCCGCGCTGAGCGCAATTGCCGGGCGCGCCGGCGGCTCGATGCGCACCGGCTCGGGCGCCGGTTCCTGCGTCTGCCCGGCGGCGGGCTGCTTTTGGGCGGCCGGCTTTGGGGCGGCCGCGCCGCGTTTATTCTTATCGGTTCGGGTTGCTTTGTTCTGCTCGATCTCCTCATGGCTGCCCATATCAGGGATGCGGATCTTTTCCTGTGAAAACCTGACCTGGCCGCCCCTGAAAATATCAGGCAATTATCTCATCTCCTCCGCCGCGCGAGATGACAATCTCGCCGGTCTCCTCCAGGCGGCGTATAACGTTGACGATCTTCTGCTGCGCCTCCTCAACGTCACGCATACGGACATTGCGCAGGTACTCGATATCCGACAGGATATTCTCACGCGCACGCGCGGACACGTTGTTGAGCAGAACGGCCTTGACCTCCTCGTTGGAGCCCTTGATGGCGATGGCGAGATCCTGCGAATCCACCTCGCGCAGCACCCGCTGGATGGTCATATCGTCGAGCGAGACAATATCCTCGAACACGAACATCAGCTTGCGGATGTTGTCGGACAGCTCCGGATCCACCTTGTTCAGCTCGTCGAAGATGTGCCGCTCAGTCGTGCGGTCGGTGTGGTTGATGATATCCGCCACATAGTTGATGCCGCCGATTTCGGTCATATCGACCGAGACGATGGTCGAGAACCGCTTTTCAAGGGTCGATTCGACGATCTTGACAATGTCCGGCGAAACGCTCTCCAGCGCGGCGATGCGCTTGATGACGTCCAGCTGCAGCTCGGGCGAAAGCTCGGAGATAATCTGAGACGCCTGCTCCGCCTTCGCGTAGGAGAGAATGAACGCGATGGTCTGCGGATGCTCGTTCTGGATCATCATCATCAGGTTTTTGTAGTTTGATTTGCGGATAAACTCAAACGCCATGGTCTGCATCGCGCTTGAGATCCGCTCCATGTACGAAGAGGCCAGCTGCGGGCCAAAGGCCTTTTCCAGAACATCGCGCGCGTAAAGCACACCGCCCTCGGAAATTACCTTCTGGGTCACACACAGGCCGTAAAAGTCGTCGACAATCCCCTGCATGTCCTCGTTGGACAGCTTTTGAAGCTTCGCAACCTCCATCGAGAGCTGCTCGACCTCTTCCTCACGCAGGAATTTGTAGACCTTCGCGGCGTGCTCCGCGCCCAGGGCGACAATCACAGAAGCAGCGCGCTGCAGGTTTGTGATTTTCGTTTTACCCGTGGTGCTCGCCATCGCGGCTTACTCCTCTCCCTTCATCCAGTTGCGGATGAGATTTGCCGTGATTTCGGGGTTTGTATCCGCAAAATCACGCACTTCCTCAACAATCGCGGACTCCTTTGCGTCCTGCATCGAGGCTGCCGCGTTTGCAAGCTCCTGCTTGTACTTATCGATCTCTTCCTGCATTGACACTGCACTGACCTCCTCTGGCACCGCCTGACCCTTGCCCTTGCCGCCCTTCTTCGCCTTCTTTTTCTTGCCCTTGTGGACAAGCGAAAGGATGACAATCAGCATAATCAGAATCAGCAGCAGCGCGCCGGCCGCAATCAGAACCCAAAGCGGCAGCGACTCCACAAATTCGATGATGTTCACCGGCGTTCTTTCGGAACTTGCGTCGCTGTAGAACGACGAGACCGAGACCATGCTCGGATCGATATCCGCCGCGGTGGAAACCAGCTGAACCAGCTCCTCCTGCCGCGCCGGCGTCATCTGCGGCTCTTTGACCAGAACCGAAACAGTCGCGCGCTCCAGCTTGGCGTTGCCCTTTTCAATCTGCCGCTTTATATAGCTGTAGTAATATTCTATATCCCTGTGATAGTCGGTGATGCCGCCCTCATCCTCCGGGTTGCGGTAGGCGTAGTTGGGCAGGTCGGTGTTGTCCTCCTCCCCGACAATCCCGCCGATCGACTCGATTGCGCCGATGGTGTAGTCCTCCTCCCGGCGGCTGGGATAGCCCTCGCCGTCCTCGTCCGGGATAACCGTCATCGACTCGGTAATCATCGAGTCATAGTCAATCGTGACCATGGCGACGGCGACAACCCCGTCCTCGCCGTACCGCGGCGTGAGCAGGCGAATGATATTGCTCTCGATCTGCGAGCGGATGAGGGATTCAAATTCCAGATTTTGCGTGCGGGAAAAAAGCGTATCCTCCGTATTCGAGAGAACGCCGCTTTCCGCACCATAAAGCTCCGTGCGGGTTGTGGAATCCACCACGGTGACATTCGCCGCGTCAAGAAGCGGCACAGCCGAGGCAACCAGATTTTTGATTGCGGACACCTGCTGCGCCGACAACGTGATTCCGTTTTTCATGGTGAGCACAACGCTCGCGGTTGAAAACTGGTTGGTGTTTTGCTGCCAGGCAAAATTGCTTGTGGTTGGGATGGAAAGGGTTACAATCGCGCCGCTGATTTCATTCATGCTTTTCAGGGTGCTTTGCAGCCGATCCTGCAACTGATAGACCAGCACCTGCTTCTGTTCCGTCTCGGTCGCGGTCAGCCCTGTATGTTCAGAAAACACGTCGTATGCCAGCGAGGAGTTCGGATATCCCTGCGAGGCAAGCTCCAACAGGCTTCGGTTGTACTCCTTTCTTGGTACCTCGACCTGATTGTCCTGGTTAATGCGCGGGGTGACGCCGAGCGTTTGCAGCGCTTCAAACACCGATTCGGTCTCGGAGCTGCTCAGCTCCGGGTAAAGGACAACGTATGCATTCCCGTTCATGCTCAGCGCCGCAACAATCACCGCGCAAACCGCAACCACCGCGGCGCCGATCATAATGAGTTTTTTCTTCTTCTCTGCGGAGAGCTCTTTCGAGTATTCCTTTAGCTTTTCGAGATTTGCTTGGAAATTCAAGGCCGACTTGAGCTTTTCCTTGTCCAAAGGGCTCCCCCTTTCCTTTTAGTCAATTCTATGCGTCGGCACATCAGACCTGCATCTGCATAATCTCTTTATACGCATTTACCGCGCGGCTTGTGACCTGCACGACAATCTGCGTCGCCGTCTCCGCCTTCATGATATCAATCTGCGCCTGCGCGATATTGTCCAGGTTCCCAAGCGCAAGCTCGATTCCGTCCCGCTGCACGGCGGCGTTGGCCTCTTCAACCTCAAGGAGAGCCTGCTGAAAGAAATTCTGAAAACTGTTTTTTCCGGTTGTTTCACTGCTTGTACCAAGCTCCGGCAACGAGCTCAGGTTGGCGGGATTTATATGTTGCAAGGCATCAACATTCATTTCGACATACCCTTTCTCGCTAATTACACATTGTTAAGAAATTATACCATGAGAAACCCATCAAGTAAAGTCTAAAAATGCACAGCTTTGTCGGAAAAAGAACGGAATTTTTTAATCGGGTACCTAAAAATGCGATTGATTCCCAAGCAAATGGTATCGCTTTGCGGCAAAATATCGTTTTTTTCGCTTTGGATAATACATTTTGTTTTATTCTTTTCTTGTTTTCGCGCAGCCGGGTTCGCCGTTTTTTCTCTCCGCCTGTCTGTTTCCACTATTTTACAGCAGCCTTTGCCGCCTTTCGCCGTCCCCCATCGCGCGGCGGCGTTTTATTCTCCGTTCCGTCCGCTGCATAATATTTCACCGGATCGGCCGCGGCAGCCGCGCCGGGCAAGCAAAAGCGGCCCTCTCCATCCGCGCGTCTTTTCCTCTGCAATTTGTCCGCACGATCCGGCGGCTCGCGCCGGACAAGCGAACCGCCGCGCGGCTTCTTGGGAGGCACCGCGCCGGCCGGTGGCCTGTACGGTTTTAACCATTATATTCGCCCGGCCGGTTCTGTATGCCTTGGCGAATCCCCGTTCGCCCGGTTTCCCGTTCCGGCTTCCGTATTTTGCGGCGGTTTACGCAGCCCTCAAGGCCACACTTCGCGCAGGCAGCTGTGATTTTCCGCTTTTGATTCAAATTTTCGGGCTTTGCGGGCGCTGCGTCTGGGCTGCAACCCGGAAATTTACCGCTGTCTTTGCCGGTTGGCGTACGCGTTCGCGTTTCCTTATAAGCTTTTTATCCGGAAGTGCAATCCGTACCGGGTTCCGGCTCATCCGCTGTCCGAATCCGGATTTTTTGCATTAACCCCTGCGATTTGTCTATCCGCTGTCCTGCTTTCCGGTCATCGCGGCGGGAAGATTGGCTGATTCTTTTTTTTACTGAAATTTATATGTCTTTTGCTTATCCCGAAGTCCGCACACAGGGCTGTCCTTTGATGCGGCCGCATCCGCAGCCGGCCGGTATACACTGCGCATCCATTGTTCTGCCAACAATTTCCTGCGAACTTTTTAAGCGCAGCGTCCGTACCGACAAATCGCGGACGCCACTTTTGGCAGCACGCCGCATAAGGTTCCCGGGTAAGCCAAGCGCGCATGTTTTCCGGCAAAAGCTCAAACACCATTTGCCCATCCCGGCACCCTCTGTGCGCCGTCATCCAAAATAACTGTCGTACCTCATCGGTGCCGGGCATCGACTGCATTCTCGCTTCTTCATCTGAAAAGCCCTTTGCCCGTCTGTCGGTCACCGGTTTCCCTGCGTTTCGCGGCGGAAACAGAAAACAATCATTTCCCCAAAAAATTCAAAGCAAACGACAAATGCGGTGCATTTTCCGCTTTTCCATCCAAGTCGGCGGGCTTAAACCTTAAAAGGCAAAAGAAAAGCCGGAGCTTTTGCAAGCTCCGGCTTCTTTCATGCACCAAGACTCTCTAAAATCTTGTAAAAATTGATGATTGTGACCAGCTGATCTTCCAGCTCTACGATGCCTGTAACAACACCCTCCCCGCCGTATATCACCTGATCGGGTTCCTTGATCTGGGATCGTTCAATCTGCTCCATCCCAACAACTGTATCCACATGAAACGCAAATCCGCGCCCATCGTAGTTTGTGATGATGAAAATATCCCGTTCCAAATCCAACCGCATCAGGTCGAAATACAAGGCAGTGTCAATCACCGTAATGACCTCGTCACGCGGTTTAAAGACCCCTTCGATGAGCGGGTGTGCTTTTTGCAAAGGCGTCACCGCGGTCGACATCATAATTTCAAGGACCTCTTCGAGGTTTGCCGCAAACAGCTTTTCCCCGATCGTGAACACCATAATCTGATCATAGATGCTGTCCGCGGTTCCGTCCTTGATCAATGTTTCAACCATACTATGCTCCTATATACTCGTATTGCCGCGTCGGCTTACGGCTGTTCACCATAACCCCTGCATCTCTGCCGGTTAAGGACAGTTGAAACGCTTCAACGGGCTTGCGGAATCTCAATATTTGCCCGAACCGTTCATCATGAAGTCGTTGAACTCGCCGCCTGCCGGGACGCTCGGCTCCTCGTGATAGCTTGTATTGCTGTGCACGGAGTCTTTGAGCTTGAACTCGCTGACGAGATCCTTGAGCATCTGCGCCTGGCCGGAAAGCTGCTCGCTTGCCGCAGCGCTCTCCTCCGCGGTGGCGGAGTTGGTCTGAACAACCGAGGAAATCTGGTCGATGCCGATGGTGACCTGCGAAACGGCGTCCGCCTGGCTGGCAGAAGCGCGGGAGATCTTGCCGACAACCTCGACAACCTCCTCGGCGCCCTCGACCGCCACGGTCAGGGACTGCGCGGTGTCGCCCGCGATGTTCGTGCCGTTCTGGACGGCCTTCAGGGTGTTCTCAATCAGAGCGGATGTATTGGCAGAAGCCTCGGCCGATTTGCTGGCAAGGTTGCGAACCTCATCCGCAACAACCGCAAAGCCTTTGCCCGCTGCGCCCGCACGCGCGGCCTCGACCGCGGCGTTGAGCGCGAGGATGTTGGTCTGGAACGCGATGTCCTCGATGGTCTTGATGATCTTGCCGATTTCGCTCGAGCACTGGGAAATCTCGTTCATGGCCGCAACCATTTCCTGCATCTTCTGGTTGCTGACGGTCATCTCGTTGCCGACGTTGGAAACCTTCTCGCTCGCCAGCTGCGCATTCTCCGCGCTTTCAGAAACCTGGCTGGAAATCTCGTTGATTGTAGCGGCAAGCTCCTCAACCGAGCTGGCCTGCTCTGTCGCGCCCTGCGCAAGCGCCTGCGCGCCGGAAGAGGTCTGATCCGCGCCCGAAGAAACCTGATCCGCCGCGGAGGTGATCTGGGACAGGACTTTGTCGAACGCGTCGATCGCCGCGTTGATGTTCTGCGCCATGCCGATGAACTGGCCGCGGAAGTCGGCCGTCATCTTTCTGGTCAGGTCGCCGTCCGCCAGCGCCTCCATCTCGTGGGTGATATCGGTCACATAGGAATCAAGGGTCGTCGCCATGTCGCGCATCGAATCCGCAACCATGCCGAACTCATCCTTGGAGACATAGTCGACGTTGATCTTGAGGTTGCCCTGCTGGATGCTGCCGGTCGCCTGCTGCATCTGATGAAGCGGAACCGTGATCTGCTTGGTGAGCACCAGGCAGACAAACACCGAGATAATCGCCGCGGCAACGCCCACGCCCAGCGTAATGTATATGGTCATGGTGACCTGCGAGTCGATCTTCGAAATCATGGTCTCCGCGTTCGTGGCGACCTGCGCGATCATTTCGTCCACCGACGTCTCCATTTCGAGCAGAAGCGGCTCGATCTGCCCGAGGGCTGTGGGCGTGTCCATGGTGCCGGCCTGCAGCTGCCGGACAAGGCCATCAATCGTGGACACGTTGCTGCGCAGCCTGCTCAGCCCCGTGGTCTCCCCGTTGACAGCGATAACCGAATCAATTTCGGTCTGCATCCCCTGCACAGCGTCAAGGATCTGGCTGTACATGGCATCTGAATGGTCACCGGTCGCAACCTGCTGATAGCCCCTTGCCTGGAGGGTATACAGCTTTGTGTTGAGCCGGTTCAGCGCGCCGCGGACAACGTAGACCTGGGAGGCGAACACGTCAAAGGTGCTGCCGATCGATCTCACCTGGGTGACGCCGACAAAAACGGTCACGAACAGCAGAGCCAGCACGATACCGAATGACAGCATCAATTTGCTTCGTACTTTAAGATTCTTCATGCCTGTTTACCTCAATCTTTATTGTTCTTTTTCTATAAACAATCAATTTCCGATCTCAAGCGTCTTGGAAACCATCGCCTTGAGCACCTCCAGCGCGGTCAGGTTCGCGTCGTACGCGTTTGAGGCGGCCATCAGGTCGATCATTTCCTCTGTGGTGTCGACATTGGAATAGTGGATGTATCCATCCTCATCCGCGTAAGGATGGGTCGGGTCATAGGCGACCTTGAAGTCCCGGTTGCTGTCGACCACGTTCGCAACCCGCACGCCGCCGGAGTTAATTGCCTTTGTCAGTTCGTCGTCAAAGCTGAGCGGCCGTTCCTGAAAAATCACCTGTCGCCTTCTGTAGGGCGTTTCATCAGGCGGCGCAACAGTGTTGGCATTGGCCATGTTCTGCAACGCAACGTCCGCGCGGAACCGCTCCGCTGTCAGCGCGGAGCCGACAATGTCCAAGGAGTTTAAAAATGCCATAGATTCCCTCTCTCTGCGCTGTTATTTTAAAAGCTGCTGCTCAGTACATAGCCAAGCTTGTTGTACTCGCTCGAAATCTGCTCTGTCAGCAGGCTGTACTGAACATAGGCTTTATAAGCTTCGACGCCCTCTTTGTCGATATCGACGTTGTTGCCGTCCGGCAAAAGGGAATTCTCGTCGGTCACAACCGTCGCGGTCAGCCGGTCGGGCAAATCCGCGGTCGTGATTTCCGAGCGCGCCTCCAGGCTCTTCTTCAGTTCCTCGTCAAACACAAGGCTTTTCGACTTATAGCCGGGCGTCTCGATGTTGGAAATGTTCTGCAAATGCAGATCCTGCTGCAGCCAGGACATCTGAATGCCCGCCTCAAGCGTTTTGAGATAAGATGAATTGAGCAATCCGTTCCCTCCCGTCATTTACCGGCAGAGGCAGTGCGTGCCGCCCGGTCGGCTTGAATATATGTATCCCGCAGGCCGGCGATCATGGGCAGGATCTCTTCCAGCGCCGCCGCATCCTTTTTGATGTTTGCCTGCACAAGGGTCTGATTAAAGAAATTATACAACGCCTGCAAATTTGCCGCAATCTCATATTTCATATCCAGCGAGCTGAGCAGGTGGTTGATGATCTCCTGCGACTTTTGCAGGTACAGGTTGGTTGCCTCAATATCCTTCGCCTTGATCGCCTCGATGCCCAGCCCGATGCGCTTAATCAGCTCGTCGTACAGCATCTTCAGCATATCCCCCGTCGTCATGGTCATGACCGACTGTTGTTTATAAGCGGCATATGGATTCTGCATTCTGCACACTCCTTACACAAACGTCGCGTTCAGCTTAATAGGAGAAATAGGAAGCCAGCATATTGCTCTGCGCGTTGTAGTTCGACATGGCCGACTCCATCGCGTTGAACTGGTTCCAGTACCGCTGGCGCTCCCGTTCGTATTTTGCCTGCAATTCCTTGATGCGGGTGGAAATGCTTTGCAGCTGGCGGTACAGCGTGTTGGATTTTTCGCTTGAGGTGCCCTGCACGCCCGCCAGCTCAACCAAGGTTCCCTTGGTGGCGCCGGTTGTTTTGGCGGCGGAATCAATCGCCGACATGATCTTGCCCGCAAGCCCCTCCGACGCGTCCACAAACAGGTTCTTGACCGCGTCCGGATCGGCCGCAAGCGCATTGCGCAGCGCGGTTTCATTAAAAGTGAGGACGCCCTTTTTGCCGTCCGTCGCAAGATAGGAGGCAAAGTCAACGCCGATGTCGTACAGCGCGTAGGCGTTGTTTTTCGGCTTGGTGTACAGCGCGCCGCGCACGGCGGAGACCATGCTCTCGATGGTGGAATCGTTGCGCAGCAGACCCTCTTTCGCCTTTTCCTCCCACAGCTCGATCTCCCGCTCGCTCATCTCTTTTTTCTGCTCGCTGGTCAGCGGCGCGTACTCGCGGTAGTTCGCATCCTCATGCAGCAGGTCGTACAGCTTGACGGCCATCGCGTTGTAATCTTCCACAAAGCCGCGGAACGCCTCGACGATCGTGTCCGTGTCGCGCTCGGTGTTGATTACCGTTTCCTCGTAGCTGTCCGTTTCGCTGTCATATGCGCTGACCTTTGTCAGCTGAACGGTCAATCCGTCAATTGTGAATGTATTGCTGTTGCGGGAGGTTTCCACCCCGTTGATGATGACCTTCGCATCCACACCGGCCACCACCGCGCCAGCGGCGGGGCTGCCGTTTGCAAGCTTCAGCTCCTCTGCGCCGAAGATATCTTTCAGCACATCATCGGTGAGCGCCATGTCGGCCGTGCCCTGCATGGACAGCCGCCCCTCGCTCGCGTAGCTGACCTTCTGGCCGTTGATCGTGTCGATCTCCGCCAGGGTCTGCGCCGCGTTTCCGTCCGCGTCAAGCACCGCGGCGCCGCGCAGCTGAAGAATGTCGGAAATCCGCGTATCCGCCGTCGCGGCGTTGGATTTGCCGCCGATGCTGAACCCCAGCGCAAGCGCGAGGTCGGATTTGACCGCCTCGGCCATGGTCGCGCCGTTTTCCACATCGGTCTCGGTCTCGGCAAAGGAGACGCAGTAGCCGTCCGCAATGTTCAGCTTGCCGTCCGCATAGCTGATGTTCGCCCGGCCGGCGCTGTCCGTGCCGAAATTGACCTGTAACCAGGTGTTCAGCTGCCGTTCGATGTTTTGTTTAGTATAGGTCATCCCGGTCTGTCTGGCAAGTGTAAATTTATAATCCTTGCCGTTGACCGTCATGTTCATCGAGACGGCGTCGGTCTCGTAATCGTTCGCGAGCGCCCGTCCCTGGATGCTGCCCGTGGTCAGGCTGCGGCTTGCCGCGCTGGAGCCCGCCTCAATCACGTCCGAGCCGAACAGCCGGCTCAGCAGGTCGCCCTCCGTCTGGGTAACCGAAAGACCGTACTTTGCGCCGCTCGAGGTGGCCTCCATCGTGAACAGGTCGGTCAGCGAGGAATAGCTCAGCCGCACGCCCGCCTTGCCGGAATTCACCTTGTTAATCACATTTCCGATCGTATCGTTTCCGTTAAACGAGAATTCGACACCATTTATTGTAAAACGAAACCGGTCTCCGGTCAAGCCCAGATCGCTTAATTTACTGCCCATTGACAATAAAGTTGACGCGCCGGGTTCAATTCCAAGCTTGGAAAGCTCGCTTCCGGTCACCGTAATCTGGTGTCCTTCCTCGTCCGGGGTGTTGGCGGAAAGCTGAATACCGCCCTCCCCGGTCAGCTCAACCTTGACATAATCGCCGAAAACCTTCTTGATCTGCGCGTCCAGCGCCTCGGTGACCGACTGCGCGGTGACCCGGCCGTCGCTGCCGGCAAATTCTGTCATTTTTATGTTTTTTGTCACGCCGTCCAGGGTCAGGTCGAACGAAAGACCCGCGTCGGCGTCCATCAGACCCGACTGGAACATCGCGCCGGTCGCATTGCCCGCCGTATCGGTCACGATGCCGGACGACAGGTTGGACAGCCCCGTCATCTGGAGCCCGAGCGTGCTGGAGGAATTCTCGTCCACCTCGACCCGGCCGGAGGGCAGGTCAAGCACAAAGCGCAGCGTGCCGTCATACGTCTTGGCCGACACGCCGGAAATGCCGTTATCCGCAAACGCCTGATTGAACGCGGCCGCGATCTCCTTTTCGGTTTTGGCGCCGTTGAGGTTGACCTCCACGTAGGAGCCGTTGACCCGCAGCGCGACCTTTTTGTCGAAGTTGGTCTGCAAATCCGCATTGTTCAGCGCGGTGCCAGCCAGCTTCTGTTCCCCGCTCAGCTTGTGCCGGCCGGTCATCTTGGAGGCTGTCGCGAGGTTCTTGACCGCGATGCGGGTTTCCCCGACCGAAGCGTTCCCCGTGCTGATGACCCTGACCGCGCTGCCGCTGGTGACCTCGGAGGTCATCGTGTCAAACAGCGCGCTCTTGGCAAAGTTGGTCTTGCTCGTGGAATCAAACGCGGAATCAAAGTATTTATTGCGGAAGCTGGTAACCGTGTCGATGACGTCGCGGTACATTTCCTGCTTCCACTCGGTCTGCGTTTTCAGCTGCTCCTGCTTTGTGATTTTGCTTTGGGTTCCGGAAAGCATCTGCTCAACCATGCTCTCCGTATCCATACCGGAAATCAGACCGGACATTCCCTTGTTTGTGCTTGCGCTTACGCTGAAATAGTTGGATGAGTTGATGTCCACCTGTCTGTACCCTCCTTTTCCTGCCAATACACCAAATTCTATATAAAGTTATGGTATGCTTTCTGTAATTTGAAAGTCCTTTCGGCAAAAAACACGGTTAAATATATTTTTTGGGTAAAATTCCCTGCGATCCGCCCGAAAGGCCGGTTCGCACGCTCTGAAAATACCGCCCGGCAATCTGGCCGTTGTCCTGGCCGAGGTTTTCGATTTTGTCCAGCAGCGCCTGCTTTTCCATCGACAGCCGCTGCACAACGGCCTGCTCGCTCAGCTGCACCCGGTTCCAGACCGCGCGCACGGCGAGCGACGCCTCGTACACCGCCTTTGCCTGCGCGTCCGCCGCGTCCTGCTGCTCCAGCGCGACCGCGGCGCGCAGCGCCGGCTGCTCGCCGCACGCCGAGATTGCCTGCGCGCGCAGCGCCGCCGCCTGCTCGATCCGCTCGCCCCGCCGCTCGACCGTCCGGGCAGCCTCGTCCGGCTCGGCATACAGCAGCGACTCGGTCAGCTGCTCGATTTCCAAAAAAATCTCCTTTTCCCTGCGCAGGCAGTCCATCACGGTCTCAAAACAATTCTCCATCTTTTGACGAGCCCTCAACTCTTTGGTATAATAAATAACCGAAAACGGGTCGCATCCTCTGGTTTCTGCGGCTCCGGGCAGAGCCGCGGATACGGCGGCGCGCCCCCTGTGTCCTGCATCCGGCACAAACTGCAAAGCGGATTGCACGCACCGACCTGCCCGCCGCGGAATGCGCGCGGCAATTCGGCCTTGAAAGGACGGCAATTGCGATGAGTCTTTTGGAAAACTGGTTCCCCGCAATCCTCCGCAACGAAAGCGGGGAGGAGCTTGCGGCCGGCAACGCCTGTTTTAACAGGGAAAAGCGGGAGATCGAATTCACCAGCGAATTCGTGCCCCTGTTTCCGCTCGGCACAGGGATGAAAATCGAGCGCATTTACAACGGCGCCGTCGTGCACGACTTTGCGGGGCATGTCTATCTCTCCGCCAAAACCCTGATGCGCCTCGTCGGGGTGGAGGATCAGCTCTATTACGGCGCGCAGTTTGTCTACTGCACCGACCTCGACCTCGGCGCCACCATTGAGCTGCTTGACCAGAAGCCTCAAAAAAAGCCGTTGCTTTTCTTCACCCATAAGCCCGAAAAAAGGAAGGAAAGCACGGCTGTCACGGTCAGCTCGGTCAACTTTGACGGCATGACGATTCTGTATGATATTCTCAACCCGCTTGAGCGCGGCAGCCGGCTGCGGCTGCGGCTGAACGATTCGCTCCCCCTCTTTGAGGCGGAGCTGTGCGTGGAGGACGAGCTGCTGTTCGGCGCGCGCGCCTCCTACTATTGCCGGATCCTCCGCGTCACCGCCGGCGGCATCGACGAGCTCGGGCACTATATTTACGAGCATTACCCGATGCTCTATTGACCCTTGCCGCCTTTGTCCGTCTGAATGGTTTTGACAAGAGACCGCAGCGCGGCAATCGGCACGGTTTCCGCCGCGTGCCGGTTTTCAAGCAGGGTCAAATACAGCTCCTTGCGCCAGATGTGCATGGTTTTGGGGGCTTCCACACCGAGACGAACCTGGTTTCCGATCTCGGTGATTTTTATTTCGATTGTCTCCCCGTTTTCAAGCTGCAAAATGAGGGATTCGTTCAGCTTTCGTCCTATGACCAGCATGTCTCAGCCCTCCGGTTGCAGCGAGAACCGAACAGGATAGTCCTGCTCCAGCACAAACTGTGCGGCTCGCCTGGTGTGCAAATTCAGAATAATCGGGCTTTTCAGGTTGACCGTCGCCTTGGTGATATCCTGCGGGATGGTCGCCATCACATAGACGCCGCACTCCCCCGCGCCGACAAGCCGCTCCACCTCCGCGGGGATGACCGGCTGATATTCCTCGAAGACCCGCTTGTCAAACAGGACAAAGCAGAGCGAGGGCTCCTGCGTCGATTGCAGCCAGAGCAGATGCTCCCCGACCTCCTCGTCCCGCAGAATCACAAAGGTGCGGTATTGCTCAAATCCCAGGATCGGCGCGGTCATCTCGATTACCTGAGACTCATCCAGCTCGATTTCTCCGAAATCTCGTGTTTTCAGCATTCTGTATGATCCTTTCGGAACAGGGCTTTATTCTTCCGGCGGCACGTAGTTGGGATCCGAGCTCTTCGGGATATACATCGGTGAGCCGACATATTCAATATCCACCTTTGCAAATTCCAGAATCTCAAGCCGGATGCTGCCCGGGACATAGGTCAGCTCCATCTGGGGCTGCTTCCACTCATAATCCACGTCGCCCGACGTAAAGGAATAGTCCAGTTTATTCGGCTCCCACGAAATCTCGACGCCGCCGCTCGGCAAAAACATGGTGTACAGCTCGGGCTGCTCCAGCATTTTCTGGTGCAGCACGCTGCAAATGGTCGCGTCGTCCTCGATTTTGGCCACGTTTTTGCCAAACTCGACCGTCTCGCGCACATTCCTGTTAAAGCGCTCGATGCTGTTTTCCGCATTGGCGCGGATCGCGTCGTCAATCCGCTTGATACCCAGCGAGCTGCGCGCTTCATAAGCATCCAGCCGAACCGAGATATTCTGGGAATCAATTTTCATCTCCTGCGGTGTGACCTTCATGTCCACCTTGGGGATTTTGTCCGGGTTGCTCATCTCCAGACGCGCCCGCTCGATCTTCAGCTCATAGCGCATCGGGGTCGTTGTGATGTTCAGAAGCTGCATCTACCTGTTCACTCCTTCAACTGCTGAGTTGCGCTGCCTGTCACTGTCAATCATCAGCTCAGAAAATCCATCAGCGAGACGGGCAGCAGGTTCGCCCCCATCTGCAGCACGGCCTTGAGCACATAGTCGGCCATCGTCTGGTTGGTGGACTCCTCTTCATAGTTCGTGCCCATCAGCTCGTTGATTCGCTTGTCGTAGTTGTCCTCTGTCTCCTTGCAGCGCTGCTCCAGCCTTTCAAGATAGCTCGTCTTGGAGCCAAGCTCGGTCACGTTGCTGAAATAATCGTCGCTGATCTCCCGCAGGTGGGTGTTCAGCGCGTCCAGCCGTTCCATGTCGTTGTCACGGATTGCCTTTTCGATATCCGTGAGCAGGTTGTAGAAGTTGTTGGAATAGCTGTTATCCGTTGTGGGGTCGTTGTCCGGGTCGGTTTGACCCCAGCCGAATACCTCCATGCCGGAATAGGAAATCTTGAACGCGGTATCCGGATCCACCTGCGACTCGTGCAGTGTGATGCCCAGGCCGATATCGAGGTAAATGTTCTCGTCGAGCGGAATCTCCTGCCGGTCGCCGTTTTTGTCGATATAGAACATCGAGCCGTCGGTGGCGTCCTGCTGAATGATGTCAACGTCGACCCCGTTGTAGGTCATCTTGCCGTCCTCGTTGACCGAAAACGGCGCAAAGCCCGCGTTGGAGCCGCCGAACAGATGCTTGCCGTCATACACCGTGTTGGTGAACTGGAGAATCTCGTCGCGGATCGCCTTGACCTCGTCCGCAATCGCCGCGCGGCCGCTGTCGCCGGTCGGGGTGTTTTTGGCGCGGACGCTCAGTTCCTCATACACCCGGACGTTCATCTCGTGGATGGAGCGCATCGTCGTCTCGACCATCGACAGCTTGTCGTTGATCGACTGGATGTTGTTCATCTGCTTCGCGTTCTTGTATTTGTTGATGCGGATGTTCAGCACGCGGTTTGCGGCCGAAACATCGTCCGAGACCTTTTCAAAGCGGTGAGAGGAATCGATGCGATCCAGTATCTCCGCGTAATCCGTCTTGGCTTTAAACAGGTACTTCAGATAGTTTCGCGCCTGCGCCCTGTCAGGTACTCTCATTTTCTTCGTCCCCTCTCCATGCTAAAAAGCGCTTACAGGCCAACGCGTCCCATGCGGTTGATGACCACATCGAGCAGCTCGTCAAGCACCGTCATCATGCGCGCCGCCGCCTCGTAGGATTTCTGGTATTTCAGCATATCAGCCGTTTCTTCGTCGCGCGACACGCCCGAAATCTCGTCCCGGCGGTCAAGAAAATCGTCCGCGACCATCGCGGTCGAATCCCGGCGTCCCTCCTGGAACGCGATGTCCGAGCCGAGCGTCGTCAAAAAGTCAACCTCAAAATCGACGAACGTGCCGGTAAACTCCCCGCCGAAGGTCTGGAAATGGAACTCCGCCTCGACAAGGTTGGTCGCGATTTTCTGCGCGTAATCCTCGACGTATTCCTCGTGGTTGTACACAAAGTAGCCGGGGCCGTTCTTGTTCCACTCGTCGCTTATTGAGATATTCGCCGCGGTCACGGGAACCTTGGAATTGGTGGTGCCGTCGCTCATCTTGGCGGCGATGAAGGTTTTGTACTGGATCGCGCCGGTGATCGGGTCAACGACGGGCTCGCCCGTGTCCGGGTCGCACTCGGGCACGGATGTGTTGACGACATGCGCCAGCGAGTTGGCGTAGGTGTCGATCTTGTCGCGATAATAGTAAATGCCGCGCGCGATGGACTCGTTGGAGTTCTGCACGTTGTTGCCGCGGCCGTTGATGTATTCGATGCACGCAAGCAGCGAGCCGGTTGCCGGCTGCACCGCCGAACCGTCGGTGCGCCAATGCAGCGTGGCGGTGTAATCGTCGTTGCGGGTCATGCCGATCGAGTTGACCTCGGTGACCGACTCCGGCGTTTCCCGCACAAAGCTGTGCCCGGCCAGTGTCACGTCGATAGTGCCGTTTGCGTTGCTCTTGACGCTGATGTTGCCGTACTGGGACAGCTCGTCAAGCAGCAGGTTGCGCTCGTCGAGCAGCTCGTTCGGGCGGAAATACTCGTTTGTCGGGTCGCACTGCACCGTCGCGTCCTCGCGGATCATCTTGTTGATCTCCGCGATTTTTGTGCCGATCTCGTTGATCCGGTTGACCGTAATACCGAGGTCGGTGATCTGCTGCTCGGCTACGTTGGCAAGCTTCATGTCCAGCTGCTGCAGCACTTCCACCATGTTCTGGAAGCTTGCAAGCACCAGACCCGCCGAGGAATCGGTCGTCGAGTTCTGCACAAAGTCGTTGATGCTCTCAAAAATCTGCTTGATCGCGCCGTACAGGCCGGATTCATCCGTGATGTCCTGCCCGTCGCCCAGCGCGCTCTGCACGTCGCTCAGGATGTCCGCCGCCTGCGAGTGATAACTGGTTTTAGAATATTCATCCCGAAAACGCTTATCCAGAAACTCGTCCCGGGTCTGCGAGACGCCGAGCGCGTTTGTGCCCTGCCCCATCAGGCCGATGCGGCTGGACGCGACCCGCGCCTGCCCTGCGGCGGTTGCGAGCGCTTCGCGGTCGACCCGCTGCCTGGTGTATCCGTTGGTCTCCAGGTTCGCCATGTTGTGCAGCGTGATATCGACTGCCTTCTGGTTGACAAAAATGCCGCTTTTGGCGGCCTCAAATCCCATAAAAGTCGGACGAATGCCCATTTGTTACACCCTCATATCTTCTCCTGGAATGTGTTCTGGTAGCCGCTCACCTTGCTGCCGGTTTTGCCGTAGGTGCCGGCGTCCTTTGTCGCCGCGCCCGTGCCGGTCAGGGCTTCAAACAGCCGCAGGTCGTCCCGCGCGATGTCCAGCGCCGCCGTGTTCTGCACCTTGAGCTGGTCGAGCATCACCCGCCATTCCAGCAGCAGATCCTCCAGCGCCTTGCGCTGCTCGGGATCCTCGATCCGCGCGGCAATCTCGCTTGCGTTCAGGCCTTCCAGTCCGGCCGCCCGCTGCGCTTCCACCCGGGCGTTTTCCAGGTTGTACAGCTGCATGATGGCCGACTGTTGCGCACTGAGCGTCTCCTCCAGCCGGTCAAAATCGCTGCGCAGCAAAAGCTGCCTTTTTTCGCTCTCGAATTCAAGCATCGACCGGCACTGCTCCATGCAGCGCTCGGTCGCGTCCACCAGCGCGCGCAGCTCCGCGGACTCAAACGACAATCCGCTCATCCTTACGCCCCCAGCACGTCGCGCAGAATCGCGCCCGCAATCTGGTCGGAAGAGACGGGGCAGGCGTCGCCCTGATAGGCGTCGCGCAGCGCCGCGATGCGCTCCTCACCCGCCGGCTCGTTGAACTTCGCTGCCTGCTCCCGCACCGAAGCGGCCAGGCGGGAACGGAACGAAGCTTGCGGGCTGATCTGGATTTTATCCTTTGTGGGAACCAAGGCGGCCTCGTAATTGTGCGACGAAGCGGGCTTGCGAACAGGCTCCCCGCTGCCGTTGCTGCCGATTGTTTTGTAAAAATCTTTAATTCCGTTGATCTTCATAATAGTCACCTTGTTCGTGAAATGTTATCACTCTACTTAGGTTATGCCACAGATTCCCCAAAACGAAAGCGCGCCGGCAAATTTTGCCGAACTTATTTGGGCGCGTCCCCTGCCGCCCGCGGCCGGCGGTCGCCGGTATTTTCTTCCTGCGCCGGCGCATAAGATATACCGGCCTGTCCCACTCCCCGGGCAGCGCCGGAAAAGCCGCCGCGCCCGCTGCGCGCCTGTTTGCCCGCCGGAAGCCGTGCGGGTTTGCGCCCGCGCCGTCAAAAGCCCCTGGAGGTTCTGCGCCGCAGCGACCCGCCGGCCGGGTCCAAACTCTCTCTTTTTATATAATACAATAAAAGGGTAGAAATTACCATCCTGTTTTTCATATTTCTGCAAGATAATCCAAAGCCCGCTCCGGCCGGCGTGGATTCAGCCAAAACCGCCGCAGGTCGCGGTATCCGCCCCTATTCAGACGGGAATTCGCCCCGTTTTTCCGCTTTTGGCCAGTTCACGAAAATTTTCTTCCATTTTTGTCGAATTTATACTATTATAGTAACAGACAATCGAAAGGGTGATACCGTGGCGAAAGTTATCTCTCTGATTAACCAAAAGGGCGGCGTCGGGAAAACGACCTCCACAAACGCAATCGCCGCCTGTCTCAAACATATGGGCTACCGGGTTCTCTGCGTGGATTTCGACCCGCAGGGGTATCTGACTTTCAGCATGGGCGCAACCACGCGCAACTGCGGCAGCATATACGACGTGCTCAAGCACACCATCAAGGCGCAGTACGCCATTCAGCGCACCCGCGTCACCGACCTGATCCCCACCGACGCGTTGCTCGGCAGCGTCGAGCGGGAATTCACCGGCGCGGGCAGCGAGCGGATGCTCAAGGACTGCCTCAAAGGTGTGCAGCCGTTTTACGACTATATCCTGATTGATTCGCCGCCAGAACTGGGTCTGCTCTCCTCCAACGTGATTGTCGCGTCCAATGTGGTGCTTATCCCGGCGCTGACCGACGGCTACAGCCTGCAGGGCATTGTGCAGGTGCACGAGACCATCCTGCGCATCAAGAACGCGTTCAACCCCGACCTTGTGATCGGCGGCTTTTTCCTGCTGCGCTTTTACCCGCGCGAAAATCTCAGCCAGAGCACGGCGGGGGCGGCCGAGCTGGTCTCCCAGCACCTCGGGATTCCCTTTCTCAGCACCCGCATCCGCCACAGCAACCTGATCAGCACCGCGATGACCTCGCTGCAAATGGATATCATGGAGGTTGACAAGCGCAACAACGCCGTGCAGGACTATAACACCCTTGTGCAGGAGTTGTTTGAAAGGGGGATTTTGTAAGGCATGGCCTCCGCAAAAAAGGCGATCGACAAGGACGCGCTCTTTCAGAAAATCCTCCCGGCTATCGAAGAAAACCCCTTCTCGGCTTTGCAGAACGAGCCGATTACCCCGCTGCCTCCGGATGAGCTTTCGGCGCTGCGGGACAAGCTGTTTGGCCGGGCGGACAAGTCCACCCCGACCTCCATTTCAACCGTGAATGTCATGGAAACGCTCGTCCTACGCCAGCTGGACGCGGTTATCCGCAAGTTTAACGTCTGCGGCTGCGACCGCTGCCGCTGCGACATCGCGGCCATCGCGCTCAATCTGCTGCCGCCCCGGTATGTCGTCACCCAGCACCACCGCATGGAGCAGGTGCTGGAGGAGATTCCGCAAAAGGACGTCACCGACGCGCTCATCAAAGCGGTCATCAAAGTCCGCTCCCATCCCCGGCACTGAGCCGTGCCCGGTGAAAGCAGCTGCCCGGCAGCTGCTTTTTTGTTTGCTCCTGTTTTTTGCACTCCCGCGGCCTTGCCCGGCAGCGATGCCGCAAACAGGGCTGCCCGGCTCTTTCCTGTTCCTGCCGCGCAGGTGCATTTTGCCATATTCGGCTTTTCTGCTTTGCGCCCCGCCCACACAAAAAACGATCCGGCACCCCATGCCGGGTCGTTCCTGTTCTTCGGTTCAATTCCGCGCCGATTCGCCCGCGCCCCGGCCTGTCAGGTGCGGCGCAGCTTAATTGCCTCCCGCTGCAGCTGAAAGATGACCCCGCACAGCGCGTCGATGTCCGACGCCTTGGGGTTTTCAAACGAGCAGCCGTACACATGCGCCGCCGAGCGTTCCACCACCCGTTTGACAACCGCGTCAAAGCTGAAAATATCATTAAACCCGTCAAACCGCAGATGGGAGATATGAATCCGCTCCCCCAGCTTCAGCTCCATCGGGATCTCAAGCAGCGCGCCGGACAGACTGATGTTGACCACCCGAGCCGACACGATGCGGGTTTCCTTGGCCAGCGGCGGAATAATGTTTGCGGTGCCGCGCGCGTTAATCCGGAAAAATCCACGACGCTCGTACGCCGCCAGCTCGTTCAGTTCGGTAATCCGCCAAAAGTCCTCGTTGGCAATGTAGAGGATTCCACCCAGCGCCCGCATTCCCCGCCGGTTATTCATACAGTCAATCTTCAGCCGCGTCCCATAGGGCAAAATCGGCATTGTGTCGTTGCGCCGCACCCCGACCTCGATATAGTCAGAATTGCCCTCACGGCCGGATTTCAGCAGGCGGCCTTGGAAAATCAATTCGTTGTCCATTGTCTTGATCTCACAGACAGCATTTTCAAAGCCCTCAAGCAAATTGCCCATACCGGAACCTCCGTCGTACATTATATCCAAGTTTATTATACATGCAAATCTCCCAAAAGTACAGTCTAAAATCAAAACCGCACCCCCGGCAGGGCAATTTGCACAAATCTTCGCACAATTTTCTCCCCGCAAGCCCGGATTTTTTGAAAAAAGCCGGCTCGACCCTCATGCAAAAGCATCCGCGCCCCACGGTTTTCCCCAGTCCCTGCGGCGCGCAAAATCCCCCGCCGTCCGGCGGTCAGGCGCGCCGCTTCGCCGCGTCCCCCAAGCGGGGCTTTTCTATTTTCCGAAAAGTCCGACCTTGATTTTTCGGGAAAAGGAGGAGCCGCAAAGCGCCCCGGTTGCGTGCCGCCACGCATTGTGCTATATTGTTTTTGGCGCTGCGACAACGGCAGGCGGTTAGCCACTCCCCAATTGAAAGGGGGTGGTGCTTATGGTTACATACGAGGGGCTTTTCGCCTTCACGCTCGTACTCATAAGCCTTGCTGCTCTTTTTTTGAGCAAAAAGAAATAGCCGCCCTCGGCCAAGAGAATCGGCTATTTCTTAACTATTCTTAAGGGCTAACCGCTTGTCGCAGCGCCTTTTCTATGTTTATTATATTCCCCGCCTGCCGCCCTGTCAACCGCGACGCGCCAAAAGAGCCCGCATTGCCGAAGCAATGCGGGCTCTTATTGTCCGGATTATGCAGCTTGTGCGCCTGAACCGGTTGCTCGGGTAACCGAAATTACTGGAGCAGCTGGAGAATGGCCTGCGGCTGCTGGTTGGCCTGCGCGAGCATGGCCTGCGCGGCCTGGGTCAGGATGTTCATCTGGGTGTAGTTCATCATTTCCTTGGCCATGTCGGTGTCGCGGATACGGCTGTTGGCCGCGCTCATGTTCTCCACCGCTGTGTTAAGGTTGTTGATGGTGTACTCCAGACGGTTCTGCATCGCGCCCATCGCCGCACGGTTTTCAGAAACCATGTTGATCGCGTTCTTGACGGTGTCCAGCGCAGCGCGCGCGCCGTCCGCATTGGTGATGTCAAGCCCGTCAAGCAGCAGAGCCTGTGTGCCCATATCCGCAACGGAAACCATCATCATGTTGTACTCCGCGCCCGTATCGCCGATCTGGAGCGCCAGGCCGCCGCCGATCGCAGACGGTCCCATGGTCGCGTCCGCATCGTTGCTGTAAACCGTAATGGTCGAACCGGACACCATCGAGGTGAACCCGTCGCGATAGAGCGCCGCTTTCAGGTTGTTGAGGGTATCCTCCGCCGTCGCGCCGATCGAAACATCCTTGCCCATCTTGTAAACGTGGCCGCCGATGCTCAGGCTGTTGCCGGAAACCAGCTTATCCTGGGTCAGGGTGATTGCCGTCGCAGCCGCCGCGCCGCCCTTTTCAAGGGTGAACAGGCTGGTAAGGGAATCCCGGGTGTCATAGACGTTCTCGTTGTTGAGCTTCTGGTCGATGTGGATCGTGGTGCCGTTCTTAACCTCAACCTCGAAGTTCGCGGTCGAGTAACGGGACATGATGTCGATCGCTTCCGCGAGCTGGCCGTCCGCCGCCGTGTCGCTGACGTCGATGAGGATCTCGCCCTTGCCGGCCGCCGCCGCGCTCTCCTTGCTGGTCTTGAAGACGAAGGTTGTGCCGTCGATGGTCAGACGGTTGCCATCCGCAAATACGGTCGTGTCTTTCGAGAAGTCAAAGTCGATACCGGCACGGCCGCCCGTTTTAGGAGGAATCGGGTTTTTGACATTGAGCGAATCGTGCATGATTTCGCCCTTGACCTTCAGGCCGGTCGTGGTGGACGCCACCGTGGACGAGGGGCTCTTGACGTCGTCTGTCACAACGCCATCCGCACCAAATGTATACGGGTCATCAACCGTTCCGGCGCCGCCTGAAACCGCAGCCTTGAATGTGAAAGTCAGTTTATTGCCGTCCGTGCCGACTGTGTATTTCGCGCTGCCGATTGTCACCTCAGCGTTCGCTTTCTGCAGCGCGCTCGCCAGCTGGTTGGCATTGAGGGTCTTGCCCGCTTCGATCCCGTTGTCGCCTTTCAGTTCAAGGTCGAAAGTCGTATTGTCAGCCGCTGTAACCGTGATTTTAAAAGTTTCAACTTTCGCCGCTGTGTCGTTGGTCACTTCCAGATCGCCGAGGCTGATCTCGAAATACGGCGCGGTCTGGCTGCCGTCGTGAGTGAAGTGGATTGTCGCATCCTCAACAGAAGCGTTCGTCCACTGCGGGAAAGGCTTGTTGGCGGCGTTCGTCTTGTCAATATTCGCGACGGTCGGCTTGACGGCGTCGACGGTGTTGATGCTGAACGCCTCTTCATTGAAGCCGAGTGTGCCGTCCAGCAGGTTGATGCCGTTGAAGTTGGTGCTCTCGGCGACACGGTCGATCTCCTCCAGCAGGCTGTCGACCTCGGCCTGCAGCGCCTCGCGCTCGGTGATGCTGTAGGTGCCGTTCGCCGATTTGGTGGAAAGCTCGACCATGCGGTTGAGCATGTTGTGCACCTCGTTCAGCGCGCCCTCAGCGGTCTGGATGAGGCTGATGCCGTCCTGCGCGTTGGTCGCAGCGGTATCGAGGCCGGTGATCTGGGCTTTCATCTTCTCGCTGATCGCCAGACCCGCGGCGTCGTCGGCCGCGCTGTTGATGCGGAAACCGGAAGACAGCTTCTGCAGGCTCTTCGACACTGCGTTGTTGTTGAGATTCAGCTGACGGAACGCGTTCTGCGCCATCGTGTTGG
>CAZYAV010000002.1:0-22954 GCA_964645785.1 uncultured Oscillospiraceae bacterium
ACAGCCGCGCCTGCAAACTGTCCCGCGCGGTGCGGAATCAGAAAGCAAACCCGCCTATTGCTCGGCGGAAGTTTTTTGATGATAGGAGAAAAGGGGCGGAAAGGATGTTTTGCAAGTGAATGAGAAAAGTGCGTTTTAGATAAAGCAGGGCGACTCTTTTCAGACTACCCGCTTGTCCTGCAAGCGGGCGGATTTTTCCGTAGGGGGAAAGTTTCCCCCCTCCCGGCGGCGGATTGCGCCGCATTTGCTCTGCAAACCGCCTGTCACCCCCGTGCCGTCACAAAGTCCACTCCGCTTCGGCATTTTTTCAAAATGCCATACGCTCCGTTTCCTTTGCTCCTCCTTTCCCGAAAAAGGTCACGCCGCGCCTGCGCTGCTCACTTGTGAGCGCGCTCGCGACACTCCGGCTTACTGCCAACCTTTTTCGGGTGCAAAGTCCTTGCTCCACCTCTCCGCAAAAAGTCACGCTCGGCTCCCCTGTTCGGCTGTAAACACCCTCACGACGGCCCGCTGCCGCTACCGGCTTTTTGCGGGTGCAAGAATCTACCCCCCGCCTTCTAATGGCTAAGGCTTTTTTATAGATGGTTTATCTCCCTATTGACAGCGGACAGCCGCGCCGGCAAACCGGCACGCGCGGTGCGGAATCAGAAAGCAAACCCACCCGCTGTTCGGCGGAAGCCCGACGAGAGGGAAGAGGACAGTGGGGATTTTTTGCGAATGAATAGACGGAGTGGGTTTTGAATACAGGAGAGCAGGTTTTGCGGAATTCCCGTTGCTCGGCGAAAGTTTGATGGGAGGGAGAAAGGGGCGGGGAGGATTTTTTTGCGGTTACAAAACCCGCTGCTTTTCCATATGACTGTTTTTCTGGCTTTTTCGTGCCGCAGCAACGCGGAGGTTACTGCGGCATTTTTTTGTAAAAGCACCCTCCCACGTCGCCGCGGACGCTGTATCGTTTGTGATGGGTTTTAAGATAAAACTACCGGCTCGCCCGTGCTGTCACCTCCCTTTCCGTACTAAGCCGCGCACGGCGCCGGCTGCTCGCTTGTAAACGCACTCCCGACGTTCCGGCTTGCTGCCAACTCTTTGTGGCTAAAAGCACCGCTCCTTCTTTCCGCAAAAAGTCACGCTCGGCTCGTCTGCTCGCTTGCAAACGCACTCCCGGCGTTCTGCGGCGCTGCCGGTTTTGCGGGGAGTACAGTACAGTGTTTTACCTGTATCTATAATGTCGATCTCTTTCAAAAATCCCGACACAAGTCCAGTCATTTGCGCCGGGATTTTTCGTAAGGCGGAAATGATCTTCCTTCCCGGCGGCGGTTTGCGCCGCGCATGGCAAGACCGGCTGTCCGAACGCCGGTCAAACTCGATGCTGCTTTAAAGCGTATTCCGCTTTCGGACTCCATCGCCGCAAGTCCGGCGGCTGGCCGCCCGCCCCGCACATCCCGTGCACCTGCCCAAAGCCGGCCGCGCCTTTGCTTGCGGCGCGCAGAAAGCCGCCGGTTCTGTGTGGGGGGCGGCAGCCCCGGTGCATTTGTTTCGCAGGACGAAAATTGACGCCCGAGTGGCGGCTCAAAGCTGTTTTAACAATTTCAACCGGGTTTTCAACAAAACGGCCATGCGGCCGGATGAAGTGCATTTTAGGGCAGGAAAATCCGGCGTTTTATTGGACAGGTACTGTTAAAGAGCAGGAAAATGCGCTGTAATCCTGTCGAAAACCGCGCAAAATCCCGCCCGGCGGCCGGCGTTCCGCCCTCATGCCGCGGCGTATCCCGGCCGGCTCTCCCCCGAACCGGCCGCCGGGCTTTGCCGGTTTTTGCCGCCCGGGGTCGCGCAGCCCGGCCGGCGGGGCAGCCGCCCCCAATTCCGGGCAGACAGCCAAAACGGCCGCCGGTTTTCCCGGCGGCCGTTTGCGTTTATCCCTGTAAAGCGGCGCGAGCCTGCGGCCGCGCCGCGCTCCGCGTCCGGGCTTACCCGTTCGCGTTTTTGTAGATCCTGTACATGTCGTCGCGATCCAGCTGCTTAAAGCCGCCAATCGTGCGGGTGCGGCCGAAGGAGCACGCATCCGCCAGCCGGTTCAGCTCCTGGTCGGTCAGCGCGCGCCCGACCAGCTGCCCGAGCCCGGCCGGCATCCCGAGCGAGCTGAAAAAGGCGACCGTTTTGTCGATGGCGTCCTGCGCCGCCTGCTCGCCCGCGCCGCCGGGCAGCCCGAACACCCTGCTGCCCAGACGGGCAAACCGTTCCGGATTGACCGCGCACACATACCGCGCCCACGCGCCCCAGACGCTTGCGAGGGACGCGCCGTGGGTCACGTCAAACATCGCGCTCAGCTCATGCCCAAGCTGGTGGGTGGCCCAGTCCCCTTCCTTGCCGCGCTCGTCCGCGCCGCCAAGGCCGGTCAGCCCGCAGTGGGAGACGCTGCCGCTCCACATAATCTCGCTCATCGCGTCGTAGTCGCGGCTGTTTTCCAGCGCGGCCGGCCCGTACTGCACCATATTGCGCAGCAGACCCTCGGCGAATTCATCCGAAAGGCCGTTGCCCTCCGCGCCCGCGAAATACCGCTCCAGCGTGTGCATCATGATATCGGTCACCCCGGCCGCAATCTGGTAGCGGGGCAGGGTATAGGTCAGCTCCGGGTTCATGATGGCGAACGCCGGGCGATTGTACGGCGTGTTCAGGCCGCGCTTGAGCGGCGGCTCCACCTCGTCGTTGGTGATGACCGCGCTGTTGCTGGTTTCGCTGCCCGCGGCCGAAATAGTGAGCACGGCGCCGACCGGCAGGCTTTTTTCCACCGCGGCCTTTCCCATCCAGAAATCCCAGACGTCCCTGTCCGGGTTGGCCGTGCCGTGCGCGATGGCCTTGGTGCTGTCAATCACGCTGCCGCCGCCGACCGCCAGGAAGAAATCCGCGCCGAACTCCTTTGCCAGCGCGATGCCCCGGCGCACAAGGGAGAGCCGCGGGTTGGGCACAACCCCGCCGATCTCGGCGTAGGGGATGCCGGCGCCGTCGAGATTGGCGTGAATCTCGTCCAGCAGCCCGCTCTTTTTTACGCTGCCGCCGCCATAGACGATCAGCACCCGGCTCCCGCCGGCCAGCCGGACATTTTCGGCGGTTTTCTGCTGGGCGCCCTTGCCGAAAACAATCCGCGTCGGGGCGTAATAGGTAAAGCTTTTCATCTGTTCAGCACACTCCTTTGCTCGACACCGCAGCTTATCTGCGGCCAAAATTCGGGGTACAGCCGGGCTTGTTCCCGCACGGGCGGTTTTGCGCCGCGCCCGGCCGGGGACGGCGGAAAAGTCCGGGTGTATGCACAAAAAATTTCAATTTTGCAAGGGCGGAGGCTCCGCAACTGCGGCGCGGGAAGGCCGGGTATCCGCCGCAAACTGCACACGTCGCGCGGATCCTTCCGCCGCCGCACACCGCCCGGCGTTTTCGCATTTGCCGCCCCGGTTCTGCCGCCGTTTTTGGTAAAAGCCGCCGGGCGCGCCGATTTCCCCGCGCTCCTCTGTATTCAGTTTACCCCGCCGCCTGCGAAAGGTCAAGGGCGGCGGGCGCGGGGAACAAGGCGGCGGGGCGCGGCGCCCGGCTTCCCGGCCGGGGGCGAGAGCTGGGCGGCCGCCTGTTTTCGTGCGCGGGGAAATGCGGACTTCCCCGCCTCTGTGCAGCGTGCGGCCATCCGGCCGGTTCTTCGCCCAAAACGGCAGGCACGGCCGAAGCGGCGGCAGCTTTGTGCCCGGCCGCTCGGGCTGTTCAAGCGGCCGGATTTGTGCTACACTTTGTTCAAAATGCGGCGTCCGCACATGCGGCGGGCGCGGAAAGGTGTTTTGCCATGCGGTTTGGCATGATCGGCACAAATTTTGTCAGCGACTTTTTGCTCGACGCCGCGGCGGACGCGCGCTCGTTCACCCTCGGCGCGGTCTATTCCCGCACCCTTGCGCGCGCGCAGGCGTTTGCGGGGAAATACCGCGCGCAATACGGCGAGCCGCGCCTCTACGACAGCCTGGAGGCGCTGGCGGCCGACCCGGAAATCGACGCGGTGTATATCGCAAGCCCCAACGTCTGCCACCGCCAGCAGGCGATGCAGATGCTGCGCGCGGGCAAGCACGTGCTTTGCGAAAAGCCGATGGCGCTCAACAGCCGGGAGCTGGAGGAGATGCTCGGCTGCGCGAAGGAGAACGGCCGGCTGCTGCTTGAGGCGATGCGCATCGCGCACACCCCGCAGACCGCTTTGCTTCGGCAGGCAGTGGGGGAGCTTGGCCAGCTGCGCCGGGCACAGATCGGCTTTTGCCAGTATTCCTCCCGCTACGACCGCTTCCTGGCCGGCGAACCGGTCAATACCTTTAACCCCGCGCTGGGCAACGCGGCGCTGCTCGACCTTGGGGTATACTGCCTTGCGCTGATGGTGCTGCTGTTCGGCGCGCCCGCGTCCATCTCGGCGCAGGCCACCCGGCTGGATAACGGCTTTGAGGCCGCGGGTTCGATCACGGCTGTCTATCCGGGTATGCTCTGCGCGCTCGGGTACAGCAAGGTGTCGGCGGGGTACGGCCCCAACGAGGTGCAGGGGGAGCTGGGCACCCTGCGCTTTGACCGGGTCACCATGACCGACCAGATCGAGCAAATCGACCGGGCAAGCGGCGCGCGCACCGTCCTGCGACCGCAAAGCAGCCCGCGGCACGACATGACCTGCGAGCTGGACGCGTTCTGCGCGATGGCGCGCGGCGAGCGGGACGCCGCCCCCTTCCTGGAGCTGACCCGGACGGTGACCCGGCTGATGGACGAGGCGCGCAGGCAGACCGGGCTTGTCTTCCCAACGGAGGCGGCGCAATGATCGAGCTGCGGGTGTGTACCGAGGGCTCCTGCGCGAACAAGGGCGCTTACGCCGTGTTCCGCGCGCTTGCGCGGGCTGTGGAGGCGGCGGGGCTGGACGATGAAATCGAGCTTTCGCCGAGCGGCTGCCTGAAGGACTGCAACCGGGGTGGGGTCTGCGCGGCGGTCGGGGACACGCGCTACAGCCTCTATCCCGAAACGGCGGCGGCGTTCGTCGAGCAGGTGCTGCGCCCGCTTTTGGACGCGCAGAGAGGGCAAGCGGGGCGGATTTGAGCCGCGGCGCGCAGCAAAACCCGGCCGCTGCCCCGGCTGCCCGGAAAGACCCGGCGCGGGCGCGCCTGTCCGCGCAGCAGAACCGGCCTGTGGGCGGTGTGCGCCTACAGGCGGCCGCAGTGCGCCCCGATTCCAAACCGGTCTTTTGCCGGGCAGGTCGCCGCGCGCTGCCCGGATGCGCCGCCCTGAAGCTGCGCCGCGGGTCGACCGGCAGCCGCGCGTCTGCCCGCGCAGCAGAACCGGCCTGTGGGCGGTGTGCGCCTACGGGCGACCGCGGTGCGCCCCGATTCCAAACCGGTCTTTCGCCGGGCGAGTTGCCGCGCGCTGCCCGGATGCGCCGTCCCGAAGCTGCGCCGCGGGTCGATCGGCGGCCGCGCGTCTGTCCGCGATGCGGCGCGCATAGGCTGTAAAGGGACGGAAAGCGCCGGGCGGACACCCATGCAGGCGCGGCCTGCGCCCCAGGTTCGGGCGGCAGAGGGGATGGGCTTGCGTTATTCGCCGGAACTCGATAGAATAAGGAGTGAGAGACTGTCGAATCCCGGAATTTATGTGTGATTTAGGAGGAAAATGGACATGGCTTTTTGTATGAAATGCGGAACAGAAATTCCCGCGGGCAGTGCGGTATGCCCCAAATGTGGCACACCGGTTGGGGCGCCCCAGCAGATGTATCAGCCCGCGCCCGCCTATAAGAACGACTATACCGACGAGATGCCGCCGCAGGACATCGAGCGCGGCCGTGCGCTGGCGGCGCTCAGCTATTTTGGCATTATGTTCAGCATTCTTGCGCTCGTCGCCGAGCCGAACAACAAATTTGTGCGGTTCCACGTCAATCAATCCCTTGTGCTGCAAATCTGCGAGCTGCTCTCGATGCTCTGCGCGATTGTGCCGTTCCTCGGCTGGATTGTGGCCGGCGTTGCAAGCATCGTTTTTGCCGTCTTTGCGATTATTGGCCTGTTCAACGCCAAGGCCGGCCGCGCCAAGGAGGTTCCGGCTGTCGGAAAATACCGCCCGATCAAATAAGAAAGCGGCTATGCCGCAAGCGTAAAAGCCGCCGGGCTGGGAAGCCCGGCGGCTTTTTGCATCGGGAGGGGCGTCCGCCGTTCGCAGCCGCAGTCAACCGGCTCCGGCGGCCTTTTCCAAGCCGGCCGGCGAGGCCACGCCCCGGCTTCCGCCTGGGGCGGAGATGATTTTGACCCTTTTGCCGCAGCGCCGCCCCGTTTGCGCGTTTTCCGGAATAGAAAAAGGATTTTTACAGGAAGGGCGGTGCGTGGGCGGCGATTGACGGTCAAGCGCTTTATTTATTGCCGGGAAAAAGGTAAAATAACAATGAATTGTATAGCGGGAAAGGGGTGCGAGCCGGGATGGCGGATCGGTATTGGTATTGCGGCGTCGCCGTTAAGGGCGCAAAAACAAATTATTCCTATATCAGCGATGCGGGCGAGCTGCCGCTCGGTTCCTATGTCATGGTGCCGTTTGGCAGCCAAAATGCACTGAGAATCGGCGTTGTACAGTCCTGCGGCGAATATGCTGCCGAGGATGCGCCATACCCGGTTGGGCAAACAAAGCATATTGTCCGGGAAGCCACGGCCGAGGAATACGAGAATCAGCCGCCAATCCCGCCGTTTTATGACGGAGATGACCTCGGAGAAGACCTCGGAGATGACCTCGAAGATGACCTGAATGCGGTCAATTGTTCTATTGCGCAGGAGGATTGGGACGAGGTTTTTGGGTGGGCATGTGACAACCAGGATTATCCGGAGGAAGCAATTTCCCGAAAAGTGATCGAGTGCTATGAACTTTGCGCACAACACGATATCCCGGAAGCGGCGTTAAACCTCGGCACATTTTATTATACCGGAAGAGTTGTAAGACAGGATTATCAAAAGGCATACGAGCTTTACAAAACGGCGGCTGACGCAGGTGTGCTGCGGGCAATCTGCAACTGCGGATATTGCTTTTACTATGGGCGGCACCAGGAAGTCGACTACGAAAAAGCATACGAGTATTTTTCTCTCGGCGCCCTGCTCTATGACGATGCCAATTGCCTGTACAAGCTGGGCGATCTGTATCTGAATGGCTATGGTGTGGCCAAAAATGAGCGATACGCCTTTATCCTCTATCAGCGGGCGCTGCAGCGCAGCTGGGAAAATGATGCGGACGCGGTTTGCGCAGCGGATGCGCAGTTTCGGGTTGGGAAGTGTTACCTTGCGGGAATCGGAACGGAACGAAACCCGGAAAAGGCGTACGATCTGCTGTCGCTTTCTCTCATCAACTTCTATAAGCGCCGTAAAACCGATCATTTTGTCATCGGGTCGATTCAATCCGCAAAGGAGCTGCTGGCGCAAGCCCAGGAACAGCTTGAGCGAGAAACGTCGGATTATCAGCGACAGCCGGACGACTCGTATGATGCGGTGCAGACCTGAGCATCGCACAGCTGCAAGAGGAACCCCCTGCTTTGGTACCGTGAGCGTATCGAAGGAGGGGGTTTATGCGGAGGAATTACAGTCTATGCATACAAAATGAAAAACGGCCGAATTTTCATCGAAATCACGCCGTTATCCATGCGGTGATTCTGTTTTTGGCCTTTTTGAGGATAAATGAAGGGGGCAAACCTGCTTTAAAGCAGGTTTGCCCCCTTTTGGGAAATGATTGACAGAACAGGTACAGGGTGAATCACGCTGCTGTGTCTGCTCAGAAAAGTTGACAGAGACGGTGAGCGGTTGTCAGGGTGTTTGTATCCAAAGGGCGCGGGCAACCAAACAAGCCAACCGAGCTGGATTTTTTTCGGAGAGGAGACGCAGCGGAATGAGCACACCGGCGGCTTTTTATCAAAAAAGCCGCCGCAAGCGATATGAAGCTTGCGACGGCATGGAAGTAGTTGACCAAATAGATGCAAAACAGAAACCAGCGAGCTCTTAAAGTCGAAAAAAGCCCAAAGCGCAAGCTGCCGTAAAAAAGCCGCGCTTGCCAAGGCTTTAGGCAGCGACGCAGCGATGGCTTTTTTCGATGAGGAGACGCAGCGGAGTGAGCGCACCGGCGGCTTTTCAAAGAAGAGCCGCCGCAAGCGAACTGAAGCTTGCGGCGGCTTGGCGGAGCGGGTGGGATTCGAACCCACGGTACCGTGAGGTACACCTGATTTCGAGTCAGGCCCGTTATGACCACTTCGATACCGCTCCGTATCTATTGAATTATCGCCTGGCCGGGCAGCAACGCGCGGGCTTTGCCAGCAAACCTCCGCCCCCGAAAACCGGCGGGCTGAACTGCAACCAGGCCGTTTTTAAGCAGGGAAGACCGTCCCCGCATCCGGCAGCCGCCATTCCCGGCCGCTATCTGCGCACAGCGCGGTGTGCCGGTTGGGCTGACAGCTTTTATAGTTTAACACAGTTTCGCGCGCGCGTCAATATTTTGTGGTTTACATTTCCCGGCAATTATTATATCATTGAGACAGTTCCGCTTTTGAGGAATGTTCCACGTGGAACATTCCTTCTGCTTTCGGGGCAGCTGCATGTTCCACGTGGAACATGAAAGGAGAATAGAATGGGAAAGATAATCGCCATAACGAATCAGAAGGGCGGCGTCGGCAAAACGACCACGGCCGTGAATCTGGCCGCGGCGCTCGGCGCGCTCGGCAAAAAGGTGTTGCTGGTGGATATTGACCCGCAGGGGAACGCCACAAGCGGGTATGGCATCAGCAAGCGGTCGGGCGGGGGGTCGTCCTACGATCTGTTGACCGGGCAGCGGGAGTTTGACAGCGTCTGCGCCGCGACAAAATACACCAACGTCTCGATGATCCCCGCGCACATCAACCTCGCCGGCGCAGAGCTGGAACTTGTCCAGATGAGCCGCCGCGAATACCGGCTGCGCGATGCGCTCGTCGCCAAAAAGCAGGCGTTCGATTTCATCCTGCTTGACTGCCCGCCCTCGCTTGGGCTGCTCACCCTGAACGGCCTGACCGCCTGCGACACCGTGCTCATTCCGGTGCAGTGCGAGTACTATGCGCTTGAGGGGCTGTCCCAGCTGATGTCGACCATCCGGCAGGTAAAAAAGCTGTACAACCCCAACATCGAGCTGGAGGGGGTGCTCATTACAATGTATGACTCCCGCATCAACATTACCACCCTGGTGGTCAACGAGGTCAAGCGGTTCTTTCCGCAGAAGGTGTACAGCACCGCCATACCGCGCAACGTCCGTGTGTCCGAGGCGCCGAGTTTCGGCAAGCCGATCAAATATTACGACGCGCACTCCAAAGGCTCAGAGGCATACGATGCCCTGGCCGAGGAAATTCTCGCCCATAACCGGCGGATTGGGGGGGACGAATAATGGCAATCAACAGCCTGGGCAAGGGGCTGGACGCCTTGTTTCTGGACAACGCGCCGCTTGAGGGGGAATCGGCCAGCGAGCTTCCGCTCAGCGAAATCGAGCCGGACCGCAGCCAGCCGCGGCAAACCTGGGATGACGATACATTGCAGGAATTGGCCGAGTCGATTGCCCAGCACGGCGTGCTTCAGCCGATTCTTGTTCGCCCGACGCCGGACGGCCGGTATCAGATTGTGGCGGGGGAGCGCCGCTGGCGGGCGAGCCGCCTGGCCGGCAAAACGGCCATCCCGGTGATTATCCGCTCGCTGTCCGACCTGGAGGCGATGACCTTTGCGCTGGTCGAGAATCTGCAGCGGGAGGATCTGAACCCGGTGGACGAGGCGCTCGGCTACAAAAAGCTGATGGAGGTCACTGGCATGACCCAGGAACAGACCGCCCGGCAGGTCGGCCGGTCGCGCTCGGCCGTTGCCAATTCGCTGCGGCTGCTGGGGCTGCCCCGCGAGGCGCTTGATCTGCTTCGGGAGGAAAAAATCACCACCGGCCACGCCAAGGCGATTCTCGCCATCGCGGACGACGAGCTGCGGGTGCAGGTTGCACGGCAGGTAGCCGAGACCGGCATGACCGTGCGCCAGGCGGAAAAGCTCTGCGCTAAGCCGCTCAAGCAGGACAGCCTCCCCCTGCCTAAGCCCAAAAACGCGGTGGCCGGAGAAGTGGAGTTGGCGCTGCAAAACGCGCTCGGGGTCGAGGTCAAGGTCGATTACCGGGACGGGCGGGGAAGCCTGACCCTCAACTTCTATTCCAAAGACCAGCTGTTTGAATTCGCGAACAAACTGGGGGGCTGAGATGGAACCGATACGGATTCTGCAAAGTCAAAAACGGGTGGTGCAGTCGCTCCTCTCCTCGCTGTTCGCGTTTGCGCTGTTCGGCGCGCTGATCCTGTTCGATTGGGAAAACACTTTTGCCCTCATACGGGCGCTCGCCGTCGTCTGCGTCCCGGTTTTCGGGGCGATGAGCATCTATGCGGCCGCGCGGCTGTTCCAGAAAGACCGGCCGCTCATCCTGCTCGATGAGCGGGGACTGTTCGACGACAGCTCCCCGTTCGCGGTCGGGCTGATCCGCTGGGAGGAGATCTGCGGCGAGAGCATCATGATGTATAATAATCTCGCCTATCTGCGCGTGGAGGTTGCGCCGCTTGACGCGGTGATCGGGCGTCTGCCCGCGCTCAGGCGGCTCGCCGTGCGGGCGCGGCTGTGGTTTATGCGCGCACAGGACTATATCCCGGTCAGCATCCGCAGCATCGATCTCTTGCCGGACGAGCTTTTGGGCAAGGTAAGCGCCGCCCGGCAGGCCGCGACCGGCAGTGCCGCGCCGCTCAACAGGCGCAAGCCCGCCGCCCCCGCGCAGGGATCCGGCCGGCCGAGCAGCTTCAATAAATACGACTGCTGACCCCGCGGCCGGCAGGGAAGGGTGCGCCGCTGCGCGAACCGCGCACCCACAGCCCGGGCGGTCGACAGCACACGATAGGGACATTCCGCCGGGATGCGGCGCGCAGCCATGCCGCCGGGAATTCCGTTTCCGGAAAAGACAAGCTTATATTATCAGAAAATAACATTGTTGTTGAGGTGAAAGGACATGCTGGACATTAAACTGATTCGAGAAAAGCCGGAGGAGATCAAAGAACGCCTGAAGGTGCGCTGCAAGGACTACGACGCGCAGATCGACGAGATTCTGGAAATCGACCGGGAGCGCCGTGCCCGCATGGGGGAGCTGGATGCGCTGAAGGCGCGCCAGAACGCGGCGAGCCGGCAGATTCCGCAGATTAAAAAAGAGGGCGGCGACGTCTCCGCGATCATGGCCGAGATGAAGGAGATTGCGGACAAGGTCAAGGCGGATAACGGCAAGCTCACCGAGCTGGAGGAGCGGCAGCGCGCCGTGCTGCTCTCGGTGCCGAACACGCCGCACAGCTCGGTGCCCTGCGGCGCGGACGACCGGGAAAACACCGAGATGCGCCGCTGGGGCGAGCCGAGACAGTTTGATTTTGAGGCGAAGGCGCATTGGGACATCGGCGCGGCGCTGGGCATCCTCGACCCCGAGCGCGCCGCCAAGGTCACCGGCGCCCGGTTCCATTTTTACAAGGGGCTGGGTGCGCGGCTCGAGCGCGCCATTTATAACTTCTATCTCGACCTGCATTCGGGCGAGCATGGCTACACCGAGATTTTCCCGCCTTACATGGCCAACACCGCCTCGATGACCGGAACCGGCCAGCTGCCAAAATTCGCCGAGGATATGTTCCATGTGGAGAATACCGACTATTACCTGATCCCGACGGCCGAGGTGCCGGTAACCAACTATCACCGGGACGAAATCCTCAGCGTGGATCAGCTGCCGATCAAATACTGCGCGTACAGCGCCTGCTTCCGCGGCGAGGCCGGCAGCGCCGGGCGGGATACCCGCGGCCTCATCCGCCAGCACCAGTTCAACAAGGTGGAACTGGTAAAATTTGCTAATCCGGAAAACAGCTACGACGAGCTGGAAGCCCTGACCCACGATGCGGAGCACGCCCTGCAGCTGCTCGGCCTGCCCTACCGGGTGGTGACCCTGTGCGGCGGCGACCTCGGGTTCTCCTCCGCCAAAACCTACGACATCGAGGTCTGGCTGCCCAGCTACGGCCGGTACGCCGAGATTTCCAGCTGCTCCAACTTCGAGGATTATCAGGCGCGGCGCGCTAACATCCGCTTCCGCGACAGGGACGGCAAGGTCAAACTGGTGCACACCCTCAACGGCTCCGGCCTTGCGGTGGGCAGAACCACGGCGGCGATTTTGGAAAACTATCAGAACGCCGACGGGTCGGTCACCGTCCCCGAAGTGCTGGTGCCCTATATGGGCGGCGCAACCGTGATTCGCTGAGCGGCAGGCGCAGAGCCGGGCGGCATGGCCGCCCGGCTCTTTTTGTTCCCCTCGTCCGGCTTCCGCGAGGCGGCAGCTTTTATACTATATATAGCCGCCCAAAGCGAAAGCCGCGCCGGGACGGCTGGCAGACAGACGGCGGTTTTCTATTGCATATAGACGACGGCCGCCCGGGCCGCAGGCAGGGATACAGCGCGCGGCGGCCGGGATAAAAAGAATTGATAATCCTGCGGGAATCCTGTATAATATAGGTTCAAAGTATGCGAATCTATCGGAGGGTTGAATTTTGAACCGGTCTAAATGGAGTTTTCTGCTTGCGGCGGTGGCGCTGTGCCTTTGCCTGTCTCTGTTCGCGGGCTGCGGCTATAATCCCGAATCCGTGATGACGGTGGACGGGACGCCTGTCAAGGCGGGGCGCTATCTCTATTTTCAGCTGGACGCGGCCTATGCCGCAATTGACCAGTACAGCGACAGTGCGGTGATGGACGCCGGCATTTTTGACGTTGAGCTGGACGGGGTGCCCGCGCGGGAGTGGATTGCAAACCGCGCCATGCAGAACTGCCTGGACAGCGTGTATATCGACAGTGAGTTTGCGCGCCTCGGGCTGGAGTTTGACTCGTTCAACGAGTATTATGTGGAATACGAGGCGTCGACCGTCTGGAACAGCTACAGCAGCCTGTATCTGCGCAACGGCGTTGGGTACGAGACATTCCTGGAGATGCAGAAGCTGCCCTATAAGCAGAGCCAGGTGATTCAGGCGCTGTACGGCGAGGGCGGCGAGCACGCGCTGAGCGCAGAGGAAAAGCAGGCCTATTTTGAGGAGAATTATACCCGGATCGACTATATCCAGTTCCCCACAACCGATGCGTCCGGCGGCGCGCTGAGCACGGCCAGCCAGACCCGCATCCGGGAGATCGCCGGGGAGATGGCGCAGGCCGCAAACGAGACCGAGCTGCGCGCGCTCTATATGCAGCTGTACCCGGAGGTTCTCACCCTGACCGGGTCGACGGAAACCGTGAGCGGCGAGGCGTTTGACGAGCTGTATCTGGACAATACCCTTGTCAGCACCACGAGCAGCGGGATGGACGCGGATTTCATCGCGGAGATTTTTACGGCAAAGGACAACGCCTACCATCTGTTTGAAAAGGACGGCGTCTGCTATCTTTACCGCAGCAACGGCCTGTCCGAGGCGGACGACATCGCCAATTATGAGCTGGAAATCGTTACCCGCCTGGGCACGGAGCCGTTCACCGCGCTGATGGACGAGGCAACCGCCGCATTCGACGTGCAGACCGACACCCGCGCGATGAATTACTATTCACAGGATAAAATTGTCTTTGGCTGATTCCGGCGCGCCTTTTGCTGCCAATCCGCCTAAAGCCCCGAACACGCCCGGCCGGCAGGCCGTGTTCGGGGCTTTTATGTTGCATCATGGGCGGGGTATAGACACCGCCGGATCAATTTGAGCGGCGTTTGGCGGCGGGGCGGATATGCGATTCATCGCAGCGGTATTGCCGGCATATGGCCGGGCGGGCAGGCAAAGACCCCCAGCGCGCGTCGCCCCGAAACCAATCCGGGAATCGGATGCGCCCCCTCGCCGCGCCGTTTCTTTATGATCGGGCGGCAGCGGTTGGGGAAGAAAAAACAGAACGGAAGCAGCCAGATGGCACATCCAGATCGAAGCGCAGCCATGACAGCCCACGCGGCGGAGCGGTATCTGCGGGAGATTGGCCTCTCCATCACGAGCGACACCCTGCTGCGGTGTATCGGGGAGGAGAAAATCCCCACCGGCTTTGTGGCTGCGGGGAAGAACCGCAGCCCGTTTATTTTCCGGCGATGGCTTGAGGACTGGGCGGAGACCGTGAAACCCAAAGGTGAAAGCGGAGCGGAGAGGGAAACCGGTCAATGAAACCGGCCAGTAAGGCCGGAAATGCGGGAAACCCTGCGCTGCGCCGGGAGGCGGACAGCCGCAGCACAGGCAGCCCGTGCGGGGAAAATCGGGCGGCGCCGTATCGCGATACACACCGCCCCGGCGGCGGTTCCCGCTCGGCGCGCGCTCACCGACAAAGCGCGTTCCTGCCCGGTAAGGGCAGGCGATGCCCAATCGGGAAACAGCTGACAAAATAGACACAGGACAAGGCAGGATGCCGTGCTTTTTCCGGCAAAAAGCTGGCAGCGACTGCGCAGGCGTCGCGAGCGCGTTTACAAGCGAGCAGCGTAGGCGCGGCGTGACTTTTTGCGGAGAGGAGGAGCAAGGGAGCGGAGCGGATGGTTTCTTTTCTGCCAAAGGCAAAAAAGAAACCGGAGCAGAGCGGACTTTGCGACGACGCGGACTTCAACCGGGATTAAACACAAAGTTCAACGATTTTCGCGCGCTGTCGATTCGTGCGGCTCCGAATTTGCCGCAGCCGTGCGAATTCGACATGCGTGGCTCGGTTGAAAAAATCAACAGGTTCAACACACTTTTCAACAAAGCCGCCTCTCCCGGCTTCCCGAAACGCCACCGCCCGCACCCCGCTCGCCCCCCACACCCGGGCAGCCATTGCCGCCCGGCTCCCGCGCGCCGCCGACCGGCCGTTTTCGAGCGGCCTCGCGCGGGGCAGGCCACCCGACCCGCCGCTGCACAATAAACAGCAAGCCCCGGCGGGTTCCTCCCCGCCGGGGCTTGCTTCACTGCCCGGAATTTTCCCGGCTGTGTTTGCGTAGTTTCATCTGTATACCCAGGTGCCGCGGTACAGCACGCTGCGGATACGGGACGCTTTTTCAGCGCCCACCTGCTTCGGTGTACTTCTTCCGCTCTCCGTTCGCTCCCCCGCACCCGGACAGCCATAGCCAACCGGCTCCCGTCTGCCACCGCCTGCCCGTTTTCGCGCGGCCTCGCGCGGGGACAGGCCGCCCAGCCTGCCGCTGCACAGTAAACAGAGCCCCCGGCGGGAAAACCCGCCGGGGGCTCGCTTTGCCGGGCAAAAAATCAGCCGGCAGGAAAGGATACCGTTATTTTGCCGCGCAGTCTGCGCTTCCCATGCCGCTCCCGCGGCCCGCGCGCCGCCCGCCCTCAGCGCGGAATCTCGCAGACGCCGCAAAGCTCAATATACAGGGAGGAAAAGCGGTCGGTCACATAATTGCTCACCGACGCGCGGAAGCCGGCCGAATTCTCCAGCGCCGTGTCGAAGGAGAGCGCAACCGTCGTCCCCTCGCCGTACCGGCTGTTGAGCACAAGCGCCCCGCCGTGGGTCTCGCAAAACAGGGAGGCGATCGTCAGCCCCAGGCCGAGCCCGGGCGCCTGCCCGCCGTCGGCCGCCGGTTCGGTTGAGAAAAAGGGTCGGGCTGCCAGCGCCACGTTTTCGTCCCGGATCCCGGCGCCCTGATCCCGCACCACAATCTGCGCCTTGCCGCCCTGCGACGAAACGCAGACAGCGATGCGGTTATTCTCCCTTGTGTACAGAATCGCGTTGAGCAGGATGTTCATCAGGGCGCGCTCGCACAGCTTGATGTCCACGCACGCGATGACCGGCGCGTCCTTGACCGTCACCGCGATGTCGATGTGCTGCTTGAGGACGCTCTGCGCCGAAAGGCAGATTGCCCGCGCCAGCTCGCCGACGTCGCAATTGCGCCTGGACAGCGCAAGCGTGCCCGAAAGGTACCCTGCGTAGAGGGTGACGTTGCTCATCCCGCGCAGAATCTGGTAAGAGCTGGAGCGGATGTTGGAGAACATCTGCTCCATTTCAGGGTCGTCGGTGTCAAACGCCTGTTCCACCGCCGCCGCAGACAGATTGAGTTTATCCAGGCTGCCGCGCACAAGGCCGGTAAACAGCTCTATGCCGCTCGCCGAAAAGCGCCGGCTCTTTGCGGAGGCGTTCACCGCGTCAAACAGCAGCAGGCAGCCGCCCTCCACCCGGCTGAGCATCAGACCGGACGGCTCGGCAAACTCGGCGCCCGGCCGCAGATACACCGTCCCCGCGCGCGCAAGGCTCTCCTCATTTTCCGGCGTGAATACGCATTTCACAAACAGCCCGGTGTTGACAAAGTCAAACGCCGGCTGCTGCGCGGCTTTATTTTTCCAAACCGGCTTTCTCTCCTCGTCAAAGAGAACGGCCGCGCAGTCCGCCCCGTCGTACAGAAGCGCAACACTGTCGGATATGCTCTGGTTCATAAACGTGACCTTTTACCCTGTTTATTTTATACCCTCAATATAGCATAGAATGTCGAATCCTGTCGAGTTTTGTCAAAAGTAGATTAACTGTATTTTTAATTGCCGAATTTACGAGTTGTTGAAAACACGGTTGAAACTGTTAAAACCGGCACAAACTATACTGCATGCGGGCAGTGCTATTGTATGCGCGGCGTTTCTCTTTTACTCACGGTATGCTATAATATTATTTACCTTTATTGAACCGCTCGCCCCAACGCGGTTTGCGGCGGCCGGCGAAACCGCCGCCGTCCATTCACGCTGCGCCGCTCATGGGGTATACCAAAAATTGCGGCCGGAACAGACGCGGCGGCAGCCATGCCGGCGGCGGAAGTTCTGCGCCCTTTTCCGTCCCAGGCTCCGGCATAACGCGGCGGCTCTGCCTCCGCCGGCCGGAGACCAAATACAGAATATCCGCTGGGAGTTATACAATATGAATTTTATACAGGACATTGAGAAAGACCGGTACGACGCCTTTGTGCGCAGCCACCCCAAAAAATCCCACTTTATGCAGTCGGTCGCGTGGGGGGAGCTCAACGAGCAGGAGAAGGGGATGCGCGCGCACTATGTCGGGCTGGAAAACGAGGCGGGCGAGCTGTGCGCGGCGGCGCTGCTGCTGGAGCGCAAGCCCCCGCTGTTCCCGCCCTATTTCTATTCGCCGCGCGGGTTTGTGGTGGATTTTGAGGACTGGGCGCTGCTCGACGAATTCTGCCGCGCGGTGTTCCGGTTTGTCCGGCAGCGGGGCGGGATGTTCCTCAAAATCGACCCGGACATCGAGCGGCGGGAGATTGACGGGCACGGCAATCCGGTGCCCGGCGGGGCGGACAATGCCGCCCTCATCGAGCATTTGCAGGCAATCGGGTTCAGGCACCGGGGCTTCAACCTCGGCTTTGAGGGGCGGCAGCCGCGCTTCACCTTCCGCATCGACCTCACCCCAACCGACGCCGAGATCGACCGCAAAATTGTCGGCAACGTGCTGAAAAACGTCAAAAAATCCCACCGGTACGCCTGTGAGGTGGTGCGCGGCACAAGCGCCGACGTAAAGGAGCTGCACCGGCTGATCACCATCACCAGCGAGCGGGACGAGTTTGTCGGCTACAGCGCGCACTACTATCAGAGCATGTTCGACCGGCTTGACCGGCACGGGATGGCAAACCTCTATCTCGGCAGGGTCGACCCCGCGGCGACGGTCGGGCTGCTCCGGCAGGAGCTGGACGCGCTGCTTGAAAAGCGCAAGACGCTGCGCAAGCCGGGGCCGCTCGCGGAATCCGAGCTGAGCGAGCAGCGGCTCAACCGCGAAATCAGCCAGTTTGAGGATTACGCGCGGCAGTATCCAAACGGCGCGGTCATCAGCGCGCACTTTGTGATTCATTACGGGGACAAATCCTGGGCGGTTCACGCGGGCAGCGACAAGCTGATGAGCGAGACCTTCATCAACAACCGGGTTTATTACGAAAAAATCCACGACGCCAAAGCGCAGGGCGCCAAGCTGCTCGACCAGTTCGGGACGGTCGGCAACCCCGACACCAGCCCGTTAAAGTCCCTCCATGAGTTTAAACGGCAGTTTGGCGGGAAATATGTCGAATTTTTGGGAGAATTCGATTTTGTCGCCAAAAGCTTCTGGTATTTTCTGTATAACCGTGTGCTGCCGGCCTACCGCCGGGCGCGCATCGGCCTGAAGATGGCGCTGCGGCGGGGAACCGGCGGAAAAGAAAAGCCCTGAGCGCGCGGCGGCGTCGGGCGGAATTTCGGCTGCGGGGTCACGCCGCCAATCAGGGCAAGGCGAAGCCGGGCGGGGCACCGCCGCCCGGCTGCGGCAGCCCCGCATACATCAGGCCGCCCGCTTCCTGCGCCGGGCGCTTCCCTTACCCGGGCGGTTCCGGCCGATGATTGCGCAGACCCGGACATTGCGTCACAGCGCCGCAATACTTTGAAACCGTATGCAGCGGCTCTCCCGAACCGGCCGCGCGCCGCAGCGGGAAGCGCCGTTTCCGGCAAATTTTTTGCGCCGCCAAAGTGTGCGGCCTGGCTGTTTTTTCCGCCCCGCCGTTCGGGGCAAAGAAAAGCCGGGCGGGAGCGCCGCCGCCCAGCGCGGCAGCCCCGCATAAGCGAAGCCGCCCGCCTCCTGTGCTCGGGTGATTCCGGCGGGTGGATCCTGTAACAATAGAAAGAGGTTTGTTGCCATGGAAAAAAGAACGTTTAACCGGCTCGGGCTCGGGCTGCTCGGGATGAGCCTCATGACCATTTTTATGCAGGTGCTGATTATGCTGGTGCTCCGGCTTGCGTTTCCGGCCGCGCTCGGCTATGACGGGCTGAGCTACCTACTCATCGCGGCGTTTTATCTGTTTGGCGTGCCGGTTTTCTGGCTGATTACCCGGCGGCTGCCGGTCAGCAAGCCGGTTGAAAAGCGGCCGGTGACCCTCGGCTCGACCCTGACCCTGTTTCTGATCTCGTTCGGGATTCTCATCCTGTTCAGTATGCTCGGCAATCTGGCCGCCACCCTGATCGGGCTGCTGCGCGGCGCGCCGGTCAACGACGCGGTCAGCAGCCTGCTGGAAAGCCCGAGCTATTTCTGGATCCTGCTGATTGTCTGCTTCTGCTCCCCCATTGTGGAGGAGTTTCTGTTCCGCGGGCTGCTGCTCGACCGGCTGCGCCCGTTTGGCGACCGGGTCGCGATTCTCTACAGCGGGATTGCGTTCGGGCTGTTTCATATGGATCTGCGCCAGCTGTGCTACGCCATCCCGCTCGGCATGGTGTTCGCCTACATCACCCTGCGAACCGGCAGCATCCGGCAGACGGTTCTGCTGCATATGCTTGTCAACTTCTTCGGCTCGTTTTTAACCCTGTTTTTGCAGGATAAGCTCGGCACGGCGGGGCTGCTGCTTTACCTCGGGTTCGCGCTGGCGGCGGTTGTGTTCGCGGTGGTCTGGCTGGCGGTTCATCACCGCGGCCTGCGGCTGGATGGCGCGCGGTTCTCCTTTTCCCGCCCCATCACGGCGCGGCTGGTCTGTCTGAACCCCGGTTCGGTTCTTTACGCCGTTTTCTGTGCCGGAATGCTGCTGTTCAACCTGCTTTTTACGGCCTGAGGAGCTATCGTCAAACTGCCCGGAACTTCCGGCCGGAAATGCGCTTTGTTCATGAAGATTTCACATTGTTTTGACCGTTCGCTTTTGGTATAATATAAACGCAATATTATGAAAATTTTGGGGGTAATTCAAATGGCTATTAAAGTTGCGATCAATGGCTTTGGCCGCATCGGCCGTCTTGCGTTCCGTCAGATGCATGTCGCGGAGGGCTATGAGGTCGTCGCGATCAACGATCTGACCGATCCGAAAATGCTCGCGCATCTGCTGAAATACGATTCCGCGCAGGGTCGCTATGACGGCCACACGGTTGAGGCGAAGGAGAACTCGATCGTTGTCGACGGCAAGGAGATCACCATCTACAGCGAGAAGGACGCCGCGAATCTTCCCTGGGGCAAGATCGGCGTGGACGTCGTGCTGGAGTGCACTGGCTTCTACACCTCGAAGGAGAAGGCCTCCGCGCACCTCAAGGCCGGCGCGAAAAAGGTTGTCATCTCCGCGCCCGCGGGCAACGACCTGCCCACCATCGTCTACTCGGTCAACGAAAAGACCCTGAGCAAGGACGACGCGGTGATTTCGGCCGCTTCCTGCACAACCAACTGCCTTGCGCCGATGGCGAACACCCTGAACAAATATGCGCCGATTGTCAGCGGCATCATGACCACCGTCCACGCCTACACCGGCGACCAGATGGTGCTTGACGGCCCGCACCGCAAGGGCGACCTGCGCCGCGCCCGCGCCGCCGCAGAGAACATCGTCCCGAACTCGACCGGCGCCGCGAAGGCGATCGGCCTTGTCATCCCCGAGCTGAACGGCAAGCTCATCGGCTCCGCGCAGCGCGTGCCGGTCAAGACCGGTTCGACCACGATTCTCGTCGCGGTTGTCAAGGGCAAGGACGTGACGGTGGACGGCATCAACGCCGCGATGAAGGCTGCCTCCAACGATTCGTTCGGCTACACCGAGGAGCCGCTGGTTTCCAGCGATATCATCGGCATCACCTACGGCTCGCTGTTTGACGCGACCCAGACGATGGTCTCCAAGATCGACGACGACACCTATCAGGTGCAGGTCGTGTCCTGGTACGACAACGAGAACAGCTACACCAGCCAGATGGTTCGCACCATCAAGTACTTCGCGGAGCTGTAATCCCGGCATTTTAACCGCAATATTGAACCCGCCCCGGCCATCTGGCCGGGGCGGGTTTTTTCGCGCCTATCCCTACCCAAAAAGCGGCGCGGTTTTCCAGCGGCGGGCGGCTGCCTTTTTGTCCGGAATTTGGCGCCTGTTTTTCGGCTTATGATTCCGCGGCGGCGCGCTTTGCAGGGCGTGCAAAAAACCGCCGGAATGCGCGAAAAATTCCTGTTAACCCCCTTGACAGCATATATATATATATATATAATGGATAATATAAAAAAATTTGACTGGCTGGGAGGAAGCGCGTTGGCGGATATTTTTCCGGGCGAAGAGATGTTTTGGCACATCGCAGAGCATTTTATCGGGTGGATGCAATACAGCAGCGGCAAAACCACGGATAAAGCGAACTATTGCCCCATGGAGCTTGACAACACAATTTATGTCAGCTTCAGACACGTTTGTGAGCCTGGTTCTTACAAAGTCGACCACTACAAGATTCTTTTAATGCTGCCCTTGTTTGACAGTGCGAGCGACATCGAGCGCACAAAGCATCCGGTGGGAAGCCCAAGCGACCCGAACAATTACGACTATATCTTTATAAGCACCTGTGAGGACTGGGACATCCAGATCGGCATACCGGAGGGTTATGGAAGCTTCACCAATCTCTACCACGAATTCGACCTGCCGGTAACCCGCACCGGCAAAGAGGTCAACGAAATCATGGATCGGCTGGAGGCCGTGAGCCGGGAAAAATACCCCAACATTGTTTTTCGTTATAGCCGGGTAAACACCTCTTCGGGCGGGTGCTATGTCGCGACGGCCGTCTACGGGTCATACGACTGCCCACCGGTCTGGACGCTGCGGCGGTTCCGCGACCGGACATTGTCCAAGCACGCGGCCGGCCGCGCGTTTATCAGGCTGTATTACGCAGTCAGCCCGACAGCCGTGCGGCTGTTCGGCCAAACCAAATGGTTCAACCGGTTTTTCAAAAAGCGGCTTGACTGGCTTGTCTGTGCGCTGCAAAAGCGGGGCTATTCGGGCACCCGCTATCAGGATACATAAAACAAAAGGAGAACCGAATTCATGGCGGACGATTACTGCAAGTGCAAGGGCTGCAAATACGCGGACCCGACCGAGAAAAAGGGCTATAAATGGTATTGCGAATGCTACAAGACCTATGAGGATCCGGATAAAATCCGCGAATGCAAAAGCTTTAAAAAGGCCTGATTGACCATCCGGCAGCCGCCCGCAGACGATTCAGCGGGCGGCTTTTTATTTTGCATTCGGCCAAAACCTGTCCGGCGTCCCCGGTTCGCGCCGGACGGGCGCTGCCCGCCCGTTTGCAGGCGCACCGTTTGCAGAAAATCCGCTCTGTTGTGCCGTGATACAGACCAATTTATTTGGTTTATGCCCGTATATTTTAACAATTTTAACAGACTTTTCAACATTGCGTTTATTTTTACCGCGCTCTGCGCTTTTGTATAACCGCCTTGCATGGTACGGACAGCCCTGCAAAAAGCCGCGCCGCAGCGGCGAGGCCAATGTCCTCCCGGCTTCGCTCGCAACCGCTGCGCCGCAAGCCGGGTTTAAAAACGGGGGCGCTTACGTTTGGCCAAGGTGCTATATGTAGTGTGGCGATGAATCGAAAGCCGTGCCGCCGTTCTGCGCTGTCCGGTTGTTTTCTTCCCTCGGTTTTTCCTGCCGCATCTGCTGCCGCGCGCAGCACGCACCCGATCGGCGATCTTGATCATTCCAACAGCCTTGCAGTCCATTTCGATCTTTTATTTTCCGCGTTCATTGCTCTTGCCGGATGTGTGAGCCACAATTAAAGCAACCAGGCTATTCGGCAGCTCCTCCGTCGGTTTCCCTGGGGTCGGTGTACGTGCAAACGTTTTTAAATTCTGCATACCGAACCGATTGTCTCTGCCGTTTGCTTTCAAACCCTCTGTTGCGGCACCTCATTAGGATTGTCGTCGGCCTCTTTTTCGGTTCAACCGCCGGCTGTCTTTTTGCGATATGGCGGTTCCCAGTTCCCGTCATCCGAAACCGTGTTTGCCGGTTCTCCCTAAAAGCGTGCCCCAGCCGCACACTAAAAAGCAAGCCATCTCGCCCCCACGCCACGCCCGGGCGGAGCAGCCCCGGAATAAACCGCGCCGGGAAAACCAAGATACCGGCAAAAAAGGAAGCAGCCCGTTTTCGGGCTGCTTCCTGCATTCTTCGCCTAAACTAT
>CAZYAV010000002.1:23054-60503 GCA_964645785.1 uncultured Oscillospiraceae bacterium
AAAAAAGGAAGCAGCCCGTTTTCGGGCTGCTTCCTGCATTCTTCGCCTAAACTATAATTCCATTAAACCGCTGTCCGGCGCGCCGCCGCGCGGTTTTGCCGGGGCTGTATCCCCAGGGAAACGCCGCGGATTGGCGGCCTTTTGCGGCGGCGTCAGACCGGCCAGTGCCTCCCCGCCGACCGCGCGCTCAGTCCTCCGGCGCGCTGTTTTCCCGCTCGATTTCCGCAAGCTCGGCCTCGTCGATGTCCGCGGAATCCGCCTCGGGGCGGGCTGTCTCGGCCTCGTCGTTGCGCTCGACCTTTGCAACGGTGACCACCTTGTCCCCCTCGCCGACCCGCATGACCCGCACGCCGCCGCCATACCGGCTCTGGCAGGTGATATCCTCCACATGCATCCGGATGATAATGCCGCTCTGGCTGATCATAATCACATCGTCGGCCATCTCCACCGCCTTGACCCCCGCAACCGCCGTGCCGCGCTGGTCGCAGGGATAATTGCGGATCCCGAACCCGCCGCGGTTTTGCAGCCGGTACTCCGCCGGGTCGCTCAGCCGCCCCTTGCCGTCCTCGGTCACGGTCAGAAGCTTTTCGCCCTCGTCCAGCGTACACATGCCGGTAACCTCGTCCCCGTCGCGCAGCGCAATCGCCTTGACTCCGCGCGCAGTGCGCCCCATGGCGCGGGCGTCCGTCTCCTTAAAGCGGATCGCCATGCCGTTGCGGGTCGCCACAAGCAGCTCGCTGTCACCGCCGGTCAGCCGCGCCCACGCAAGCTCGTCCCCCTCGTCGAGGGTGATGCCGTACACGCCGTTTTTGCGGATGTTGCTGTACAGCGAGAGCGCGCTGCGCTTGACGATGCCCTTGCGGGTGACCATTACGATAAAGTCCGCCTCGTCAAAATCATGCACCCGGATGACCGAGCTGATCTTCTCCTCCGGCAGCAGCGGCAGCAGGTTGACGATGTTGGTGCCGCGCGCGGTGCGGGAGCCCTCCGGAATCTCGTACCCCTTCATTTTATAGCACCGGCCCATCGAGGTCATAAACAGCAGGTAGTCGTGGGTGGAGCTGACAAACAGCTCCTCGACAAAGTCCTCGTCCCGGTGGGTCATGCCCTGGATGCCGCGGCCGCCACGGCGCTGGGATTTATAGGCGTCGGCCGGCTGCCGCTTGACATAGCCGAAGTGGGTCAGGGTGATGACGCACTCCTCTTCCGGAATCAGATCCTCGATATCCACCTCGCCGGACACCGCGGCAATCTCGGTGCGCCGCTCGTCCCCGTATTTTTCCCGCACCTCCTCCAGCTCCTCGCAGATAATCCGCACAAGGTGCGCGTCGTTAATCAGGATATCGCTGAGATCCGCAATCTTCGCGTGCAGGCCGTCCAGCTCGTTTTGAATCTTGAGGATTTCCAGCCCGGCAAGGCGGCCAAGCTGGAACGCGCAGATGGCGGCGGCCTGCGGCTCGTCAAATTCAAACCGCTCGATCAGGGCGGCCTTTGCCTCGGCCTGCCCGCCCTTGCAGCCGCGGATTGTGGCGATAATCTCGTCCACAATGTCGATTGCCTTGCGCAGCCCCTCCAGAATATGGGCGCGCTCCCGCGCCTTTTTCAGCTCGAATTCCGTCCGGCGGCGGATGACGTCGCGGCGGAAATCCACAAACTGTTCCAGAACCGTTTTTAAATCCATCGTGCGGGGCACACCGCCCGCAAGCGCAAGCATGTTGACCCCGACCGTGTCCTGCAGCTGGGTAAAGCGGTAAAGCTGGTTGAGCACCACCTGCGGGTTCGCATCCCGGCGCAGCTCAACCACAATCCGCATTCCGTTGCGGTCGGATTCGTCCCGCAGGTCGCTGATTCCGTCGATCCGCTTGTCCTTGACAAGGTCGGCCATGCTCTCAATCAGGCGCGCCTTGTTGACCATGTAGGGGATCTCGCTGATGGCGATGCGGAACCGGTCGTTCTTCATCTCCTCAATCTCGGCGCGGCCGCGCAGGATTATCTTGCCCCGGCCGGTCGCATAGGCGGCGCGGATGCCGCTTCTGCCCATGATGATGCCGCCCGTCGGGAAATCCGGCCCCTTGATATAGTCCATCAGGTCGAGCACCGAGCAGTCCGGGTGCTCCAGCAGATACTCGATGCCCTGCACCACCTCGGTCAGGTTGTGGGGCGGGACGTTCGTCGCCATGCCCACCGCGATGCCGGTTGACCCGTTGACCAGCAGGTTCGGGATGCGGGAGGGCAATACGTTCGGCTCCACCGTTGTATCGTCGTAGTTGGGGGAAAAATCGACCGTCTCCTTGTCGATATCGCTCAGCAGCAGATTGGCAATTTTGCTCATGCGCGCCTCGGTATACCGATACGCCGCGGGGGGGTCGCCGTCCACCGAGCCGAAGTTGCCCTGCCCCTCAATCAGCGGGTAGCGCAGCGAAAAGGTCTGCGCCAGGCGCACCATCGCGTCGTAGACGCTCGCGTCGCCGTGCGGGTGATAGTCCGCCAGCACTGCGCCCACGATGTTCGCCGATTTTCGGGTCGGCTTATCGTGGGTCAGGCCGTTTTCGTTCATTGAATAGAGGATGCGGCGGTGAACCGGCTTCAGGCCGTCCCGCACATCGGGCAGCGCGCGGGAGACAATGACCGACATGGAGTAATCCAAAAAGCTCTGCCGGATCTCCTTTTCGATATCGACAACCTTGACTGTCTCATTCGCAAATCTGTTTTCTTCCATGGTTTTCCTCTGTTTCTGATAGATAATCCGCTGCTTAAAATCAGATTATGTATATTCAACAATATTTTAAACACGCTGTTGAAAACGCTGTTTCAACCCCGTTACATCCATTTGCACACCTTAAACCGCTCCTTGCCCAGCTGGGCGGCAAGCTGCTGCAGCCATTCGCCGGGCAGCTGCGCGCGGGGCAGGCAGATTGCGCCCGGGCGGCCGCTCAGCCGAACCACGTGCGGCCCTGCGTCAACCCGGTCAATGTCCGAAAACAGGGCGCGGTAAACTACCCGGCCGCCCGCCTCAATCACCGCAAGCCGCTGCTCCTCCTGCCGGAAATCCACCGTCAGAATTCGCTTTTGGATATCCGCCGCCGTGCGGTTAACCCGGTCGCCGATATAGTAGAGCGCGAGGATGAAAATCAGCACCGCCACGCCGTCCGCGATGTAAAAGGAGAGGGGCGGCAGCGGCGTTTTGGTCGCAGCGCGCACCACCTCCACAAGCCCGATAAGCGCAAAGAGCAGCACGGTCAGCGGGGTGACGTAGTCCCGCACGCCGATTTCCCACTTTGCGGTGATTTTCGCCTCGGTTTCGCTGAACTGAAACGGCTTGTATTCCATATGCGCAAGCTCCTTTTCCGGTGCGGGGGGATGGGCGCCGCCGCGCGCCCATGCGCGGATTTTCCGGCGGCAGACTTTGCCTGCACCACTTTTTTACGCCGGCCGGCGCCGCGCAGAAAAGGCAAACACCGGCTTTTTCCGCCCAAGGCCGTCCGCACGCCGCGCGCCCAGAAACGGCAGCGACCCCACCCGCACAGCCCCAAACCCGCATCCGGCACGGTTCCGGGGCGGGGCGGTGAAAAACCTGCGGCCGACAGCGCCGGTTTACCCGGTGCAAAAGCATTCCGTTTATGTGGCGGCCGACTGTGCACGCCGCCCTGTCTGCGGCGGCAAGCCGCGCGGTGCATGCGAAGCCTGGCCTTTATTTCGTGCAGGCTATTTCCATGCCGCGCGACCTGGAGCGGCGAAGGTCACCGCCGACGCGGTCTTTGCACACATTTCGCCGCTGCCGGGGGCGGGCTGTGCCGGGACAGTTGCCAGAGAATACCGGCCGCCCGGCTCGGTGCCCCTGTCCCGCACAGTGCCCGCGGCGGCTCCAGCCCGCCCGTGACGTGGGCGCGCGGCAAACCGGCAAAACGACCGAACACATCCGCAAAACCCAATCTGTCCGGCCGGATATCCGGCTTGCGGGTATATCTCCCCCGGTGCGCGCTTAAACGTCGAGGTTTTTGACGTACTGCGCGTTTTTCTCGATAAACTCCCGGCGGGGCGGCACCTTATCCCCCATCAGGATGGTGAATGCCTCGTCGGCGCGCGCCGCGTCCTCAATCTCCACCTTTTTCATGATGCGGTTTTCGGGGTTCATGGTGGTTTCCCAGAGCTGCTCGGGGTTCATCTCGCCCAAGCCCTTGTACCGGTTAATCCGCGCGTTGCCGCCCAGCTCAGCGTTGATCTGATCCCGCTGCGGGTCGGAATAAGCGTACCGCACCGTCTGCCCCTTTGTGAGCTTATACAGCGGCGGCTGGGCGAGATAGACATGCCCCTCCTCGATCAGCGGGCGCATAAAGCGGAAAAAGAAGGTGAGCATCAGGGTCTGGATATGCGCGCCGTCCACATCCGCATCCGCCATCACGACCACCCGGCCGTACCGTAGCTTGGACATGTCCAGCTCGTCCCCCAGCCCGATGCCGAGCGCCGTGACAACCGGCATCAGTTTGTCGTTGCCGTAAACCCTGTCCAGCCGCGCCTTTTCCACGTTGATCATCTTGCCCCAAAGCGGCAGGATTGCCTGGAAGCGGCGGTCGCGCCCCTCCTTTGCCGAGCCGCCCGCGGAATCTCCCTCCACGATATACAGCTCGGTTCCCTCCGCGCCGCGCTCGGTGCAGTCCGCCAGTTTGCCGGGCAGGGAAGCGGTCTCCAGCGCGCTCTTTCGCCGGGTCAGGTCGCGGGCACGCCGCGCCGCCTCCCGCGCCCGCGCCGCGCCCAGCGCCTTTTCAAAAATCGCCTTGGCGACCGCGGGGTTTTCCTCAAAGTAATCCGACAGCTTGGTATAGGTCATGTTCTCCACAATGCCGCGCATCTCGGTGTTGCCCAGCTTGCCCTTGGTCTGACCTTCAAACTGCGCCTCCTGCAGCTTGACGCTGACAATGCAGGTCAGCCCCTCGCGCACATCGTCGCCGGTCAGGTTCTTGTCGTTTTCCTTCAGCAGATTGTGCTTGCGGCCGTAGTCGTTGAATACGCGGGTCAGCGCGTTTTTAAAGCCCTGCTCGTGGGTGCCGCCGTCCTGGGTGTGGATATTGTTGGCAAAGGAGAGCAGCAGCTCGTTGTAGCTGTCGTTATATTGCAGCGCGACCTCCGCCTCGTTGTGCTCGTTTACAGTTTTAAAATAGATCACATTGGGGTGCAGCACCTCCAGCTGGCGCCGGGAGTGAATATGCTCCACAAAGCTGCGGATGCCGCCCTCATAGCGCATATCGTCCTCGCGAATCTCCGGCTCCCGCTCGTCCCGCAGCATAATGTTGATGCCCGCGTTTAAAAAGGCCTGCTCCCGCAGCCGGCTTTCCAGGGTGTCGTAATCATACCGCAGCTCCTCAAAAATCTCCCCGTCCGGCTTGAATTCCACCGTTGTGCCGACCTCGTCCGTCTCCCCCACGCAGGAGAGCGGGCAGCATTCCTTGCCGCGCTCGAACCGCTGCACATAGGCCTTGCCGTCCACGCAGACCCGCACGGTCAGCCATTCGGACAGCGCGTTGACCACCGACGCGCCGACGCCATGCAGCCCGCCCGAAAAATGATATCCCTCGTTGTTGAACTTGCCGCCCGCGTGCAGCACCGTGAACACAACCGTCACAGCCGGCAGCCCCGTCTTTGCCTGGATGCCAACCGGGATGCCGCGGCCGTTGTCCCGCACCTCAATCACGTCGCCCGGCTTGATGCGCACCTCAATGCGGGTACAGAAGCCGGCGAGCGCCTCGTCAATCGAGTTATCCACAATTTCATACACCAGGTGATGCAGCCCGCGCGGCCCGGTTGAACCGATATACATGCCCGGGCGCTTGCGCACCGCCTCCAGCCCCTCCAGAACCTGGATCTGATCCGCGTCATAATGCCCCTCAAGCTCGCGATATTCCGCATTCAAATTGAGATTTTCGTCTGATTTCATGTTTCACACTCCTGTATTTGCTGCGCCGTACGCCGTTCAATACTCGATTGTCTGCGCGCGCTTGGTCAGCGTCGCGGTGGATATGCCGGAAATATACAGCGCCGCCGCCCCGTTCTCCTCGCAGAGGACAAAGGATTTTGGCAGGTCGCCGGTTACGTTGACCACCTGCGCCGCCTTTTGCGCCTTAAAGAGAAATTCGCGGGTGCGCTTGCCCACCGAACAGTAATCGAGATCAAAAATGCCGATGATGGATTGTTCCCTGACAACCGTTCCGCTGCCGAGATGTACATACATACGCTTTCCTCCCGGCGGCAGGCCGCGCCGCCGTATTGTTCAGTTTGCCAGATACCGCCGCTCAGACCAGCCGGCCGCCGCGCATGCGGAACACCTTTGCGTCCGCGCGCCGGACGACCACCTCCGGCTCGCAGCAGGTGATGACCGCCTGCGCGCCCAGCACCTTTTCCACCAGAAAATCCTGCCGGCCGGGATCCAGCTCGCTGAGCACGTCGTCCAGCAGAAGCACCGGCCGTTCGCCGAGCTTTTTGTGCATCAGCTCCGCCTCGGCGAGCTTGAGCGCCAGCACGGCGCTGCGCTGCTGCCCCTGCGAGCCGAACAGCCGCGCGCTCTCGCCGTTTAAGGTGACAAGCAGGTCGTCCCGGTGGGGGCCGAGGGTGGAAAAGCCGCTTCTGCGGTCGGCCTCCCGCGCCTGTGCAAGCGCGTGCAGCCCGTTTTCAAGCCCGGCCGGCTCCTCCCCAAACAGGGTGGAACAATAGCGGAAGCTGAGCGTCTCCCGCCCATTTGAGATAGCGCGGTAGGTTTCCCGCGCGCTTTCCAGCAGCTCGGCCACAAACGCCCGGCGCATTTCGCTCAGCGCAGCGGCCGCCCGCACAAACTGCTCGTCGTATACCTCCAGCAGGTCGAGCGCGGCGCTTACATAGCCGCAGTCCTTCAGCAGGCTGTTGCGCTGGCCGAGCAGCCGGGTGTAGGTTTTGAGGATGTCGAGATAGCCCGGCGAAATCTGGCACAGCGCCGTGTCCAGAAACCGCCGCCGGTTGTCCGGCGCGCCCTTCATCAGCTCCAGATGCTCGGGGGAAAAGACCACGCAGCAGAAATGCCCGGCAAGCGCCGCCGCCTTTTTCTCCCCCGTTCCGTTCAGATTGGCGGCGCGCCCCTTATCCGAAACGGTCAGCCGGATGGTCTGCGGCCGCCCCTCGCTGAAAAACCCGGCCTGAATGACCGAGAATTCCCGTTCCCGGCGGATCAGCGCGGCGTCCCTGCCGCTGCGGAAGCTGCGCGCCCCAGTCAGCAGAAAGATGCTCTCCAGCAGATTCGTCTTGCCCTGGCCGTTGTCCCCGCAGATGACGTTGACCCCCTGGCCGGGCGCGAACGAGAGCGCGGCGATGTTGCGGTAATCCTGCAAGGCAAGCGTCGTCAGATACACCCGGCGACCTCGTACTCTTCCCCGGCAAAGGCGACCCGGTCGCCCGGCCGCAGCTTCTTGCCACGCTGGGCACAGGGCTCGCCGTTAACCAGCGCCTCGCCGAGCCGGATGCGCTCCTTTGCCTCGCCGCCGCTCATCACGGCGCCCGAGAGCTTGAGCAGCGCTGCCAGGGTGATATATTCTGTTGTGACCCGAATCTGCTTCATGGCGCCCCTGTAAAATCTCAGTTTTTTATCCGAACCGGCAGCACAAGGAAGAGAAACTCCTCCCCCTCCACCGGCAGCACCTTCATCGGCGCGCCGGGTCCGTTGATTTCCAGCACAACCTCGTCGCAGCCGCTGTTGCGCAGCGCGTCCAGCATGTATTTGTTGTTGAAGCCGATTTCGACCGGCTCGCCCTCCATCTCGCAGCGGATCTCGTCGTACGCGTGGCCGAGCGCGGTCGCGCAGTTGAGCGAGACCCGGTTATCCTCAAAGAAAAACCGGATCGGGCTTTTAAACCGGTCGCTGATAATCAGGGACGCGCGGTCGATGCTGTCCGACATTTCCCGCACATCCAGCTTGACCCGGGTGTGGTAGCCGTCCGGGATGGATTTTTTATAGTCGAGGAAATCCCCCTCCAGCAGCCGGGTCACCACCGTGTACTGCGGCAGCCGGAACACCGCGTACCGGCGCTCGGTGCCGATAGTGACGTCGTCCTCGCTGTCCCCGATGAGCTTGCTCACCTCGGCGAGGGTCTTGCCGGGCACGACGAACGCCTTGTTTTCAAACCGGCCGATCTCTTTTTTGGTGCAGACCGCCAGCCGATACCCGTCCACCGAGACGAGGGTCAGGCCGCTTTCGTCGATGATGAACTTGGTGCCGGTGTGCACCGGCTTCTGATCGCTCTGCGAGACGGCGTAGATGGTGCGGGAGATCATCCTGCGCAGGTCGCAGCCCCGCACGGACAGGGTACTGCTCGTGTCCGGAATCGGCATTTCGGGATAGTCGGACGCGGGCATCCCGATGAAGTTGAACTTTGTAATGCCGCCCTTGATGACTGTTTTAAGGTCGCTGTCCGCCTCGATGGAGACGGTTTCCGCGTCGATTTTGCGCACCATCTCGGTCAGCAGGCGGGCGTTTAGCACGATCTCCCCCTCCTCCTCCACCTGGGCGGAAAAGGAGGTGATAATCCCGATTTCAAGGTCGTAGGCGGTGAGGACGACCGTGTCCTTTTCCGCCTTGAACAGGATGCCCTCAAGCGCGGGAATCGAGGATTTTGCGCTCACCGCTTTGGATACGCCGCCAAGCATCTCCACAAGCTCGGTGCGGCTGCAAACAAGTTTCATATTGACGACCGTCTCCTTTTTTATCCGAAATCTCTATTTTACAGATTAAACAGGGTTTTTCGCCGGTGCGGGCTGCCCGCCGGCTTTTTTGCCTATATATAGATCTTTTAACAGGAGTAGTAGTAGGCCGGGTCAATGCTGTCAAAACCCCCGGCTTTGGCCGGTGCGGACAGGCTTTGCAGGCTGTTGAAGCGCAGGTTGCCGCGGTGGACAAACCGTTGAAAAGCGGTGTACTTCGCCGGCGTGCGGTTAAAGCTGTTTAAAACCGGCGGTTGAATGTTTAACCGGCCGTTCAAGCCTGTACGAACCGCGCGGGCTTACTGGGACTTTGCGTTTTTGATAATGTCCTCCACAAGCTCCCGGGTACGGCTGTCGTTTTCCAGCGTTTTCTGGATTTTGCTGATGGCGTAGACGACGGTTGCGTGGTTGCGCCCGCCGAATTCGGCGCCGATTTTTTCCATCGTCATGCCGGTCACCTCCCGCACGATGTACATCGCGACCTGCCGGGGGGTGGAGACGCCCGCGCTCTGCTTGGAGCTGCGGATATCCTCGGGCGAGACGCTGTAGGTGCGCGCGACCTCGGTGATGATCTTGTCCACCGTGACCGGCAGCGGCTGCTGCTCGTTCATGATGTCCTTGATGGCGTTCTGCGCAAGGCCGATGGAGGGGATGATGTTCTCCATCCGGTAATAGGCGTTGAGCTTTTTGACCGCGCCCTCCAGCTGCCGGATATCGTTTTTGACGTGGACGGCGATGTATTCCGCAACCTCGGCCGGCAGCTCAAAGCCCAGCATCTCCGCCTTGCGGTAGATAATCGAGATGCGGGTCTCGACGTCGGGCGGCTGCACGTCCGCCAGCAGACCCCACTCAAACCGGGTGCGCAGCCGCTCCTCTAGGGATTTTATCTCCTTTGGCGGGCGGTCGCTTGTCAGTACAATCTGCTTGTGGGCGTTGTGCAGCGCGTTGAAGGTGTGGAAAAATTCCTCCTGGGTCGCCTCCTTGCCGCCGATAAACTGGACGTCGTCCACCAGCAGCACATCCACCGAGCGGTATTTTTCGTGGAACGGCTCGGTATTGCCGGCCGCAATCGCCGCAATCAGCTCGTTAGTAAACTGCTCGCCGCCGATATACAGCACCCGGTATTCCGGCTTGTTGGCCGCAAGGTCGTTTTTGATTGCGTGCAGCAGGTGGGTTTTGCCGAGCCCCGAGTTGCCGTAGATAAACAGCGGGTTGTACGCGCGCGCCGGGTTGGCGGCGACCGCCTGGGCGGCTGCGTGGGCAAACCGGTTATCCTGCCCGACGATGAAGGAGGCGAAGGTGTACATCGCCTCGGGCGCAAGGGGGGTGTTGGCGTTGACCATGTTCTGCACCGCCGGGGAGGCGGCGCGGCAGACAAGGCTGATGCCCACGTCAAATCCCATCACCTCGTGAAAGGCGGTGCGCAGCAGCGGCAGATAGCGATCCTCCACCGTGGTTCGGATAAAATCCGAGCTGACCGACAGGGTCGCGTTCCCGTCCGCATAGCTGACGGGCTCCAGCCCCTTCAGCCACAGGTTGTAGATGGTCTCCGATTCGTTGACGCGGCAGTACTCTTTTACGGCGTCCAGACATTGCTCAAACGATTCCATTCGGCGGCTCCTCAGCAGAGTATGAGATAGGCCGTCGCGCAGACGGCAGAAAAAAACAGCGGCCTGCCCGGCGCCTGTCGGGCGGCGCGCAAGCATCCGAAACCACACTTATAATACAAATTTAATAAGTATACCCGTATTATACCATAACCCGGTTTGTCCGCGCAACCGGAACAGCGGCCGCGCGCCAAAAAAAACCGCCGGTAATTCACCCAATTTCTGGGAAATTTTCGAAAAAGCGGGGGTTTGCGGCCGCCCGTCGGGCATTTTTGGCCATTTGCGTAAAATTCCTTGACAAGGGCGGCTGGGATGATATATACTATATTCTCGCAAGGTTAATGAAAAGGAGAGACGTTGAATGAGACCCACCTTTCACCCGAAAAAACGTCAGCGTTCGCGTGAACACGGCTTTATGAAGCGCATGTCGACCAAAAACGGCCGCAAAATTCTGGCTCGCCGCCGCGCGCGCGGAAGAGCTCGCCTGAGCGCCTAAAAGCCCACCGTATCCAAAAGCGGTCGGCTTCTTTTTTTAAAGCAAATGACAAAAGCGCTCGGGACGATTAACCGCAACGCTGTTTTTTCGCGGGTTTATCGCAGCAAAACAAGTTTTGTCTCGCCCCATGTGATCACCTATGTGCTGCGCCGCAAACGCGGCCCTGTGCGCATAGGGATCACCGCGAGCAAAAAAATAGGCTGTGCGGTGGTCAGGAACCGCGCGCGCCGGGTTGTGCGCGCCGCGGCGGCCGAGCTGCTGCGGGGCTGCGAGGGCAGCTACGACATCGTGTTTGTCTGCCGCAAATCCACGGCCGCCCAAAAGTCCACCGCCATCCGGTTCATTCTGCAAAAGCATCTGTCACAGGCAGGTGTTCTTTCGTGATATCCAAAGCACTTATCAAGCTTATAAAACTGTATAAACGATACCTCTCGCCCCACCTTGGCGCACATTGCCGTTTTGTTCCGACCTGCTCCGAATACACCATGGAAGCGATCGAGACGCATGGCGCTTTTCTGGGGCTTTTATTTGGCTTTTACCGCATTTTGAGGTGCAACCCGTTTTGCAAGGGCGGATACGACCCCGTGCCCCCAAAACGAACCCGGCTCAAAAAATAGCATTCGCAGCTTTGGAGGTTTTTGCTGATGTTTCAAGCACTCTGGGATCTGATCGCGATACCGCTTGGATATATCATGCGCTGGTGCTACCTGTTCGTCAATGACATCCTGCACCTGCCGCTTTCCTACGTGATCGCGCTGTTTCTGTTCGCCCTCGTCACCAAAATTCTGCTGTTCCCGCTCGCGGTCAAGCAGCAGAAAAGCACAGCGCGCATGGCTGCGTTCCAGCCGATTATCGCGGATATCCAAAAGACCTACGCCAAGGATAAAAACCGGCAGAATCAGGAGCTGATGAAGCTGCAGGAGGAGATGGGCTACAACCCCATGTCCGGCTGCCTGCCGATGCTCATCCAGTTCCCGATTATCTTCGGCCTTGTCGAGGTCATCTATAAGCCGCTGACCTATATGCTGCGGCTGCCGAAGGAGCTCATCGCCCAGCTGACCGAGCAGGTCACGGCGATGCTGCCCGCGGCCGAGGCCACGACGGCCGCCCGCATGATCGAGACAAGCATCATCGAGCAGGTCAAGACCAACGCGGGGGCGTTCAGCAGCCTGTTTGCCCAGTTCCCCGACGAGATGAAGGTCATCGCCGACCTCAACATGTCCATCGGCTCGATCAATTTGTGGGAAAAGCCGACCCTCGGCTTCAACCTGATGCTGCTGGTGCCGCTGTTTTCGGTTGTGACCATGTTCCTTTCCACCATGATCACCACCAAAACGAGCGGCCAGAGCCAGATGAGCGGCGGCAACATGAAGATGATGAACATCACCATGTCGCTCATGTTCGCCATCTTCTCCTTTATGTACCCGGCGGGCTTCTCGCTTTACTGGGGCTTTCAGAACATCATCATCATCTTCCAGCAGATGATTCTGCGCAAGATGATCGACCCGGAAAAGTACAAGCAGGACGCGCTGCGCCAGATGGAGGAAAACCGCAAGAACAAAAAGAAAAAGGCGCAGCGGTCGGTCGAGGTATACGACGTGGAGAGCGGCAAGATTGTCAAGAAGAATATGACCCTGTCTGATCTTGAAAAGCTCCGCCTGCAGCGCGCGCGCGAAATCGACAGCGAGCGATACGACTGAGCGCGTCTGCCGGCGCTGACTCAATACGGAAAGGAAGTGCTCCCGAAATGCAGGAAATCATCGCAACGGGGAAAACGACGGAGGAAGCGATTGAAAAGGCATGCGCCGAGCTTGGCCGTTCCCGCGACGAGGTGACGATTGAGATCATCGACATGCCGCAGCGCAGGCTGTTTGGCATGTCGCCCGCAAAGGTGCGCGTCTGTGCGGCGGAGGAGACGTTTTCTGTCAAGGAGCTGCTTGCGGACGCGGCGGCGCCCGCCCCCCGCGAGCCGAAGGAAAAGCCCGAACCCCGTGAAAAGCAGCGGCCGGTCGCCCCGCCGCGCGCCGAAAAGCCCGCGCCAAAGACGGAACCCGCCCCGGCGGACGAGCAGGCGGACGAGCGCGCGCAGGAGGAAATCCCGCTGGACGCGCTGCCGGGCTCGGCGGCAAAGTCGCTGGAATATTTGCAGGGCATCGCGCGCGGCCTCGGCGCGCAGCGGCTGGAATACCGCGCGGTGAAAACCGAGCGCGGCGTGAAGTTTGTTGTGGACGGCGAGGACGCCTCGCTGCTCATCGGCCGCCGCGGCGAGACGATGGACGCCGTGCAGTACCTCTGCACCCTGATTGGCAGCCGCAGCGACGCGGATTACTGCAAGGTCTCGCTCGATGTCGCCAACTACCGCAGCAAGCGGGAAAAGGCGCTGCGCGCGCTGGCGGCAAAGGAGGCGGCTAAGGTCAAAAAGACAAAATACAGCCAGACCCTGGAGCCGATGAATCCCTATGAGCGGCGGATTGTGCACAGTGCCGTTCAGGAAATCGAGGGGGTCAAAAGCGAGTCGATCGGCGTCGAGCCGAACCGGCGGGTGGTGATTTCCCTCATCAGCGGCGGCAAGCAGGGCGGCCGCGGCCGCGGACGGCGGGATGGCGGCCGAAGCCGCCGGTATGATGACCGGCGGGACAGCCGCAGGCAGGGAAGCGAACCGCCCCGCAAAACAAGCGCGCAGATCGCGGACGAGTACAAGCCCGCGAACGACGTGCCGCTTTACGGCAAAATCGAATTCTGAACAGATTGGCGCGGCCGTTGCAAATAACGACCCGGCCGAACAGAGAATCTGACACACCGGGGTCAAAGGCCGGCTGTGCGCGGACAGGTTGCCGCGTGCGCGGGGCTTGGGACCCCGGTGTTTTTGGCCGGCTTGCGGGAACGCCGCGCGGACGCGGCAAAGGAGGAAAAGCGGATGCAGGATCTGTTTGCAACAATCGCGGCCATCGCGACCCCGGCCGGTGCGGGCGGGATCGGGATTGTCAAGCTGTCCGGCGCGGACGCGTTTGCGGTTGCCGGCCGGGTTGTCCGGCTGCGCAGCGGGGAGCCGCTCGAGCGGCTGCGCGGCTTCTCCGCCCGGCTGGCAAAGGTGTACGACCGGCAGAACCGGCTGGTAGACGAGGCGGTCGTCCTCGTCTACCGCGCGCCCAAAAGCTACACGGGCGAGGACACGGTTGAAATCATGTGCCACGGCGGGCAGATTGTGTGCGAGCGGGTGCTGCGCGAGGTGCTGGCGCAGGGCGCGGTCATGGCCGGGCGGGGCGAATTCACCCGCCGCGCGTTTGTCAACGGCCGCATCTCGCTGACCGAGGCGGAGGCGGTCAACGACCTGATTCACGCGGCGTCTCAGCAGGGGGAGGCGGCCGCGGCCGCGCTGTCCGACGGCGCGCTGCGGCGGAAAATCGACGCGCTGAAAGGGGAAATCCTCGACCTGCAGGCGCACATCACGGCCTGGATCGACTTCCCGGAGGAGGACGTCGACGAGGTGGACGCGGGGCAGCTGCAAGCCGCGCTCGGCGCACTGCGCGGCGCGCTTTCCCGCCTTTGCGACAGCTTTGAGCTGGGCGCCGACCTCATCCGCGGGGTGCCGGCGGCCATTGTGGGCAGCCCGAACGTCGGCAAAAGCACCCTGCTCAACCTGCTGGCGGGCGCGCCCAAGGCGATTGTGACCCCGATTGCGGGCACAACGCGGGACGTCGTGGAGCAGAGTGTGCGGCTGGGCGGCACGGCGCTGCTGCTTGCGGACACGGCTGGCCTGCGGGAGAGCGCCGACCCCGTCGAGCAGATGGGCATCGCGCTCGCGCGCAAAAAGATCGAGCAGGCGAGCCTGGTGTTCGCGGTGTTCGACAGCTCCCGCCCGCTGGAGGAGGCGGACCTTGCGCTGATTGAGCTGCTGCGCGGCCGCCGGGTGATTGCGATTGTCAACAAAACCGACCTTGCGCCCCGGCTCGACCCCGCCCCGATTGAGGCGGCGTTCGGCGCGGCGGTTTACCTGAGTGCCAACGACCCGGCGGCGCACGAGACGCTCGACCGGGCGGTCGCGCAGCGGCTGCGGACGGCGAACCTCGACCCCGACGAGCCGGTGCTCGCCAACGAGCGGCAGCGCGCCTGCGCCGAGCGCGCGCTGGAGGCGGTGGATGAGGCGCTGCGCGCCGCGCAGACCCTCACCCCGGACGTGGTGTTCGCGCTGCTGAGCGAGGCGCTCGAGGCGCTGGCCGAGCTGAGCGGCGAAAACGTCAGCGAATCGGTGCTCGACGAGGTGTTTTCCCGCTTCTGCGTGGGAAAGTGACCCGCGCCGGCTCCTTCACCCGGCGCGCGGCCGAACGTGCGGCGGCCGGGCTCGCAGCGGAACCCGGGCAGGGACGTCCGAAAGGCGCCGCGGCTTTGCCGGCATATGAGAAAATGACACGGCGGTTCAAAAGCCGCGCCGCGCGCCCGGTGCGCAGGCAGGCCGATATCCAAAACGCCGCCCGGCGGGCAGACAGGGGGGAGACCTTTGCGAAAAAATGTAATCTGGAACACGGCTGGGGTCTTTCTGTCCATGGCGACCTCCTTTGTCTATTCGTGGATTCTGGTGCGCTTCTGCGGGCTGGGGCTCAGCGGGGTCTGGTCGTACCTGTTCGCGGTCGCCTGCACGCTCGGGACGCTGGCCGCGTTCGGCGGCAGAACCTATCAGGTCACCGACGCGTCGGACGAGATTCGCACCTGCACCTACATCCGCGCGCGGCGGCTGACGGTTTGCGCGGCGTTTCTGGTTCTGCTTGTGTTTGCGGCGGTAAAGGGATTTTCGCCCCGCCGCACCGCCGTGCTGTTGCTGGTCTGCGTGTTCAAGTTCTTTGACGAGATCAGCGACGTGTATTACGGCGTGCTGCAAAAGCACGGCAAGCTGTACCTTGTCGGCCAGTCGCTGTTTTTCAAATCCCTGCTGAACATGCTGCTGTTCTTTCTGGGCGCGGTGCTGTCAAAGGATCTGCTCTGGCCGGCGGCGCTGCTCTTCCTCAACAACCTGCTGTTTATCCTGCTGGTGGATAAGCGGCAGGCGCTGCGCTGCGAGCAGATTGTGCTGGTGCCCGACCGGGCCGGCTTTGTGCGGTATTTCCGCTCCCACCTGCTAATCTGCCTCTGCCTGTTCCTGGCGACCTTTTTGGCAAACTGCCCCAAATATGTCCTGGAACGGTTTATGAGCGAGGACATGCAGGGGATATACAACGCGCTGTCCTCGCCCGCGACGGCGGTGACCCTGGCCGGCAGCTTTCTCATTAACCCGATTCTTGTGGAGCTGTCCCAGCTGTACAGGCAAAACAGAATCGCGGAAATGCAGAAAACAAGCGGGAAAATCGCGGGGATTTTGCTGCTGCTCGGGGCGGCCGGGTGTCTGGGCGGGTACTGGCTCGGGGTGCCGCTGCTCAACCTGATTTACCACACCGAGCTGAGCGCCTACCGGCCGGAGCTGGTGATCCTCATTGCCGGGTGCACCTTCTTCACCGTCTCGACCGTGCAGTCGACCATCCTGATTTCGGCAAGGCGGCTGCGGGGGCAGCTGGCCGTAAGCCTGCTGCTGGGCGCACTGTCCCCCGCTGTATACGTGCCGGCGGTGCAGCGGTACGGGATCCGGGGCGCCGCGTGCGGCTACTGCCTGGTGATGCTGCTGCGGTTCGCGGGGTATTCCGCCCTGATCGGGGGGATCAAGAGGAAGCCGGACAGCACGCCGCCCCTTAAGTAAAGAAGCCGCACGGGCTTAAACGCGGCGGAACGCGGCCGGGCACACCGGGCTGCGCCGTTTGGGTTATTGACCGCGCGGGAACGGGCAGGCCGCCACAGACAAAAAGACAGCAGCGGGGCGCCGCCGGCAGAATGCCGCGGACAAGAGGCCGCTGAGGAAATCTGGAACAGGGAGCGAAGGGTCGATGTATGCTTTTCAGTCGTATGATGTGATTGTGGTGGGCGCGGGGCACGCCGGGTGCGAGGCCGCGCTGGCCGCCGCGCGGCTCGGCGCCAAAACCGCGGTGTTCACCCTGTCGCTCGACGCGGTCGGCAACCTGCCCTGCAACCCCTCCATCGGCGGAACGGCCAAGGGGCACCTGGTGTTCGAGCTGGACGCGCTGGGCGGGGAGATGGGGCGCGCGGCGGATGCCACCACCCTGCAAAGCCGGATGCTGAACACAACCAAGGGGGCGGCGGTGCACTCCCTGCGGGTGCAGAGCGACCGCCGCGCCTATCACCGCTACATGAAGCGCGCGCTGGAATCCGAGCCGATGCTCGACCTCATCCAGGACGAGGTAGTTGCGCTGATGACCGAGGACGGTGCGGTCTGCGGGGTGCGCACGGCGCTCGGCGCGGTGCACCGGGCAAAGGCGGTCGTCATCGCGACGGGCACCTATCTCGGCGGCAAAATTTTCGTCGGCGCGGGGGAGAAGCCCTGCGGGCCGGACGGGGTCGCCGCGGCGGCCGGCCTGACCGATTCGCTGCGGGCGCTGGGGCTGCCGATTCGCCGGTTCAAGACCGGCACGCCCGCCCGCGTCCACCGGCGCAGCATTGATTTGGACAGGCTGGCCGTCCAGCGCGGGGACGAGGAGATTGTCCCGTTCACTTTCATGGGCGAGTATCCGATCCAGAATAAGGTCGTCTGCTATATTGCCCACACCAACCCCCGCACCCACGCGGTCATCCGCGCGAACCTCGACCGCTCGCCGCTCTACGGCGGAAAAATCGAGGGAATCGGCCCGCGGTACTGCCCGTCCATTGAGGACAAGGTGGTGCGGTTCCCGGACAAGGCGCGGCACCAGCTGTTTATTGAGCCCTGCGGGCTGGACACCGACGAGATGTATTTGCAGGGCATGTCCAGCTCGCTGCCGCTGGATGTACAGTACGAGATGTACCGAACAATCGAGGGGCTGGAGCGGGTCGAGATCATGCGCCCCGCCTACGCAATCGAATACGACTGCGTCGACCCGCTCGCGCTGGAGCCGACCCTCGCGCTGCGCAGCCTGCCGGGGCTTTACGGCGCGGGGCAGTTCAACGGCACAAGCGGCTATGAGGAAGCGGCCGCGCAGGGCTTTGTCGCGGGGGTCAACGCGGCGCACCGCGCGCTCGTCCGCCCGCCCTTTGTGCTGCCCCGGCAGAGCTCCTATATCGGCACCCTGATCGACGACCTCGTCACCAAGGGGACGAACGAGCCGTACCGGATGATGACCAGCCGCAGCGAGTACCGGCTGCTGCTGCGGCAGGACAACGCCGACCTGCGGCTGTGCGAGACCGGGCGGGCGCTCGGCCTTGTCGGGGATGAAAAATACGCGGTGTTCTGCAAAAACCGGGCACTGCTGCAATCCGAGCTTGCGCGGCTGGAAAAGCGGACGGCGCAGCCCTGCGCGGCGCTCAACAGCCTGCTTGCCGGCCGGGGCGGGGAGCCGCTCAGGGCGCCGGCGGCGCTTGCGGCGCTGCTGCGGCGGCCGGGGGTGCGCTACGCCGACCTTGCCCCGTTCGACCCCGACCGCCCGGCGGGGATGCCCCCCCGGCTGGTCACCAAGCTGGAAACCGAGCTGAAATACGCCGGATACCTCAAGCGGCAGCAGGCCGCCGTCGAGCGGCAGAAGCGGCTGGAGGATATGGCCATCCCCGCCGGGCTCGATTACGGCGAAATCGAGGGGCTGCGCACCGAGGCGCGCAGCAAGCTGGCCGCGCTGCGGCCTCGTTCGCTCGGGCAGGCGGCGCGAATCAGCGGGGTAAACCCGGCGGATATCCAGATTCTGACCGTCGTGCTGGAGCGGCGCAGGCGGCAGCAGACCCGAAAGGAGACCGGCCATGATTGACCGCGAACACTTGATTGCCGCCGCGGCGGCATACGGCATCCCGCTCACCCCGGCGCAGGCCGCGCAGCTGGACGGCTACGCCGGGCTGCTTGTGGAAAAAAACAAGGTGATGAACCTGACTGCCATCACCGACCCGCAGGGGGTGGAGGTAAAGCACCTGGTGGACAGCCTGCTGTGCGCCGCGCAGCCGGAGGTGGACGGCCGGGTGGCGGATATCGGCACGGGGGCGGGGTTCCCGGGCGTTGTGCTCAAAATCCTCAAGCCCGCGCTCTCGCTCACCCTCATCGACGCCACCGCGAAAAAGCTCGATTTTGTCGCGCAGAGCTGTGCCGCGATTGGCCTTGCGGCCGGGACGGTGCACGGCCGGGCGGAGGAGCTTGCCCGCAGCCCGGAATACCGCGAGCGGTTTGACTGCGTCACGGCGCGCGCGGTTGCGAACCTGCCCGCGCTGTGCGAATACTGCCTGCCGTTTGTGCGGGTGGGCGGCTGGTTTATCGCAATGAAGGGGCCGGAGGCGGCCGCAGAGCTCGCCGCGGCCGCGCCCGCGCTGCGCGCGCTGGGGGGCGAATGCGCCGCGCTGCGCCGGTTCACCCTGCCCGATTCAAGCGAGCGGTCGCTCGTCATCCTCAAAAAAATATCGCAAACCCCGACAAAATACCCCCGCAGCGGCAAGAATATTACAAAAAAACCGATCCGGTAGCGCGCGCCCTGTCGAACCGTGCAGAAACCGGTAGATGGAAATAACTGGTAATTTGTGCTTTTCTGTGGTATGCTTGTCCCATCAGGAAAGGCGGGGGACAACATGCTGTTTAAAAAGAACAAGAGGCTTTGTGCGGCACATGTCCGGGTGGAGGAAATTCTGGACAGGGGGTTGACCTGCCGCCGGTTCCGGGACGAGGAAAAGCAGGCCGAGCTGCAGGCCAGCATCGCGCAGGCCGGCATCCTCGAGCCGCTGCATCTCTGCCGCGCGCAGGGCGGCTACATCCTGATTTCTGGCGGCCGCCGGCTGGAGGCCGCGAAGCGGCTGGGGCTGAAAACCGTCCCCGCGGTTATCGAGGAGGGACTGAGTGAGGCGGAGCTGCTCACCCGCGCGTTTGTGGAAAACAACCGCAAGGAGAGCTTCAGCGTATTTGAGCAGGCGGAGCTGCTGCGGCGGATTATGGCGCTGCGCGGCCTGAACGAGGCGGAGACCGCCCGGCTGCTCGGGCTGGAGGAGGAGACGGTGCGCGCCCGGCTCAAGCTGCTCCACTTTGAGGCGGAGGCGGCGACCGTCTGCGAGGCGGCGGGGCTGAGCGAAAAGTGGATCAACCGGGTGGCGGCCATGCCGCCGCGCGAGCGGGATAAGCTGTTTTTCGGGCTGCTCAACGAGGGGGAGGATCTCGTCTCCCGCGCGAGCCGCCTGCGGGAGCGGCTGCGGCTGGACTGCGACGAGCCGCCCATGCGCACCATCGCCATCAAGGACGTGCGTATCTTTTTCAACACGATCGACCGCGCCGTCGAGGTCATGCAGCACGCCGGGGTGGAGGCCACCACCGAGCGGCACGATTTTGACGGACTGGTCGAGTATTACATCCGCATCCCCTGCGGGACACCCGCGCGCCGGTGACGCGGCGGACAAATTCTGCATAGCATCTCTTCCAAATACACAGCCAAAAACGCGCGGCGCCCCGGGGAATCCCCCGCCCGCGCGTTTTCGGCTTTTTGCGGGGCGGGGGCGGTATTCGATGTTCCCCGATCAGCCGGGGAAGCCAAAGAGGGCGCTGACCGGGTCGGGTCGGTGCCGTCCGGATTTGCGCATCGGCGGGGCAAGGCCGCGGGGCGCTTGCCGCTGCGGGGAGGGTGCTTTGGGGGCTGCGAACTCCGGGAACGGGCGCAGTGGGACAGGGGCAGAGCCACCGCGCCCGGATGCGGCGCACTGCGCGGGCGCAGGCGGGGGAGGCTCGTCTGCCTAACAAACGAAATCCGCGCTACGGCCCCGCCCCGCCCCCTCACCCCATGCCCCAGCACACCGGCATCCTTTTTCGTCTATACAAACGGCCGCGAAACTGGTATAATAAAACCAATTAGCATCCGCGCGGGTGGATCCGGGTTGGGGAGCCGGGCAGCCGCGCGGCGCGAGCATTGCCTGATTCAGCAAAAACGGAGGATACTATGGACGTCAAACTTTTGAAAGAAAAATGCACCCGCGTTCGCAAAGACGTCATCAATCTGGTGACCGACGCCGCGAGCGGGCATCCGGGCGGCAGCCTTTCGGCAACCGAGCTGTTTGTCGCCACCTTTAACACCGCGATGCGGATCGACCCGAAAAATCCGCACGACCCGAACCGCGACCGGTTTGTGCTCAGCAAGGGTCACTGCGCGCCCGCCTATTACGCGACCCTGTGCGACCTCGGCTTTTTCGGCCGCGAGGCGTACAAGGGCTTCCGGCAGCTGCACGGTATGCTGCAGGGTCATCCGGACGTGAAGAAGATTCCCGGCGTCGACGCGTCGACCGGCTCGCTCGGCCAGGGCGTCAGCATCGCGACGGGCATGGCGCTCGGCGCAAAGCACGCGAAGAGCGACGTGCGGGTGTACACCATCCTCGGGGACGGCGAGCTGCAGGAGGGTCTTGTCTGGGAGGCCGCGATGGCGGCCGCGCACTATAAGCTGGACAACCTGACCGTCATGGTGGACAACAACGGGCTGCAGATCGACGGCAGCAACAACGAGGTCATGTCGGTCGGCAGCGTCGCCAAGAAGTTTGAGGCGTTCGGCTTTGACGTGATCGAGCTTGCGGACGGGAACGACATCGAGGCGGTCGTGGAGGCGCTGGCGCGGCCGGTCAAGCCGGGGATGCCCAAATGCATCGTCGCCCACACGGTCAAGGGCAAGGGCGTATCGTATATGGAAAATCAGGCGGGCTGGCACGGCAAGGCTCCAAACGAAGAACAGCGCGCGCAGGCGCTCGCGGATCTGGAGGGTTGAACAATGGCGGATAAAAAAGCAACGCGCGCGGCTTACGGCGAGACACTCGTCAAGCTGGCGGAAACCAACGATAAAATCGTCGTCCTCGACGCGGACCTCGCCGAGGCGACCACCACCAACAAATTTAAAAAAGCGTACCCCGAACGATTTTTTGACTGCGGCATCGCCGAATGCAACATGGTCGGCATGTCGGCGGGTCTTTCCACCATGGGCTTCATCCCTTTCTGCTCGACCTTCGCGGTGTTCGGCACCGGCCGCGCGTTCGAGGTTTACCGCAACGCGGTCTGCTATCCCAAATTCAACGTGAAGCTCTGCTGCACCCACGCGGGTATCACGGTCGGGGAGGACGGCGGCAGCCATCAGGCGATTGAGGATATCGCGCTCATGCGCTCCATCCCGGGCAACACGGTGATTGTCCCGGCAGATTTCAACGAGACGGTCAAGGCGATCGAGGCGGTCAGCAAAATGCAGGGGCCGTCCTACCTGCGCATGGGTCGCGCGCCCGGCGACCTGCTGGACGACATGCCGTTTGAGATCGGCAAGGCCAACGTCCTGCGCGAGGGCACCGACGTCGCCGTGTTCGCGTGCGGCTACATGGTTGCGCAGGTGCTGCACGCGGCCGAGACGCTCGAGGCCGAGGGCAAGAGCGTCGCGGTCATCAACGTGCACACCATCAAGCCGATCGACGAGCAGACGGTGCTGCAATACGCCGGGCGCTGCGGCAACGTCGTCACGGTGGAGGAGCACAGCGTCATCGGCGGCCTGGGCGACGCGGTTGCCGATGTGCTGATGGGCAAGGTGAACTGCAAGTTCAAAAAAATCGGCGTCAACGACCAGTTTGGCCAGTCGGGCAAGTACCAGGATCTGCTGGTGGAGTATGGCCTGGACGAAAAGTCGGTGACCGACGCTATCCGCGCCGTGCTCTGATTTCAGCAAACAGGGCGCAAGCCCGCATATACACCCCGAAAGCCGGCCGCCGGTTCCTCTGCGGCCGGCTTTCGGGCGGCCTTTGGCGCAACGCGGCGCCGCCCGCCGCAGGGCGGCGCGCCGGACGACCGCGCGGGGCGAATCTGATCTTTATTTGCAGGAAGGATGGACAGAATGACCTATCAGGAATGCTTTCGGACGGCGCCGCTGCTGTACAACATCTGTTCGGCCTATCAGCGGATGATGGACGATTACGGCTTTGTGCTCGACCCCGAGCTGAAGAGCAGCGCCTGGGTGGAGATCCCCGAATACATCGAGCCTTACGCAGCCGTGTTCCGGGAGTATTTTGCGGTGGCGCAGCAGTACCATGTGCCGATGATTGCAACCGCCTCCAACCGGGGCGGCTTCCGGCATAACCGGGAAAAGGCCGGGCAGTATCTCGACCGGCCGCTGGTCAAGGAGAATATAGAGTTTCTGCGCAAAATCGCCGCCGGGTATGACGCGCCGATCTATCTCGGCTGCATCGAGAGCTGTATCGGGGATCAGTATGACCCGAACACCCGGATCAATCCGGCGGAGGCCTACGACTTCCACCGGCGGCAGACGGACGAGTGGTTTGAGGCCGCGCCGGATTTTCTGTATTCCGGGATCATGCCCGAAATCAACGAGACGGTCGGCATGGCGCGGGCGTTTTCGGATTCAAAAATCCCCTATCACATCGGCTTTATCATCACCGACAGCGGCCGCCTGCTGGACGGCACAACCCTGCACGACGCCATCTGCCGGGTGGACGACGCAACCGAGAATCCCGCGCTGATGTTCATGTGCAACTGCATCCACCCCACCAACCTGCTGCACGCGCTCGAGCAGCCGTTCAACCGCACCGAGGCGGTGCGCACCCGGCTGCTGGGCAGCATCTCCAACGCCTCCATGCTCAAGCCGAGCGAGCTGGAGTGCTGCGAGCATATCGACAATGCCAGCGCGTCCGCGCTGGTCGACGCGCTCATTGAGCTGTACGACTTCCACCCGCTGCGGCTGGTGGGTGGCTGCTGCGGCACCAACCAGACCCACATGGTGGAGATGGTGCGCCGGATGCAGGCGCATATCGCAAAATAACAGGCAGAACAGCCGGGCGAACACGCCCGGCTGTTCTGCTTTGGGGGAGGGGGAGCCCGGCGCGGTCAGATCCGGCCTTGCGCAATGCGGCAGGCAATGCGCCGGCATTCCCGTCCGCAGTTCCGGCCGCACCGCAAAAAAGCGTTCATCCTCTCCGGTGTACAGGTTGATTTTCCGGCCGCCCGCGCGGCGCTGTTTGGCCGGGGGGCGGAACCCGGCCGGGCAGGGGGGCTTGTCCCGATCTCCGTTATAGCCGCGCGCCCCGTGGTGCACCGCGGCCGGCGGAATGCGATCCGCGCGCGCACGGCGAAGCCGCCGCAGGGGTGCGGATCTTTTCGCCCGCGTTCCCGGCTGCACCCCGCAAAAAGCGCCCGCCACCCTGCGCGCGGCCTGGCCGTTCCGCCCTCTTTCGACGCCCGCTGCGATTGTCAAAGCCTCCCCCCGACCGACCGTCGGGGGGAGGCTGTTTGCGCTGCTTATGGCGGCGCGGACGCTGAGAGCAGCAACCGGCCGTGTGGGGCGGGATTTGCCCCGGCGGGTATTCCCGCAGCAGCACGCCCGGCCGGCGGCCGCTTATACGATCGCGACCCGCAGGTTCAGCAGGGATTCCCAGGTCATCCGTCCGATAATCCCGTTTTCGGTCAGCAGGCGGTCATGCTGAAACGCGCGCAGCGCGCGCTCGGTGTTTTGGCCGAAAATCCCGTCAACTGTGCCGGCGGAATAGCCCGCTGTGTTGAGAATGTCCTGCGCCGTCATGACCTGGTTGCCGCGGCTCCCGCGCCGCAGGGTCGGCAGGCCGGAGGTGACGAAGGCGCCCGAGGGCATATACCGCTTGTCGAAATACACTGTCTGGTCGCCGAGCGAAAACGGGATGACGACGCTGAACGCGTCGCTCTCGTCCGCCGCGGAATACAGGGACTCCCGCCCGGGCGCCGAGAGATTGGAACCGGAGGCAAACGCGGTGCCCATCAGGTGCTGGGGCAGCGCCACCATCCGGTTCGGGCCGAGCTGGGACATCCGCACAAACCCGAGGTCGAGGTGGACGGGTGCGTCGATGAACGAGCGGAACTGGTTCCACGCCTGCATCGTCGCAAAGTCCGTCCAGCCAAAATCATTGCCGCCCAGAAATTCCGAGACGGTCAGCGTACCCCCGACGTTGTAGGGCATCGGGTCGGACGGCGCACGGTGATACCGCTCGATACCGCCGTCATTGTTGTTGTAAACCAGAATCGTTGCCAAACCGCATGTCTCCCCTTCAGTTTCTTGTTGCTCCACAATATGCCGCCGGGGAAGAAAGGGTGCGGGGTTCAGCCGCCCAGCTCGACGTTGTCCAGCGCGCCGCGGCACAGGAAGAGGACGAGCGCCGAAACGCCGAGCATCCACAGCCCCGCGGCGAGAATCCCGGCCGCGAGCCCGGCCGCGGCGCCAGCCAGCACGGCGAGGACGACCCCCGGCGCCGCGGCGACGATCAGGGTCAGGAAAAACAGAAATACCTGCATGGCCTTGGGCAGGGTGCCGAACAGGCGGTCGGTGAGCATATCCGCCGCGATGAAATACAGCGAAAAGCACCACCGCGTCAGCATACAGGCCAGCACCTGCGCAAGCGGCGCGCGGACAATCAGCCCCACCAGCGCCATGGTCAGCGCAGATTCGGCCGCCGCACGCACCATCGTCTCGGCACAGAGCATCAGCAGTTTTTTAAAGGGCGGCTCGGGCAGCAGAAAGATATACGGGTAGGTCATCTCCCGAACCCAGCGGCCGGTGAACGAGCCGAAGATGAGCATATACAGGTTCATCAAAAAGGCGGGCAGAAGACCCTCGTCCCGCATGAACCAGGCCATCGCACAGCTGAGGGCGAGGGAGATAAGGCCGACGGCGTCCAGGAACAGCACCCGGGAGCGCCGGTTCTCCAGCCGGTGCTTGAAATAGAACGCCGACGCGCCCTGCCCGCCGTTTATACCGGTGCGGCCGACCCGGATTCTGGAGGGGGTATTTTCGGCCACCCGTCCCTCCTTCTGGGCGGTGATGGCGCTCTGCGCCGTCTCGGCGGCAACCAGCACGTCCTCGTAAAAATCCGAATCGAGATTGAGAAGGAGCAGGGCGAACAGCAGAACAAACGCGGCGGTCAGCCCCAGGCCGAGCGCGGCTTGCCCCCACGCCCCGGCAAGCACGCCGCGCGCGAACATCCGCATCCAGCCCGCAATGGGGAACCAGTCCGCCCAGGGTGCGTTTGCGCCCGCGACCGCGGCGCCCAGCGTATCCGCCGCGCCCGGCACCCCGCGCAGCGCGCAGAGCGCCACCGCCGCCGCAGTAAGCCAGAGCGCGGCGCGGATCACCCGCCTGCGCCGGTCGTTCCCGCTGGAAAAGGAATAGATGCCCATCGCGAGCAGCTGGGCGCAGAACACGGTCAGCATATAGCCGACGAGGATCGCGAACAGCCCGCCCAGCCCGATGCCGTACAGCTGGTGCAGCCAGCCGTACTGATAAAGCAGAAAAAAGGCCATAAAAAAGGTCATGCCCAGCTGGCGGACAAGGCCGTAAACCAGCACCTGCCGCGGGGGAACCGGCGCGGGGAAGAGGTTGTTGACGTCGGCCATGCTGAAAAAGCTCGCGCCGTTGCTCAGCCCGGACTTTGCCCCAAGCAGGAGCATGACAAAATACAGCGCAAAAATCATCGCGCCCAGCTCGTCCGCACTGCGCGCAGCCGCGGCGGGCGTGTCGCCGCCCGTGAACAGCAGCATCCCGAACAGCGCCAGCATCACAAGGCTCAGCACAACCCGCGCCGGGGATTTGAAGAATGCCTTGAGCGAGTTTTTGAACCGGGTCAGAATCAGATAGACAATCGCGTTCATCGTCCCGCCTCCGCGCCGCCGTCCGCCGCTTCGGTAATCTCAAAAAACAGATCCTCCAGGCTCTTCTGCCCGTCGCCGTTGACCTTGGTTGCGGCGAACCGGCCGTGCACCATGATGTGCGCGACGTCCCAGTAATCCTCGACCGAATCGAGCATGTGGGTGCTGATGAGCACCGAGCATCCCCGCGCGCGCAGCTCGCAAAACACCGCCTTCAGCTCCTTGATGGCGTGGGGGTCAAGGCCGACCAGCGGCTCGTCGAAGATCAGGGTGCTGGGCTGCGGGGTCAGCGCGCAGCAGATTGAAAGCTTTTGCCGCATCCCCTTGGACAACTCCTTGGCCAGCGTGCCGCGCTTTTCCGCCAGCTCAAACCGCTCCAGCAGCGCGTCCGCCTGCGCCCGCCAGCCGCTGCCCAGCCGGTACGCCCGCGCGATAAATTCCAGATGCTCGCCGACCGTCAGCAGGTCGTAAACCGCCGGGAGCTCGGGGATATAGCCAAGCTTCCGCTTGGCCTCGAGGCTTTTGTTCGGCGCGCCGTCCACCAGAATTTCCCCTTCAAACCGCAGCAGACCGGCAATGCACTTGATAAGGGTGGATTTTCCCGCGCCGTTCGGCCCCAGCAGCACCGCAATCTGGCCGTCCTCAACCGAAAAGCTGACCCCGTCGTTGGCGGTCAGCTTGCCGTACCGCTTGGTTAAACTGTGAACCTGAATCATGTTTTTTCTCCTTGTTCCGCTCTGTTTCCCTGTGCCGGATGACGGGCGGCACAGTCGAACGCCGCACGCGCGCAGGGGGCGCGCCGTCATGCAGATATAGTATAGCAGAATACGGCGCGGTTGCAATAAAAAATGGCCGCCGGCGCCGCGGCAGAGAAAACGGCGGCTTTGAAAGCCCGCGGCGGCCGGTTTACGCACGCCAAAAAACAGATAACGCGTTCGGCTCCCACAGGCCGCCGCCCGGCACTTCGGCGAAAACAACCGGCCGAACCGGAAAGAATAGGCGATTTGACAAAAACGGGATACAGCCCGCCCCAAAGCAGGCCGGTATCCCGGGAAAGTGTGTAGCAGGCGGGGCGCAGTAAAGGCCGTCGCGCCGGGGAGAACCGCGTGCCGCCGCGGCCGCACCCGCAAGGCGCTCCGCCCGTGCGGGCTATATCGCGGCGTGTTCGGCGATTCGCGCCGCGATATACGGCTCGATTTCGTCCGGCGGCAGCCCGAGCGCGGTGGCGAGCTCGCCGTGCAGCAGCTCGCAGGCGCGCCGCAAAAAGGTCTCGTCGATTTTGCCGAACTTCCGCCCGCTCTGCCGCTTGGTGTACAGGGTGACGATGAGCGCGGCGAGGCTCTCGCACTCGTGCTGCCGGATCACCTGCTGATACTGCGCGGCGAGCTCCTGCGGGGTGCGCGCGTCAAACGCGCCGGCATCCACGCTGGGCAGCAGCTCGATGAGCCGCTCGGCCTGCTCGCGGGTGATAATCGGCCGCAGCGGCGCGCTTTCGCTGTCCGCCGGAACATAGATTACGCCGCTTTTATACAGCGGGGCAAGCCGGTAATACAGCCGCCCCTTTGGCGTACCGGGCATCTCATGCGGCTCGACCGCCTCGACCCGGCAGACGCCCGTCGTTCCAAACAGCACAAGTTCGTTGACCTGAAACATGATTTTCCCTCCTTTTTGGGTGCCGCGCCGAACGATAACAAAAACACGCGGTGGACAACTGGACTTACGTTTGTCTCAAACCGCGCGTTGCTGAAATCCGTTATTGACCCGGCGGTGTACCCGCCGGTTATTCTACATTTAGTATAGCACAAATGGGACGCAAAAGGTAAGCAAAAATTTTGTCTGCCCGGCTAATTTGCGGCACCGCACAGCGGAAGAACGCTGCCGTCTGTATGCTGCATGGGGCGATGAGCCGGGCGGGGAACCGCCCCCGCCCGTGCGCGCCACACACAGCGGCCGCCAAACGGACCCGGAACGCCTGCCCGCCGGCTTCATCGGGCAGGGGGAAAGAAGGGCTCCCCTGCTCAAGCCGCCGGACAAAGCGCCGGGGGCATAGGCGGAACCGCGGCAGCAGGGCACCGCCCGGCCGTTCTTTTCCCAAAAAACGTGGGACGCCGCCCGATTTGCCGCGCCGGGAGAATACCGCCCCATCACCCCGCTGCCCGCCAGCCGGAGCCGGGAGCGGAGCGGGTGCCACCCGCCCCCCACTCCGGCTCAGTGCTCGCCGGGGACGGCGGGCAGACCGGCAAAGCCCTTTTCAAGGTCGGCGTCGGTCGGGATATAGTCGCTCATCTCGCCGTCGTTATACCGCGCATAGGCGACCATGTCAAAATAGCCGGTGCCGGTCAGACCGAACAGGATGGTCTTTTCCTCGCCGGTCTGCTTGCACGCGAGCGCCTCGTCGATGGCGGCGCGGATTGCGTGGCTGCTTTCGGGCGCGGGCAGGATGCCTTCGGTGCGGGCAAACAGCTCGGCCGCCTCAAAGACGGAGGTCTGTTCGACGCTCCTCGCCTCCATCAGCCCGTCGGCATACAGCTGGGAGAGCACGCCGCTCATGCCGTGATACCGCAGCCCGCCCGCGTGGTTGGCGGAGGGGATGAACCCGCTGCCGAGCGTGTACATCTTGGCGAGCGGGCAGACCATGCCGGTGTCGCAGAAATCGTACGCGAACCGCCCGCGCGTAAGGCTCGGGCAGCTTGCGGGCTCCACGGCGATGAAGCGGTAATCCGCTTCGCCGCGCAGCTTTTCGCCCATAAACGGCGCAATCAGCCCGCCGAGGTTGCTGCCGCCGCCCGCGCAGCCGATGATGATGTCCGGCTTGACGCCGTACTTGTCCAGCGCGGCCTTGGATTCCAGCCCGATTACGCTCTGGTGCAGCAGCACCTGCGCCAGCACGCTGCCAAGCACATAGCGATAGCCCTCGCGGGTGGTCGCGGCCTCAACCGCCTCGCTGATGGCGCAGCCGAGGCTGCCGGACGTGCCGGGGAACCGCTCGAGCATCCGGCGGCCGACCGCGGTCTCGGCCGAGGGGGAGGGGGTCACCGACGCGCCGTAGGTGCGCATCACCTCGCGGCGAAAGGGCTTCTGCTCGTAGGAAACCTTGACCATGTAGACCTTGCAGTCCAGCCCGAAATACGCGCAGGCCATCGAGAGCGCCGTGCCCCACTGACCCGCGCCCGTTTCGGTCGTCACCCCCTTCAGCCCCTGCTGCTTGGCGTAATACGCCTGCGCGACCGCGCTGTTGAGCTTGTGGCTGCCCGAGGTGTTGTTGCCCTCAAACTTATAGTAGATTTTGGCCGGCGTGTCCAGCTTCTTTTCCAGGCAGTACGCCCGCACAAGCGGGGAGGGACGGTACATCTTATAGAAATCCCGGATCTCATCCGGAATGTCAAAATAGGGGGTCGTGTCGTCCAGCTCCTGCCGCACAAGCTCGTCGCAGAACACCTGCCGCAGCTCACCGGCGGTCATCGGCCGCAGGGTGCCGGGATTGAGCAGCGGCGCGGGCTTGTTGCGCATGTCCGCCCGCAGGTTATACCACTGCCGGGGCAGCTCGTCCTCGGATAGATAGATTTTGTAAGGGATTTTGGTTTCGGCCATTTTTCGGCTCCTTTCCCCGCCGGCAGTGCGGCGGCTCCGCGCGGGACAGAGAAAAGCCGCCCCCGTCCCACAGAATAATGGATTCTGCTGGGACAGAAGCGGCCAATAAGTCCGTTTCTGCGGTGCCACCCGGCTTGGCGCGTACAATCCGCGCCCGCTCTGCGCGCACAGAGCCGGGACGTCGCCGCCCGGGACAGATGCGCCGGCCTTTGATAACGGAGCGCCTCTCTCCGTCTCGCATACTGCGCGCCCCTTTATGCGGCGCGGTTCCGCTTGCCCTTGAAAGCCCATTCAATCCGCCTGTCTGCGCCGCCATCCCACCGCCGGCGGCTCTCTTGGCCAGACACTGCGCGAATCTACTCATTCTTTCGCATTGGTTTGGATGGATGGAGTGTAGCACGGCAAACCGCCCAAAGTCAAGAAACCGGCGGAAAGTTTAACTTTTCCGCCAATAAACAGGCAATAAATCGGGTAAATTATAGCTGTATAGCACAAAAACCGCCGCGGCGCACCCGCCCTTTCACGCCCGCCGCCCGGTCGAAAAAACCGCCCGCGGGCGCAGATTTCGATTGTATTTCGGGGCGCGTTGCAGTAAAATAACAGGGAACCGGCGCGGGTCTTCCGCCCGGCAACCCCGCGACCCGGCGCGGCAGACACGCGCCCGGCCGCCGCAGCAAGGAGAAACCATATGTGTGGAATCGTGGGTTTTGTCGGCAAAACGGACAGCGTGCCGTTTTTGCTTGACGGGCTGAAAAAACTGGAATACCGCGGCTATGATTCCGCGGGCATCGCGGTCATAGAGAACGGGGAAATCGAGGTCGTCAAGGCAAAGGGGCGGCTGACAAATCTCGAAAATAAGCTGAAGCAGCGGAAGCCGCTGCACGGCAACTGCGGCATCGGCCACACCCGCTGGGCGACCCACGGCGAGCCGAGCGACGTCAACAGCCACCCGCACACCAGCTCGCGCGTGACCATCGTGCACAACGGCATCATCGAAAACTACAGCGAGCTCAAGGAGTTCCTCATCAGCAAGGGCTATACCTTTGTCTCGGAGACGGACACCGAGGTCGCGGTCAAGCTGCTGGATCATTACTATTACAACGACCCGGTCAAGGATCCGGTTGAGGCGATCATGAAGACGATCAAGCAGCTGCGCGGCTACTACGCGCTCGGGATTATGTTCAAGGACTATCCCGAAACCCTCTTTGCCGTGCGGCGGGAAAGCCCGCTGATTATCGGCTACGGCGAGGGGGAGAATTTCATCGCCTCGGACGTTCCGGCCATCCTCAAATACACCAAAAAATACAGCCTGCTGGACACGGACGAGATTGCAACCATCACCGCGGACGAGGTCAAGGTGGTGACCCATCTTGGCTTCCCGGTGGAAAAGGAGATTCTGGAGGCGAACTGGGACATCGAATCGGCCGAAAAGGGCGGATTCCCCCACTTCATGCTCAAGGAGATACACGAGCAGCCCAAGGCGCTGCTCAACACCATCAATCCCCGCATCAAAAACGGCCTGCCCGATTTCAGTGCCGAGTCGATCCCCGACGAGCTGCTGAAAAACGCGCCCGCGCTGCATGTAGTCGGCTGCGGCACGGCGATGCACGCCGGCATCGTCGGCAAATACGCCATCGAGCAGCTGGCGCGGGTGCCGGTCACGGTCGACATCGCCAGCGAGTTCCGCTACGCAAACCCGATCCTGCACCCCGACGAACCGGTGATTGTCATCTCCCAGTCGGGTGAGACGCTGGATTCCATCGCCGCCATGCGGCTGGCAAAGGAGCGCGGCTGCAAGGTGATTGCGGTGGTCAACGTGGTGGGCAGCACCATCGCGCGGGAGGCGGACATGGTGCTTTACACCTGGGCGGGCCCCGAAATCGCCGTCGCGTCCACCAAGGCGTATTCGGTGCAGCTTGCGATGATGTACCTGCTGGCCATCCGGCTCGCGTTTGTGCGCGGCGAAATCGACGAGACCCGCGCAAAGGAGCTGACGGACAGCCTGCTCGGGGTGCCGGCGGTGCTGGACAAGGTGCTGGTCAACACCGACAACATCAAGCACATTGCCAGCACCTACATCAACTCCCAGAGCGCGTTTTACATCGGCCGCTCACTGGACTTTGCCCTCTCGCAGGAGGGCTCGCTCAAGCTCAAGGAGATTTCCTACATCCACAGTGAATCCTACGCCGCGGGCGAGCTCAAGCACGGCACCATCTCGCTGATTGAGGACGGCGTGTGCGTCGTCGCCATCGCGACCCAGGAGCGGCTGCTGGAAAAGATGTTCAGCAACATCAAGGAGGTCAAGACGCGGGGTGCGCGCGTCTTTCTGATTACTCGGTCAGATTCGATTATCCCGGACGGCCTGGTGGACGACGTCATCCGCCTGCCCGAGATAGACGGCTTCCTCGCGCCGCTCGCGACCATCCTGCCGCTGCAGCTCTTCGCCTACTACATGGCGCTGCTGCGCGGCTGCGACGTCGACAAGCCCCGCAACCTCGCAAAATCGGTCACGGTGGAATAAGCCGCCCGGCGCCGGCATTGGCGGTTCGTCAAACGGCACAAGGGGGGGAACTGCGGTTCCCCCTTTTTTATGCGCCGCTCACCGTGCCGGGGTGCGGGCGGTTTTGCCGAAAGCCCGAAAACGGTATGGTTCGACCCGCGTCTGTGGCAAAGCGGCGCGGCGGGAAACCCGCCTTTCTTTGACCCGCTGCTCCTTGGCCGTCTGCACAGCCCGGTAGTGTGGAGAACGGCCGCCTGTATCGCCCTGTGGCCGCCCCGCCCCGCGCCGGGCTGGGGAAGTTGCCGGCGGAACGCTGCGCGCGGCTGCGCGCATCCTTGCCCCTCGCCTTTCCCGTGTCTGCTCCCCCGGGCGGGAAGCGCGGCCGCACCGCTTGACACCGGGCGGCAAACGTGCTATGTTTATTGATACGATGCCGCGTCCTGGCGCGGCGCATAGTGCATAAAGACGGCGACGAAGACAGTAGCGTCCCTGCAAAAGGCGAAGAGAGCGGGCGGTTGGTGCAAGCCCGCGCGAGTAGCAGGCCGCGAAAATCCCTTCCGAGTCCCGGATGCGAACGCCCCGCCGGCTCCGGCCGGGCGGCAAGTAGCGTGCGGCGGGTCTTTCCCGTTACCGAAAGCGCATATGACAGTATGGCGGCGATGGGTGGTTTATAAACGAACAGCTTTTCGGCTTTCGTCCCGTTCGGGGCGAAAGCCGTTTTTCGTCCTCCCGGCCGCAAACCCACCCGCAGAGTAAAGCTGAAAGGAGCGCACAGCATGTACAAGAGCGTACCGGCCAACCAGAGCTTTGTCGAGCGCGAAAAGCAGACGGCGCAGTTCTGGGAGCAGAACAAAATCTTTGAAAAAACCGTGGAGCTCAACAAGGGCAAGCCGACCTATACCTTTTACGACGGCCCCCCCACCGCAAACGGCAAGCCGCACATCGGCCATGTCCTGACCCGGGTGGTCAAGGACATGATCCCGCGCTATCACATCATGAAGGGCTGCGACGTGCCCCGCAAGGCCGGCTGGGACACCCACGGCCTGCCGGTTGAGCTGGAGGTGGAGCGCGAGCTCGGCATCAACGGCAAGGAGCAGATCGAGACCTACGGGCTCGACCCGTTCATCCGCAAATGCAAGGAGAGCGTGTGGAAATACAAGGGCATGTGGGAGGATTTTTCCAAAACCGTCGGCTTCTGGGCGGATATGGACAACCCCTATGTCACCTATCACAACGACTTTATCGAATCGGAGTGGTGGGCGCTCAAGGAGATCTGGAACAAGGGGCTGCTCTATAAGGGGTTCAAGATCGTCCCCTACTGCCCGCGCTGCGGAACGCCCCTCTCCTCCCACGAGGTCGCGCAGGGGTACCGGACGGTCAAGGAGCGGTCGGCCGTTGTGCGGTTCAAATGCAAGGGCGAGGACGCCTATTTCCTGGCCTGGACAACCACCCCGTGGACGCTGCCCTCCAACCTCGCACTGTGCGTCAACCCCGAGCTGGACTATGTCAAGGTCAAGGCGGCGGACGGCTATACCTATTATATGGCCGAGGCGCTGCTGGACACGGTGCTCGGCTCGCTCGGCAAGGACGGCGCGCCCGCCTATACGGTGCTGGAGCGGTTCAAGGGGCGCGCGCTGGAAAACCGCGAGTACGAGCCGCTTTACGCCTGCGCGGGCGAAGCCGCCGCAAAACAGCACAAGCGGGCGCATTATGTAACCTGCGACGACTATGTCACAACCGGCGACGGCACCGGCATCGTCCACATCGCCCCCGCGTTCGGCGAGGACGACGCGCGGGTCGGCCGGCTGTACGACCTGCCCTTTGTCCAGTTTGTGGACGGCAAGGGCAACCTGACCGAAGAGACCCCCTATGCCGGCAAATTTGTCAAACAGGCCGACCCGCTGGTGCTGGCCGACCTGGACAGGGAGGGCAAGCTGTTCTCCGCCCCCAATTTTGAGCATGAGTACCCCCACTGCTGGCGGTGCGACACCCCGCTCATCTATTACGCGCGGGAGAGCTGGTTCATCAAGATGACCGCCGTGCGGGAGAATCTCATCCGCAACAACAACACCATCAACTGGATCCCCGAAAGCATCGGCAAGGGTCGGTTTGGGGACTGGTTGGAGAATATCCAGGACTGGGGCATCTCCCGCAACCGCTACTGGGGCACCCCGCTCAACATCTGGCAGTGCGAGTGCGGCCACATGCACAGTGTCGGCTCGATTGCGGAGCTGCGCGCGCTTTCGGACAACTGCCCCGAGGACATCGAGCTGCACCGCCCGTACATCGACGCCGTCACCATCAAGTGCGAAAAGTGCGGCGGCGAGATGCACCGGGTGCCCGAGGTGATCGACTGCTGGTTCGATTCCGGCTCGATGCCCTTTGCCCAGCACCATTACCCGTTTGAGAACAAGGCGCTGTTCGACGCGCAGTTCCCGGCCGATTTCATCTGCGAGGCGGTCGACCAGACCCGCGGCTGGTTCTATTCGCTGCTGGCCATCTCGACCCTGCTGTTCGACCGCGCGCCCTACAAAAACGTCATCGTGCTCGGCCATGTGCAGGACGAGAACGGCCAGAAAATGTCCAAATCCAAGGGCAACGCGGTCGACCCGTTCGAGGCGCTCGAGACCTACGGCGCGGACGCGATCCGCTGGTATTTTTACACCAACTCCGCCCCCTGGCTGCCCAACCGGTTCCACGGCAAGGCGGTGATGGAGGGGCAGCGCAAGTTCCTGTCCACCCTGTGGAACACCTACGCGTTTTATGTGCTGTACGCCGAAATTGATCAGTTTGACCCGACCAGATACCGGCTGGAGGACTGCGCGCTGACCGTGATGGACAGCTGGGTGCTCAGCCGGCTGAACAGCACGGTCGCCGCCGCGGACGAGAACCTGGCCAATTACCGCATCCCCGAGGCGGCCAAGGCGATTGCGGCGTTTACGGACGAGCTGTCCAACTGGTATGTCCGCCGCAGCCGCGAGCGGTTCTGGGGCGAGTCGCTCACCGGCGACAAGATCGCGGCGTATATGACCCTGTACACCGCGCTGGTGACCCTGTGCAAGGCCGCCGCCCCGATGATCCCCTTTATGACCGAGGAGATTTACCAGAACCTCGTGCGCTCGGTTGACCCGGACGCGCCGCTCAGCATCCACCTGTGCGCCTATCCCGAGGCGGACAAAGCCCGTATCGACCCCGAGCTGGAGCGCAATATGGAGGAGGCGCTGCTCGCGGTCACCCTCGGCCGCGCGGCGCGCAACGAGGCGTCCATCAAAAACCGCCAGCCGCTCGCCAACATCTACATCAGCGGCGAAAAGCAGATCCCCGCGCTGTTCTGCGACATCATCAAGGAGGAGCTGAACATCAAGGCGCTCGCGTTTGTCGACAGCGCCGACCAGTTTGTGCGCTACACCTTCAAGCCCCAGCTCAAGGTCTGCGGCGCAAAGTACGGCAAAAAGGTCAACGACATCCGCGCCGCGCTTGCCGCGCTGGACGGGCAGGCCGCCAAAAAGGCGCTGGACGAGACCGGCGCGCTCCCCCTCACCCTTGCGGACGGGACGCAGCTTCAGATGACCGCCGAGGAGCTGCTGATTGAGACGGATAGGGCGGAGGGTTTTGTGACCCAGAGCGACCGCGGCGTGACCGTTGTGCTGGACACCCGACTGGACGACGCCCTCATCGAGGAGGGCTTTGTGCGCGAGATTGTCAGCAAGCTGCAGTCCATGCGCAAGGATGCCGGCTTCAACGTGATGGATCACATCCTGGTCGGGGTCGGCGGCAGCCGCAAGGTCGCGGACATCGTGGCGCGCAACGCCGCCGCCATCTGCGCCGACACCCTGTGCGACGGCATCTCCCAGACGCTGGACGGGGTGGTTCGGGACTGGAACATCAACGGCGAGGCCGCGACCCTGTCGGTCAAGGTCAACGGGTAAAATTTTTGAGGAATGCGGCCGGACGGCGCGGCGGAACCCCGGCAGAGCCGGGATAAAGCCGCGGCAGCCGGCAGGTTCGGCGAACAACCGGGCGGCATGTGGAGCCTAAACTCCACACGCCGCCCGGCTTTTGCGTCCGGCCGCCAAATTACAAAAGGAGGCGCAACGGCCATTTCGGACATTTACGGGTACATCCGGGTCAGCAGCCGGGAGCAGAACGAGGCGCGGCAGCGCATCGCGATGCGGGAGCAGGGCGTCCCGGAGCAGAACATCTTTCTGGACAGGCAGTCCGGCAAGGACTTTGAGCGGCCGCAGTACAAGCGGCTGGCAGAACAATTAAAGCCGGGCGATTTGCTCTGCGTCAAGAGCATCGACCGGCTGGGGCGCAATTATGAGGAGATTCAAAACCAGTGGCGGCGGCTGACCCGGGAACAGGGGGTGGATATCCTGGTGCTGGACATGCCGCTGCTGGACACCCGGCGGGGCAAAGACCTGATGGGAACCTTCCTGAGCGACATTGTGTTACAGGTGCTGTCCTTCGTGGCGGAAAACGAGCGCACCAACATCCGCCAGCGGCAGGCGGAGGGCATCGCGGCGGCAAAAGCCAGGGGGTGCGGCTGGGCAGGCCGCCGGAGCCGCTGCCGCACAACTATCCCAGCGTATACCGGCGCTGGAAGGCCGGCGCCATCACGGGCACGGCGGCGGCGAAGGCGTGCGGGATGCCGCTTTCCACCTTCCGCTACCGCGCGGCGCGCTACGAGCAGGCCAAGCAATAGCCGGAACGGCAGGTTGCAGGAATGTGTACTTTCCTGCAAACCGAACCCATTCCGGCATTTTTGCATATTGTATCATAAATTTCCGGCAAATTCCACAGCGAATTCGCCCTTTCCGAACCGATTTCAAGCCGCTTTTTGCAGCAGGCAAAGCCCGCAGGAAAGTAC
>CAZYAV010000002.1:60603-77688 GCA_964645785.1 uncultured Oscillospiraceae bacterium
AAAGTACACCTTTTTGCAGACAAATTGTCGCCCGGCGTTCACAAAAAGTTCACGGGAAACATCAAATTTGCCATACTTTTTTGATATTAACTGTATTTTAGAAATGTGCGATAGACAAGCGCCAATCCGAGCCATACGCCGGCATAACGGCGGAATCCGAACGGCGCAGCCCCGGCCGCGGGGCTGCACAGGGGCGGATTGAATACGAGGGGTAGGTTTTGTGCTTGAGACAAAGAAAAAATACAAAATCCTTGTGGTGGACGATTCCAAGTTCAACCGCGTGGTTATGACAAGCATGTTGGGCAAGGATTTTACCTGGAGGAGGCGTGCGACGGCAGGCAGGCGATGCTGATCCTGGAGGATCACGCGGAGGAATTTTCCCTGGTGCTGCTGGACATCGTGATGCCCAACATGGACGGCTTTGCGTTCCTCAAGGCGATGCGGGCAAGCGGCTGGCTGGACTTTTTGCCGGTCATCATGATCTCCTCCGAATACACCGCCGAGAATATCGAGAACGCCTTTCGCCTGGGCGCCAGCGATATCATCCAGCGCCCGTACAACGAGCGGGTCATCTGCCACCGCATCGCCAACACCATCGCGCTTGCGGGCAAGCAGCGGGAGCTGTCCAACGCGCTGGTCAACGAGGTGATTCAGGAAAACGAGACCACCTCGGCGATGGTCTCCATCCTGTCGCACATCGTCGAGACCCGCAACGGCGAGAGCGGGGATCACGTCCGCAACATCCGGTGCATAACCAAAATGCTGCTGGAGGAGCTGATGAAGCGGACGAACCGGTACGCCTTTTCCAAGGAGGAGATCCTCTTAATCTGCACCGCGGCCTCGCTGCACTACATCGGCAAGATGACCATACCGGAGGAGATTCTCAACAAGCCGGGCAAGCTGACCGACGAGGAGTTCCGGATTATGAAGGGGCACTCGATGGCCGGCGCCGAGATGGTGGACGCCCTGCGCCGGCAGGGGAACACCAACCTGCTGTTCCAGCTGACCTATGAAATCTGCCGCTGGCACCACGAGCGGTATGACGGCCGGGGCTATCCGGACGGGCTGAAGGGGGAGGAAATCCCCATTGCGGCGCAGATTGTCTCCTTGGCGGACGTATACGACGCGCTGGTCAGCGCGCGGTGTTATAAGCCGGCGCGCACGCCCGAACAGGCGTACCGGATGATTGTGGGCGGGGAATGCGGGGCGTTCAACCCGCTGCTGCTGGAATGCCTTTCCGGGATATTCAATCAGCTTCGGGGCGCGCTGATTCTCCCCGATTCCGAAGCTCAGGCCGCCGGCGGGGAGCCCAGCCGGGAGCTGATAGAGGACGCCATCGCCCACCTGCACGACAACGGGCTGGTGACGAGCGAGAAAATCATGCAGACCCTCTCCCGCGAGCGGCTGCGTCTCAAGTTCTTTTTTAACGAGAGCTGCCCCGCGTTTTACTACACCGTGTCGCCGCCCGTGCTGCATTACAACCGCGCCGGCATGGCGCTGTTTGGGCTGGACAAACCGGTCATTGTGCCGAACGAGGTGCTGAACGCCCACGAAAAGTATGACCGGGACGCGGCCAACCGGCTGCGGCGCAGGCTTGCGGCGGCGACAAACGAGCACCCGCTGGTGACCGAGACCATTCAGCTGCGCCTGCCCGGCGAACAGCCCCGGCAATACCGGTGCGAGCTGCAAACCATCTGGGAGTCGGCGGACGCCGCGCAGTTTGCGGAGGTGACCGGTCGGCTGATTCCGCTGGACGGCGAGCCGCTCCCGGCGGTTGCCGACGCCGGAAAGCGGGGGGAGACCCCGGCAATCGGCGGCGAGATGACCAGCAAGGAGGCGCTGTATCTGATCGGCGCGCTCAAATTCATGGTGTACAACGTCCGCCTGGTGGATCCCGCAGACAGCAGCATTGTGGAAATCGACAGCAGCGGCAGGCTCTTCAAAAGCGGCGCTGCCTGCTATCAGATCTGGAAGCAGTGCCGGCGGTGCGCGAACTGCACCTCGATGAAATGCCTGACCTATCAAAAAGAATTTTCCAAAATCGTCTTTCTGGAAAACGAGGCGTTCCACGTGATCTCCCAGTATGTCCGGGTGGACGGCACCCCGCTTGTGCTGGAAATGCTGACCCGGATCACGGATGACGCCCTGATTGGCGGGGACGGGGAGCGGCTGCCGAGCCGCTCCATTTCGGATATGCAGAGCAAGCTGTATCTTGACCCGATAACCCATGCGCACAACCGGCGCTATTACAACGCAAAGGCGCAGGCGCCCGAAAAGCTCTGCGCGCTTGCAATCCTCGACGTGGATCATTTTGGGGAGATCAACGGCACATACGGGCGCGCCGTGGGGGACGATGTGCTGATGCGCATCGCGCAGACGGCCGGCGGGGATATCCGAAAGACCGACGTGCTTGTCCGGTATTACGGGGATGAATTTGTGATTATGTTCACCGCCATCGACCCGGATGCGCTGAACGCGGTGCTGCGCAAAATCGCCGCCGACATCGCCGCCCTTTCCTTTGACGGCATGGAGGAGGACAGGCGTGTCACGGTCAGCATCGGCGGCGCCATGGGGCCGGATCTGCCGGCGGCGCTGCTGAAGCGGGCGGACGAGATGCTAAAAAAGCCAAGCAGAACCGGGGCTCCATCGTGACCTGGAACGAGCCGCCCGCGGACTAAGCACGCCGCGCGCCGCAAAGGCGGGGCGGCGGGAAGCAGGCATGGCACCGCGGCCGCGTGGAGATTTTGCCGCCTTTTCCGCCGGTTCGCGCGCCTGAATGCCGCTATTTTGATGCTGGCTTATGCGGCTCTTGTTTATGCCGGTGCGCGCAGGCGATGCGGCTCTGTGGAAGCGGCGGCGGACTGCCGGGACACGCGGCCGCAAGGCTTGGGATTTTTTACAAAAGCCCTGCCCTTCAGGCATTGCGGGCGGTTTGCCCGCGCTGCGCCCCGGAATTTTTCCATGGATTTTGCCCGGTCGGCGCGCGACGCCGTGGTTGATAAACGATTTAAGAAAGCCGCCCGTGCGCCCCGCAGCGGCCGGGGAAACGAGGCGGCCGACAGGCAGGCGCGATTTTACACGCAAAAACCCCTGCGGCTCCGGCAGGACAGTGCCGGATCGCGGGGGTTTTGGGTTATACGGAGGCGGCGAGCCGGGTCTACTGCGCGCGGTCGTCGTCCGCTTTGCCGGGCGCGCGTTTGCGGAGCTCGGCCAGGATAAGCCCGGTGCAGGTGACAACAACGACGCACAGATACAGGCAGATGCCGAAAACGCAGCTGAAGCCGTAGCCGCCCAGGCCGTTAAACAGGTTTGCCGCCAGGTCGGACACAGCGATTCCGCCAAGCGCGACGGCGATGCCCGCTAAAACAGATTGTCCAATTTTTTTCATCGGTTCCTCCCAAAAATTCGGTTGATTGCGCCGGTTTCCGCCCGCGCGCGTTTGCCCGCCCCTGCCCCGGCTGCGCGGGCTCTGCTTCGCGGCTTACTGCGGCGTCTTGTCCGGCGGCCGGTGAACGGCGGCATCCGCCGCCTGCGCCGTCCGCAGGCCGCGCATCGCCGCATGCTCGCGCGCAAGCTCGTCGTGCAGTCGAACCGAGTCCCAGGCGGCGTTGTACTCGGTCACCATCGCCTTGAGCGCAACCGGCGGCAGCCGCAGGCGGCGCATCGACGCGAGGAAGAGGTCGAGCTGCGTGCGGCTGAAGCCGCTCATCACCAGCATCTCGTCCGCAAAGCCCGCCCCCGAATACGGCCCGGCCGGCTCGAAGCCCGCAAGCCCGGCGAGGTAGCCGATCGGGTGGGCGTATTCTGCGGGCAGAACCTCCCGGCAGGGAACGCCCATCTTCAGCAGGGCAAAGCGGATTTTGCTCCCCCGTTTGGATTGGCCGAAATTGTACAGCAGCACCGTTGCCATGCAGCATCTCTCCTTTTGCGTATCCGCGCCGGGCGGCCGCCGGCGCGCGGTTCCATAAACGGGCGGGTTTCCCCAAAAGCGCCGCCCGCGCGGCTACGGCTCGTCCCCGCCGCCCGGCCGCACGATGGCGTCGATGCCCCGCGCAATCCGCGCCGGGACATCCTGAAAGTGCCCGCCCGGGTTCATCTCGAACGCGATCTGCATCCCCGCGTCCCGGAAGATATCCGCCACCCGGCGGGTGCAGTCCTCCACCGCCGCCATGCGCGGGTTTTTCGTGCGGCGTTCCCGGTCGCCCAGCGAGAGATACACCCGCCGCAGGCCGCCGAACGGCGGCTTCAGGCTGTCGGCAAACCCGTCGAACCAGAGCGAGCCGGATATGGACGCGGCGCCGTCGAACAGCGTGCACCGGCTGCCGCCCCACAGCGCAAACAGCCCGGCCAGGGAGTACCCGGCAAGGCAGCGGGTCTGCGGCTGTATCCCGAGCGCCCGCTCCGCCGCCGGGACAATCTCCTGCGTCAGCCGCCGCAGATAGCTGTCCGCCCGGCCGCCAAACGCCCCGCCGCCCCGGAACGCCGCCGGCGCAGGCCAGGGGGAGAGGTCGCTGTTCCAGTCCACCCCGCAGATTGCGGCGAGCGCGGGCTTCGGTTCCCGCAGCAGCGCCCAGATCTGCGCCGCCTCCTGCTCAAACAGGGTGCAGTAGACAACGGCGGGGCGCGCCCCGGCATAGAGCGAGACCGTGCAGCCGCCCGCCTGTCCTGTTATCGGTTCCATTTACACCGCCCCTTTCTTCTCCCTACGCGCAAGCCGAATCCTCAACGACCGCCGCGCGCCGTACCCGAACGGGAGCAGTCTCCGCCCGCCCCGCCGGCTCGCGGGGAAACGCAGCGCCCCGGCAGACGGCGCAGGCTTTGGTTCGGACACAGGCCGCCGGAATCCCCGCCGCAATACAGCGGCCAGGCCGGCGCAAACGCGCCCGCTATTTATCCCGCCGGAAAAAGCCCGAAAAGCCCTGCTTGCCCGCCGGCTTCTGCGCGGCGGGCTGGCCGCGGCGGTTCTTTGCGCCGCCGGTGTTGAACCGCACCCGCTGGCTGCGCGCCTTTTCGTTGACGCCGGTTTTCAGGGTGACGGTGAACTCGGTGTATTCGCCAAGCTCGCTTTGGGCGCAGACCTCGCCGCCCATGCGCTGCACCAGGTTTTTGACGATGTACAGCCCAAGGCCGGTGCCGGTGCGGTCGAGGCTGCGGCTCTTGTCCGTCTTATAAAAGCGGTCGAAAATCGAATCCAGCTCCTCCGCGGCGATGCCGTCCCCGCTGTTGCGCACCCGGATAAAGGTCTTTGGCCCCTCGGCGTCAACCGTGACCGAGATGGAGCCGCCCTCGGGGGTGAATTTGATCGCGTTGTCGATGAGGTTATACAGCACCTGATAGAGCATGTCGCTGTCGCACAGCACAAACCGCGCGCGGGTGTCCAGGTCGCTTATGCGGATGTTCTTTTCGGCAAACCGCCGCTCAGCGCTGCACATGACCGAGAGCACAACGTCCCACGCGTTGTAGTTGACGATGGTCGCGGTCAGCTTGCCCTCCTCCATGCGGGAGAGGTCGAGCAGGGAGGTTGTCAGGCGGGACAGCCGCTTGACCTCGTCCGAGACAATCTCAAGATAATACGACTGCCGCGCGGGCGGGATGGTGCCGTCCAGGATGCCGTCGATATACCCGCCGATGGTGGTCATCGGGGTGCGCAGATCGTGCGAGACGCTCGCGACGAAGTTGCGGCGCTGCGCCTCAAATTTGGACAGCGAATCGGCCATGTTGTTGAACGCCTTGCCGACGTTTGCGATTTCGTCGTCCCCGTCCACCACAACCCGCGCCGTAAAATCGCCCGAGCCGAACTTTTCCACCGCGTTGGAGATGTCGCGCAGCGGGTTGGTCAGCCGTTTGGTGGCATAGTAGATGATGGCGGACGAGCAGATCATCATCGCGCCGCTGGACACAAGGAAGGTGAGCAGCAGGTCAAGCAGGAAGGAGACAAGCGGGGTGATGGGGGTGGAGGTAAAGACAAACGCCACCGGCTTCCCGTCCATCAGAACCGGCAGCCCGTAAATATAGCTGCCCTTGTTGTGCAAAAAGCCGTTGATGTAGTCGGCGCTGGAATAGCTGCTGCGGCGCATCAGGATGGAGATCACCTTTTCGGGTATCCGCTTGGGATGGGTGCACGCCGCGCCCTCGGTGCACACAAGCAGGTTGCCCTGCGCGTCGGTCATGAACACGGTCACGCCGGTGCTCTCGTTGATGAGCGCAAACTCGTCAAACAGGCGGCCGTCCGCAAGATAGCCGCTGCCCGTGACGATCATGCCCTCGCTGGCGCTCTGCTGCGCGCGCTCGGCCGCGCTGCGCAGCGCGGCCTCCCGCTCCTCCGTAAAATTCTGCGCGGAGAAATAGAGCAGCGCCACCCCCAGCAGCACCGTGCACATCACCAGCGTCATCGCAAAGGTCACGACATATCGTTTAAACAGTCCGTCTTTCATACAAACTCCGCGTTATGCGTATTCTTGAGCGAAGCGGATGCCCCGCGCGGGCGCAAACCGGCGCCCCGGCCTTCACGGGGCGAGACGCCGCGGCGCCCGGTTATGCGCCGCGCCCCCTGCGCCGCCCGCATCGGCCGCTCAGCCCGCCTTGACCTCGAATTTATACCCCACGCCCCAGACCGTTTTCAGCTCCCACTGATCCGAGACGCCCTCCAGCTTTTCGCGCAGCCGCTTGACGTGGACGTCCACCGTGCGGCTGTCCCCGAAATACTCGAACCCCCACACCTCGTCCAGCAGCTGGTCGCGGGTAAACACCCGGTTGGGGTTTTTGGCCAGGTGGTAGAGCAGCTCCAGCTCCTTGGGCGGGGTGTCGACCTTGACGCCGTCCACCACCAGCTCGTACTTGACGATGTTGACAATCAGCTTGTCGTACCGCACCTCGCCCTCGCTCGACGCGCCCTCGCTGCGCCGTAGCACGGCCTTGACCCGCGCGACCACCTCCTTGGTGTCGAACGGCTTGACGACGTAATCGTCCGCGCCCAGCTCCAGCCCCATGACCTTGTCGAAGGTCTCGCCCTTGGCGGTCAGCAGGATGATGGGCACCTTGCTGAATTCCCGAATCTGCCGCACGGCCTCCCAGCCGTCCACCTTGGGCATCATGATGTCCAGCAGCACCAGCGCGGGCGAATTCCGCTTGACCGATTCAACCGCCTGCTCGCCGTCGTAGGCCATCAGCACCTCAAAGCCCTCTTTGTCCAGATAGAGCCGCAGCAGCTCGCATATATTTTTTTCGTCGTCCACAACGAGGATTTTAATTCCGTTCATTTCGCGCTCCTTTATCTTCGTCCGCCCGGCCAAAGCCCCGGACATAATCGGGCGCTGCCGCCCGTTTCGACTGCGCCGCGCACACCGGCCGCCCGGCTTTATTTTATCACGGGCTTTTGAACATTCTGTGACCGCGCGGTTGCCCCAAAACAGATTATAATATATAATGTTGCTGTTAAACAAGAAAAACAGAGCAAAAGAGGGTTTGCCATGAAGTTAGGGATCGTCGGGCTGCCGAACGTCGGCAAAAGCACCCTGTTCAACGCCATCACCAACGCGGGCGCGCAGTCGGCCAACTATCCGTTTTGCACCATCGAGCCAAACGTCGGCATGGTCGCCGTGCCGGACGCCCGGTTGGACAGGCTGGCCGAGATGTATCACCCCAAAAAATACACCCCCGCCACCATCGAGTTTGTGGATATCGCCGGGCTGGTCAAGGGCGCGAGCAAGGGGGAGGGGCTGGGCAACAAGTTCCTGTCCCACATCCGGGAGGTCGATGCGATTGTGCACGTGGTGCGCTGCTTTGAATCGACCGAGATCATCCATGTGGACGGCTCGGTCGACCCCATCCGGGACATCGACGTCATCGACCTGGAGCTGATTCTCTCCGACCTCGAGCTGGTGCAGCGCCGGATCGACCGCACCGCCAAGGCGCTGAAGGGGGACAAAAAGCTACAGCGGGAGCTGGATTTCCTCAAGGAGCTGGAGGCACATCTCTCCGCGGGGAACAGCGCCCGCAGCATCGAGGCGGCGGACGAGACCGCGCAGGCCGTGCTGGCCGATATGCCGCTGCTTTCGGCCAAGCCGGTGATTTACTGCGCGAACCTGTCGGACGACGACCTGTTCGGCGGCGCCGGGCAGAACCCGCACTATTGCCGGGTGTGCGAGCGCGCCGCGACGCAGGGCGCGGAGGTGGTGGCCGTCTGCGCCCAGGCCGAGCAGGAGATTGCGGGGCTTAGCGGGGAGGAGCGCCGCGCCTTCCTGGCCGACCTGGGGGTGGAGCAGAGCGGGCTGGACAAGCTGATTCAGGCGAGCTACTCGCTGCTCGGCCTCATCTCCTTCCTGACGGCCGGCGAGCCGGAGGTGCGCGCCTGGACCATCCGCAAGGGCACCAGAGCGCCGCAGGCGGCCGGGAAAATTCACAGCGACTTTGAGCGCGGCTTCATCCGCGCCGAAATTGTCGCGTTCGACGACCTCATGGCCTGCGGCTCGCTCGCGGCCGCGCGGGAAAAGGGACTTGTGCGCAGCGAGGGCAAGGAATACGTCATGCAGGACGGCGACGTGACCCTCTTCCGCTTCAACGTCTGATAAGCGGTGCCGGGCATGGCAAAGGCGCGGCGGGCAAGCCCTGCGTGCGGGGGTAATGTGCAGTGCCGCGGGCAAAGCGGGACGTGCCCCGGCGCGCTGTCCGCATAAAATCCCGGCTGCGCGGGTATGGGGCGATATGCAGGGCAAAGCGGCCGCCCGTGTCCGGCTCCGGGGCGCTTCTGCCGCGGCCGGTTCCTCGCGTTGCTTTGCGGCGGCGCTTTCCCCGGACGGCTCGGGAGCTTCACCGGATGGCCGAAATTGCGGGAGGCGCGGCCGGAGCCGTGCAGAACGCCGTCTGCGGCGGGAAAAAACAGCTCGCCCTTTTTGCGCGGCGCAGCCCCCAAAAGGGGCGTCCAAAAATCCCACACCTCGATACAATAAAAGGAGAAAGAAAGATGAAACTCGCTATTGTTTGCGCGATGGACGACGAGATCCGGCTGCTGCGCGAAAGGATGGAGAACCCCGAGAGCACCGAGCGCGCCGGCATCCGCATCACGACCGGGACGCTGTGCGGCGCGCAGGTCATGCTCTGCCTGGGCGGCATCGGCAAGGCCAACGCGGCGGCGACCGCGCAGTACGCCATCTGCACGTTTGACCCCGACCGACTGGTCAACATCGGGCTTGCGGGCAACTGCACCGGGACGCTGCCGCTGGGCGGCGCGGTGTTGGCGGATAAGCTCGTCTACCACGATTTTGACATGAAAATCGCGGCGGAGGATCCGCCCCGAACCGAATTCTACACCCCCGACCCCGCCCTGGCCGCGCTGGCGGCGTCGGTCTGCGAGGGGCTGGACATCCCCTTTGTCCGCGGCACGGTCGCGACCGGCGACCAGTTCATTCAGGACGAGCAGGTCAAGAACGACATCGTCGCACGGACGGGGGCGGCGGCCGTCGAGATGGAGGGGGCGGCGTTCGCCCACATCTGCCAGAAAAACGGCAAGCCGTATCTCAACATCAAGATCATGTCGGACAACGCCGGGGACGGCGCGCTGGACGACTTCCACGCCTCGCTGTCGATGGCGGATTACTGCGCGCGCTCGGTCTCGATCCTTGCGGGGATTGCGGCGGGGCTGGCCAACGGCTGAGCGCCGCGCGCAAAATCGAAAAAAGCCCCCGGCTCTGCCGGGGGCTTCGCCGTCCCCGCAGGGAAACGGCGGGGAACAGGGCGGCGCGGCCGCTTAGCCGTTGCGGGCGTCTGCCGGGTCGCGCGCCGCGGGAAAGACCCGACCCCACCGCGCGGCGGATAAACGAACCCGGCGTCTGCCCCGCTAAAGCAGCGGACAGGCGCCGGGTTTTTCATGCCGCAAAACGGCGCGGCTTTACCCGCACCCGCGCAACGGCCGCCTGTCCGCAAGCCCGGCCTTTCACAAAAGCGGGCGCAGGGACGGGCAGCTTGAATATTGACCCGCCGCCGGGCAGCCGGCCGGAACCCCTGCCGGGCGGCTATTGCTCAAAATGCCGGCTTTCCCGCTCAATACACCTTGCCGACAAGCCAGTTGAGCGCCCGCGCGGGCAGGAATTTGGCGAGCAGCACAAAGAATTTGTACTTGGTTCCCGCGGTGTAGAGCGGGCGCGGGCTGCGCGCGTCCGCGGCCTTGAGCAGCACCGCCGCAACCACCTCGGGCGGCATCCCGCCCAGCTCGTCCTTCTCCATCGCGCCGACCGCCCGCTCGATCTGCGCGCCGTAAATCTCCTGCCCGGCCGTCGATTTCTGCCGGGCGGCGGTGAAGCCGGTTCGGGCGTCCCCGGGCATCACGGCGCAGACCTTGATCCCCTGCGGCCGCACCTCGTTGGCGAGCGCGAGGGTCAGCGAATTGACGGCGGCCTTGCTGGCCGAATAGAACGCCTGGAACGGGATGGCGACCGGCGCGGCGACCGAGCTTGTGTTGACAATCCGCGGGTTGCCGCTTTTGCGCAGATAGGGCAGCGCCGCCTTGCAGCAGTGGAAGGTTCCGAAAAAGTTGACGTCGATGATTTTGCGCGCGTGCTCCTCGGGGGTGAATTCGATTGCGCCCGAAATGCCCATCCCGGCATTGTTGACCAGCAGGTCGATCCGCCCCTGCTCGACGCCGACCTGCGCCATGGCCGCGTCGACCTGCGCCTGGTCGGTCACGTCGGCGGTGAGGTGCCGCACGCCCGGCGCGCCCTGCCCGCCCCGGCTGAGTTCATACACGACGTCGCCGCGCGCGGCGAACATCCCCGCGGCCGCCCTGCCGATGCCGCTGCTTCCCCCGGTGATGACAACAACCCTGCCCATAAATCCTCCGTCCTTTCCAACGCCGCGCGGCGTCTTGCACAAATCGGGCGCGCCTGTCCGGCAGACCCGGCGGCCTGCGCCCAAAAGAGTTTCCGCAGCTATTGTACCACAGAATCCGGGTTTGTGCGGCGGATAGTTTGCCTGGCGGCGCGCGCAAATTTCGGTTGGTTTTCGGCCGGCCGCCGTGTTACAATAAAGACCGCGCCGGGCTTCCGCGCAAAAAGGGAGCCGCGGGAACAAACAGAAGGGATAAAGGCGATGAATGACAAAGAGGTATCCGAGCTGCGGCGCAGACTGCGCCCGGAAGGGAACAATATCAGCCATATTTACGGCTGCTATCTGAACGAGCGGCGGGAGATTCTGTCGGTATTTGACCAGCCGCTTGTCTCAGCGCCGGCCGAGGAGGTTGAAAAATACCTCGCGCTGCTCAAAAAGACCATGTCGGGGGCGCTGGGCAAAAACCTGCTGGAGCTCTCCTTTACAACCGAGCAGGTGGTCGGCGGGGAACCGCACCATCTGCTGATGACCCTGCGCAATTCCGCGCTGCGGGACGAGGAGGCGCGAACCCGGTTCTTTCAGCGGGTAATCGACGGGGTGACGGTGGAGGGGAACTGCCTTGTGCTGCTTGCGTCGGACAGCTACGACATCCCCTTCCGCGGCCGGGACGGGCAGGGGCTGGCGGACGCGTCCGGCGAGATGTTCTCCTACATCCTGTGTGCGGTCTGCCCGGTCAAGCCGACCAAGCCGGCGCTGCGCTATTGCGCGGAGGACAGCGCGTTCCACAGCCGCCTTGCGGATTGGATTGTCTCGCCGCCGGAATACGGCTTTGTCTTCCCCGCGTTTGACGACCGCAGCGCGAACCTCTACGGCGCGCTGTATTACACAAGGGACACGGCGGACGTGCACGACGCGTTTATCGACGCCGTCCTCGGCGCCGCGCCGCCCATGCCCCCCGCGGAGCAGAAGGAGACCTTCCGGACCGTGCTGGGCGACGCGCTCGGCGAGCAGTGCAGCCTGGACACGGTGCGCACCGTCCACAACGGCATCACCGCGGCGGTGGCGGCGCATAAGGAGAACAGGGAGAAAGAGCCGCTCGTCTTTTCCAAATACGAGGTGCGGGACATGCTGGAGGATGCGGGCGTGCCGGACGAGCAGGTCGCGGCGTTTGCCCAAAAATTTGACGAGCAGTTCGGCGCCGAGGCCGCACTGCCGCCCAAAAACCTGATTGACCCCCGCGCGTTCCGGCTCCAGACGCCGGACGTGCAGATCAAGGTCAACCCGGCGCGCACCGACCTCGTCGAGACCCGGACGATCGACGGGCGGCAGTACATCCTTGTGAGCGTCGAGGGCGGGGTCGAGGTCAACGGCGTGGCCGTTCACATCCCCGCCGCAGAAAAGGCGGAGGTCTGAGGCCGGGCAGGGCGGCGCGCACCGGCCGGGCGGGGCGGCGTGCGCTTTCGGCGGCGCAGCCCCGGCCGAAACGATTTTAAAGTTAAAATAATAAAGCGCCCGGCGGGCGCGGGCACTTTTTACGCTTTAACACATGCATAGAGGGGAACCGGGGCGACGAACAGACGGGCGCAGGGCTATCTTTCGGAATTTAACAGTAAAATTCATTCTTCGAGCCCTGCGGGCGGCCTGCCATTGCGGCTCGGAATTTTACAGCCAGCACGGCCGCCCCGGCGGGCGCGCTTCTTTATCATCCATATACAAAATAGATGGTTTAGGACGGACGGCTTTGCCGGTACCGCGTGGCCGCCGCTTCGGATGGCGATGCCCGGGAAAGAGGCAGAGACGCGGAACCTGCATATCCGGCCTGCCCAAAGCCCCGGGCGGCGCTTCTGCCGCCGCTTTGGGGCGTTCGCGGGCGGCTGCCGGTTGCGCTTCGCTTGCAGGATTATGCAAAGACGCCCTTTGCCCACTCCGGGAACCGTTACGGGGCAGCCCGCAGAAACGGCGGCTGCGTGTTCGGCAGGCTATGGCCGGCCGCTTCAAAGAGCAGCCCCCACATATTCCCGGGATAAGCAAAAGACGTATACACTTTTTGGGATAAATTTTACGAAAGAAGAGAAACAAAAAAGAAAGGGGACGACTGCAAAATGTGGCTTGTTTTCGCGGGGCTGTCCGCGCTGTTCGCGGCGCTGACCTCCATTCTGGCCAAGGTGGGGATTGGGGATGTCAATTCCAATCTCGCCACGGCAATCCGCACGGCTGTGGTGCTGGTGATGGCGTGGGGGATGGTCTTTCTCACCAACGCGCAGAGCGGCATCGCGCAGATTGACCGGAAGAGCTGGCTGTTCCTGATTCTGTCCGGCCTTGCAACCGGCGCGTCCTGGCTGTGCTATTACCGCGCGCTCCAGATAGGGGAGGTGTCCCGGGTGGTGCCGGTGGACAAAATGAGCGTTGTGCTGACGCTGGTGCTGGCCTTTGTGTTCCTGCACGAGCGGTTCACCGCAAAATCGCTGATCGGGTGCGTGCTGATTGCGGCGGGGACGCTGGTGATGGCGCTGTGAGCGGGGCGCTCACGGCACCATCTCAAAGCGCTGCACGTCGAACAGCCCGGTGTCCAGCAGCCGCAGATTGGGAATCACCGGCAGCGCCATAAAGGACAGGGTGATCACCGGGTCGATTCCGGCCGGGACGCCGAGCCTGCGCGCGGCCTCGGTGACCGCGGCGACCCCCTTTTCCAGCTCGGCCGCGGGGCGCGCGCTCATCAGCCCGCAGATTTCAAGCGGGAGCTCGGCGGTGACCCTGCCGTGCTGCACAACGACATAGCCGCCGTGCAACGCCCGCACCCGCTCGGCAGCCGCCAGGATGTCCGCGTCGTTGTCCCCGCAGACGATGAGGTTGTGGGAATCGTGCGAGACCGAGGTGGCGACCGCGCCGCCGTGGATTTCAAATCCCTTGATGGGCGCGGCGGCGACATTGCCGTTGCGGCCGTGCCGCTCAATCACCGCCAGCTTGGCGTACGGTCCCGCCGGGATGAACAGGCCGTTTTCGCTGGGGACGGGCTCGAACAGGTGCTCGGTCAAAATCTGGCCGGGCACCGTGCCGATGACGTGGTTTTTCTCCCCCGCCGGGACGACGAGCCGCGCGGGGTCGATCGGCGCAAAGCGAACCGTGTCGCAAAGCTCGGCCGGGCAGGGCAGGTCGGTAAACCGCGCAAGATACGCTTCGTCCACAAATTCACCGCCGCGCAGTACCCGCACGGGCTCGATTCTGTCCAGCTTCCGGCTGAGCACCAGGTCGGCGCGCAACCCCGGCAGCACGGCGCCGCGGTCGCGCAGCCCGTAGATGCGGGCGGGGCGCACGGTGGCCGCCGCGATGGCGTCGACCGGGTCGGCGCCAAAGCTGATTGCGCGGTTGATGCAGTAGTTGATGTGGCCGAGGGTGGCGATGTCGTCCAGGTGCTTGTCGTCGGTGCAGAACGCGCAGCCGGCAAGGCTCTTCCCCTCGGCGAGCAGGCCGCGGACGATGGCTTCCAGATTCTGCGCGCCGCTACCCTCCCGGATGAGGACGGACATGCCCGCGCGCAGCTTGCGCGCCGCCTCGGCGTAATCGGTGCACTCATGGTCGGTCATAATCCCCGCAAGCGCGTACGCCTGCGCCTCCCGGTCGCTGATGCCGGGGGCGTGCCCGTCAACCGGCCGCCCGGCGAAGAGGGCGAGCTTGTCCAGAATATGCTGCCGCCCCGCGAGGACGTCCTTGAAGCACATGACCTCGCCCAGCCCGAGCACGAGCGGGTGGTCGAGGAATTCCCGCATATCCTGCGCCGTAAACATGCCCGCGCCGTTGGTGTCAAACGGGGTGGCCGGAACCGCGGAGGGGATCATGATCCGGTAATCGACCGGCGTGCGCGCCACCGCGGCCAGCAGCCAGCGCAGCGCGGCCGCGCCCTTGACGTTGACCAGCTCGTGCGGGTCGGCGATGCAGGTGGTCGTCCCCTTTTTCAGCACCTCCCGCCCCAGCTCGCAAGGGGAGGCGAGGGTGGATTCGATGTGCATGTGCGCGTCAATCAGGCCGGGCAGGATATACAGGCCGGTGCAGTCCACCTCCCGCTCCCCTTCATAGCACCCAAGCCCGACAATCCTGTCCCCGCAGACGGCGACGTCGCAGGCGAGAATGTCGCCGCCGCAGACGTCCACGACCAGCCCGTTTTTGAGCACAAGCTCCGCTTTCTGTTCCCCAAGCGCGGCGCGGCGCGCGCAATCCTCCATCATTCAGACCCTCTCCTTTCCTGTTCCGCCGGCACGGCTCGGCGCCCCGGGGCAGCCCGGGTGCGCGGCGCGTCCGGCCGGCTCGGCTTCGGCTATTCGGTTCCCCGCACACAAGGCGGTTTTTTATGTAATTAGATTGATTCTACCACGTTTTTGAAAAAAGTCGAGAGGATTTTTTCGGTTCCGGTAATCAAGTCCCGCCGAGCGTAAAAACAATACAAAATATTCCAAATTGTATAATGCCTCCGCCGCCCGGGCGGTCGCACACAGGGGAACGGCCGCGCCTGCTTTTTGCCTGCCCGCCGCCGCGCGGCGCCCTGTGCGAGCCGGATACCCCTGCACGCGGATTTTATTGTATAATAAAAAAGCCTCCGCGCGAGGTGTGCAAAACAGTGCCCGGCGGGGGAAAAAGACGGGGGAGCGTATGAGAGAAAAACGGACAATCTGGTATTACGCGGCGCTGCTGCTGGCGTCGGTGCTGTTTATCGTTGTCGGCAACCGGATCAGTTCGCAGGGCGCGCGGATGTTTTTGGGGCAGACCGGCGCGGCGACCGAGCGGCTGGTCGTGCGGGTGGAGCGGATCCTGGACACGCAGGAGACGCGGCTGGAATACGGCGGCCAGGCGATGACCCAGACAGAGACCCGCTACACGGCGTCGGTGCTGGCCGGGGCGCGAAAGGGCGAGCAAATCGAGGCGGTGCAGGTGCAGGACACGATGAGCGGGCGTCGGCTCACGCCGGTTGCGCCGGGGGACTGGGTCTTTGTCTATCTGACCCCCGGCACCGACGCGACATACTACACGGGGGAATTCGTCCGGCTGCGGATCCTGCTGCCGGTCGCGGTTGTGTTTGTGCTTTTGCTGGTGGTGTTCGCGCGCGCCAAGGGGCTCGCCAGCGTGCTGGCGCTGGGGCTGTCGGTCCTCGCGATCTTCCTGGTGTTCATCCCGGCAATCCTGTCGGGCAGGAACGTCTATTTCTGGGCGATTCTGATCTGCCTGTACAGCATCGGCATCACGCCGTTTTTTATCGGCGGGTTTAACAAAAAGAGCGCCGCGAGCGCGCTGGGCTGCGTCGGGGGCGTCGCCGTGGCGGGGGCGCTCACCGCGCTGCTGAACGGGTGGATGAAGATCACTGGCGCGGTCGACGAGGACGCGATGATGGTCTCCTTCATCCTCGAGGAGCCGATTGACCTGCGCGCCATCACCTTCGCCGCCATCCTGATCGGCGCGCTCGGCGCGACAATCGACGTGTCCATGTCCATCGCGTCCGCCATGTACGAGATGACCGAGCTGACGCCCGGCGTGGGGATGCGGCGGCTGACAGCCTACGGCATGAGCGTGGGGCGGGACATCATCGGCGCCCAGATCAGCACCCTTGTGCTCGCGTATATCGGCGGCTCGCTGTCGGTCGTGCTGCTGCTGGTGGCCTATCAGGGCTCGGTCTTTGAGCTGCTCAACCTGGAATCGGTCATAATCGAGCTGCTGCAGGCGCTCATCGGCTCCTTTACCATCCTGTTCACCATCCCCGCGACGGCTGCCGTGTGCGGCGCGATGTTCGGTGCGAAGGCCGCCGCGGGACAGAGCCGCCGCCGGTATTCCGCAAAGCAGGCCGAGCAGCCCTTCCGAATCGGCCACCCGGCCGGCGAGCCCGCCGCGCGCCGCCCCGGGAAACGCCGCCGGAGATAAACGAAGGCGCAGCCTGTGCACCGGCTGTGCCCGCGCAGCCGCACGGTAAGCTAATAGATCAAAGAGTATATAGAAATGACCAGAAACGAGGCTGCGTGCGCCGGATCGAAATAGGTGTAAAAGTTAGAGCCGCGGCAGGGGGATCGGACGGCCGATACAGGGGCACAGGGCTTTTATATAATACAAAATAAAAAAGGCCTTTGAAAATGTCTCTTGAACGCGCCATGCGCTTTTGGAGAATGGTTCCGGCTGCTCGGTTCGACATGCGGCATGCTTGCCCGGCCTGCGGCATCTCGCCCGCCCTTTTCCCGCCCGCATTGTTCCATGCAGCCCCTACGCCCACTACGCCCCGCGCCGTTT
>CAZYAV010000003.1:0-65729 GCA_964645785.1 uncultured Oscillospiraceae bacterium
GACCTGCCCGGTCAACTGGCCAATCGGCAGCGGCCGGGATTTCAAGGGGGTGTACGACCGCCGCAGGCGGGAGATTCTCGCCTTTAAGCCGACCGTCGGCGGCCTGCGGGAGGTTGAGGCGACCGCCCTGACCCTTGACGCGCCCGAGCTGCCGCAGACCCTCGGCGGTGAGCTGTACCAGACCCTGCTGGACGACCTGGAGCTGCTGGACGGCGCGGGGGCGGAATTCGACCAGTCGCTTGTGGACGCCGGCAAGCTCAGCCCCGTGTTTTTCGGCTCCGCGCTCACGAACTTCGGGGTCGAGCCGTTTTTGGAGGATTTTCTGCGCATGACCGCGCCGCCGCTGCCCCGTGTCGCGCAGGCAGGGCCGGTTGACCCGTTCAGCCCGGCGTTTTCGGCGTTTGTGTTCAAAATTCAGGCAAACATGAACAAGGCGCACCGCGACCGCATCGCGTTCATGCGCATCTGCTCGGGCAAATTTGTCAAGGGCATGGATGTCCTGCATGTGCAGACGGGGCGCAAAACCAAGCTCTCCCAGCCGCAGCAGATGATGGCGAGCGAGCGGGAAATCGTCGAGGAGGCGTACGCCGGGGACATCATCGGCGTCTTTGACCCGGGCGTGTTCTCAATCGGGGATACGGTCTGCGACCCGGCGTGCCCCGTCCGCTTTGAGGGAATCCCCACCTTTGCGCCCGAGCACTTTGCGGTCATCACCCAAAAGGACACCCTCAAGCGCAAGCAGTTTGTCAAGGGCACCAGCCAGATCGCCCAGGAGGGCGCGATTCAGATATTCCAGGAGCCGAACAGCGGCATGGAGCGGGTCATCGTCGGGGTGGTCGGCGTGCTGCAATTCGAGGTGCTGGAGCACCGGCTGCTGCATGAATACAACGTCGAGATCCGGCGCGAGGATCTGCCCTATGAGTTTATCCGCTGGGTGGTCAACCGCAATGCCGAGGAGATTAAGGCGCTCAATCTCACCTCCGGCACCCGGCATGTGCAGGATCTCAAGGGCAACAACCTGCTTTTGTTCGCCAACAGCTGGGGCATCCAGTGGGCGCTTGACCACAACGAGGGGCTTGAGCTGGCGGAATTCAGCAAAAACTGAGCCTGTCCGCGCCTTTCCCGTGAGGAGAGGCGCGGCTTTTCTTTGCGGCCGGTTGTTCTGCCTGCGAAGCGTATCGGGCACAGGCCGCCTCCGGCGGGGCGTTTTTTCTATAAACCGCATCACTATACATTCCGACGCGCGCGGCCTGCCCGGCGGGGAAGCTCGGGCAAGACTTGCGCGCGCTTTCCCGAACGGCGCCTGACCGGCCGGGCAGGGCGGGTGCCTGTCCGTTTTTCGGTGGGTGCAGCCGCAATTTTGCCACATAAAATAAATCGCCCAGAAGGGCGGCAAGGTGACAAGGCCGTGAAACAGTCGCTGCGCACCATACGCGGCCTTGCCGCTGTTTTTTCGGGAAAAATGCCGGAAAGACGGAAACCGGTGCGGACGGGTGCCTGTCCGTTTTTCGGTGGGTGCAGCCGCAATTTTGCCACATAAAATAAATCGCCCAGAAGGGCGGCACGGCGGCAAGGCCGTGAAACAGTCGTGCACCATACGCGGCCTTGCCGCTGCTTTTTGGGGGGGGAAAGAAATGCCGGAAAGATGCAAAACCGGTGCGGACGGGCGCATGTTCGGTTTTTCGGTATGTAAAGCCGCCCCGCCGCAAACCGGCCGACTCCGGCGGCTCGTTTATCGCCCGGTCTCCGTCCGTGCTGCCGGCTTGCGGGCGCTGCCGTCGGGGGAGAATCCCCGCCCAAAGCGCACCCGGCAGGCGATGACCCCCGCCACGACGCACAGCCCCGCCACCCCCTGTGCGGGATACAGCCGGGCGATGATCCGCTCGAACCCGAGCAGGCTGACGAGATATCCGGCGGCCGCGCAAACCGCCGTCCCGCGCCGCTCCCCCAGCCGCCTGCGCAGCGGGGCAGACAGGCCGAACAGGCAGTTCGCGGCCGCACAGCTGATCGACACGATCAGCAAAAACGAGCAGACCGCCCGCAGCCCCCGCGAGACGCGCGCCGCAAACGCGAGGATGGGCATCGGGGCGCGCGCCGCCAAGTCCGTGTCCGCGCCGAGCATCCAATGCACGCACAGCCCGCAGAGGGTGAGCGCAGCCGCCGCCAAAATGCCGCCGCGCCTGTCCGCGGGGCTGGCGAGCCCCGAATGCCCCGCCGCGCAAACCACCGGAAGCGCGACGACGAGGTTGTAGGAGAGATAGAGCAGCGCGTTCCAGCCGCAGGCCGCGGGATCGGCCGCAGCCGGCGGCGCCGAACCCGGCCGAAGCCGCGCGCCGCACACCGCGGCTGCCGCAAGCAGGCCGGCCAGCATCAGGGGCACGGCGCGGCCGACGCTCTTTTGCAGCGCCTCCAGCCCGCCCGACGAGACGAGTGCGGAGAACACGGCCAGCCCCAGCGCGCCCCAGCCCTGCGGGATGCCGAACTCCGCCGCAAACGCAGTGCCCCCCGCCGCCAGCATCCCCGCGTAAACCACCAACAGCGAGCCTGTCAGGATTGCCGAGACAAGCGCGCGCGCAAACCGCGCATCCTGCCCAAACGGGCAGACCGCGTCGACCGGGTCGGCGGATTGCCGCGCCCGCGCCGTGCGCATCGCCGCCACGCAGAGCGCGCACAGCCCCGCGGCCGCGGCGGCCAGCCCCGCCGCACCCCACCGGCCAAAGCGGGTGAAAAACCGGAAAATCTCCTTGCCGGACACAAAGCCCGACCCCATCACCGCGCCCACACACAGCGCCGCAGCCGCGCGCGCCGTCATCTGTTTTTGCATAAGCCCTCCCCCGGCATGGGTTAAAGCGCGGCAATAAGCCCGCTTACACAGCGTATGCGCCGCCCGCGCGGACTATGCGCGCAGCCTCGCCGGGGAACGGGGCGCGTGCCCCGCACCGGCGCGCGGTCAACCGACCTGTGTCAGGAGTATGTGGCCGGGAAATTCGCCGGTTTTTGGGCGATTCCACCGGGAGACGAAGCGGCTCCAACGATTGCAAAAAGCACGGCAGCGGCGTTTTCAAACCCCGCCTTTTGCCAAGGCGTCGTTCGGCCTGCGTCTGTGTTCCCTGCGCGATGCCGCCCCGTCTCGCAGGCTGCGCGGGCGAGGCGCTTTTTGCTGCACACCGCCCTTTGGGGCGCTTTTATATGCCGGGCGGCTTTTTCAACCGCAACGGTTCACGTCGTGGCGGTGCTGGGCGCGGGATTTTGCCGGGTCTGCGCGGCAGTCCGCTGCGGGTTCTGCGCCGGGCTGTCCGATCCGCCCGGTTCCTTTTCCGTGTCCCGTATTCCCGCCGGGATCTCCTTTGCCCAACCGCCCCCGCACCGGCGTACGCCCCTGCGGCCGGGGCTGTGCGCCCAACCGGAAAATTCGCCGGGTTTGGGCGATTCCGAAAGAAAACAAGAAAAAACAATTCCACCGATTGCAAAAAGCAAAGCCACCGCAAAAAAGCGGGGAGCCGGGCTTTCGCCCGCGCTCCCCGCGCGTTATTTTGGCCGTAACGCGAACCACCGCCCGGCCGGGCTCAGAGGGTCACGCCGCCGTCGACAATCAGGTTTGTGCCGGTCATGAAGGAATTGCAGCTGCTGGCCGCAAAGAGGATCGCCTGCGCAATCTCGTCCGGCGTACCCAGCCGGCCGATTGGCTGGCGGCTCTCGTACACCTTGTACTCCGCCTCGGTGTCCGCCGCCGACTCGATCCGCCGCTTTAAGGAGGGGGACAGAACCGTTCCCGGGCTGACGGCGTTGATGCGGATATTCTCCTCGACATGGTCGAGCGCCATGGCGCGGGTCAGCGCGAGCACCGCGCCCTTGGACGCGGAATACAGCGCGCGGTTGCGGGTGCCCTTGGTGGCCGAAACCGACGCGACATTGACAATCGAGCCGCCGCCCGCCTTGCGGAACAGGGCAATGGCGCGCTGGCAGGTGAGCATGACGCTGCGGACGTTGACCCGCATGACCTCGTCGCACTGCTCCACCGTCGCCATGGTCACATCCCCCGCCGGGACAATCCCCGCGACATTGACAAGCACATCCAGCCCGCCGAAATTCTGCTGCGCGGCGGCAAACAGCCGGTCGACGACGGCCGGGTCGGAGACATCCCCCGGGCAGGCCACGGCGGTTCCGCCCGCCGCCGCGATCTCCTCGACGACGGCCTTGCAGCTGTCCCCGCGCGCGTTGACCACCACCCGCGCCCCGCTTTTGGCAAAGTGATGCGCGGCGGCCGCCCCGATGCCCGAGCCTGCCCCGGTCAAAATAACGACCTTTCCCTCAAATTCAGGATGCGGCACATAGTTTTCCATATACTCGTCCCTCTTTTTCATATTCTCGGGAGGGGCAGCCGTCGGCCTCCCGCCCCCTCTGCTGTTTATTATAAAGCAGCGGGCGGGATTGTACAAGAAAGATTCCCCGGCGCCCCGCCCTGTGCGCCGCTCGCGGCCGGCGTAAGGCTTGTTTCCGCCGCCGGGTTGCTGCTATAATAAGGGACAGCCTTTCCTTTGCCCCAATGGCGGCCTTTGGGCGGGGCGGAGAAACGGGCGGGCAGCCCCGCGGCCTTGCCGCACGGCCTGCCGGAAAGGAAGGAGGACAACGCGCCGCGCCGCAAACCGGCGCGCCCGCAATCAGGAGGAATCAACCATGCGTCTTGCAAAGCTTCGCGGATATCTGGAAGCAAAGGGCTGGCCGTACACCTACACCGAGGCCGACGGCTGCGGCAGCGTCGATTTTGAGCACAAGGGGCTGAGCTATCATGTCTGGGAATTCCCCGGCGAGCCGCGCGGCGCGGAGAGCAACCTGCGCACCGTCGCCCGGTTCGAGGACTATTTCGGGGACTATGAGCAGACGCTGACCGACATGATCGCCGGCTGGGGCGACTGAGCGCGCCGGCCGGCCTCCAAAAGCCGCAAAAGCCCGAAACGGCGGTTCGCATCGCCGCCCTGAAAAACCCGGGCAATCGTTCCTTGTTTCACAAATTTTTCCATCCCACCCTTTGTTTTGATACAATATCGAAGGAGCTTTGTGCGCCGGCATACCGCCTGGCCGGTGCGCGGCCTTGCACAAAAAGGCCCCGGATTTTCTCTTGAAAAACCGGGCAGATGTGTTAAAATAGTCCTGCGCTATATTCGGGAAAAACCGAAACAGCAGCAGGAAGGAAGAAAAAATGTCCGAAAAAAAATTCAGTGCGCACAAACTTGTCGGCGCGGCCGTGCTGTCGGCGATCATCGTCGTTTTGCAGCTCACGGTCAGCAGCGTGCACATCGGGCCGTTCTCGATCACGCTGGCGCTCATCCCCATCATCCTCGGCGCGATTCTGTACGGGCCGTGGACGGGCGCGGGGCTCGGCTGCGTGTTCGGCCTCGTCGTCTGCTACGCCGTTGTCACCGGCATGGATCCGGGCGGGTTCCTGATGTTTCAGGAAAAGCCGTTTGTCACCCTGCTTGTCTGCGTGCTCAAAAGCGCGGTTGCGGGCTTTGTTTCGGGCGCGGTGTACAGGGCGTGCGCCGCGCGCGGCCGGGAGCTGCCCGGCACCGTCCTCGCCGCGGTTCTCTGCCCGGTCTGCAACACCGGCATTCTCAGCCTCGCCATGATTACCGTGTTCAACAGCCTGGTCAGCAGCTGGGCCGTGGCGGCGGGCAGCGCGTCGCTGATGGGCTATATTATCGCGGGCGTTGTGGGGGTCAATTTCCTCATCGAGCTGGCGGTTGATCTGCTGCTTGTGCCGGTGATTTCCCGCGTCCTCCTCGCTGTCCGCAGGCAGCGGCTCTGATCCGGTCGGCAGGGAGGGCGGCAGATGATTCTCGCAATCGACGTTGGGAACACAAACACGGTTTTCGGCTGCGCCGAAGAATCCGGCGCGGTCGGCGCGGTCTTTCGCGTTGTGACCGACCGCAACGAGACGCCGCACGGCTACGCCGCGCGCATCAAGCCGATTTTTGAGCTTTGCGGCATCGACCCCGCGCTTGTCCGCGGCGCGATTATCTCCTCGGTTGTGCCGAGCGTCACGGCGGTGCTGTCCCAGGCCGTCCGGCTGCTGACCGGCGCGGACACGCTGGTGGTGGGCGCGGGGGTCAAAACCGGGCTCCAGCTGGCGGTCGACGACCCCGGCACGGTCGCCGGAGATCTGGTCGCGACGGCCGTTGCGGCCAAGGCGCGCTACCCGCTGCCCTGCGTCATCGTCGACATGGGCACCGCAACCACCCTGACCGCCGTGGACAGGGCGGGGCGGTATATCGGCGGGGCAATTTTGCCCGGCATTGCAAGCTCGCTCAACGCGCTGACGGCCGACACGTCGCTGCTGCCCAGCATCGAAATCAAGGCGCCGCAGCGCCCGATTGCGACCAACACGGTCGAGAGTATGCGCGCCGGCATCGTGTACGGCACGGCGGGCGCCATTGACGGCCTGATCGACCGCTTTGCCGCCCAGCTCGGCGAACCGCCCGCAAGCATTGTCGCCACCGGCGGCATGGGGGCACTCATCAGCCGCCACTGCCGCCACGCCATTCAATATGACGAAAAGCTCCTGCTCGAGGGGCTCTGCCTCATCTGGAACCGCACCGTCCGCAAAAGCGCCCCCGGGCAGCCTTGAGCGGGCGCAAAGGAGCCCCGGATATTCTCCTGAATATCCGGGGCTCCTTTTTTGCATCGCTTTATCTATCGCGCGGCGAAGAATGCCGAAAGCCGCTCGCCGCCCCGCCCGCCGCCGGTGCTTCGCCGCTCTGCATCCACAGCGCGCGGGTTTCATTCCGGCCGCCCTGTCTTCGGGATTCCCCGCGCAGGGGCGCCCGCGCGGCCTTCGCCGCGACAAAACCGGCGCCCGGGTAAGCTGTTTGGGCGCAACTCCCGCGGCCGCGCGCGCAAAGCATAATTGCGCAAAAAAGCGCTCTGCGCCCGCGCCGGCGCTGTTCTCCCGCCCGGGCGGTCAAAGAGCGCGATCCTCCGGCCGGGTATCCTGCCAGACCGCGAGATACGCAAGGCACGGCCAATAGGCGTCCCGCGCCCGCGCGGCGGCGAGCAGGCGGTCGGCCTCGGTCTCGTCGCCCTGCGCGCGGGCAAGCACGCTCAGCCCGTAGGCCTGGATGTCGAATTCCATGTCGTCCGGCTCGGCTTCCAGCGCCCGGGTAAGCTGCGCGCGGGTGTCCAGACCCGCCAGCACCCGCACCACCTTTTCGTACGAGGTGTGGTGGCCGACCTGCATACCGGTAGAATAATGCCCCAGCATTGGGGAGCTTTCGCCCTGCCGCAGGCAGCCGAGCGCGTGCCAGTACAGCACGCCGATGCCCAGCTCCTCCCCGCAAAGCGGCCAGCATCGCTCAAACCACATGCCGGAACGCCCGTACATCCCCATCAGGTAGTAGCAGATGCCGAGCCGGTAGCTGACGTCCTCCAGCTCGCACGCCCGCTCGAGCGCGCGGATGAGGTCGTCCCGCGCCTCGCGCAGCCGCAGGATGGCGAGCTCCCGCCCGGCGCGCCGGCGGTATCCCCGGTAATCGTCGGGGCGCGCCTCGATATACCGGTCATACGCCTCGATGGCCTCTTTATACCGCAGCTGCCGGCCGAGCGCGTCCCCCAGCGCAAGCAGGCTTTCGGGGGCGCTGTCCGCGCGCAGCGCGGCTATCTCGGGCGTGTCGGCCACCCGAACCGGCGCGTCGCCGAACTGGCTCTCCTTCCCCTCGTGCACGTCGTCAAAATACTGCCCCATACGCCCTCCGTTTCCGCCGCTCAGGTGTAGATCCGGCGGTACTCGTCGTAGCAATCGTCGCACACCATCTCGCCGTTTTGCAGCCGGATGTGGTTCTCCGCGGCGCGCTCCCCGCATTTTGTGCAGGTGAAGCTCTTGAAGATCCGCGCCTGCTCCGGCTCCGGCTCCGCCGCGGGCTTTTGCTCAAACATCTCGTGATAATCCCCGTGCATCAGCCAGTCCCGGCGCTCGTCCCGCGATTTTTTCGGCGTCTCGCGCAGCACCAGCCGCACCGATTTGCCGCTTGCGCGGTTGTAAAAGCTGAACGCCTGCTTGCCGCGCAGCCGCAGCAGCAGGTTGCCCTTGCCGAGCGTGCAGCCGAGAATCGACTGCACCGCGTCCACCCCGCACGCGTCGTTTTCCGCAACGCAGACGACCTCCTCGTCCTGCGCGCGGGTGATGCCCAGCAGCTCGATGGCGTACAGGCTGGCCTGATAGCCGACCGCAAGCCCCCCACATTCGTGCCCGTGAAACGCCGCGCACTGCTTCCAGAGCGCCGCTTTTTGCTGTTCGTCCATAGTTATTCCGCCGGCTCAGTCCAGATAGCTCTGCTGGCCGGACACCTCCTGGTTTTTCGTCTCGAAATAGTGGTTCAGGCAGTAAAACGCAATCACAATCAGCGCGATGCAGACGCCCGGCGCAACCAGCCAGTTGTACGCCCCGCGCGTGAAGCCGCCCCGCCTGTACGCGAGGTTGATCATCCGCCCCCAGGTTACCTCAACCGGGTTGCCCAGCCCGAGAAAGCTCAGCGTTGCCTCCAGCATCATGCAGCGCGCAACCGACATGATGTACCGGGAAAGGATGACCTCATAGAGATTGGGCAGCACATGCCGCAGCATGATCCGGCCGCGGGGGATGCCGAGGATCACCAGCGATTCCACAAACGCGGTCTGCCGCAGCTGCATGGTGCGCGCGCGGACGGTTCGCGCCGTCGCGCTCCAGCCCAGTACCGAGATAATCAGAATGATGTTGCGGGTGCTTGCGCCGCAGTAGGCCGCGATGACAATCGCGGCGGGCAACATCGGGATGAGCAGAAACAACTGGATGACGCCCCCCGCAAGCTCGCCGCGCCAGCCGCTCAGGTATCCCGCCGCCAGCCCGATCCCCGAGCCGATTACCAGCGAGACAAACGCCGACGCCAGCCCGATGAGCAGGGTGGAGCCGCTCGCGTACACAATCTCGGTGAAAATATCGTAGCCGAGGTCGTTTGTGCCCAGCAGGTGCGCGGCGCACGGCGGCTGCCATGCCGCGAACATCTCTTTGGGGCCGTAGGGGGAAAACACGCCCGGAAACAGCGCAAACGCGCCGAACACGGCGAAGATTGCCAGCCCGGCGGCGAGGGAGAGCTTACTGCGCTTCATGAACCCTGCACCTCACCTTCGGATCGACCGCCACGCAGACGAGGTCGGTCAGCAGATTGGCCGCTACAATCACCAGCGCGCTGACAAACAGGCAGCCCTGCAAAACGGGGTAGTCCCGCGCGGTGATGGCCGTGGAAATCAGCGCGCCCATCCCCTTTATGGAGAAGATGTTTTCAATCACGAGCGAGCCGGACACAATAAAGCCGATGTTCATCCCGATCATGGTCAAAAACGGCTGGCAGATGTTGGGGAAAATATGCCCAAACGCAATCCGCGCGTCCGACAGGCCGCGGCTGCGCGCGTACAGGACGTACTTTTCGTCCTTCTGGCGCGCGACCATGTTGCACACCATCAGATACTTTGCGGGCGTCGAGCCGATTACGAGGGTTGTCACCGGCAGAATCAGGTGCAGCACCCTGTCCCAAAACGCGGCGAGCGCCCCCTGCGGCGGCCGGACAGAGCTGAGCGCCCCCATCGGCAGCCAGCCCAGCCGAAACGCGAACAGCGCAAGGAGCAGCAGCCCCAGCAAAAAGGAGGGAAGGGCATCCGCGAGGATCTGCAGCCCGGTGACCCCGCGCTCAACCGGCGAGCCCCGGCGCATCCCCATCAGACAGCCGAGCACCATCGCGGCGGCCGACGAAAGCAGGATGGCGGGCAGGGTGATTTGCAGCGTGTTGGGCAGCCGGGCGGCGATGAGCTCGCTGATTGGCGCGTTGTGGTGGTAGGAATAGCCGAGGTCGCCAGTGAGGATGCCCTTGAGATACCGCCAGAACTGCACCGGAAGCGGGTCGTTCACCCCAAGCCTTTCTGCATAATGCGCATATTCCGCGTCGCTGACCATCTCCTCGTCCATCCCCACCAGCATGAGAACCGTATCCCCCGGCATCAGCCGCGGGAGCGCGAAGTTAAACAGGGTGATAAACACGAGACACAGCAGGGAGATTACAAGCTTCTTTTTCATAAGCCGGCGCGGCCGGTTCCGCGATCCTTTCCTCTTAATACGGCGCGGGGCGCCGGAGCGGGCAGCAGTTTTGTTTTTTCTGCGCGGCCTCAGGCCGCTTTGGCGAGATGCAGCCAGGTTTCGGTGTTGAGGATGCCGAACGTGCCGTCCACCGCAAAGCCGCTGTAGGCGCTGTTGAACACCTGCACGTGCGAATCCCAGAACAGCGCAACGGCGGGCATATGCTCGGCGTAGTACTGCTGGATCCCGGCCGCCGCCGCGTTGTATTCCTCCATGTTCGACGCCGCCTGCGCCTGCTCAAGCAGCGCTCCGAAGGCCGCGTCGGTGACCTGGCCGTAGCCCATCTGGCGCTCGTGCCAGATGTACTCCGTGCCCATACCCAGGTTCATCGTCATGCCGAACGCGGTCAGCCCGGTGATGACGGCGGTCTGCGCGCGCTCCTGCTCGGTCAGCGCGCGGAAATCCGCGACCTCCCGCACGTCAAGCTGCACCTCGATGCCGATCTCGGCGAGGTTGTTGGCCAGCAGCTCGGCATACCGTGCGTGCGCCGGCCGGTCGCCGCGCAGCATAATCGGGATGGAGAGCTTTTCGCCGTTATATTCCACAAAACCGTCCCCGTTCGTGTCCGCGCAACCCGCCGCCTCAAGATAGCCGCGCGCGGCATCCAAGTCCTGGACAAGCTCGGCCGTCTCGATATACCCCGGCGTGCCCTGCGGCACAAAGCCGGCGCGTGCGGGCACGGCGTAGGCAGAGCCGAAGGTTTCGCGGAACTGCGTGTAGTCAATCGCGCTCGCGACCGCCTTGCGGATGTTCTCGTCGTTGCCCGGCACAGTGTTGTTGTTGAAAATCAGCACCGCGCTGTTCGCCGTGTTGCTCACAGGCAACAATGTCAGGTTCTGCTGCGCCTGCAAGTCCTCAATCACGGTGGGGTCAACGCCGCCCGAGTATTTGTAGACCATGTCGATCTCGCCTGTCTTGAGCGCCATATACATCGTGTCGTCGTTGTCGAACAGGCGCAGGATCACCGTGTCCGCCGCCGGGCGGCCGTCGGGATAGGCGTCATACGCCGTAAACTCAACCACGCCGGCGTCCGGGTCAAACCGGCTGAAGCGGTAGGGTCCGCAGCCGATGTTCGCCTGCTCGTTCGGCACGGTGGTGTAATCCGCAACCCCCTCATAGATATGCTTGGGCAGGATGCGGGTGGTGGTCAGCGAGCTCATCAGGCGCGGGGTCGGCGTATCTTTGGTCAGCACGATTGTCCGCTCGTCCTTGACCTCAATGGACGCGTAGCTGCCCGCGTAGGTGTCGGTCCCGTTCTGCTGGTCGAGGTATTCCAGCGTGAATTTGATGTCCTCGGCGGTGACCGGATCGCCGTCGTGCCAGGTCATCCCTTCGCGGACGGTCAGCGTCCAGACGCAGCTGTCCTCGGTGGAAAAGTCGCACAGCAAAGGCTGGAATTCGCCGTTTTCGTCGATGCGCACCGGCGCAAGCTGGCTGATTGTGCCGCTGAAGACGTCAAAATTATACTCGCTGCGATTGGCGGAGGTGATCTCCGTTGTTGTGCCGACAATAAAGGTGTCGATGCCGGCGGGCTCGTCCTGCCCGGCACTGTCCGGCTGGTTGTTGTTTCCGCACGCCGCAAGCGAAAGCACAAGCAGCAGCGTCAAAAACAGGCTTAAGGCTTTATTCATTTTTCATCCTCCGTATGGTGGTGCAGGTGCGGGTGCACATGTGGCTGCGCCGCAGTCTGCGTGTGTTTTGTGTGGTTGAGCTGCTCCATCCGGCCACAGCGCAGCCGGTAGATTCTGTCCGAAACCGATTCCACCAGCGGCGCGTCGTGCGAGATGAGCAGAATCGAGATGCCGTCCTGCGCAATGAGAGTCTGAAACAGGCGGATAATCTGCGCCTGGGAAGAGACGTCCAGCATCGAGGTCGCCTCGTCCGCGATGAGCAGCTTTGGCCGGACGCTCAGCGCCCGGGCAATCAGCGCGCGCTGCGCCTGCCCGCCCGAAAGCTCGCCCGGGCGGCGTTTGGCGAGTGCGGGATCCAGCAGCGCCTTTTGCAGCAGCGCCCGCGCCGCCTCCAGCGCCTGCGCCCGCCCGGATACAATCCGGTGGAACCGCAGCGGCTCGGCGACCGCCTCCTCGATTGTCTGCCGCGGGTCGAGCGAGGCAAACGGCTGCTGGGGGATGAGCTGGATTTTCCGCCGCAGCGCGGGCGGGTAGGGCAGACCCGGCGCGGCAAACCGCTCCCCGTCCAGCCGCGCCTCCCCCGCGTCGGGCAGCACCGTGCCGCACAGGATGCGCGCGACGGTGGACTTTCCCTCCCCGCTCGGCCCCATGATGCTGACAAGTTCCCCCGCGCCAACCGTGAAGGAGGCTCCGTCCAACACCGGCCTGTCCCCATACCGCTTGCAGAGACCGTCCGCTTCCAGCAGCATCAGATCAGCCCCCTTTCGGCGTGGGAGAGCGCGTGCGGCAGGTCGCAGATCAGCTCGTGGGTGTAGATTTCCCGCGGGTCGTTCAGGATCTGCTCGCTTGTGCCGCACTCGACCATTTTCCCCTCGTTGAGCACGAGGATACAGTCGCACCGCGCGGCGACCGAGATGTCGTGGGTGATGAGCATCACCGCCGCGCTGCCGAACAGCTCGTCGAGATTTTGCAGAAACTGCCCGGTGTTCTCCTGGTCGATGCCGCGGGTCGGCTCGTCCGCGATGACAAGGTCGGGGCGCCCCACCGACGCCATCGCCATCACCACCCGCTGCGCCATCCCGCCCGAAAGCTGGAACGGGTAGGCGTCCAGCACCCGGCGGGGGTCATCGAAATTCATCCGGTCAAGCAGCGCCTCCATCCGGGCGGCCGCCTGCGCGCGGGGGACGCCCGCCCGCAGCAGCGATTCCCGCATCTGGGTGCGCACCCGCAGCGAGGGGTTGAGAAAATCCGCCCCGCTTTGGGGGATGAGCACCATCCGTGTGCCGCGCAGCGCGCGCCGCGCCCGGCCGCTGAGTGCGAGCAGCTCGGTTCCGTCCAGCCGCACGCTGCCCCGCGCGGTGCAGTTTTCCGGCAGCAGACCCAGCACCGCCATCGCGGTCATCGTCTTGCCGCAGCCCGACCGCCCGACAATGCCGAGCTTTTCCCCCGCCTGCACCGAAAAGGAGAGGCCGCGCACTACCTCCGTGCGGACACCGCCGCGCATTCTCGCCTCAATATGCAGCTGTTCGACCCTCAGCGCCATGCTCACCTCTTCGCTCCGCAAAGCCCCGGAACAAAAAAAGCCGCCGCCCGCAGTTCCCCGCGGATGACAGTCTTCATGACCCGAAGTTACAGAGCGCCCTATCTGATTTGATCAAATCCAAAAAGCAGCTATTTTGCGCATTCCCGCCTTCTGGCAGCGGCGCGCCCACCGTTTTCTGTATCAGTTTACAATATCACCGCGCCGCTTGTCAAGCAAAAGACAATTCCGGCAAGCGCGGCTGCGCGGCGCGTCGAACTGCGCCCCCAAATCCGCCCGTGCGGCGCTTCTGCCCGATGCCGGGCGGCCGCGCTGGAAGCACAGATCCAGCGGAACCGCTGCACCCGGCATCGGGCTGCACAGGCCGGCCGCAGGCAGCTCGCCGCAGCATTCTCCTGCTTGGCAAAATCGGCAGGCCGGCGCGCGGCGGGTCAACCCATAGGATACCCGGCCGCGCGCCGGTTTATTCCCCGGCCGCGCCGTTCAGAACTCGATTTCCTGTAACCGCAGCAGGGATTTGATGTACAGCGCGCAGCTGCGCAGCCCGCGCTCGATGTCGTAGGCCTCGTTTTTCATGTGCCCGTTCCCCGCCCAAGCGGGCTTGACCGCGTCCGGGAAGGTCGCGCCGTAGCTGACGGCGTTGTCCATACAGCGCGCGTAGGTGCCGCCGGAAAGGAGTATCGGCCTGGCCTGCTGGCCGGTCTCCTCGGCGTAAACGGCGCAGAGCGCCTGCACCCCCGGGTGACCCGGATCCAGATAACACGCCGGACTGTTGGTCATGTTCTCGGCCGAAAAGCCCTGCTGCGCCGCCGTCTGCGCAATCCGCCGCGCAACCTCGTCCGCCGGCAGCGCGGTGTTGTAGCGGCAGTTGACGTTGAGCGCCAGCCTGCCCTCGCGCTGGCGCAGCATCCCGCAGACAAGGGTGGTGTCCGCAAACAGGCCGTCGCTGTGGTCAAGGCCAAACAGCTCGCCTGCGTAGGACGCCGACGCCCGGCGGATAAAGTCGAGCGCGGCGTGCTCCTGCCCGGCCAGCGCACCGCTTTCGCACAAATAATCCGCCAGCAGATGGATCGCGCTGATTCCCTTTTGGGGCATGGCCGCGTGCGCCGCCCGGCCAAAAGCCTCAACCTCGACCCCCTCGGCGCACGGCCGCACCCGGATTCCCTCCCGAACGGCGGTGAGCTTGCCGGCCGCCTGCGGCGCCAGCAGGGCGCGCGCATAATCCGGCACCGCGTTGGTGACGATGCCGCCCGAAATCTCCAAAATCACCCCGCCGTGCATCGGCGGCGAGACCAGATCCGCCGTGTAAATTCCCTTTTCTCCGTGGCCGACCGGGTAGTGGAAATCCGGCGTCATGGTGAAAACCGGCTGAGGATACCGCGCCTTGTAGTATTCGACGTCGCGCATTCCGCTCTCCTCGTCCAGCCCGATGAAAAAGCGCAGGCCATAGCGCAGATCCACCCGGTTCTCAATCAGGTATTTAATCGCGTAGGCCGTGGTGACGAACGGCCCCTTGTTGTCCGACGCGCCGCGCCCTACCAGGCAGCCGTCCCGCTCGGTGCATTCATACGGCGGCGTGTCCCAGCCCGAACCCTCGGGCACGACGTCGATGTGTCCGATGATGCCCAGGAAGCTGTCCTGCCTGCCGTAGTGGCCGAACGCGATGTGGCCGCCGCAGTCGGTCACCTCCAGCCCGATTTCCCGGCACAGCGCCATTGCCTCCAGCTGGCAGGCGCGCACCCCCGCGCCGTAGGGCGCGTCCGCGGCCGGCGGTTCCTTGACGCTGCGGATGTTCACCAGCCGCTTGATGTCCCGGATGATATTCTCCCGGTTCTGCTCGACAAAGCGCGAAATTTCTGCCGTCATCTGTTTTCCCCCGCTCTTTCTGCCCGCGGCCGCTTCCAGGCGGCCAAACCCCTGCAGGCCTGCCCGGCGCAGCCCGGTTCCGGCCGTGCGCGGGCGATCCGTTTACCTTGTGATTTTTATTGTAGCATCCGGGGCTGCGCGCGCGACATTGTCAAGCCTGCGATTCCCAAAGCGGGCGCGTCGGGGCGGGCGGCCTGCCCGCGCAAAGCGCCAAAGGGGGCGGGGAAACGACGCTTTTGACGGCACGGGCGCGCCGCGGCCTGCCGCGCCGGGCGGGATTGTAATTTTCGCCGTTCGTGCGGGCAAAAACAGTTATTGCAAGGTTCCCCCAAGCAATAACACTGTCGCGCGCAGGCGGTTGCGGATATGATAAAAACAGCGGCTATAGCCTGTTTGCGCGGCCTGCGCGCCGACCCGCCGCACGCGGCGGCTCCGGAACGCCCGCATTGGCCTCGTCAGGATTTGCAATGCCGCCGCGCGGTGTGTCTGCCCGGTACGGGCGCCGCCGCGCATCCCCGCAGATCAAATTCAGCCGCGGAAATCGCGTTTCGGCGCGCTGCGGGCTGGGAAAGGGCAAGCCAATGAACGGCATGATGAAAGCGGCCGTCAAGGTCGACGAATCCAAGCACTTTGAGGTCAAGCAGGTTCCGATTCCCGCGCTCGGCCCGCAGGACGTATTGGTAAAAGTGGATACCATCGGCCTGTGCGGTACCGATGTCGCCATCCGCAGCAACACCTTTATGGGGCGGCACGGCCCGGTAAAGCCGCCGCTGATCCCCGGGCACGAATTCTGCGGCGAGGTGGTGGAGGTCGGGCCGAACGTCTCCAAATTCAAGGTGGGCGACAAGGTGTTCGAGCGCCGCTCGCTGTATTGCGGCGTCTGCCGCGAATGCCTTGCGGGACGCAAATGCACCCACTGGATCCACTGGGGCATCGACCGGGACGGCGGCTTTGCCGAATACGCCGCCATTCACGAGCAGTCCCTCTTCCCGCTGCCGGACTACATGCCCTATAAGCACGCGCCGCTGATTGAGAACGCGTCGCTCGCCGTGCGGGTTGCAACCCAGAACCAGATTGCGCCGGGCAGCACGGTGGCGGTGTTCGGCCCCGGCTCCTGCGGGCAGCTGATTGTGCAGACCGTCGGCATGACCGACCCGCTGCGCCTGATTATGGTCGGGCTGAGCGACGACGCCGAGCGGCTTGAAAAATCCAGGGCGCTGGGCGCAACCGATATCATCATGGCCGACAAAGAGGATCCCGTGCAGAAGATCATGGAGCTGACCGGCGGGCAGGGCGCGGATTTCGCCATCGAGATTTCCGGCAAATCCGCCGCTGTGGAAAACGCCATCCACTCCCTCGCCGTCAGCGGCACCTGCATCATGGCGGGCAGCGGCTTTGAGGGAAAAAACGTGGAATTCCGCCCCTGGAACTTCGTGCGCAACGAGAATGTCATCAAGACCATCCAGGGGTACAACGGCCCTGCGTATGTCACCATGCTCGATCTTTACAGGGCGGGGCGGCTGGATTTCGACGCGGTCATCTCGGGCTATATGCCGCTGGACAAGGTCAACGAGGCGTGCGACCTTGTGGAGGCGAAGAAGGCCGTCAAGATCATGATGAACCCTTGACGCCCGGCCGGCGCGCCGGTTTTCGATTCGGTTCTATCTCGGCTCGGCAGAGAAGCAATATACACTACATTCTAAGGAGGCTGGCAAATGACTGGAACGATGAAAGCGGCCGTCAAGGTCGACGAATCCAAACACTACGAGGTCAAGCAGGTTCCCATCCCCACCCTCGGCCCGCTCGACGTGTTGATGAAGGTTGACACCATCGGCCTGTGCGGCACCGACGTCGCCATCCGCAACAACACCTTTATGGGGCGGCACGGCCGCGTCGTTCCCCCGCTCATCCCGGGGCACGAGTTCTGCGGCATTGTTGTTGAGGTCGGCTCGCAGGTTTCCAAATTCAAGGTGGGCGACCGCATCCGCGAGACCCATTCCCTTTACTGCGGCGTCTGCCGCGAGTGCATGGCGGGCAGAAAATGCACCCACTGGATTCACTGGGGTATCGACCGGGACGGCGGGTTTGCCGAATACGCCGCCATTCACCAGGACTCGCTCGGCCACGTGCCCGAATTCATGCCGTTTAAGCATGTCCCGCTGATTGAGAACGCGGCGCTTGCCGTCACGGCGGTGCACGACACCAACATTCCCCCGGGGAGCGTCGTGGCGATTTTCGGCCCGGGCTCCGCCGGCCAGCTCTGCGTGCAGACCGCCAGGCTGACCTCCCCGCGCAAGCTCATCATGGTTGGCCTGAGCGACGACGTCGACCGGCTTGAAGCCTCCAAGCGGCTCGGCGCAACCGACGTCATCATGGCCGACAAGGAGGACGCCGTCGAGCGGATCCACGAGCTGACCGACGGCCACGGCGCGGACTTCACCATCGAGGTGACCGGCAAGGTGGGCGGCGTGGAAAACGCCATTCATTCCCTCGCCGTCAGCGGCACCTGCATCATCGCGGGCAGCGGCTTTGAGGGCAAAACCGTCAGCTTCCGCCCCTGGAACTTTGTGCGCAACGAAAACGTCATCAAGACCATCCAGGGCTATTCCGAACCGGCCTATGTCACCATGCTCGACCTTTATCAGAACGGCATGATCGATTTCGACGCCGTCATCTCCCACTACATGAAGCTTGACCAGGTCAACGAGGCGTGCGATCTCGTCGAGCAGAAAAAGGCGCTCAAGGTCATGATGACCCCGTAAAAAGCAGAGCCGGCTGTGCGACTGGCAGGGTTCTGCCTGAGCCTGTCTCTGTTTTTTGGCCGAAGAGGTCTGTTGTCTGCTTGATCCGGCAACAGACCTCTTGCCTTTTTTCGGCCGGCTCCCGCCGCATCCTGCGTGTATTGACAACCGTTTTGGTGGAAAACTAAACTGAGGATAAAAGGAGGGCTTTTGTATGCGATTAAACAAATCAGTATGCGGAGAATATGCCAAGCATCTGACGTCCAGCTTTGACATTCGATATCTTTCCGGCAGAAACGAGCAGAATCTGCATCTGCATTATCATGATTTCTGCGAGCTGGTTTATATCGTCAAGGGGCATGTCGCCTATCAGACCTCGCACGGCCTGTTCGCCCTGAAGCCGGGCGACATCATGCTGCTTAGCGCATATGAAAAGCACGGCCCAAGGCTGCTCAAGGCCGACACGCTGTATGAGCGCATCACCCTTCAAATTGACCAGTCGCTGCTTGAAAAACTCTCCCGGGACGGTATTGACCTCTCCATCTGCTATAAAAAGAACCCCTTTGCGGTGTTCCGGCTGCCCTACTATGCGCAAAGCCAGATCCGCATGATTCTGGGCAAGCTGCTGTCCATCCGGCAGGATCGCCCGTTCGGCTACGAACTTTTGACCGAGATTTACATCACCGAGCTGTTTGTCAAGATTTCCGAATATTTTTATGAGGAGAACTCGGAGGCGTCCGCCTCCAAGCTCCAGCCCGTCCAGCTGTTGAGCATGATCGAACAGTACGTGGTGGAGAACATCGACTCCCAGATTTCGATTGACGACATCGCCAATTTTGTCTGCATCAACAAATACAGCCTCATGCGCTTTTTCAAGGAGCTGACCGGCTACACGACCTATCAGTATATCATCAACAAGCGGCTGGAGGTGGCCGAGACCATGATCCTGTCCGGCGAAACGTTCAGCGGCGCGGCCGAAAAATGCGGGTTCAGCGACTATTCCTGCTTTTACCGCTGCTTTATGAAAAAGCACAACCTCTCGCCTCAGAAATACTTTGGCGAGCTGCATCCCGCGCGCCCGGCCGATACGGACGCGGACAGCCTCGCGGACATCGCGAACGAGTCGGTCGGCTGAGCGGGCGGCGGGGCAGGGGATAATTTGCGCCGAAAGCGGCCGTCCGCCGCGCCCGGCAGGCAGCTCCGGCCGCATCCAGTCACATGCGGGCTGTTTTGGGCGCATCGCGGGCTTGGAAGCGCGGCGGGGCAGAGTCTTGGCTGGCCAGCGGCACTCCCGCTTCCGTTTTGCGCGCCCGGCAGGGATGCGGGCAGCGTCACCGGCGCAGCCCGCCTCTTTCACCGGCCGAGCACACCCCGGTATGCCAAATGCGCGGCTTTCCTCCGCCGCACCCGATGCACAAGCGGCGCAAATCCCGGGCAGGGAAAAAACAGCGGACGGAGCAGATCATCACGATCTGCTCCGTCCGGCTTTTTCTATTTACCTATTCGCAGGGATTCCGGGCTGTGCGCGGCTCGTCAGCCCGCCTCGTCCGCAAAGATGCCGAGATACGCCTTGGCCACCTTGGCGTCCGAGCGCAGCTCGCTTGCGCGCCCCTGCGCGACGACGGCGCCCTGATCCAGCACATAGGCATAATCCGCAATCTCCAGCGCGAGGTTCGCATTCTGCTCGATCAGCAGAATCGGAACATTGTGGTTCTTGTTGATCTCCACAATCTTGGCGAACATCTCGTCCACGATTTTGGGGGCGAGCCCCATCGACGGCTCGTCCAGCATCAGCAGCTTGGGGCGCGCCATCATGCCGCGGCCGATCGCCAGCATCTGCTGTTCGCCGCCCGAAAGACTCCACGCTTTCTGATCCTTGCGCTCCAGCAGCCGCGGGAACAGCTCATAGACCTTTTCCAGATCCTCGTCATACGGCTTTCTGCCAAAAAAACCGTGCCAGTTGATCGTGCCCATCTCGAGATTTTCGCGCACCGACAGCCCCGGAAAAACCAGCCGCCCCTCCGGCACGTGGACGATGCCCTTGCGCACGGTTTGCAGGCTGTTGTCTTTGGAGATATCCTCCCCGTCCCAGGTGATTTCACCCGTGCGGTCAACGATGCCCGAAATAGATTTGAGCAGGGTGGTTTTGCCCGCGCCGTTCGCGCCGATGATGGTGCAGATCTGGCCGTCGCGAATCTCCAGGCTGACCCCCTTGAGCGCCTCGATCGTGCCGTAATACGCGTGCAGGTCACTGATTTTGAGCATTTCTCTTCCTCCCCAGATAGGCCTCGATTACCGCCGGGTTCGACGCGACCTCTTTCGGCGTGCCCTCGGCAATCAGCTTGCCGAAATTCAGCACAATGATGCGGTCGCAGACATTCATGACAAGATCCATCTGGTGCTCGATCAGCACAATGCCCACGCCTTTGCTGACGGCGTACCGCAGCAGGTCGGTCACGTACTGCAATTCCATGGTGTTGAGCCCCGCCGCCGGCTCGTCGACCAGCAGTACCTTGGGGTGCGCCAACAGCGAGCGGACAATTTCCAGCCGCTTTTTCTGCCCAAAGGGCAGCGCGTTGATATCGGCCGACCAGTCAATCGAAAAGCCCGCGTACTGCATCAGCTCCTCGACCTCCGATTCAAAATCGGCGCCGCGCTTGCCCAAAAAGGATTTGAGGAACCCGACCTGATCGCCCAGATCCTTGCCGAGCAGGAGGTTATCCCGGATGGAGGATCGGTCCAGAAAGCGCGGGGTCTGGAAGGTTCGGCCAAGCCCCATCCGCGCACGATCGTGCGAGGGGATTTTGGTCACGTCCCGGCCGTTCAGGTACACCCGGCCTTCGTCGCACTGGTAGATGCCGCTGATGAGATTGAGCAGGGTCGTCTTGCCCGCGCCGTTCGGCCCGATCAGGCCCATGATCTCGCCGGGCGCCACCTCAAACGAGACATGGTCGGCGGCGACCAGGCCGCCGAACGAGATGGTCAGCCCCTCAGCCCTCAGCAGTGCCTGCGTGTTTGTCTGTGCCATTGTCCGCCCCTCCTTTCTTTGCAATCGACCGCTTGAGCTTTGCCCATGCGGACGAGACAATCCCCGCGATGCCCATCGGCATGAAGATCATCAGCAGAATCAGCATGATGCCCTGAATCAGCCGCATGTATTCCTGAATCGGGCGCAGCACCTCGGGCATCAGCTGCACGAGGAACGCGCCGCCCAGCGCGCCGACCGTGCTGTTGACCCCGCCCAGCATGACCATCATCAGCAGGTTCTGCTGCACGTTGAAGGTGAACAGGGAGGCGCTGACGACGCCGTTGTGATAGGCCACCAGCATCCCGGCCAGCGCCGAGAACATCGAGCCCACCGTGAACGCGATGCGCTTGGTGCGGTGGATGTTGACCCCCAGCGTCTCCGCCGCGACCGTGTTGTCCCGGATGGACATCAGGCTGCGCCCCAGCGAGCTGCTGCGGATGCGCGAGACAATCAGCGCGATGACCAGTGCGATGCAGGACAGCAGGATGCACCAGTCGCTCAGGCTTTTAAACTGAAAGCCGAAAACGGTCAGCTTGGGGATGCCGTTGATGCCGTCCGCCCCGTTGGACAGCGGCTTGAAATTCTGGAACACGGTCGCCATCATGTTGCACAGGCCGATCGTGCCGAACACAAAGTAATAGCCCGACAGCCGCACGAGCATGATGGACAGGATGAACGCGATGAGGGTCGCCGCCGCGACGGCCAGCACCCCCGCCAGCAGGGTCGGCAGCCCGAAGTTCTTGGCCAGCTGCGCGGTGAAAAACGCGCCGAAGCCCATGAAGGTGACCGTCGCCATCGGCATCATGCCGCCCATGCCGAGCATGATGGTGTAGCCCATGATCGAGATAAAATAGATGATTGCGGAATTGACGATGGTCAGCTGGTAATTGTTCAGCCTGCCCGGCAGGAACAGGATCACCGCCAGAACCAGCAAAACCAGCCCGCACCGAAGAAGCGTGCTTGGCGCCAGAAGTTTCTGTTTCATCATGTACCCCCTCACGCTTTCTCTTTCAGCTGGATTTCGCCGAAAATTCCCTGCGGGCGGATCAGCAGGGTCAGCAGCAGCACGCCGAACACGAACACATCCTTGTAAACGGTCGTGAAATAGGTGCTGTAAGACTCAATCAGGCCGATCAGCAGGCTGCCGACCACCGCGCCGGGCACGCTGCCGAACCCGCCGAGCACCATCGACGCGAACGCCTTGGATTGCAGCGAATTCAGAGTGGTGCGCACAAGGAAGATCGGCGCGACCAGATACCCCGCGAAGCCCGCGATCATCATGACGATGATGTAGGTGCCCAGCGTGGTCAGGATGGCGGGGATGCCGATTAGGTTTGCGGCATAGCTGTTCTGCGCCGCGGCGAGCATCGCGCGGCCGGCATACAGCTTGTCGAACAGCAGATAGACCCCGGTCATCACAACGAGGCTTGCGACAAACACAACGATATACTGCCACTGCAGCACAAAGGTGCCGATAGTCAGCGTGCCGGGGATAATCGGCTCCATCGGCTTGACCATCGAGCCGCAGACCAGCAGGCAGATTTCCTGAATAATCATCCCCGCGCCCAGCGTGCAGACCATGATGGCCTGTTTCCACTTGGCTTTGCGCAGCGGGTAATAGCAGGTAAACATGAAAATCGCGCCGAAGCAGGCGAACAGGATAATCATCATGCCGATCATCGGCAGCCCGCTCAGATCCAGCCGCTCCATACAGAAAAACGCCGTGAACGCGCCAAGCGCAAGCAGGTCGCCCTGCGCGTAGTTGGTGACCCCGACGGCGCGGATCAGCAGCAGCAGCCCGACGGACAGCATGGCGTAGATCATGCCCATCGCGAGACCGCTGCCGGTCAACGAAAGAAACATACCCATAACAACCCTGCTCCTTTTCCTTGCGGTTGTTTTTTAGAATGCGGGGGCTTCAAAACACAGCGTTCTGAAGCCCCCGCGCAGATTCGTTCAGTTGGCGGAAAACTCAGCCCCTGAACACCTGATCGTTGAAGATGACCGCGCCGTCCTTGATCTCCGCAAGCCAGCCGTAGCTCGCCAGCGAGTGATCCTCATGATAGCTGTAGCTGGTCATGATGCCCTGATAGTCGGAAAGCTGGGTCAGCGCGTCGTTGATCGCCTTGGGATCGGCAGAGCCGGCGGTCTCGGCGGCCTGCGCGAGATAGAACACCGCGTCGTAGTACGCCGTCTCCGACCAGCTCGGGCGGCCGAGATCCTTGGTGTCTCTCGCCAGCAGCTCGTTGACATACTCCTGAACGCCCGGCGTCGTGGCCTCCAGGTTGAACTCGGAAATGCCGAACCAGCCCTCGCCGGCGCCGTCGGTCAGCACGTCCACAAACGCGTAGGACAGGTTGCCCGAGGAGGTTGCCACCGGCTTGTCATAGCCGAAGTTCTTGACCGTCTCGGCCAGCAGAACGCCGTCCTGCTGGTTGGTGCAGAAGATGGCGAGGCCGTCGTTGTCGGTGGCCATAACCTGGGTGAGGATGGGGGTGAAGTCGGAGGTGGTGGTTCTGTCATAGCCGAAATCGCCCGCAATGGTGCCGCCCAGCTCCTCCATCGCCGCGATGTAGGTGTCGTGCTGGCTCTGGCCGGAGGCCTCGGTCATCCAGATGACGCAGGGCTTGCTGACGCCGTAGTTGTCGTGGTGCACCTGGGCGAGAATCTTGGTGGTGATGGTGTCCGGCAGGCGGCACTGCCAGATGTACGGGTTCTCCAGGCTGATGATGCCCGAGCTGTTGCCCATGGTGATGTTGGGGATCTCCGCCTCGCGCACAATCTCCGAGCCCGCGACGGTCAGCGTGCTGTTGGAATAGCCGATGGTCGCGCTGACGCCCTCGGTGTTGACCGCGGCCTGCATCGCGTTGACAAAGCTCTGCTGATCCGCGCCGACATCGAAATAGACAAGCTCGACATCCTGGCCGAGAACGCCGCCGTTCGCGTTGATCTGCTCAACGGCGTATTCCACCGCGCGGGTGGCGCGGTCGCCGGTTTCCTTGCTTGCGCCGGTCAGCGCCGTCAGGATTGCGATTTTCAGATGGCCGCCGTCCGCGCTGCCATTGCTGCTGTCGTTGTTCTGCTCCCCCTGATCCTTGTTCCCGCCGCATGCCGCAAGCGAGAGGCAGAGGATAAGAGCCAGCAGAACAGCCAAGAATTTTTTCATCATTTTGCTCCTTTCGTTGTCTGGCCAATTTTATTCAAATAGCCCCGGCACACCGGCGCTTTCCGAATCGGCTTCCCGCAAACACATCATCAAGTTAGACAATTTATGCTGAATCCATGTTACCATTTTTGGGCTGGATGCCTACAGTGCTATTTCTGCTCTCCCCATTGTTAATCATGACTTTTTGACCCGCGCACCCTGTTTTTGCCAATCGGGCAAAAAATCCCCCTATTTTCCCGCTTTGCCGCGGGGCATCCCCCGTTTTTGCCCGGTGTGGGCGCAGGGCTGCGCGTGTGCGCCCGGTTGTTTGCCCGGCGCGGGGCTGCCGCTGCGCGCCGGTGCTCTCCGCTAAAAAGCAAAAATTACAATCCCGATGCCCCGATTTACATAGCGGCCGGGCACCCGCCATGTTAAGATGATTTTAAATAGGATTTGACCGAAGCCGCTTTTTATGAATTTAATTTTTTGCAATGGAGGTCGCGTCATGAAAACAGTACGGGTCGGTATGGTCGGTTCGGGATTTGTCTCTCACATTCATCTGGATGCGTTCCGGCGGGTGTGCGGTGAGGCCGGCATCGAGGCCGCCGGCATTCTCGCGCGCAGCCGCGCGCAGGAATACGCCGAAAAGTTCGGCATCGGGCGAATCTACAAAACGTATGAGGAGATGCTGGCGGACCCGGATATCGACGCCGTGGATCTCTGCGTGCCCAACATGCTGCACGCGGATTTCTGCGTGCAGGCCGCGAACGCCGGCAAGCACATCATCTGCGAAAAGCCGCTGACCGGCGGCTTCGGCGAGGGGGGCGACCCCGGCGTCCCGGCCGGCTCGCTGCCCCGGAAGGCGCTGTACCTGGAGGCCATGCGCAACGCGGACAGAATTGTCGAGGCCGCGCGCAAAAACGGGGTCAAAATCTGCTATGCGGAGGATTTCGTCTACGCCCCCGTCGTGGCGAAGGCCAAGCGCCTTGTCGACCAGAGCAACAGCGCCATCCTTGAGATCCGCACCGAGGAGAGCCACAGCGGCTCCCACGCCGCCTATTCCCGGCAGTGGAGGCTTGCGGGCGGCGGGTCGCTGCTGCGCATGGGCTCCCACCCGGTCGGGCTTGCGCTGCACCTCAAGCGGTATGAGGGGATGCAGAAATACGGCAAGCCCATCGAGGTGCAGTCGGTCGTCGCCGACGTCGCCTCGCTGACCCACACGGCGCCCTTCAAGACCTACCGCAAGGACTGGATCGTCAACCAGTGGGAGGACGTGGAGGACTGGTCGACCGCCGTCATCACCTTCGAGGACGGCACAAAGGCGGTCATCGCGGCCAACGACACGACGCTGGGCGGCGTGGTCAACACGCTGGATATCTTTACCACCAACACGGTGCTGCACTGCAACATGGCGGCCAACGACGCGCTCAAGGCCTACACCCCCTCCCCCACCACCTACGGGGACGAGTACATCTCGGAAAAAATCGAGACGACCGCCGGGTGGACCTTCCCCTCGCCCGACGAGGACTACATGCGCGGCTATCCGCAGGAGATGCAGGATTTCGCCGAGGCGATTGCCTATGACCGCGAGCCGCTCTCGGACGGCGAGCTCGGCCGCCAGGTTGTCAAGACGATCTACGCCGCCTACCTCAGCGCCGAAACCGGCCGGCGGGTCAATCTCAACGAGCTCTGAGCGCCGGGTCAAAGCGCCGCAGCGGCCGGATGCGCGGGGAACACCGGCACGCCCGGAAAGCGCCGCAGTGCAGCTGAGCCGCGGACATCGCCGCGCTGCGCAGGGCTTTCCGCTGCCAGGCAGACCTTGGCGGTTGCAGGGTAAGCGGTCAGCCGGGTCGACTGCCGCCGTGACGCTTTGCGCTGTCCGGGTGTTTTCCCGGCAATCGGGTGTTCCCGGTTGTCCCGGCGGCGCAGCGCGCCGCCGGCCGTTTGCGAACGGCCTGTCCCTTTTCCGCCGATTGCCTCAGGAGCCTTTTTGCCGGCTTAGATTGCCGGATTTGAAAAGGATCCGCGCCTGTTTATACGGAGGATTTGTAGAATGAACGGAACCATGAAAGCTGCCGTCAAGCGCGACGAACGAGAGCTGTATTTTATGGAGGAGCGCCCCATCCCCGCGGTCGGCCCCAACGACGTCCTGCTGCGGGTCACCGCCGCCGGGCTGTGCGGCACCGATGTCGCCATCCGCGACAACACCTTTATGGGGCGGCACGGGCGGGTCGTTCCGCCCATCGTGCCCGGCCACGAATTTGTCGGCGAGGTCGTTGAGCTGGGCGCGCAGGTCAGCAAATTCAAACAGGGCGAGCGGCTGTTCACCACCTGCGCCGTCGGCTGCGGGGAATGCCGCAACTGCATCTCCGGCAAGGCCGGGTGCCGCCACTGGATTCACTGGGGAATCGACGTGGACGGCGGCTTTGCCGAATACGTCAGCGTCCACCAGAACGCGCTGATGAAGGTGCCGGATTTTATCTCCGACAAGCACGCCGCCATCATGGAAATCGCCTCCGAGGCGGTCAAGGCCATGCGGGTCAACCACATCCCCTCGGGCAGCAATATTGCGGTTTTCGGCCCCGGCTCCTTTGGGCTGTTCTTGCTGCAAACCATGCGGCTGACCTCCCCGGTCAACCTGATTATGGTCGGCCTGCCCGACGACACCGAGCGGCTCGCCGCCGCAAAGCAGCTCGGCGCGACCCACATCGTGGTGGACGGCGAGCAGAACCCCGTCGACGCCATTATGGAAATTACCGGCGGCGAGGGGGTGGACTTCGCGGTGGAGGCGACCGGCAAGCCCGAAGCGATTCCCAACGCGGTGGACGCGCTCGCGGGCGGCGGGCTGCTGCTCATGGCCGGCAGCGGCTACCGCGGCGAGGAGATTCACTTTAAGCCGTGGAACTTTGTGCGCGACTCCAAGGGCATCCACACGGTGCAGGGCTTCCGCGCGCCCGACTACCTGCTGATGCAGGATCTTTACCGCGCCGGGAAGCTGCAATTTGACCCGATCATCACCCACACGATGCAGCTCGAGCAGATCAACGAGGCGTGCGACCTCGCCAAGGCAAAGCGGGCAATCAAGATCGTGCTGACCCCCTGACCGGCGGCCGCACAGCGCGCAGACACAGCCAATCCACCCGGCATCGCCGGGGGGATTTTTGGGTGCGGCCGGCCTTTGCGGCGGCGCGTGCCGCTTTAAAAAAGTGCCGGGCATTTTTCCCGCGGGGCGGCTTTGCAGTCCCGGCCGGGCAGGGGGCAAATCCGCCGATGCGCCGTAACCGGCGGCCTTGCAAAATGCGTGGCGGTGCGGGGAAGGCCGGTTTTCTGCGCAGGGGATGCCGGGGAGGGAACAGAGCGGCGTGCTCCCCCTTTTTCCGCGCCGGGTTTCAAGCTGCCGTCCATACGGCTGCCCCGGCGCGCCGGGAAGCCCGGCTGCGGGTGAGCCATGCCGCCCTGCGGGGGAGCAGATTCGCCTGCCGCCCCGACAAAAAGAGAGACAGCCGGGTGACCCCGGCTGTCTCTTTATGGATTATAGATTGAAATAGCGTTTGGCATTCTCATAGCAGATGTTCCGCAGCAGCGTGTTCGCCGCCTCAAAGTCCGGCGGGTACTCCCCGTCCTCGATCATCTGGCCGACAAAGTTGCAGAGGATCCGGCGGAAATACTCGTGGCGGGGATAGGAGATCAGCGAGCGCGAATCGGTCAGCATCCCGACCGAATCCCCCAGGCAGCCCAGCTCCGCAAAATCCCGCAGCTGCTTTTCCATGCCGGATTTTGTGTCGTTGAACCACCACGCGGGGCCGAGCTGCACATAGCCCCGGCGGCCGTCCCCGCCAAAGGAGGTGCAGATGGTCATCAGCGCGCGGCTGCTGCCGTCGTCCAGCGGATAGAGGATGGTGCGCGGCAGCGCGTCCGCCTGCGCAAGGCTGTCCAGAAATTCCGCCAGCCCGCGCAGCGCGCCGGTTTCGCCAATCGCGTCGTAGCCGCTGTCCGCGCCCAGCCGGCTGTACATCGCCCCGTTGATGTTGCGCATACAGCCGACATGCAGCTGCATGACCACCCCGCGCTCCTTATAGGCGCGCGCGAGGAAGAGCAGCAGCGCCGTCTCGTACGCCTGTATCTCCCGCTCGGTCAGCGCCTCGCCGCGCATCGCCTTGCCAAACGCCGCGTCCACTGCCTCCGGCCGCTCAAACACAAACGAAAACCGGGTGAGCGCGTGGTCGGACAGCCGGCAGCCGCATTCGCAGAAGGTATCCAGCCGCCGGGCAAGCGCGCCGCACAGCGCCGCGAAGCTGCCGACCGGCTGTGCCGCCGCGGCGGACAGCCTGTCCACATACGCCCGGAAGCCCGCCGCGCCGATGCGCAGCGCCCCGTCCGGCCGGAAGGACGGCACCACCCGCGTCTCAAACCCCTGCGCCTGCAGCGTCCGGTGATGCTCCAGCGTGTCGCAGGGGTCGTCGGTGGTGCAAATAAGCTCGACCCGGCTGTCCCGGATCATCCGGCGGGCGCGCAGCCCCTGCCGCAGCACCTCGTTGCACCGCGCGTAGATCCGGTCGCTGCTCCGCCCGGTCAGCGGCTCGGTGACCCCGAAATACCGCGCAAGCTCCAGATGCGACCAGTGATAGAGCGGGTTGCCCGCGCATTGCGTCAGGGTCTGTGCAAACGCGCGGAATTTGTCCTGCGGGTCGGCGTCCCCGGTAATCAGCCGCTCCTCCACCCCGTGGAACCGCATCGCCCGCCATTTGTAGTGGTCGTGCCCCAGCCACAGCTCGGTGATGTTGTCGAACGCCCTGTCGTTCGCGATTTCCTCCGGCAGCAGATGGCAGTGAAAATCAATGATCGGCAGATCCTTTATCCCCTGAAACAGCCGCTCGGCCGCCGGGGATTTGAGCAAAAAACGGTCGTCCAGAAACTCTCTCATCCGCGTCCCTCTCCTACTCCGCTCTGCGTTTGAACCCGACCGCGCGCGGCGGGTTTCTTTCCTTTATTTCATTGTATCGAGCCGGTTTTTTGCCCGCTATGTAATAGCGCGCTGTGAGATTGCATTTCTTGGGTTTTCTGCCCGGCTCTGGCCGCGTTTGACACACCGCGGAAAAATATAATAATGCATACATTGGCGGACTAACGGACGGCCTGCGCAGGGGCGCGGCTTTGCAGGGCAGTTCGGTTAAAGCGGTGCCGCCCACGCCGGGGGGCTTTGCCTGCTTTCGTGGGGCGGCCGGAGAGGGAGGCGGTGAGAAGGATGCACAATCCACGGCTGGACACCTTTCTGCGGGTGGCGGACGCGGGCAGCTTCAGCAAAGCGGCGGCGGAATCGTAGTATGCTCGGCTCCGCAATCAGCGGGGTGATGCTCTCCCAGCATCTGTTTGCGTTCCTGTCCGTCAGCGCGGGGCTCCCCTTTGCGCGGGTGCTGCACATGCTGTCGGCCGATTGGGGCTTCGTCCTGATGAGCCTGCACCTCGGGTTCCACTGGGGGATGGTTGTGGGCGCGGCAAAAAGGCGGTTTAAAGGGCTGCCGGCCGTCCTCAAATGGGCGCCCCGCGCCGCCGCGGCGCTGCTTGCGGGGTACGGCCTGTACGCCTTTATCGCGCGGGACATCGGCGGGAACATGCTGCTCAAAAATCCGTTTGTGCTTTTTGATTTTGAGGAGTCGCTCTTGCTGCTGCTGAATTACCTTGCAAAAACGCCCGCCCGCTGGACTGAGCGACGGCGCGGCAAAGCGCCCGGTGAAGTGGCCGGGGCGGGCTTATGCCGCGAGGAGGCCGGGCGTCCGCTTTCCGGCAAACACAGAGAAGATTGGCGCGCGGCGTCGGTTTACAAAAAATGGTTTGGGCGGGGGAATCCCCGCCCTTTTTATTGCCTGCGCCGCCGCAAAGCTCCCGGGCTCCGCGCCCAATCCGGCCGGGGCAGGCGTTCCACCCGCGACGCCCCGCCCCGGCGCGGAGATTGACCGCCGCGGGGATTGATGCTATACTCGGAATCACATCAGGACGCCCGGCGCAGGGCTTGCAGGGGGCACAGGCATGATTACCGTCCGCGACGCGGAGCCGGCGGATGCACAGCGCATCCTGACCATATACGACTATTATGTAAAGAACACGGCCATCACCTTTGAGTACGACACCCCGACCATAGACGAATTCCGGGAGCGGATGCGCCGGACGATGCGCCGGTATCCGTACCTTGTCGCCGAGCGGGACGGCGCCGTTTTGGGGTATGCCTACGCCGGCGCGTTTGTCGGCCGAGCGGCCTATGACTGGTCGTGCGAGCTGTCCATCTACCTCGACCACGCCGCGCAGAAGCAGGGGCTGGGGCGAGCGCTCTATGCGGCGCTGGAGGCCCGGCTGCGCGCCATGGGCATCCTGAATCTCTACGCCTGCATCGGCTATCCCAGGGCGGACGACGAATACCTGACCACGAACAGCGCGGATTTCCACGCCCATCTCGGCTTTAAAAAGGTGGGCGAGTTCCACCAATGCGGGTACAAGTTCGGACGCTGGTACGACATGATCTGGATGGAAAAGATAATCGGGGCGCACGGGGACGCCCGGCCGCCGCGATTCTGCTGCCGCGGCAATGAAAACTGACGAATATTAAAAGAGGGGATTCGCCCGGGCGAATCCCCTCTTTTTTGTTTTCACCGCATTCGGGATATTCCGCCCCGGCCGCCTTATTGCCAAACCGGGCGCACGGCGGGACGATCCTGCCGGGACGACGGGAACGGATAGCCGCGGGGAAAAATTCCCGCCTGCAAGGCTCGAAAAGCAGGTTTCTTAAAAAACAATCGAACCGGCCGGCGCGGGGAAAGCCACGCCGTGTTGCACAGAGCCGCGACACGGCCGGCAGGAAATCCCCCCGCTAAACACCGCACGCAGTCTCGCGGCCGTGCGGGCGTTGCCTTATCGGGTATACCGGACGTCCTGCGAGCAGCGGCCTGTGCGCATGGAAAAGCACCGGCCGTGCCGCCCAGAGCCACGCCCCGGCCGGCGCAGACGCGGCCGCCGTCACAGGCTGCCGCCGCGCTCCCGCACGAACGCGCGCACCTCCTGCACAAATTCGGCGCCGTAGGCCTGCTGCTTCCGGCGCCCGACGCCGCTGACCATCATGAAGCTGTCCATCGAAAGAGGCAGCTTTTCGCACATGTCCCGCAGCGACGCGTCCGAAAAAACGACGAACGCAGGCACGCCCTGCTCCTGTGCAATCTCGGCGCGCAGCGCGCGCAGGCGCTCGAACAGCTCGTCGTCCGCCGCCGCGCCGACCCCCAGCGCCGCGCGCTCGGCCGCCCGCTGGCAGTTGGCGCAGTTGGTGCAGGTATCGGGGGCGTCCTCCCCAAAGTAGCGCAGGATGTACGCGCGCAGGCAGCTCTGCGTCTCGCAGTAGCCGGTCATGACCGACAGCCGCTCCTCTGCCCGCGCCTGCAGCGCCGCGGCGAGGGCGGGGTCGGTTTGCGCGGCGCTTTCCCGGCTGTGCGCGATGAGCAGCCGCGCGGTCTGCACGTCCTTTACGCCGTACAGCAGCACGCAGTCCGCCGGTTCACCGTCCCGCCCCGCGCGCCCGGCCTCCTGATAATAGCTCTCGAGGTCGAGCGGCATGTTGTAGTGAACGACGTACCGCACGTCGCTTTTGTCGATGCCCATGCCGAACGCGTTGGTCGCCACCGCGATGCGGCACTCGTCATAGACAAAGCTGTCCTGATTGAGCTGCCGCTCCTCAGCGGATAGCCCCGCGTGGTAGCGGGTGGCGGAAAAGCCGTTGTCGTTGAGAAAGGCGCACACCGCCTCCACCTGCTTGCGGGTCTGGCAATAGACGATGCCGCACTGGTTTTTGCGCGCGTCGACCAGGTCGAACAGGGCACGCCGCTTGTTTTTTGGCTTTTCAACCGCAAAGCGCAGGTTAGGACGGTCGAACCCCGTGACGAGCACAAGCGGGTCGCGCAGCGCCAGCTGCTTCTGCACGTCGGCTCGCACCTCGGGGGTGGCGGTGGCGGTGAACGCCGCGACGACCGGGCGGCGGGGCAGCTGCGCCAAAAATTCGGGGATGCGGGTATAGCTGGGGCGGAAATCCTGCCCCCAGCGGGAGATGCAGTGCGCCTCGTCCACCGCGACAAGGTCGATGGGCAGTCTGCCGCACGCGTCCAGAAACCCGGGCGTCAGCAGCCGCTCGGGCGCGACATAGACGATTTTATACTGCCCGTTTTTCATATTCGCGAGCGCCTTTGGAAACTGGCGCTCGTTGAGCGAGCTGTTCAGGTACGCGCCCGCGACCCCGGCCTGCTTGAGCGCCATGACCTGATCCTTCATCAGCGAGATGAGCGGGGAGACGACGAGGGTGACCCCCGGCATACACAGCGCCGGCACCTGATAACACAGCGATTTGCCCGCGCCGGTGGGCATGACGCCGAACGTGTCCCGCCCGCCGAGGATGCAGTCGATCAGCCGCTCCTGCCCGCCGCGGAAGGTATCATAACCGAAATAGTCCTTTAAGACCGCGTGCTTGTCCATCTCGCTCCTTTCTGCCGGCCGTATGCCGGGAATCACGATTTCCGCTTTTTCTCATACCGCCACTTGTTCAGCTCCGCGCCCAGCAGCAGCACAACCATGCACATGTACAGCCACAGCAGGAACAGCAGCAGCGCGGCAAAGCCGCCGTAGAGAATGGGATAGTTGGAAAAGTACCGGATATAGATGGAAAAGCCCCACGAAAAGGCGAGCCAGCCGACGGCGGCAATCACCGCGCCGAAAAACTGCTCGTTGATGGTCAGCTCGGATTTGGCAAGCCCGTTGTAGATCAGCATGAATAAAAAGGTCAGCATCACAAAAAAGATGATGTTTTTGAGATCCAGCAGCCGGATGAGCAGGGTGAACCGCTCGTCGACCTTGGAGATGAGCAGGTTTTGAATCGGCGTGCCGAACACCAGCACGACGACTGACAGGGTGATGGTCGCGATGAACGCGAGGGTGTACAGCAGAGAGAAGAGGACGTTGCGCAGATAGCCGCGCGCGCGGGTTTGGCCGTAAATATTCTGCACCCCCGCGCCGATGCTGCGGATGCCTTTGGAGGCGCTCCAGAGGATGAAAACGGTCGTGACCGAGATGAGCGGCGCGTTGCCGGTGTTGAAAATTTCGCTGAGGAACTGGATGCCGGTTTCCCGCAGCTGGGCGGGCAGCACGGAGGCGGCGATGTCGCTGATCTGCGCCGGGCTGAGCGGGACGACCGCGCCGAGAATCAGGAAAAACAGCATGAGGAACGGCACAGCCGAAAGCAGGACAAAATAGGCCGCCTGCGCCGCGTAGACCATGACCCTGTCCCGCTCGACGGTGTCATAGGCAAGCCGGAGGACCAGCAGAAGCCGCAAAAAACGCTTTTTCCAATTTGGCTTTTCGATGATGCCCCCTCCTTTCGGGAAAATCTGTATTGCCGGCGCGATGCCGCCGCTTCTGCGCGGCGGCGGGTGAGAGACAGGGACGCCGGGCAGCCCCGCGCCCTCCCGCTTTGCGGGGCGGATGCCCGCCCAGATGCGCTGCGCGCTTTTTTTGCCCGGCGCGCGAAACCGGCCTCGATTTACTATCTATATTCCTGCAAATTCAGTCTATGACGGCTGGCGCGCCCAATCTTTTGGGCAAAGGCACAGCGTACTCTGCGCGCCATCCAACCCGCTCCGCCCGCTCGCTCCGCGCATTGCGGCTGCGCGCGCTGCTTCGGGACGCGCGGCGGCTTTCCGCTTTGCCCCGCACGCACGGCGCCGGGGCAGCGGGAGCGTTCGCGACGGGCTGCGTTTTGCGGCGCGCCGGCAGCTTTCAGGGGTTGGCTGCCTGCGCTGTCCGCGGCCGGCTGCCGCCGCCCGATATTGAACAGCGGGGCACAGCGTTAGTGTGTGTCCCCGCCGCCGCCCGGATTCGCGTCGCCGGGCTGCGCGGTGCTTTCCAGGTACTTTTTGGCGACCCCCGCGACGGCTTTTTGAAACAGGGAGATGACCTTCTGCGCGGAGAGGTCGGGCCGTTCCCGCAGCCAGCGGATGATGGCGAGCCGGAACGCGTCCGCGAAAAAATCGACGTAGAATTCGGTGTCCTCGTTTTCCTCAAAATCGCCGCGGAAAAAGTCCCGCGCGACCGACCCGGCCGCCGCGTCGAAATAATCCGAAAAGCTGTTCTGCCCCTCAATCGCAAAGGCGCGCACGTAAAACGCGCGGTTGTCGTGAAAATAAACGCAGACGTCCTCCAAAAACGCCCACACGTCGGGATAGCTGCGCGTCCTTGTCCGCGAGATGAATTCGTCCGAAAAAATCCAGTTGACGAGGTCGTATTTGTCCCGAAAATGATAGTAAAAGCTCTTGCGGTTCATGCCGCACTGCGCGCAGATATCCCCGACACTGATCTTCTCAAACGGCCGGCCGGCCATCAGCGTCTTGAGCGCCTGCGCGAGCGCGCGCTTGGTAATCATGGATTCAGGCATCGCGTGTCCTCCGGTTCGCGTGCTTGGCGGGTGTGCGGCCGCTATTGCGCGAGCGAGCCGCTGCCAATCGAGATTTCCCCCGCGCTCAGCGTTTCCAGGCGGCCGCCGGCCAGCCGCACAACCAGGTTGCCGTCCTCGTTAATCGCCTGCGCGACCCCCTCAAACGCCTCGCTGCCCCGGCGGAAGCGGATGGTTTTTCCCAGGATCATCGAGCGGGCGCGGTAGGCCGCCATCAGCGCGGGGTCGTCCAGCCGCTCCGCCCAGCCGTACAGGCGGTTGGCCACCGCGGCAATCAGCTCGTTGCGGGTCAGGGACGCCGGGGGATCGAGCGCCGTCGCGACCCGCTCCAGCTCGTCCGGGAAGCTGCCGGTGCGGAAATTGATGCCGATGCCGACGATGATCGCCTCGGCCATGCCGGTTTCCAGGTCGCTGACCCCCTCGCACAGGATGCCGCACAGCTTTTTGCCGTCCAGAAAGAGGTCGTTGACCCATTTGATCTGCGGCGCGCGGCCGCAGATCGCCTCCACCGCCTCACAGACCGACACGGCGGCGGCGGCCGTGATGCGCAGGGTGTCCGCCAGCCGCCGGTTGGGGCACAGAACCGCGCTCATGTAGATACCCCGCCCGGAGGGGGAGAAAAAGCTGTTGCCCCGCCTGCCGCGCCCGGCGGTCTGGGTGTCGGCAAACACCAGCATCTCCTGCGCGCCGCCGGCGATGATGCGCCGCTTGGCCTCGGCGTTGGTCGAGTCGGTCGTCTTGAGCGCGGCGAGCAGCGGCCTGTGCGCGGGGCACAGGTGCAGCGCAACCCCCTCGGCGGAGAGCACGTCCGTCCCGGGCAGCAGGCGGTAGCCGCGGTTGGTCACCGCCTCGACCGCGTAGCCCTCGGCCTGCAGCGCGCGGATGGCCTTCCACACCGCAGAGCGGCTGACGCCGAGCTGCCCGGCCAGCCACTGACCGGACACCGCCTCCCCCCGCCTTGCCTCCAGCTCCGCCACGATGCGCCGCTTCAGCGCCATTTCGCATTCCCTCCGTCCGCTTTTGCACGGGGCACCGAACCCGCGACTCCCCCGCGCCGCTTTTTATCCTGTATAGTTTATCACCCCGGGGCGCGGCAAAGCAAGAGGCAGCGGGGCTTTGAAAAAGGCGGGCGCATTTTCGCCTTTACCAATCCGCATCGGGGGCGGGAAAACGGGCAAAAACGGGGCGGCTTGCCCGGCTTCGGGTTCCGTCGCCGCCTGCCCCGACCGCGGCGGGATGGATTGCTCCGATGCCCGCCGCGCCCTTCAACCGGAACGCGGCACAACCGCCGCACCCGCCCGACGCGGATGCGCGCCCTTGCCGCGCATATACCCGAACCGGCTCCGGCAAAGCCCTTTTGCACGACCTGCGCGGGGAAAACCGGGCAAACCCGCTCGCGCTTTGGGCACGGAACGTGGTATACTGGCGGAGCAGGCCGGAGGACGGCCTTGAATAAAAAGAGATATGCGGCGCGCGCATGTTTTCAGGGGGCGGCTATGGATAAGGCGGCGATGCTGTACTTTGCGGCGGTGAATCTGGCGGCGTTTGCCGCGATGGGGCTGGACAAGCGGCGCGCCGTCCGCGGCGGGCGGCGAATCCCGGAGCGCTCGCTGCTGCTGCTTGCGGCGCTGGGCGGCAGCCCCGGCGCGATTCTGGGGATGCTCCGGTTCCGGCACAAGACGCGGCGGGCAAAATTCTCGATGGGGCTGCCGCTGATGCTGGTCGCGCAGCTGGCGGTCGGGTGGGCGCTCGGCCTCGCGCTGGCGCGGCGCGGCTGAGACGCGCGGCAGCCGAAACGGCGAAAGGCAATGCGACGGCATAATCCGTCATGATTATACAAATTGTTGTATATCGCGGCAGGGGCAGGCGGCAATTCGCGAGCGGCAGTCCACCCCGGCGGCAATTCCCCGGGACGGGGATACGGGGCGGTCATCTGCGAGAGGAGCACAGCGGCCGGAAGCCGCTTGGAGCCGGACGCGATTCATCCCTGTGCCCGGGCACAGAGATACGCAAGTTGTTAATATTGTAAACATAAAGAAAGAAAATACTATTAGTAAAGTCCTCGCTTTGCAGAAAAACCACTGCCTTGCCAGAAAAGCGCCGGCCTTCCCGGAGCGCATAGTGGGACAGTTTTGGGGCGGCTGTTCCGATTTTGGACAGTTGGCGGCGGCTGTCCCTTGCCCGGAATACGACGGCCTGCTATGCTTTTCCGAACAGGAGAGGAGCAGGAAAAATGTACGAATACGGCTGGTATTTCTTTCTATACGCGTTTTTCGGCTGGTGCGGCGAGGTGGTCTTTGCCGCCGTCAAAACCGGCCGGTTTGTCAACCGCGGGTTTCTGTACGGCCCGGTTTGCCCAATCTACGGCTTTGGGGTGACGGCGGTGGTCGTGGTGCTCGCGCCGGTTGCCGACAAGCTCGGGTGGCTCTATCTCGGCAGCGTGGTGCTGACCTCCGCCATTGAGCTTGTCACCGGCTGGCTGATGGAGAAGCTGTTTGCGCAGAAATGGTGGGACTATTCATCCATGCCGTTCAACATCGGCGGGTATGTCTGCCTTGCGTTTTCGCTTGCGTGGGGGATTTTCTGTGTGCTGATTGTGCGGGTGATTCACCCGCTGGTCGCCGGGCTGGTGGCCTGGATTCCGCACGGAATCGGCGTTGTGCTGCTGGGGCTGTTCGGGGCGGTGATCCTGTTCGATTTGGGTATGACCCTGCGCAGCGTCGCACACTTCAACCGGAGCCTGGGGCGGCTGGACGAGCTGGCAAAGCGGCTGGAGCAGCTGTCCTGCAGACTGGGTGAGGAGATGAGCGGTGGCGCTATTGCGCTGCGCGAAAAGGCGGAGCCGCTGGAGGAGGAGCTGCTGAAAAAGCGGGCGGAAATTCAGAACAGGTCGGAGGCGCTCAAGGCGGAGATCGGGCGCCGGCACGCGCGGATGCTCAAGGCGTTCCCCGGCCTGCAATCCAAGCGCCACCCCGGGCTGCTGGAGCAGTTGAAAGCGGAGCTGAATTCCCGCTCCGATAGGAAAACGGGCGGGCAGAGCGAAAAAGAGGGCAAGTGAATCCCGGCAGAGTGCGGAAAATGCCGCATATCCGCAAAACCGGCCGGGCGAACCGCTCTCGTTCCGCGCTGCGCAGGGCGGGGGATTTGAAAGCAGTTTTTTCGGGCTTTTCTGCCCAAACCGTCCTTGGCAGCACCGTTGCCAAAAGTCCGGGAGACGCAAAGACCCGGGAAGCGCGAAGGCCTGCCGTCCGACATCGTCGGGCGGCAGGCCTTTTCCGGCGCCTTATCAACAGAACAAAAGCCCCCGGAACCGGCCGGGGCAATCGAGGCCTTTTACACCGGCCGGGAACCGCCGGGCGCAAAACAGGGCGCTGCGGCAGGGGGCGGAATCGCTGGGCGTACCTTGCACCGGCCAGAGCTTTGCTGTACGCAAAAATTTGATCGAGCCGTTTTCGGCATCCTTTTCAGGGGGAGCGCCGCGGCAAATTCGGTTCCGGCCTGTTCCATCCGCCCGGCGGCCAGGTTGTGCGGGCTTTTCCTGCCCGGCTCCGGGCGGGGAGCCCCGGCAGCCGCATCAGCCGTCCGAATCGGCCACAAGCGCCTGCAGAACCCGGTTGGCGACGCTGCCCGCGGCCGAGACGCCCCAGCCGCCGTTTTCAACAAAGACCGCGAAAGCGTAGGGGTGCGCCGGGTCGTCCAGAAAGCCGGTGAACCAGGCGTGCGGCGCGTCCCCCTGCGCGACCTCGGCCGTGCCGGATTTTCCGCCGATTTCAAGCCCGGGGAACCGCCATTCGCCGTAATAGCTGGTCACGTTATAGCGCAGCATCTCCCGCAGCAGCTCGGCCGTGTGCTCGCTCAGCAGGCGGGTGTGGCCGCCCTTGCCGCTCGCCGCAGCCGGCAGGCCGAGCGGGGTGGTGACGCGCTCGATCAGATAGGGGTTCGCCGTGCGGCCGCCCGCCGCAATCGCGCCCATGAGCCGCGCCATCGCAAGCGGGGTGACCAGATCGTTGTACTGCCCGATGCCCGACCAGGCAAGATCGGCACTGTCCGCAGGCGCGCGGTCGAACCGCCCGGCGGCAACTGGCAGCCCGCTGAGCGTGAAGCCGTCCAGCAGCCCGGCGCGGGCGGCGTACCGTTCCAGCACCCCCGCGCCAAGCTCGAGCGACAGTTCGGCAAAGGCGACGTTGCAGGAGACGGCCAGCGCGTCCTCGATCCCGATTTGGCCGTGTACGCCCGAGCAGGTGACCGTTTCTCCCCCGACAAGGGTCTTGCCGGTGCAGTTGAATTCCCGCTCCCACAGGTCGGGCATGGTCTCGATCGCCGCCGCGAGGGTGACGACCTTGAACACCGAGCCCGGCGTGAAGGCGGAGGAGATGGCGCGGTTGATATACGCGCCGTCATAGCGGTCGTCGCCCGGCCGGATCTCGGGCGGGTCGAGCGGGTCGTAACCGGGCGCGCTTACCATGCACACGACCGCCCCGGTCTGGTAATTGTAGACGACGACGGCGCCCTTTCGTCCATCCAACGCGGCCAGCGCCTCGGCGCACAGGCTGGAATCGAGGGTCGTGTGGATGACGTTGCCCTCCCCCGTGCGGGAATACGCGCCGTTGACAAGGTCATAGCCCATCAGCGCGGTCGCGTGGCTGGACAGCAGCCCGGTGCCGATGTTGCCCTCGGCGTCCCCGACCGTGTGCAGCACCGCGCGCCGGACGCTGGCGCTTTCGTTGAAAATCCGCGCGCCGTCCTCGGAAATCCCCGCCAGCAGCGCGCCGTTCGCGTCATAGATGGAGCCCCGGGTCAGCACCCCGTCGGTATAGGCGTGGCGGTTGACCGCAAAGGTCACCCACTCGTCCCCCTGGGTGACATAGCGCACAAGATACAGCCCGAAGCCGCACAGAAAGACGGCGACGACGAGCAGCGAGGCGACGGTTCGTTTGTAAATCCGCTTCATTTTGTATACCGTTTCCCCCTGCGCAGGATGGATTTTTGCAGCCGGGCGGCAATGCTGGCGTTCTGCCGCGTGTCGACCGCCTTGACAAAGGCGAGCAGGCCAAAGCTGGAGACGAGGGAGGATCCGCCGTTGGACACGAACGGGAAGGTGACGCCGGTCAGCGGCAGAATGTCGAGCGAGCCGAGTACATTGAGCGACATCTGGAACACCAGCATCGCGGTGGCCGTACAGGCGGCGATGGCGTAAAAGCTGGAGCGGGAGGCCGCCGCCATCCGCGCCGAAAAGAGGGCGAGCGCGAGAATGCAGGCCACCACGCACAGCGCGACAATGTGGCCGTGCTCCTCCGCCAGCATCCCGAAAACGAGGTCGGTGTCCGCGGCGGGGATTGTCTTGAGCCAGCCGTTCCCGGCGCCGACGCCGAACAGCCCGCCCGAGGCGGCGGCGCTCATCGTGCGGGTTTGCTGAAAGCCGCCGTCATGCGCAAACTGCCACGCGTGGGTCCAGGTGGAGAAGCGGGCGGCGATGTAAGGCTTGAACTTGAGCACAATCAGCCCGCCGAAGCCGGCGGCCGCCGAGATGAGCGCGACGGTGGCCACGCTGCCCGAGCGCAGATAGGCCGCAACCAGAAAGGCGACAAAAAAGATGATGACGGCGCCGAAATCGTTCATATACGCAAGCGCCGCGGCGCAGACGCCGGTGAGGATCAGATACAGCAGGATATTGCGCTTGGCAAACAGCCGGTCGAGGGTTGCGCTGCCCGCAAAGACGAAGGAGAGCTTGGCAAGCTCGCTGGGCTGGATCGAGACGCCCGCGATGTAAACCCAGTTGCGCGCGCCGTAAACCGTGCGCCCCGCCACGATGGTGAACAGCAGCAGCCCGATGGTGGCGGCCGCCATCAGCCAGCGCAGCGAGCAGGCGAATTCGAGGTCGCGCAGACACCAGCACAGCAGCATAAACACCAGCACGCCGCCCATGAACGCGACCAGCTGCTTGATGATGCCGTCCGGCTCGGAGGAGGCGGTGACCGCGAGGCCGACCGAGCACAGGAAAAACGCGATAAAATCCACCTCAAAGCCGGTGCGCTGGAACACCCGGAAAAGCAGGAAATACATCCAGGTGACCGCCGCCATCAGCCCGAAGCCGATGGGAATGGCCCAGGTGAAATCGGCGCCTGCGTCCAGCGAGAGCTGCGCGGCCAGGACAAGCTGAAAGAGGCTGAGCAGGTACAGGGTGAGGGAGGGCTTGATGACCCGCCCGGGCGGCGTGCGGCTTTCGGTGCGCCGCTCCTCCTCCGCGCTCAGCGGGCGCAGCACTGCCTCAACGCCGCCGATAAAAAACGGCTTGCCGTAGGGCAGCGGCACCGCTTTTTCCCGCTCGAGCTGCGCGCCGTCCAGCTCAATCCCGTTGGCGGAGTTGAGATCGGTGATCTGCCAGCCGGATTCCCTGCGGATCAGCGCCGCGTGGATGCGGGAGACGGTCGGCGCGTTTACGCAAAGGTCGCTGTTTTTGGAGCGGCCGATCACGTTTTCCCAGTGGGACACCGGCAGGTGCAGCCGCTGGCCGGGCAGGTCGAGATAGCACCAGACCTCGTTTTCAATCCGCCCGGAAAAGAGCGAGCGGATGCATCTTGCGACAATCAGCAGCGCAAGCAGGGCGAGAACGACCCGGGCGAACGCAGTAAACAGGCTTGCCAGCTGCCCGTGCTCGCTGTACAGGCGGGCAAACGCCTGCTGCGCCGCCGTCGGGTCGGGAATCAGGTTCCATAGTCTATCCATTGCAGTCCTTCTTTACAATGCCGGGGCAGCGCGCCGCGCGGCTTTTCTCTTCATATAACGAACAAGCGGGCGCTCCTTGCTTCATTTTGGCTGTGCACATACAAAGAGGATGCGCCGCAAAGAGCCGGTTCAATCCCCCGGGCGGCCGGCAAGCGGCCGGTTTTCCTCTATTGTATCATAAGAACAGTCAAAACGCCTAATTTGCACGGGCTGCCGCCCGGCTTTTTCATCGGATGCGCGGTTTGCTATTTTGCACGCTATCTTTTATAATGATTTTGAGTAAGAACAGCGCAGCTGATTACAAAGGAATGCGAATGGAGAACGAGAGAGAAATCGAACAGAAAATCGCCGCGTCAGAAGAAAAGAGCGCGGCCGCGGATGCAAAACCGCCCGAAAAAGGAGCCGGCAGTGCCGGGGGGCGAAAAAAGAAGAAGCGAAAGTCCAGATCCAATCAGAATAAAAACAGTCCGTCCGGCCAGAGCCGGACGGCGGCTTTGCCGCACCCGGAAGCGGAAGCGGCTGAAGCGGAGAAGCAGACGGCCACGGCGGAGGCCGCCGAAGCGGCAGAACCGGCCGAAAAAGCCGGGCAGGCGGCGACGCCCGACCGGGAGGCCGCCGAAGATAAAGCGGAAACGGCCGGGAAAGCGGCACCGGCCGCGGAGCCGGAGCGCCCGGTAGCTGCGGCAAAGCAGCAGGCCGCCAAAGAAGCCGCGCAGGCCGTGCCGAAAAACGCGCCCGGCGAAGCGCCCGCCGCGCCGCCGGAGGCCGAGCCCGAGCCGAAGCAGAAAACCCAGCCCGGCGAAGGACGGGGAGCCGCCGAGACCCCGGCAGGCGGGGCGCAGCGGCCGAAAAAGGGAAAAAAGGCGAAGAACCGGAAAAAACAGGGTGTACCCGGCAGGCTGACGGTGGAGGAGATCCTGTCCGAGATTGACGCGGTGCGCCCGGCGGACGGACAGCCCGCCGCAAAAAAGCGGGACGCCGCGCCGCAGGCAGCCGAGCCGACGGAGAAAGCGGCGCAGCTCAAGCGGGAGGAGAAAGCGCAGCCCGGTGCGGAGCAGACGGCCACGGCGGAGGCCGCCGAAGCGGCAGAACCGGCCGCAAAAACCGGGCAGACCGCGGCGTCAGGCCGGGAGGCTGCCAAAGATAAAGCGGAAACGGAACCGGCCGGGAAAGAAGAACCGGCCGCGGAGCTGGAGCGCCCGGAAGCTGCGGCAGAGCAGCAGACCGCCAAAGAGGCGGCGCAGGCCGTGCCGAAAAACGCGCCCGCCGCGAAGCCGGAGGCAGAGACAGAGACGCCGCAGCCCGGCGCGGAGCAGGAGACGGCCGAGCCCCCGGCAAACGGGATGCAGCCCGCGAGCCCGCAGCCGGAGGGGAAGCCCAGGCGCGCCCGCAAGGCCGGGAAAGCGGACGGCCTCAGCGAGGTGGAGGAGCTGCTGGACGAGGTTCTGGGAGGCAAAAAGCCGCTGCTGAGCGTCACAATCAGCAAAAAGAAGCACCGCGCCAGAAAAACGCAGGGCGCCGCGGACGGCGCGGCAAGCCCGCAGGACGCGGAGAAGGCGCACGGAGCCGCGCAGTCCGAACCGCAACCGGCCGGGGCGGAGAAACCCGGGACAAAGGCCGCCGAAAGCGGGGCTGTGTCCAAGCCGGAGGCGGATGGCAAGGCCGGGGCGGCCGCCCAACCCGCGCAGCCGGAGCCGGCGGAAACCCCGCAGGCGCCCGGCGCCGAGTCCGAATCCGGCGCCGCGCCCAAGGCGAACGAAAAACCGCGGACGGGCAGCGGCAAAAGAAAAAGGAAGCCGCATAAAAAACCGGCGCAGCCGGAACAGACACGGCCGGAGCAGACACCGTCTGAACCGGCCGAGCCGCAGGCGGATAAGCCAGCGGAGCCGGCGCAAAAGCCGGAGACGCCGGACAAAATCCCGCCGGTGCAAAAAGCGACCGAACCGGAAGAAAAAACCGCCGGCGAGACCCAAAAGGCCGGGACGGCGCAGCAGGCGCAGGGGCATCCCGCGCGCAGGCGGCGTCCGCTGCTGGCGGCGGTTATCCTGCTGCTTGTGTGCGTTGTGGGCGCGGGCGGATATCTCTACTGGCTGTCCACAAAGCCGCCTGTGATCGAGCAGATCGACGTATCGGACGCGCTGAACGAGGACAACACCGTGACGATGACGGTGCAGCTGGTCTCCCCCTACCCGTTCCGAACCGACATCTGGTGCGCGGTCACGCAGGGGGACGCCCCGCCCGACCCGGATGACCCGGCCTGGCAGCGGGCGCAGGACGGCCTGTGCTCGTTTGACGTTGAGGCGGGGGATCACGCCGTTTTTGCGATGGATTCCCGCGGCAATCTCGGCATCCCCGGCAGCGAGACGGTGGAGATCAACGAGTGCATCTCGATTGTGCTGGATAAGGAAACGCTCTATCTGCCGCTTGAGGGGAAGGAACGGCTGGCCGCAACCCTGTTTATCCTCGGCGACGTGCCGGAGACGGTGAGCTGGTCGTCGGAGGACGAGCGGGTCGCGACGGTTGACGAAAACGGCTTTGTGCGCGCGGTGGCGGAGGGGGAGACCGACATCATCGCGCAGAGCGCGGACGGCAAAACGGCCTCGGCGCACGTGATGGTCACCGACCTCATCAAGCTGCCCAATATCGACACCGCCAGCAAGCCGCTGCTTGTCGGAAACCCGTACACCGAAGAGGAGGCGCACCTGCTTGACGAGATTCTCGCCACCAAGGTGGAGCAGGCGGGCTACGGCACCCGCGCGGGCGCGGTGGCGGCGGCGCGGTTCCTCGCGCTTGAGTTTGAATACCGGGTGCCGTATTTCTTCGAGAACGGCCGCCTCAGCCCCCACGAGGGGCGCCCGTATTGCGACGGCGAGGGTCGGTACTATCACCAGGGGCTGTACCTGAGCGAGGACAAGTTCGACGACCTCAGCTATGTCCGCTTCGGCCCCGCCACCTGGGGGCAGCTGCTGCTCAACTGGGAGACGAAGTACGCTTTTGTCGGCGGGAACCGCTACCCCAACGGGTTGGATTGCAGCGGGTTTGTGTGCTGGTGTCTGATTAACGGCGGCACGGATGTCGGCGACATGGGCGCGGGGGACGAATACGGCAACAACGACCTGTGCGACCTCGCGGAGAAAAAGTGGATTACGACCGAGCTGATGCAGTCGGACGAGATTCAGGTCGGCGACCTCATCGCGGAGGACGGCCATATGGCGATCATCATCGGGCTGACCGAGGATCGAATCTATATCGCCGAATCCCTTGTGACCTCGGTGCGCGTCACCAATTACCCGCGGGACAATTCGGTGCGCCGCGGCCCGTACACCTATGTCATCCCGATGGGTGACGTGTACGCGGCGGAGGGCAACGTGACCTCCTATTGGGAAATTGAGGAGCCCGCCGGCTGAGTCCGGCCGCGGCGGGAGGGAATACAAAACAAGCGCCCCGGCTGCCCAATCTGGGCGGCCGGGGCGCTGCTGTACCGGTCGGTTGTGTCGGAAAGGCGACAAGGCGGGTCGGGCGCGAAAAACCGGGAGACGACCCGCGCCGAACCGGCCGCCGCCCGGGAAACGGACGGATTTTGGATGCGCAGAGGGCGTTTGGTTCTGTGCGCCCGAGCCTCAGGGCGCGTGCGGGGCGGCCGCGGCGGGTCAGAACGGGAGATAATCCCGCAGGCCGAACCCCACGTATTTCCGAAGCGATTTCAGCTCGCGGCTCATGACGGCGCGCCCCTCGTTGTAAAGCGCCTCGAGCTTGTCGGGGTTGCGCTCGGCGCGGCCGACCGTGACCGGGCGGTCGGGGCGGATGACAAAGAGCTTGCCCGCCGCCTCCAGCGCGCGCAGTTCGTCCAGCGTCTTGTTGTACCGCATCGACATGGTCGCCAGCTGCGATGCAAAATTCGGCTGTCCGCGGAAGGTTTTGAGGATTGCGTAGGCGCGCACCGAGGTGGTGTCCGCCGCGCGGAAGGAAGCGTCCCGGGTGAGCACCAGCACAACGCGGTCGTAGCCCTCCTGCATCGCGTGCCGGAACGGAATGGGGTCGGACACGCCGCCGTCCAGGCAGTCCATCCCGTCCAGGTGCACAACGGGGGCAAGCAGCGGCATGCTGCTTGAGGCACGGACGGCCTTCATGATATCCTCGGTTTTCCCCTTTTCAAAATAGACGGGGCGGCCGGTGGCGCAGTCGGTCGCAACTGCGACAAACCGCTGCTTTGAATTGTAAAAGGTGTCGTAATCCATTGGGACGATTTTGTCGGTGCGGCCAAACAGAAAGTCAAAGTCAAACAGGCTCTTTTTGCGGAGCAGATTGCCCACGCCGAGATAGCGGCTGTCGTCCGCGAAGCCGATGTTGATGCGCGCGGTGCGGCCGATATCCTTGGAGATATAGTTGACCCCGGTCAGTGCGCCGGCGGATACCCCGATGACATAGGGGAACTCGATTTTATTTTCAAGCAGCACGTCCAGCACGCCGGACGTGAACAGGGAGCGCATCGCGCCGCCCTCCAGAACCAGTGCAGCTTTCATCTGCGCGGGATTTCTCCTTTCTTTTTGGGAGATCAAAAAACACAAATAAACCGACGCAACCGCGCCGCCCGGCCGGAAAACAACCAAAAAATCGCGGGCGGCGCAGGGCAGGGCTTGAAGGACTTTTGTTTATGGGAACAACAAACCGCGGCGCCGCGCGGCGTATGTCCCAGTATATCACGCGGGCGGCCGGGGTGTCCAGAATTCCGGCGCGGGCAGAATGGCTCTGTACGCCGCCGCGCGGGTGTGGTACAATAACCCAGGTATATGGGACAATGCACGGGACGGTGACGAGATGACCAGAGCGATATTTTTTGATATTGACGGCACACTGCGCAGCTTTAAGGGCGGCGGAATCGCGCAGTCGACCCTGGACGCGCTGCACGCGCTGCGGGCGCGGGAGGTAAAGCTGTTTATTGCAACGGGGCGGGGCATCCCGCAGACCCGGTTCCTGGAGGATATCTTCCGGTTTGACGGATACGTCGCGCAGAACGGGCAGTACTGCCTGATTGACGATGAGGTTGTGCGGATGGTGACGATGGACGCGCAGGATGTCCGCACCCTGATCGACGGGTCGCGCCGGGGCGCGTTTTCCTGCTTTCTGGAGACGGCGGACGACATGGTGCTGACCTATGAAGACGACAACGCGCGGGCGGTGTTCCGGCTGCTGGATTTGCCCGCGGCGCGGATTATGCCGCCGGACTGGGACGCGTCGGCGGTCATCAAGGGGATTGTGTTTGTCGACCGGGTGCAGGAGACCGAACTGAAGGCGTCGCTGCGCCGCACCGACACCTTTCGCTGGCACCCGCTGTTCTGCGACGTCGGCCGCGCGGGCGGCGGCAAGGATGTGGGGATGGACGCGGTGCTCGCGCATCTGGGCATCCCGCTTGAACAGACCATGGCCTTCGGGGACGGGGAAAACGACCTCGCCATGCTGCGCCACGCCGCGGTCGGGGTCGCGATGGGCAATGCCTCGGACACGGTCAAGGCGGCGGCGGATTATGTCACGGACAGCGTCGATGAGGACGGCGTGGCCAACGCGCTGCGGCATTTCGGGCTGATCTGAACAAAAGCCGGCCGGAGTGGCCATGACCCGCCCGTTCGTAAATTGGCCGGTTCCAAAGCCTGTTTTTTATACCGGCAGCGGGCGAACCGGGAGCAGAAAGGAAGGTTCACGCAGGTGGAAAAGATCATACAGCGGCTCGCCGCCGAGTTTGGGCGCCCGGCGCAGCAGGTCGCGAACGCGGTGGCGCTGATGGACGAGGGAAACACGGTGCCGTTTATCGCGCGCTACCGCAAGGAGATGACCGGGTCGATGGATGACCAGCTGGTGCGGGAACTGTTTGAGCGGCTGGGCTATCTGCGCAGCCTGGATGCGCGCCGCGCCGAGGTGCGGGAGAGCATCAATGCGCAGGACAAACTGACCGACGAACTGGCGGCCGCCATCGAATCGGCGCAGACACTGGCCGAGATTGAGGATCTCTACCGCCCTTACCGCCCCAAGCGCCGCACCCGCGCGTCGATTGCGCGGGAGCGCGGACTGGAGCCGCTCGCGGATCTGCTCGGCGCGCAGCGGCCGGACGCGCCCGACCCCGCGCGGGCAGCGGCGGCGTACATCGACCCGGAAAAGGGGGTCGAGACGGCGCAGGAGGCGCTTGCGGGCGCGCGGGATATCCTGGCGGAGCGGTTTTCGGACGACGCCGGGATCCGCAAAAGGCTGCGGGCGCTCGCGATTTCGCAGGGAGTCATCGAGAGCGCCGCGGCAAAGGACGAGGACAGCGTCTACCGGATGTACTATGGGTTCAGCGAGCCGGCGGCAAAGCTGCAAAGCCACCGGATCCTCGCGCTCAATCGCGGCGAGCGGGAGGGGTATCTGAGGGTTGCGCTGCGGCTGCCGCAGGGCGAGGGGGCAAGGGTGGTCACCGACGCGGCGGTGCGCCCCGGCGGCAGCCCCACGGCCGGCCAGGTGCTCGAGGCGGCGCAGGACAGCTACGACCGGCTGCTCTTCCCCTCCATCGAGCGGGAGGTGCGCGCGCTGCTGACCGAGCGCGCGAACGAGCAGGCCATCCGCACCTTTGCGCTCAACCTCAAGCCGCTGCTGATGCAGCCGCCAATCAAAAACATGGTCACCCTCGGGCTGGATCCCGCCTACCGCACTGGCTGCAAAATCGCGGTTGTGGACGGGACGGGCAAGGTGCTGGAGACGGGGGTGGTTTACCCCACGCCGCCGCACAACAAAAAGGCCGAGGCGGCCAGGATTTTGCGCGGCATGATCGAGCGGTACGGGGTCAGGGTGATTTCAATCGGCAACGGCACCGCCTCGCGGGAGAGCGAGCAGTTTGTGGCCGAGCTGATTCGCGGCACCGACCTCGGCTATGTGATTGTCAGCGAGGCGGGCGCGTCGGTCTATTCGGCCAGCAAACTTGCGGCGGCGGAGTTCCCCGATTACGATGTCTCGCTGCGCAGCGCGGTGTCGATTGCCCGGCGGCTGCAGGACCCGCTGGCCGAGCTTGTCAAGATCGACCCCAAGAGCATCGGGGTGGGGCAGTATCAGCACGACATGCCCGCGCAGCAGCTGGACGAGGCGCTGGCCGGCGTGGTGGAGGACTGCGTCAACACGGTCGGGGTCGACCTCAACACCGCGAGTGCGCCGCTGCTGGCGCGGGTGGCGGGGATCAACGCCGGGGTTGCAAAAAACATCGTCGCCTACCGGGAGGAGAACGGCGCGTTCACCAGCCGCAGGCAGCTGCTCAAGGTGCCCAAGCTGGGCGCAAAGGCGTTTGTGCAGTGCGCGGGCTTCATCCGCGTGCCGGAAAGCGACAATCTGCTGGACAACACGGCGGTGCACCCCGAAAGCTACGACGCGGCCGGGGCGCTGCTGGCGGCGTGCGGCTATACCCTTGCGGATGTGAAGCAGGGCGCGCTCGGCGAGCTGCCCGAACGCATCCGCCGCGCGGGCGAAGAACAGGTGGCGGCGCGGTGCGGCGTCGGCGTGCCGACCCTGCGGGACATCGTGCGAGAGCTGCAAAAGCCCGGGCGCGACCCGCGCGACGAGCTGCCCCGGCCGGTACTGCGCTCAGACGTGCTGGAGATGGACGACCTGCAGCCGGGCATGGAGCTGACCGGGACGGTGCGCAATGTGGTGGACTTCGGCGCGTTTGTGGATATCGGGGTGCATCAGGACGGGCTGGTGCATATCTCCCGCATCGCCGACCGGTTCATCCGCCACCCGAGCGAGGCGGTCAAAACCGGCGATATCGTGACCGTCTGGGTGCTGGAGGTGGACAGGGACAAAAAGCGGATTGCGCTGACCATGCGCCGACCCGAGAACAAAGCCGAAAAGGAGAACTGATATGCTCAGACATATTGTGATGTGGAAATTCAAGCCGGAGGCCGGCGGCAGAACCCGGGAGCAGAACATGGAGATGATGTGCGCGCGCCTGCTCGCGCTGCCGCCGCGCATCCCCTGCATCCGCGGGTTCGAGGTTGGGGTCGACCTGCTGCACAGCGACAAGAGCTACGACATGAGCCTGGTGGCGGAATTTGACGACCTGGACGGGATGCTCGAATACCGCGCGCACCCGGAGCACGTGCCGGTTTCGCAGCTGATGAAAACGGTTATCGAAAGCCGGGTTGTGATCGACTACGAATTCTGAACACGCGGCCGCTGAGCCGGGCGGGGTGGGCAGGCGGATTGCAAGCGGTTTGACCGCGCCGCTGCCCCGTGAAAGGCCGCGGAGCAACCGGCGGCCTCCTGCCCGACGCGGGCGGGAATCCGGCCGGGGCGCGGCGTGGCTTGCGGCAGATGCGCCGGTATTGCCCGCCCGCCGCAGCCGGAAAGGGGCGGCAATCCGCCAAAACCCCCTTCGCAATCCTGCAAAGGAAATCAAAAACACGCGGCCGGGGCGGCTCTACCGGACCCGACCGGAAAACACGCAGACAACAGCAAAGCCAGAGCGCCCACGCCGGGCGCTCTGGCTTTTTATATCAGTGTGAGTTTGCTCCCTGTCACCAGCTGCGGCCGCCGCCCCCGCCCGAGCCGCCGCCCGAAAAGCCGCCGCCGGAAAAGCCCCCGCCGGACGAGGAGGAACCGCCGCCCCCGCCCGAGCTTTCGACGGGCGCGCTGGTCATCTCCGCGCGCATTCGCTTTGTCAGGGAGTTGAGCGCGAAATAAGCCGGCATCCCTCCCGTGTCCATCCAGCTGGGCGGCTGGCTGAGCAGGCCGTCAAATTTGTGCGTCCAGCTGTTGGAGACGCCGAGCACCTGCGCATAGGGCAGGATGTCGTAGTAATAATCCGGGTTCTGGTCAAGCAGCAGCCGCAGCCGGGGCGCCTCCGCCGTGGCGAGGAACTGCCGGAAGCCGAGCGCGCGCTCGAGCAGCACCCGGCCGGTCGGGGTACGGCGGCGGATGCGCGCCGCCGCTGCCGGGAGGAGGTTGACGCAGAATGCCGCCACCGCAGCGCCCGCCGCGGGCAGCGCGCGGCCGGCCAGCGGGAAGTAGCAGAGCGACCACCCGCCCGCAAAGAGCGCGGCGCACAGCAGCAGCCGGAACACCCGCTGCGCGCCGCCCTTGTACCACCGCCGCAGCAGCGCGGACACGGCAAAATAGAGCAGCGCGGCAATCCCCTCCACCAAAAAGAGCAGGACGATCGCGCCCGGGTCGATATACCGGCGCAGGCAGACCGCGAGAATGCAGAGCACAAGGCAGAGCTCGGGCGCCAGAATGCCGGCCAGCACCGAGCGGCTGGCGCTGCGCGGGTCGGTCAGGGCGTTGACGCCGGTGAACTGGGCTTTGATTGCCTTGATTGCCTCGTTGACCCGCTTGTAAAAGCGATCCTTCAGCTGGAAATCGCACACGAGCTCCCCGCTGCCGAGCGACCAGAGCGCGCCGAACAGCTTTCGCTCATAGCCGCGGTGGGAAGCGTCCATTTCCCGCAGCTTGTAAAGCGCAAAGTGGCGGGAATCCCGCAGCTGGATGTGCAGCAGCTTTTGGGACGCCCAGTAAGAGATGAGGCTGACGATATCCCGGCTGTCGGCCGTCTCGTCCACGATAAAGCCGAGCTCGGCCGGGTTGATCCCCTCGGGCGGGTAGTATTCCGGCACGGGGTTGAGCCGCCGCCCGCGGTTTACCTGCGCGAGCAGAAGAACCGCGCCGAGCACAAGGACGCACGCTGCGGGCGCCGCAAAATCGAGCGCGCCCGGCTGCCGCAGAAAATTTGTCTCGGGCATGGTACAGCAGAAATAGACATCGTCATACGGGTCGTCGAGCGCCGCCATGTGCAGCTCGGCGTGCCCGCCGCGCAGCTGCGCGGTATAGCTGCCGCTGTCAAAATAGCCGTAGGAGCGGTTGAGATAGCTGCGCGCGGCAGGCGGCTGCGCCGCGAACGGCGTGTCGCAGACAGCGTCCAGCTGCTCGCATTGGAATTCCGACCGACCGCTGTACAGCAGCAGCTCAACCGCAAGGCTGCTGCCGGCGCGCAGGTCGTAGTCGCGGTCGTAGGAGAGGGTGAACTGCACCCGTTGCCCGGCGTAGTCGTACAGCCCGACCGACACATAGCCCGAGCCGGAAAAGGTGTCGTCCACCCGCCCGTCCGGCAAAACAACCTGCACATTGCGCAACCGGCTGTTGTTCTGCTCGCCGTTGTCCAGCAGCCAGAGGCTGTAATAGGTTGGGCGGTTGACCGTGAGATCAAAGGCCTGCTCGACATGCAGCGTGCCGTATTCATCAAACGTTCCCTGCGCGGCAATGCGGTGGAAAATCAGCGCAGGCTGCCAGACTTCGGCGTCGGGGAAAGCGCCCTCGGCCATTTCGACGTTGACGGTGACTCCTTCAAACGCCTCAAGCGCGCGCAGGCCGCGGAAAATCAGCAGATTGCCCTGCCGCTCGACCGACGCCGCGTCGCTGCCGGTTGAACCGTAGCTGCCCGAAGTCAGGGTGACCCGCTCGATTTCCGCCTGCTCGGGCAGGCGGACGGTTGCGCCGAACTGCTCGATGCGGGTGTCCCAATCGGTGCCGATCAGGTTGAAATAGAGATAGTCGTGCGCCGGCTCCTCGTCCGCGTAGTGCCGCAGGGTGTAGCGGATGACATAGCGGACGTCCCCCGTCACGGTGCGGTCGGGGTCGCCGATGGTGATTTTGCCGTAGCCGTCGTGGGTGTAGGGCGCGCCCTCAACCGAGACGTTCTCAATCGAGATATCCCGCTCGAGCGAGCTGTACAGCGGGATATCCCGGATGATGCCGTGGCGGGACTCGTTAAAGTGGACGTCGATGGTCTCCACGACGTCCAGGCTGCGGTCGGTTTGGGCGGTCACGTCGACCTGCATGGAGCGGATGACATAGCCGTCGTCCGTCCCGGCGGCGCGGGCGGCCGCGCGGGGAAGCAGCAGCGCCGCAAACGCGAGCGCGCAGACCGCGGCGCGCAGGAGCCGGCGGCTCATCTGGAAAAATCGACCGCGACGGGCTCCCGCTCGGCCGGTGAAAGCTCAAAATAGGGATAGGGGGTAAAGCGGAAAAGCGCGGCGACAAGGCTGCTGGGCACGGTCTGGATGCGGATGTTGAACTGCCGCGCCGCGCCGTTGTAGTACTTGCGCGCCTGCGCGATTTCGTCCTCCGCCCCGCGCAGGGCGTTTTGCAGGCTGAGGAACTGGGCGTCCGCCCGCAGCTCGGGGTAATTTTCCGCAAGGGCGAACAGGCGGGAAAGCGCGCCGCTCAGCTCCCCCTCGGCGGCGATGCGGGCTTCCCCCGGCGCGGCGGAGACCGCCTTTCCGCGCAGCTCGACGACCTGCGCGAGCGTCTCCTGCTCGTGGGTCATGTAGCCCTTGACCGTCTCGACGAGGTTGGGCACGAGATCCCGCCGCTTTTTCAGGCAGACGTCCATGCCGGAGGCCGCCTCGGCGGCGAGCGCCTTCAGCCGGACAAGGCTGTTGTAGCATAGGATAAACCAGAAAAGAAGAACGACGGCGACGGCGATTGCAATCCACATGGGGGATTCCTCCTGTACGTTAAGCTTGTGCGCGCGCTTCGGCGCGCGGGTTATTTACGGCTGGCGGGGCGCAAACCGGCCGCCGGCAGAAAAGCAGGTTCGCCCGTCCGCCTCGCCCACAAGGAAAAAGGCGTCCTCCTTTTGGGACAGCGAGAGGGTGACCGCCTCGCCCGCCAGCGTCTCGGACTCGTAGGCGACGGTCAGGGTGCGCAGCGCCGCGCGCGCGAACAGCCCGCAGGGCAGCGCATCGCACAGCCAGTCGACATACCGGGTGTTGTTCATATGGCCGTTGATGTCCAGATCCTCGTAGGCGACCCGCCGGACCGACTGCTGCGCGGGAGCGTCCAGCGCGCGGGGGGTGCGCGGCATCCCGAGCGGGGCAGGACGCGTGTCGTTGGTTTCGATTTCCAGCCCGGCGCCGGCGGCCATCCGCCGCGTCTCGGTGTCCAGCAGCGCCCAGGCGGTTGCGGCGCGCCCGAGCGGCTCGCCGGAATCGGTCTCAAACTCAAAATAGCGCGGGAAAATCTGGTGGCGGGTTTTGCCCGGCCAGGTGCGCAGCCGCACGGTCTGGCCAAAGCGGGGGTAGCTGTCCATCTCCACACAGCTTTTGGCCAGCACCCAGGCCAGCTTTTTTGCCCGCAGCGCCTCCCAGCCCGCGCCCAGCAGGCAGGCGTGCGCCTCAGCGGCCTCCTGCATGGCAAGATGGATGGCGCTCGGCCGCCAGAATCCGCAGAAATCGGCCTCGTGGGCGCGCAGGGTAATGGCGGTTTCGTATAAAATTTCGTGCATGGTCGGATCCTTTCTCGCGGGGTCAGCGGACGGTCAGCGGAACGGCCTGCCCCCCGGTGGCGGCGAGCAGGTCGCCGGGGCAAAGCTCCAGCTGTAAGCCGGGCTGCCCGGCGCTGACGCAGACGCGGTCAAGCAGCAGGAGGCTCTCGTCAAAAAAGGTCGGGAATTTCTTCTTCATCCCGATGGGGCTGCATCCCCCGCGGATATAGCCGGTGAGCGCAAACAGATCCCTGACGTGCAGCATATCGACCGCTTTGTTGCCGCTTGCACGGGCGAGCGCCTTGAGGTCAAGGGCGGCGGCGGCCGGGATGCAGGCGACGACCGGGCCGGTCCTGTCCCCGCGCAGCACGAGGGTTTTGAACACCGTGCCGGGGTCGAGCCCGAGAGTCCGCGCGACCTGCTCGCCGAGATTGTCCCCGCCGGCGCAGTCGTAGGCGCGCGCGGTATAGGGCAGATGCGCGGCGTCCAGCAGGCGCATTGCGTTGGTTTTGTGCAGCTTTTCCTTTGCCATATGCTTCGCTTCCCCATATGATGCCGCCGGGCGGCCGCGGCGGGAAAGAGGCGCCCGTTCGTCCGGCGGCTGTTTGCCTTATCATCGCACAAACGCGGCGATTTTGCAACCGGCGGCCTGCGCGGCAGAGCGGGCCGATTCGACAGAAAACGGCCGGACAGCCGGGAAAACGCCGGCAGGTTGTGATTGCGGCCGGCCGGTGTTTATGGTACACTTATTCACGCAGCGACTGCGCCGCGCCGTGCCGGGCGGCGCGCAAGGAGAGACCATGAGTGCAAAGAAGGAAAAACGGAACGAAGCGGTGAAGATCACCCATATGCCCGAGGTGGACGAGCTGCTCGCGCAGGCGGGCAGCGGGGACTTTGCGCCGCTGGAATTTGCGAGCACGCAGGAAAGCGGCGCGCCGGCGCGGGGAAAAATCGGGAAAAAGCGGAAGAAAAAAGGGGCGCGCGGCGTGCTGATTGCGCTGGGCTGCCTGCTGGCCGCGCTTGTGGGCGGCGCGGTGGCGGTGGCCGAGCCGTGGACGTCGGCCGTGCCGGATCAGTACACCGAGCCGGCCGTGCGGGAGCTGCCCCGGCAGACCCTCGCGGTGAACGAGAGCTATACGTTTGAATTCCCGCTGGGCGAAAACGAGCGGGTGTATGAGATTGCGGTGCAGGATCCGGACATCCTCGCCCTGTCGGAGGACGAGAGCGCGGTGACCGCCAAGGGGGAATATTTCAGCACGACGGTCAGCATTACAACCGGGGAAATCGCCGTGCCCAAGCAGGAATATCCGCACCGGGTGGAGCTGTTCGGGCGGGACTTTTCGGCACAGTACAACGCGCTGCGCAGCTTTTTGCGGGATCTGATCGGGGTGGAGAAGGAGCAGCCCCCCCGGCAGGAGACGCGGGTGCTTGCGCGGTACAGCCAGACCTTCACCGTCTCGGGGCTGGGCGGGATGGCCGCCGAGCCGCCGATGGAGATTGCGGCGTATCTGCAAAACGGGGTCACGCTGGAGCTTGCGGTGCAGCAGGGGGAGGAGGTGCAGCTTGCGTCCTTCAACGAGTCGACCGCGGCGGTCAGGCTGGACAGGGTCGAGAACGGCACGGCCTACCTGACCGTGAAGGGGGCGGCGGACACCAAGACGAAGGTGCGCGCGACCTTCGGGTTCTGGAAAGCGGTGGATCCCGAAATATATGCCGCGTACCGGCAATCTCTGCCCGCGACGGATGGGCAGGGTGTACCGCTTGGGGCGGAGCAGCGGGAGAACCAGATTTTTGTTCCGCAGCGATCCACGACCTTCACAGTCGCGGTCACCGACCTCGCAAAGCCGGTTGTGTCGACCGACCTTGCCCAGGAGACCGAGCGCGTCCTGCCCGAGCCGGGGCAGCAGGAGGCCGAGGCGCGCGCTCTGCTTGAGCTGGTCAACGGTCTGCGGACGGCGAACGGCCTGCCCGCGCTGCACTGGAGCGACGAGCTTGCCGCCGGGGCGCAGACCCGCGCACAGGAGCTGGCCGCGCAGTACACCCACACCCGCCCCAACGGGACGGACGGCAAAACAGCGGCGAACGGCGCGGCGGCCGAATCCATCAGCGCGGGGTACCTGACCGCGCAGGCCGTTTTTGACAGCTGGAACGGCTGCGACAACCTGTTGGCGGGAATGCTGGCCGCCGACCGCACAGCCTTTGGCGCGGCGTTTTACCGCGTGGAGGACGGCGCTTATAACAACTACTGGTGCGCGCTGTACGGCTGAGCGGCGCGCGGGAGCCCGGCCGCACGGTTTGCGGAGTTTTAACGGAAAAAGCGCCCCGGCAAGCTTCGCCGGGGCGCTTTTGGCCGCAGGAAGGGGGCGCGGGGCGCTTTTCCGGCGGCTCCGTCTGCAAAGGCTGCCGGAAGACGAGCAACGGCGCGGGATCTCATAAAGTAAAGGGGTTGAAAAAAGGGCGGGGCGAACCGCTGCGGTTCGCCCCGCCCTTTGATGTTGCCGGACAGCCACCCCGTGCCGCTTCCGAGCGGCGGCACGGGGAACCTGGCTCATTTCCGCCTGGAAGCCCTGTAAAGGCCGGCCGTCACAACGAGCATCAGCGCGGCGAGCAGATCCGACGCAGCCAGCTGCCCGATGGCCGCCGCGGGCACCGGCTCGAGCGGCCAGGGCTCGAGAAAGGTCGCAAGGCAGGCGCGGAACACCCACACGGCGGTGAGAAAATAATAAAAATAAACGACCTCCCGCTGCAGGGCAAGCGCCCGCCTGCCCAGAACAAGCAGCAGAACGCTCAGCCCGCACAGCAGCAGGGAAAAGCAGTAATTCGTGTAGTCGATGCCGACGATGAGATTCCCATACTGCATCGGCAGGTAATCGTACCAGCGGAACATCCACGGCACAAAGAAATGCCACAGCCCGACCAGCGCGCTTGCCGCGGCCGTGCCGTAATAGAGGACGCGCAGCCCTTTTTTCACCATAACAACCTCCAAAATTCCGGCGTGCCGGGGCGCGGCCGGCCGCCGGCATGGCCGCGGCGCCTGCCCCTGGCGGCGGTTCAGAGGGATTTCAGCTTGTCAAGGCAGCTGCGGCAAACCGTCTTGCCCGCAAATTCAACCGTGTCCTCGCCGCTTTTGCAGAACACGCAGCAGGGGGAATACGGCCGGATGACGATCTGGTCGTTTTCCGCGCTGATTTCAACAGGGTCGCCCGTCTCAATGCCGAAGGTATGCCTGTACTCAATCGGGATGACGATCCGCCCGAGCTTGTCAATCTCGCGAATAATACCGACAGTTTTCATAGTATCTCCTGTTTTCCCTTTCCGATGGATGACATATTCCGCCGCCGGTCGCATTAGATATTAAAGAGGTGACAGAATATGATGAATTATGTTCTTTTGATTCTGGTTGCGCTCTCGCTTGCGTTCGGCGGGCTGCTTGGGCGGATGCCCGAGCTTTCCAGCGCCGCGCTGGAAAGCGGGGTGAATGCGGTGCAGCTCTGCCTTGAGCTGGCCGGCACGGTGGCGCTGTGGTGCGGCATCATGAAAATCGCCCAGAAATCGGGCATGTGCGAGAAGCTGAGCCGGGCGCTCTCCCCCGTCACAGGATTCCTGTTCCGGGGGCTTAAGGAGAAGAGCCAGCGCGCAATCGACTCGATTTCGCTGAACATCACGGCAAACCTGCTTGGCCTTGGCAGCGCCGCGACCCCGATGGCGCTGGACGCCATGGCCGAGCTGGACCGCCTGAACGGGCAGGGCGCGGCCGCGAGCGACGATATGGTCACCTTTGTGGTGCTGAACACCGCCTCCATCCAGCTGCTGCCGACAACCGTCGCCACCATCCGGCGCCTTTCGGGCAGCGCCGACCCGCTGGAGATTATCGTCTGCGTCTGGCTGAGCACGCTGATGTCGGTGCTGGTTGCGCTCACCCTGGCAAAGCTGCTTGGCAGGCTGCGAAAGGGGGGACGGCGGCCTTGAAAGCCCTCAGCGACTGGCTGATTCCGGCAGTTATCTGCGGAATTGTGATTTATGGGTTTGTGCACGGGTGCAACATCCTGGACGCGTTTGTCGAGGGCGCGTTTGAGGGGCTGAAGGTCGTCTATAAAATTACGCCGACCATGATTGCCATCACCCTGTGCGTCGGGATGCTGAAGGCGAGCGGCGGCCTTGACCTGATTGCCGCCTTTGTGGAGCCGCTGGTCTCCCTTGTGCATATCCCCAAGGAGGTGGTGCCGCTGATGCTCATGCGGCCGATTTCGGGCACCGGCGCGCTCACCGTGTTCAAGGACATCATCGCGGCGAACGGACCGGACAGCTATATCGGCCGGGTGGCGTCGGTCATGCAGGGCAGCACCGAGACGACCTTTTACACCATGGCGCTCTATTACGGGGTCACCCATGTGCGCAAAACGCGGCACACGCTGGCGAGCGCGGTGGGCGGCGACCTGACCGGGTTCATCGCCTCGGCGCTCACCGTCAGCCTGCTGCTGCGCTGAACGAACAAAGGTTCACAGGTCTATTTTACCACAAAATGGAAAATATGCAACCCTTTTTTCGATTTATTTTGCGAGCCACACAAAAATTTCCCCATTATTTTTATACATCGCGATGCCGTCGTAGCCCTGCGCGAGGGCGCGGCTGATGGCGTAGACGTCCGATACGGCGTAGCGCTCGTAGCAGGTGTAGCGGCGCTGGCTGTCCGGCTCGCAGCACAGGATATAGCGCAGCTTGCAGCCGTACATCTGCCGCAGCGCGCGGATGCGGAAGCCGTTGACCGACATCAGGGTCAAGAGGCTGGCGAGGTTGCGCGGCGAGACGGTCGCAAGCAGATAGCGCGCGTCAAACGCCTCCCGCGCCCGCGCGGCGCACAGCCGGGCAAGCTCCCGCGCGATGCCGTTGCCGCGGTAATCCCGCGCGACAAAGTAGCACTCGAGATTGACCGCGCGCGCCCGCTGGCTGTCCGAAAAGCCCAGCTCGCCCGGCAGATCCTCGGCCGCCGACCCGCTGGGGAGAATTCCGCACACGCCGCACAGCGCGCCGTCCGCAAACAGCCCGTGCATCTCCCCGTCCCGCAGCAGGTCAAGCAGCTCGGCGCGGGTGCTGGCGACATAGACCGAGCTGTCCGGCAGCCCGCTGACCGCGTCCTCCTGCACCCGCGCGATCTCGTCGAGGTCGTGCTCCCGCAGACGGCGGCAGACGCTGTGCTCAACGGCGTTGGTGCGGTTGTTCTTTACATACGGCTTCATCCCGACTCCCTCCTAACCTCTGATTCATCATTTCACAATACAGTTGTGCCTGTCAAGAACAAGGCACGCGGCCTCCTTTGTGGCAAACAGCGCGCCGTCGCACCGGCAGCCGGGAATGCCGCAGCGGGCGGCGAACCCGGCGGCGGTCTGCTCCAGCCCGCCGGAGCGCCCGACAAAGACGGCCGTGTCCCCCGGCCGCACCCCGTCGATACCGCTGAGATCGACGACAAGGTGCCCCATGCAGGGGACGCCGATTACCGGCGCGCGCTGCCCGCGGACAAGCAGACAGAGCGCCCGCGCGTGCAGCAGCGCGGGCAGCGCGCCATAGCCCGCGCCGACAATCCCGACCCGGGTGAGCGCGGCGCCGCCGGCGCAGCGGTCATAAAAGGAGAGCCTGCCCGGATTGTCGATTACCCGGAGAACCGGCGCGTGCAGCGCGCGCACCGGCAGCAGGCCGTCCGGGGTGTTCTCGCCGCCGGAGGGCAGGCCGTACAGTGCCGTGCCGACCCGCACCGCGTCAAAATACAGCGCGGGGTTGTCGAGCGCCGCGCTGGTGGCCAGATGGCAGAGCGCGTCCGGCTGCACGGCGCGAACCTTTTCGCACAGCCGGGAGAACCGCGCCACAACCTCCTGCGGCCGGGCGCGGCGGTACAGGCTGGGCGCGTGGGCGAACAGCCCGCACAGGGTAAAGCGGCTGTCCTGCGCGACCGCCTCCAGCGCGGCGTCAAACGCCCCGGCGCGCAGACCGATGCCGCTGCCGCAGACGTCGGCGCGCAGCTGGACACGCAGTGGCCTGTCAATATATATGTCCGCAAGGCCGCGCAATATCTCCGGGCAGTCGACCGGCAGAATCACCCGGGCAAGCCGGCTGTCCAGCCCCGCGGGCAGGATGGGGTCAAGCACCATGATCCGCCCGGGCGGAATCTCCGCTTTTAACAATGCGGCGGCCTGCGGCAGGGTCGAGACCGCGAATGCGTCCGCTTCGCCGAGCAGGGCGCGCGCGCACGCCTCCATGCCGCCGCCGTAGGCGTCGTATTTGAGCACGGCAATCAGCTTTTTGCCGCACTTTGCCTTGATTTGGCGCGCATTCTGCCGCAGCGCGTCCAGATCGGTCACCGAAATCAGCATATTCCCACCGCCTTTCCCGCCCAGCTTATGCGCCGGGCGCAAAAAGGGTGCGGCGGCGGGCTTTTTTGCATCCCGGCGGCGGGTTTTCGCCTCCCCATACGGAAAAACGCGCGGAAGCGCCGGGCACCGTATGCGGGGGACATTCGCCCGGGGCTTCCCCGGCACGCTGCGCGGCACTGAGCGCGGCGGTTCGCGTTGGGCAGGGGCTTGCCGGTGCGCCCGACCCGGCGGCCTTGCGCAGCGGGGTTCGCTTTTGCGGCGGGAATATGCTACAATACCGTACATGCAACAAAACGCCGGAAAATTCCCTCTTATACCACAGAGCGCAAGTGAGGTCAGCCGTGGACAAGGAACAGTTGAGGCCGGTTGTCGAGGCGGCGCGGGCGGGCGACGCGGACGCCTTTGCCGCTTTATATGCCGATTTTTACAAGGCGCTGTACAAGACGGCGTACTATCTGCTCGGCCAGCCGCAGGACGCCGAGGACACCGTGATGGAGACCTTTGCGGACGCGTTTGCGGGGGTGCGCAGGCTGCGCGCGCCGGACGCGTTCGAGGGCTGGCTGTACCGGATCTTATACAACAAGGCGCGGCGCAAACGGGGCGCGGCCGCCCTGCACGCGGCGGACGAGCTGAGCGAGCACATCGAGGCGGCGGGAAGAACCGACCGGGAGATTGCGGCCGGGCTTGACCTGCTGCGCGCGCTGGATACGCTGAGCAGGGAGGAGCGCGCGATTGTGGTGTTTGCGGTCTGCGAGGGCTACACCTCCGGGGAGGTGGCGCGGATGATGGGAATGAACCCGAACACGGTGCGCAGCAAGCAGCTGCGCGCGCTTGCCAAGCTGCGCGCAAGGCTGGAGGAGGGGGAGAGCAAATGAAGCAGCAGGAGCTGGAGACGCGTCTGCGCGGCATGTATGTGGACCCGCCGGTACCCGAGACCCTTTCCCCCCAATGGGCGGTCGCGCGGCTGCGCGACCGGCGCAAAAAGGCCGGCCGGCGGCTATGGGCGTTGGCGCCCGCCGCGATTGCGGCCGCCGTGCTGGCCGTGGCGCTGCCGCAGATGGAAAAGGGCGCGCCCCGGGCGCAGAGCAGCGCGGCCGAGCCGCCCGCTGCGGAAGCCTGTCCGGCTGCCGGGCAGGCCGTCGCCGACGCGGCGGATTACGGCGTCATGCCGGCAAACGTGCAGGGGGACGCCGCCGAACCCGGGGCGAAAGCGAGCCGCGCTTGCCCGGGCAAGCCGGTGGAGGGCGCACCCTCCACCAAGCCGGGCTGCCTGCCGGGCTGTACGCAGGACGCCTGCCTGCCGGAGTGCCCCAACTATCAACCCGACTCGCCGCCGGACGAGGAGGGGCAGCAGGAAGACAAGGAGCAGATGACGGAGGATAAGGGCTGACTGCTGAACGCGGGAACGCCGCGGAGCGGGGAGAGGCCGCGGCGAGCGCGCCGGTGGACAGCGCGAACCGACTGCCGGGGCAGAAACCGGCGGCCGCCCGACCTGCCGGCAAACCCGGGAAGGCCTGGGAAATAGATTCGTTGCCTGCGCGGGCGCGCTGTGGTATACTGTAAGTGCTTTTTGCGCGGCGCACGGGTGCGCAATCGGAATCCGAACGGGGGCGTGGGCTTGAAAAAAATACTCACTTCAATTGTTCTGTTCGCCGCGGCGGCGGTTGCGGCAATCCTTGTCAAGGACGCAATCGACGTCCGGCACCCGAACAACGCGGTCGCCAAGCTGACGGTGACGGCGGATTCGGTGCAGCTGCCGGTCACGGTGGCGGGGTATCAGTGGAGCTTTCTGTTCGACCGCCAGACGGCCAAAATCCCCACCCCGGCCATCGACCAGGAGCCGACGCCCACCGCGCTGCTGGGCGGTGAGCGGCTGGATCTCTCTTTTTCGCAGCCGGCCGTCAGCTACACCGTGCGGCAGAGCCAGAGCAACTCCTACGACTTTTTTGAGCTGGACGGGGAAATCAGCGTGCCGTTTGAGCCGGGCGGCTATCTTTACGAGGTGCGTGCGGAATTTGAGGCGGGCTGGGTGCTCTATTATTTTTACATCGCAGTCGGCTGAGAGCGGAACAGGCCGGGCGGGCGCGGAGGCGCCGCCCGGCTCTTTTTGTTTTTATAAAAAACCGGCCTTTCGCGCCTTGCAGGCGGCCTGCCCGCGCTTTTGGCCGGATGACGTCCGCAGGCGTGTTTTATCTACAAACTTTATACGCAAAAATCACCTGCCCCTTGCCCGTCCCCCGTGCTCTGGGCGGGCTGCCGCCCGAAACGGCCGCCGCGATTGACCGCCCTGCGCGGCAGCTGCGGATTTATGCCGGTGGCATTCCCCGGCGGCCGGGCAAAGCGGGACGGTATCCGGGCAGGGGTCGCGCGAACCGGCGGGGCTGCATACAATGGCGTGAACGATGAAAATGGGGGTTGTTGTATGCAGAAAGGCTATTTGGTTGTCGAGGTGACGACCTCGCAGGAGGCGCTGCCGGTCATCGCGCATGTCCTTGTGACCGGCGGCGAATACGCGCAGGAGGGGGTGAGCGACGCGTCCGGCCGCACCGGGCGGTTTGAGATTGACGCGCCCGACCGGGAGGCGAGCCTCAACCCCGAAGCGGGCTGCCTGCCGTATGCGACGGTGGACGTGCGGATTGTCTCGAACGCCTACCGCACGGTTGAGGTGCGGGGGGTGCAGATTTTTGCGGGGGAAACCGCGATTCTGCCTGTGGCGATGGAGCCGGCGACGATTGAGCGGCTGGCGGCGGGGGAGCCCGAGACGGTCGTCTATGAGATTCCGCCCAACCGGGTGGATAACCCGGGGCAGGTTGCCGAGACGCCGCCCGAGGCGGAGGGGGCGCAGATTCTCGACGTGGTGGCCATTCCCCAGTATGTGACCGTGCACCTCGGCCGGCCGAGCCAGGCCGCCCAGAACGTGACGGTTACCTTTACGCAGTATATCAAGAATGTCTGCTGCTCGGAAATCTACCCGACCTGGCCGGAAAACGCGCTGCGCGCGAACATCTATTGCCAGATTTCGCTGGTGCTCAACCGCATTTATACCGAATGGTACCGCAGCAAGGGGTATAATTTTGATATCACCAACTCGACGAGCTACGATCAGTACTTTGTATACGGGCGCAATATCTTTGAGAACGTGAGCAAAATCGTCGACGAAATCTTCAACACCTATATCCGCAAGGCGAATTACGCCGAGCCGTTTTACGCGGAATACTGCAACGGCACAACCGCCACCTGCCCGGGGCTGAAGCAGTGGGGGACGGTGACCCTGGCCAACCAGGGGTACACGCCGCTCGGGATTCTACGCTATTATTACGGCAGCGAGATCAGCCTTGCGCAGACCGACCTTGTCCAGGGCGCGGAGGAATCCTATCCCGGCGCGCCTCTCTCGCAGGGCAGCCGGGGCGCGTCGGTCGCGACAATCCAGAACCAGCTCAACCGCATCCGCCAGAGCTTTCCGCAGATTTCGGCGCTGACGGCGGACGGCATCTTCGGCAGCGAGACCCGCTCGGCCGTGCGGCAGTTCCAGAGCATTTTTGACCTCACGGTGGACGGAATCGTCGGCCGCGCAACCTGGTACCGGATCAACTACATCTATGTTTCGGTGAAGAAGCTGGCGGAGCTGTCCAGCGAGGGGATCACCACGCCCGATATCGTGAGCCCCGAGCCGAGCGCCGTGCTGCGTTCCGGTTCGACGGGGGTGTATGTCTCGCTCGCGCAGTTTTTCCTCAACGTTGCGGCGGATTATTACAGCGACCTCAGCCCCATCGGAGTGGACGGGGTGTTCGGCAGCGGGACGCGCGCGGCGGTGCTCGCGTTTCAGCGCAAGCGGGGGCTGACGGCTGACGGCGTCATCGGCGCCGCAACCTGGAGCGAGCTTTACAAGGTCTATTATTCCTATCAGAACGCGATCAATCCCAACCCGGTTTACCCCGGCGCGCCGCTGCGGGTGGGCAGCACCGGCGCGAACGTCTCGACCATCCAGCGGCTGCTCAACGTGATCGGGCGGTATTTCCAGACGATCCCGAGCCTGACGATCGACGGCATCTTCGGCAGCGGAACCCGCGCGGCCGTGGTCGAGTTCCAGCGGCTGATGGGCCTGACGCAGGACGGCGTCGTCGGGCCGGACACCTGGCGGCGGATTGTCACGGTATACACAAGCCTGGTGAACTGACCGGCGGGTTGGAAGCCGGAACGGGGGGCGCGGATGAAGAAAACCGCGCCTCCCGTTCGTTTTTTCTGTCAAACGGGCTGTTTAATAAAACCGGACGCGGAGTGCCGCCCGGCCTTGCCCGGAAGCGCCGGCCGCCCCGCAGGCGGGCGGGCGATTGTTCAAAAATTCGACTTTTAAATTTGGCGCCGTTGTGATAAAATCACCTAAACCGGACAGCGACCCGCCTTAAAAAGACAGAACAAGGAGACAGCGTACATGGACAAGCTGACAATCGGACTGTTTAACGATTCCTTTCCCCCGACCATCGACGGGGTTGCCAACGTGACGGTCAACTACGCCGATATTATCGAACGGGAATACGGCCGCGCGGTTGTCGCAACCCCGTTTTATCCGGATGTGACGGATGATTACCCGTTTGAGGTGATCCGCTATCCGAGCGCGTATCTGCCGAACACCCTTGGCTACCGCGCGGGTTATCCGTTTGACCCGGGGGTGCTCAGCGCGCTGGAAGCGGAGAAGATCGACCTGATCCACAGCCACTGCCCGGTGATTTCAACCGTGCTGGCGCGGACGCTGCGCAGGCGCACGGGGGCGCCGATTGTGATGACCTATCACACAAAATACGACATCGACATCGAAAATCTGACTGCGAGCGATATGCTGCGCAAAATTTCCATCCGGTTTTTGCTGCAAAATATTCAGGCGTGCGATGAAATCTGGGTCGTCTCCAACGGCGCGGGGGAAAACCTGCGCAGTATCGGGTATGAGGGCGACTATATCGTGATGGAAAACGGCACCGATTTTGAGAAACGGCGCGCCGCGCCGGACGCGGTTGCGGCGCTGCGCGCGCAGCACGGCATCGGGGAGCAGGAGACCGTCTTTCTGTTTGTGGGGCGGATGATGTGGTATAAGGGGCTTAAACTCTCGCTGGACGCGCTGGCGCGCGCCAGGGAAAAGGGCGCAAAATTCCGCTTTTTGCTGGTTGGGGACGGCGCGGACAGGGAGGAGGTTGCGGCGTACATCGAGCGGGCCGGCCTTGGGGCGGAATGCATCATGACCGGCGCAATTCGGGACAGGGAGCTGCTGCGCGGCTATTTTACGCTGGCGGATCTGTTCCTGTTCCCCTCCACCTTTGACACGAACGGTATCGTCGTGCGGGAGGCGGCCGCCTGCTGCTGCCCGAGCCTGCTGGTGCGCGGAAGCTGCGCCGCGGAGGGCATCGAGCACGGGGACACCGGGCTGCTGATTGAGGAAAACGCCGATTCCATGTGCGCAGAGATTCTGCGGGTGTGCGGCAACCGCGCGCTGCTGCGGCGGATTGGGAAAAACGCGGAGGAAAAAATCTATATTTCCTGGGAGGAGGCGGTGCGCCGCGCGCGGGAGCGGTACGGCGTTGTGCTGGAAAACAGCCGCGCGCACCGCAGGCAGGACGAGGAGGAGAGCTCGATTTCCGAGGCGTTCAGCAACGCGCTGGTGCAGTTTTCGGACAGCCTGTACGAGACCCGGGAGCAGCTGCAGGAGCAGTTCCAGGAGCTGGTGTGGAGCACGCGGGACAAAATCGAGCACCTGAAAGCGAAGCGCGGCCAGCCCCACGACCTGTTCC
>CAZYAV010000003.1:65829-71488 GCA_964645785.1 uncultured Oscillospiraceae bacterium
GCCGGGCGCGCCTTTGCGGGGCGGCCGCGGGCGGGCAAATCGGGGGAAAAGCGCGGCGCTGTTCATCTGCGTTGCTTGCCGCAACGGGCTTTCCTCGGTTAGGATGGCCGTGAAAGGGGGCATCCCGGATGCTGAATGAGAACATTAAGACAATCCGAAAGGCCAGGGGGCTTTCGCAGGAGGAGCTTGCAAACAGGCTGAACGTGGTGCGGCAAACCGTCTCCAAATGGGAGACGGGGCTGTCGGTTCCGGACGCCGAGCTGCTAATCTCCCTCTCGCAGGTGCTGGAGACGCCGGTGAGCGCGCTGCTTGGGGAAACCGCCGCACCGGAAAAGTCCGATGAACCGGGCAAGATTGCCGAGAAGCTGGAGGAGATCAATTTGCAGTTTGCGCGCCGCAAAGCGGCGAGGCGAAAGGCACTGCATTGGTTTTTCATCCTGGTGTGCGTCGCCACGGCGGCGGCCTTTGCGGCGGCCATCGCGCTGAACAGCCCGTACCTGCGCTGGGATTACAGCCGGCCGGAAACCGCCGTGACCGGGGTGGGCTTCCATGCGCTGGAGTGGCTGTTTGTGCGGGCGGCGCCGTTCATCCTGATAGGCGCCATCACCGGCGCCTGCCTGACGCGCAGGAAGAGGTAAAACCGCCGGCGGCGCGGGTGGGCATCTTCCCCGAACGGGCTGCGGCGCGGCAAAGAAAAACCGGGCGGGACAGATTGAAAAATCTGTCCCGCCCGGCTGCGTTTTTTTACAGGGTAAAAATCGAGCCCGCGCGGGCTTTCGGGCGGCGCTGTTTCGCCGCTGCCGGGGGCTTGCACGGCCTGATTCCCGCAAACGGCTCCCGTTGCCTGCCCCGGGAATCGCGCCATCCGCCGGCTTGCATGGATGCCTTGGCGGCGGCCGTCCCGGCAGGCAACCCGCATACGGCTTTTTGGATGAACGAAGGGCGCGAACCTGAAAAGTTTACAGAAAACGCGGCTGCGCGCCATGCCCCCCGAAACGGGCGCGAAAACCCCTGCGCGGCAATGCCGGGCAGACCCGCCCCGAACGGCTCAAAAAGACGCCCGCTTTTATCGGGGCAGAACCGCGGGTGTGGGGTGGGAGGCGCGGCTCAGCCGAAGCCGAACAGATACCCCAGCGCGCCGAAAATTCCGGCGGAGGCCAGGGACATGATAATCCCAGCGGTGACAATGCCCGCGAAGATGACCGGCATCGCCTTGCGCCAGTTGAGCTGGAGAATCGCCGCAATCAGCGAGCCCGTCCACGCGCCGGTACCGGGCAGGGGAATGGCGACAAACGCGTAGAGCGCAAGCAGCTCATACCTGCCGAAGGTTTTGGATTTTTCGGTTGCCTTATCAATGATTTTCTGGAAAAAGCCGCCGATTTTGGGAACCTTGGCCAGCTTTTCCAGCACCCGCTGGGCGAAAAAAATGATAAAGGGGACGGGCAGGGCGTTGCCGATGATGGAGACAAGCAGGGTCGGAATCAGCGGAAGCTCGAGGCCGACGCCGATTGGGACAGCGAGCCGCAGCTCGACAACCGGCAGCATCGAGACAAAGAACACCCAGAGATATTCCTTGACAATTTTCAAATCAGGACTCCTCAGTTCGCGCAGCCCCCCGCGGGCGGGCGGCGCATAAAACCGGGCGCAGGCCGGGCCGTTTGCCCGATGGGCAGGGCGCGGAACCTGGGAAAATGCCGGTTTAATCGTCGGATAAAGGCTGCTTTTCGGGTATTATAGCACACCGCAGCCCGCCCTTGCAACCGGCCGCGCCGGCGCGGGCTGTCCGCGTCCGATAAACAGAACGACTGAGGAGTCCGAACGGCTTCAGCTCTGTTCCACCCGCGCGACGAGCGCGGTGACGTCGTCCCCTGCGCCGGGCTCCGCCTTTGCGCGGCGGATAAGCTCGCGGCAGATTTCCTCCGGCGGTGCGTCAAACATGCGCTTGAGGGTCTGCTCGATGAAGGGGGCGGCCGTCTGCTCCACCCCGTCCGAGACCATGACCAGCAGGTCGCCGTCGTGCAGGTCAACGGCGGTTTCCCGGCAGAGCACGTATTCGAGGATGCCGACAGGCAGGGTGCGTCCCGCGACGGTTTCAACCCGGCTGCCGCGCAGGATGTAGGTGGGCGCCGCGCCCGCCTTGAACAGCCGCGCCCGGCCGGAAAAGACGTCGAAGCTGAGCACGTCGAGGGTGCTGGCCGACTCGTTGTCCTCCCGCAGGGCGAGCGCCGTGTTGGCCAGCTCCGCGGCCTGCCGGATGGGGAACCCGCTTTCCAGCAGCCGGCGCAGGAAGGCGCAGCAGATTGTCCCGTCCCGTGCGGCGGCTTTGCCGGTGCCCATGCCGTCGGACAGCAGCATGTGGACGCTGCCGTGCAGGTCGGTGAACACGCTGTAGACGTCGCCGCACGCGTCGCTGTCCGCCGCGGCCTGCGCGCAGGCGGTTCGCAGCGAAAACGCGGGGCGCTCGGTGAAGCTGAGCGCGACGCTGCCGGCCTTGGTCTCGACGACCGGCGCGCACAGGGGGACGCCGGCAATCATCGAGATGCCGGCTGCCAGCCTGCGCATCGGTTCGTCGCCGGGCAGGCTGGAGAGGGTCAGGGTGACGGACGGCCGGTGGGCATAGCCATAGACAAAGCTGGCCGTCTCCACCGGCAGGTTCAGCCGGGCGGCGCAGTCGTAGATCCGCTTGCTGCGCCCCTCGTCCCATTCCGAGATGGCGCACAGCTCGGTTTTGGCGCTGTCCAGCATCGCGGCGACCGCCGAGAACTGGCGGCGAAGAATTCCCTTATACAGCTGGGTGTTTTTGATGCGCGCGATGTAGTCGAGGTATCCCTTATAGCAGCGGTTCACCTCCCGCAAAAGGGTATCGAGGCGGGCGCAGCGGGCGGCGAACGGCGCGCCGAAGTCGGATTTCTGCACGGCGCCCGACGCGGTCAGCACGGGGGTCAGCTTGTTGAACGCCTCGGCCGTCTCGCCGTAATGCTCGACCCAGCAGCCGGACATGCGCGGGCAGCTTTTGCAGACCCGGTCGGCGACATGGCTGTACAGCCTGTCCATGTTGCAGCGGGCGTTTTTGACCTCGACCGTGTTGTCGAGCAGGGCGGTCACGTCCCGCATGGAGGCGGCGATGCTGTCCAGCTTGACGCTCACCGCCGCGGTCGCGCTCGCAAGCCCGTCCGCAACCCGGTCGAACCGCGCCTCCGCGCCGCTGCGCAGCGGCAGCAGCAGGAAGAGGAACGCGCCGGACATCAGCTCGGACAGATAGGTGATCATATAGACATAGTTCTGGGCGCAGGCCGCCAGCAGCGCGCCGCCCACCACAAAGACAAGGCAGAGAAAGGCGCGCCCCCGCTTTTTGAACAGGCAGGCCAGGCCGCCCGCGGCGCACAGCCCGGCGGCGGCGAACGCAAAGCCGGGGTCGCTGAGCAGATAAGCGGCCGAGACCGCGGCGAGAACGGCCACGTCAAACGGGGAGGAGAGCAGATAAACCGCGCAAAGCGCGGCCGCCGCGCCGGCAATCCGCCCGAGGGAGAGCGGCCCTGCGGCGATTGGGCACAGCCCCATCAGCAGCGTGCAGAGCGAGAGCGCAAGGCAGGCCATCTGCGTGCCCGAGAACCCGGCCGCCCGCCGCCGCAGCGCCTCGAGCGAGACCGAGTAAAAATAGGAAAACGCGCAGACAACGCAGACGCCCGCCACCGTGCGCAGCACCGCCGGCAGGGTGATCTGGCCGCTGAGGACGAGGATGGCGCTGTCCGTGAACAGGACGGTGATCGAGCCCGCAATCAGGCAGGGCAGAAAGCTGTTGCGCGTCCAGCTTGTCCGCCCAATCCCCGAAAGGATCCAGCGCAGCGCGGCGACGACGCCGACCGCCGCAAGATAGACCGTGCGTGCGGCGCTGACCCCGCCGGACAGGCTGCCCAGCACAAAGCCGACCAGCGCGGCGGGCGTGTACCGCTCGGCCGAGCCGATGATGAAGGCGAGCCCGAACGGGCAGACCCCGCTTACGAATTCGACCCGGCAGAGAATCGCGGCGGCCAGCGCGGCGGCCGCGTGCCTGGCGGCCGTTTTGACGGCGGGCAGAACCGGGACGGCGGCCAGCCGCTTTTTGCCCGCGACGAGAAGGGAGCCTTTTGGGTGTTTCTGTTTCATGAGGGTTACCACCGTATGTCCATATTTTGTAAATCCTGCGTATGATTGCAGTATAGACACAAAGCGGCGCGCGGCTTGTCGATTTTGCGGCGGGAATTTTTGGGAAAAACCGCGCTGCGGTGCGAAACCGGAAGAAAAAGGGCGTTTGGGCGAACCTTACGGCGGAAAATCCGGCCTCCGGCCGGCGCAGAGGGGCGACGGAATGGCGGCGCAGCGGGCGGGGAAATGGCACAGCGCAGCACCCCGGCGGCAGGTGTGCCGCCCCGAAAACCCCAAAGAGGCTTTTGCGCAGCAAAAAGCCCGGCGGCATTCCTGCCGCCGGGCTTGAACGGGTTCGGTTCCTTGCCCCGCGCGTGTATGTTGTGGTGCGGGGTGCTCAGTCGAAGAAAATTTCGTCGCCGTCGTCGGGGACGGGCTCTGCCACGGGCTCCGCCATGTGCGCCGGTTCGATTACGTATTCCGCCGCGGCGCCGGAGGACTCCGCAAGCTTGGGCATGTCCGGATCGGGATGGTTGCCGGACATGCGGCAGTTGCCCTCAAAGACGCCGCCGTCCGCAATCACGATGGTCTTGGTGACGATGTCGCCCAGCAGGTTGCCGCCGGAGACGATCTCCACCCGCTCGGTGGCGTTGATCTGGCCGTTCATCTTGCCCGCAATGAGGATGCGGTCGGTTTTGACGTCGCCGACAATCGAGCCGTTTTCGCCGATGATGACGCAGCCCTTGATGTCGGTGTTGCCCTTGACCTTGCCGTCAACGCGGATGGTGGCGTCGCCCCGGATGCTGCCCTCAAAAATGACGCCCGGGCCGATGATGGTCTCGATGACCTGCGAGGTCGTGCGGATGTTCGTATTTGCCTCTTTTTTGCCAAACATAGTTTTTCTTCCTTTCTATCGTCTGCCTGATTGCTGCGCAACAGCGCCGCGAACCGGCGCGGAAAATCCATCTGTAACGGGCGCTTTGCGGCGCCGCCGATCGGTTTTTTTATAATATAAACTATAAGAAAATATCAATAATAAAATAATAAAGAATCAAGCAAGCCCACGCGCCCGGCGCTTCGATACTCTTCAGTATAATAAAGAATAAGAGGAAATAGCAACAGAAAAATATAGAAAGCTCTTCGCCGTGCCCTGGCTATCCGCCAGCCCCTGACACAGCGCCTTGCAGCGCGCCCTGCCGAACGAGCCAACCGCCCGGGCAATCCTATCAATCCCGGCCTTTCCGTCAGCCCAGCGCCGCTGCTCCGGCTCCAGAGGCCGCCGTTTCACACGCTTTTGCGCCCTGCGCCCCCGCCCTCACGGCGTGGCCAGCACGGTCCGCGGGTTGATAAAGGCGCCGTCGTACAGCACGCCAAAGTGCAGGTGGCTGCCGGTCGCGCGCCCGGTGGAACCGACCCGCGCGATGGCCCCCGCCCTCACGGCGTGGCCAGCACGGTCCGCGGGTTGATAAAGGTGCCGTTGTACAGCACGCCAAAGTGCAGGTGGCTGCCGGTCGCGCGCCCGGTGGAACCGACC
>CAZYAV010000003.1:71588-73128 GCA_964645785.1 uncultured Oscillospiraceae bacterium
CGCGCGATGACCTCCCCCTTCTCCACGGTCGCGCCGTTCGCCACAAGAATTTCACTGCAATGGGCGTACAGGGTCACGTAGCCGTTCCCGTGGTCGATATACACATGCTTGCCGTACCCGGAATTGGAATCGTAAACCGAAACCACCCCCCGCGCCGCGGCACGAATCGGGGTGCCGGCAGGCGCGGAAATATCCATCGCGCTGTGGGTAGTCAGCACAAACGAGATAGGGTCGATGCGGTTGCCGAACTCGGAGGTAACCGAGTAATAGCTCCCGGCCTCCAGCGGCCACAGGTCGGGGAAACAGCCCTGCTCATATATATAGGTGTCGATCTCCTCGTCCAGCACCCCAAGCGAATCGTTGTACGTGCCGTAAAACTGGCGCAGCGCGGTCAGCTCGCGCTCCAGATAATCAATCCGGCTGGCCAGCAGCGCGTCCCCGGCGGCATAGGCGGCCGGGCGGTAAACCTCCAGCGTGCCGCCGTAAGCGGGCAGGATGGATTCCTCCGGCTCCAGCCCGATTTTCTCGCGCACCTCGTTTTCGATTTCGCCGGTCTCCTTCGCGGCGTCCAGCACCTCGGCGGCAAGCGCCTCCAGCTGCTCCAGCTGTTCCTCCTGCTCGGCGGTGATTTTCTTCAGCCCCGAATTTTCCGCGGCAACCGACTGCAGCCGCCAGGAGGAATACGCAAAATAGCAGGTGAACCCAAGCAGCAGCGTCAGGCACAGCGCCAGCGCCAGAATCGCGCCCAGCGGCAGCTTCAGGTGAATCGGCTTCTTTTCGGAATGGGGCACCAGCATCACGGTGTATTTCAGCCCCAACCGCTCCGCCAGCGGCTTTTTATATTTAATTTTTGTTGGGTCAATCGGTCTTTTTCGCTTCATAAAATTCGTTCAGTCCCTGCGAATGTCCGGTGTGAACGGTGCCGGAAACGCGGCAAACCGCAGCGCGTCCGCCCGCCTCGGCCATTATAGCGCCTAACAGTATAGCACAATTTGTCGCATTGCGCAACAGCGGCGCGCAATATCCCCCGCCGTCCGGCGGCTGGGCGCGCCCAAACCCCGCATCCCCCTGTTCCGGATACTTCTAATAATTTATTCTACGATTCTGGGCGGCCGAAAGCGATTTATGCCGGAAATATCTTCCAGCCGCCCCCCCGCCGGGAGGTTCGCGGGGGCGAAACCGGGCTTTGCGGAAAATTTTGCAAAAACCGCTTTCAAATTTGCTTTGGCGGCGTATAACTTGAGCGTAAGAAGTTTTCGCTTCTTGCAGAATCCGTCGTTCGGGGAGCCACGGCCGGGGCTTGAGGGGCGACGGTTGGCCGCGCTTTTTACGGCGGCCGCCATGCCTGTTAAGGGCGCAGACTTTTTTCGCAAAGGGAGGATTTGATTTAATTTGGCACAGGGCACGCCGCCCAGGATAAGGGGGCGGCGCGCGCAAAAACCGAATGACCAGCCCTCCCGCTTTCCGGCGCGCTCTGCGCCGGGCAAGCATCCGTTTTGAGCCCTGACCGCCCCGTTTGAGAGGGGGCCGGGGTTCGGAA
>CAZYAV010000004.1:0-1938 GCA_964645785.1 uncultured Oscillospiraceae bacterium
CCGGCGCTTGACCTGGTAGGCGTTGACCATGATGGTCGGGGTGCAGGCAACCAGCTGGATGGCCTGCGCCATGGTGTGCTCAAAGCTTTTGTCCTCCGCCTCGTCGTCATAGGAATAGAGCGCGAGCACCGAGCGCGCCATCTTGTTCATGACGTTGGGCGAGGGCGCCTTCATAATCATATCCTCGGCAAACCCGTCCGGCAGCTCGCGCAGCTCGCCCAGCAGGTTGCGGAACATGGTCATCTCCCGCACGGTGGGCAGCGAGCCGAACAGCAGCAGCCACACCACCTCCTCATACAGATAGCGGTTGTCGTGCTGGCCGGATTCGATAATCTGCGCGACGTCGATGCCGCGGTACAGCAGCTTGCCGTCCACCGGGACGCGCTCGCCGTCCTCAATTTCATAGCCCACAACGTCGCAGATGCTGGTCAGCCCGGCAAGCACGCCGGTTCCGTTCGCATTGCGCAGGCCGCGCTTGACCCCGTACTTTGCCCAGTCATCGTGGTTGATATAGTTATATTTCCTGTATTCCTCACATAAATATGAAATGGCTTCACGCTGTGAAGACGTAAGATCCTGCAGCATAACGTCCTCCTTGGTACCGGTTTTTGCAGATTGTCGCACTGCGTACTGAATGATTTATACATTATAGCATATCCGTCAAAAAAATAACAGACTTTTTGTAAGAATGTGAAAAGGATAGGAACCCATGAAACAGCTTATCGGCCTGCTGCTGCTTTTTGCCCTGTTTATCGCGCTGACCCCGGCCATCGCCCTGCTTGCGCCCGACCGATCCGCCCAGAGCCCCGGGTCGCTGCCGCCCGCATCCGGCGGCAGCGCAGCCCAGCCGGACGGGGCGCAGGCGGCGGAACCGGCCTATACCGGCGAGGAGCTGATTCTGCTCGACGAGGCGAACGGACAAACCCTCCGGCTCAGCGAGCGGGAGTATCTGATCGGCGCGGTGATGAGCGAGATGCCCGCGCTTTACGAGCCGGAGGCGCTCAAGGCACAGGCGGTTGCCGCGCACACCTACGCGCTCTATGTAAAGGAGCTGCGCGAGGCCAACCCCGTGCCGGAATTGCAGGGCGCGTATTTCACGGTCAACACCGAGCTGTGCGCGGGATATATGACCCCCGAGCGGGCGCGCAGCCGGTTCGGCGCGGACTACGCGCTGTACAGCCAGAAAATCACCGACGCGGTGGACGCCGTGCTCGGCCAGGCGCTGCAATGCGACGGCCGCCTCATCAGCGCGTGCTATCACGCCATCTCGCCGGGCAAAACGGAATACAGCGAAAACGTCTTTTCCGCGCCCGCGCCCTATCTCGTCTCGGTGGACAGCGGATGGGACACCGGGGCGGAGGGGTATGAAAGCGTGGTTACCTTTGCGCCCAGCGAGCTGGACGACCTGCTGCGGCTGGGCAAGCAGGACTTTGCCGCCGCCGGCGACCCGGCCGAATGGCTGGGCGAGCGCCGCGCGACCGACGCGGGCACCGTCCTCACCCAGGTCATCTGCGGCACCTCCTTCACCGGCGTCGAGCTGCGGGAGATGCTCGGGCTGCGCAGCGCGGCCTTCACCCTCTCCTACGCGGACGGGATGTTCACCTGCACCGTCCACGGCTACGGCCACGGGGTCGGCATGAGCCAGTACGGCGCGAACGCCATGGCCAAGGAGGGAAAGACCTACGCCGAGATTCTGGCGCATTATTACCCGAACACCGAGCTTGTGCAGCTGGGGTGAGCGTTTTTGCCGGAATCGTCCGGAAAGGGCGGAACCGACGAGGCGGCAGTGCTTGGGCGGCCGCTTTGACGGTTCTTCTTCTGGCGCCTCCGCCGTCAGGGATGCGGCGGGGATGTGGACACTGTCGCCCGCCGGGGTGCGTCCGCCAAAAGATAATGCGCGGGTATTCTACAGCACACGGCGCAGGCAGCTGAGGCGGC
>CAZYAV010000004.1:2038-7665 GCA_964645785.1 uncultured Oscillospiraceae bacterium
CACACGGCGCAGGCAGCTGAGGCGGCCGTTTCGACGGTTCTTTTTCTGGTGCTTCGGCCTCCCCGGCCTTTCCTGCCGCTGCACCGCCCCGCCGGTTTCCCACACAAAAAAGCACGGGCAGCGGGAAAATCCCGCTGCCCGTGCCGCTGTGCGGTATGCTGTTCCGGCCGCCCGGCAGGCCGGGCGGCGCGGACAGGATCAATAGTTCTTGCTCTGCAGCTCGAAGTAGCTCTGCGGATGGCTGCAAACGGGGCAGACCTGCGGCGCGGACTCGCCGACATGGATATGGCCGCAGTTGAGGCATTTCCACACCACAACGCCGTCCTTTTTGAACACCTTGCCCTCCTCAAGATTCTTGAGCAGCGCGCGGTAACGCTCTTCGTGCTCCTTCTCGACGCCGGCAACTCCTTCAAACATGGCGGCAATCTCGGTGAAACCCTCCTCGCGCGCCTCCTTGGCAAACTGCGCGTACATGTCCGTCCACTCGTAATTCTCGCCCTCCGCGGCAAGGCGCAGGTTCTCCGCCGTCGCGCCGACGCCGTTGTGCAGCTGCTTATACCACAGCTTGGCGTGCTCCTTCTCGTTGAGGGCAGTCTCGGTGAAGATGTTGGAAATCTGCACGTAGCCCTCTTTTTTCGCCTGGGAGGCGTAGTACTGATACTTGGTATGCGCCTGCGATTCGCCCGCAAACGCGGTTTCGAGATTCTTCTCTGTCTTTGTTCCCTTGATGTCCATGCTGTTGTCTCCTTTTTGAATGGATAATATAGTAAAATAAAACGAACACGGAATAATAGCCCGCCTCAGCCCGCGGCATCCCCCGCCGCGGCCTTGCGCCGCCCGGAGCCGGGCGCAATCTGCGCGAGAATCACCGCGCCAAAGACAAGCGCGCAGCCGATGCCCTGCCGCAGCGTGAGCGTCTGCCCCAGCAGCAGAAAGCCGAAAATCACCGCAAAGACCGATTCCAGGCTCATAATCAGGGAGGCGACCGTCGGGTCGGTGTATTTGAGGCAGACGCTCTGCGCCGTGAACCCGACCCCGACCGACAGCAGCCCCGAATACAGCAGCGGCACCGCCGCCGCGCGCAGGTCTGCCCACGCGGGCTTTTCAACCGCAAACATCATCACCACGCCGAACGCCGAACAGCTGAGGAACTCGAATACGGTGAACTTCAGCTCGTTGAGCGACTGCGCAAACCGCTCGATGCAGAGCATCTGCACGGCCCAGAAAATCGCGCCGATAAAGGTGTAGATATCCCCCAGATTGACCGAGAACCCCTCGTTGACGCACAGCAGATAGATGCCGACAAGCGCAAGGGCGATGGAAATATAGATGCGGCCGGCAATCCGGCGCCTGTACAGAAAAAAGCTGAACACCGGCACCAGCACAACATACAGCACCGTCACAAAGCCGGCCTTGCCCACCGTGGTGCGCTCGATGCCAAGTTGCTGGAACAGCGCGCCCAAAAACAGCGCCGCGCCGCAGACGAGCCCCGCAAGCAGGTATTTATGCAGCGGGGCGTCCGGCCTGCGCTGCTGTGCCGGGACACGCGCCCGGGTAATCCAATAAGCCGGCAGCACAACCAGCGCGCCGAGAAAAAACCGAATCGATCCGAAGGTATAGGCGCCGATATGCTCCGCGCCCACGCTCTGCGCGACAAACGCCGCGCCCCAGATCATCGTGCCAACCACCATCAGCAGGTTAGCGCCCGTCCGTTTTGACATGCCAATTCCTCTCTGTTCTATCCGCCGGCCTTCTGTATGTTTCGGCCGGGTTCCTGTGCGCCGGGTTCCCGGCGCGGTTAAAACGCGAACGAATACCCCGTCAGCCCATAGACGGCGAGCGCCAGCCCCGCCAGGTACAGCAGCGTCACCGGCAGGCCGCGGAACGCAATCGGGGTGTCCGCCGTCTGGATCTTGCGCTGCCCCTCGGTGACCAGCACAACCGCGAACACATAGCCGAGGCTTGCCCCGGCGCAGTAGCAGACCGTCTCAAACAGACCAAGCTGCATCGAGACGCTCAGCAGCAGCGTGCCGACCGCCGCGCAGTTGAAGGTCGCGCCCGGCAGCGTGTCAATCGCCTTTTGTATCTTGCTGACCGGCGCGAATTTCACGGCCGCCGCAAACACCACCAGATACGCCGCCGACAGGCACAAAAGCATCGCCAGCGGGCGGAACCAGCCGGGATTGGCCACCCAGCGCACCAGCAGCGCGTTGGCGAAATAATTGAGCGTGCCTCCGATTACCGTGACGCACAGCAGCAGGATGCCGAAAACGCCGGTGCTGGTTGTGTCGTCCACCAGGCTCAGCAGGCGGCTGATGCTCAGCGCCCGCGCAAAGACGGCGTTCTGTATGGTGATGGCGACAAGGCACAGGGTAAAAAAGGTTGCGAGCCCCTCCAGCAACACCTGCCCGATCATGGCTGTTCCCCCCCTGTCCGCGCGCGTTTATACCGGTTTGCGGCCGCCTGAAACACGGCGGCAAAGACGGCGATGGTGATGAACCCGCCCGCAACCGTGGACGCGAGCGGCACCGGCCCTGCCTCAAACAGCTGCACGCCGTAAATCCGCCCTTCCCCCAGCAGCTCGCGCACCGCGCCGGTGACGAGCAGCACAGCCGAGACGCCCAGCGCCGTCATCAGCCCGTTGCGGACGGCGTTCGCCGTCCCCTCCCGGGAGGGGATTTCCGCGCGGGAGAGGGTTACGCCGTCCACCACCAGCAGCGGCAGAAACAGGCCGGGGTTATATGTCTGCGCCCCAAACAGCAGGCTGAGAATCCAGGAAACGGGGATATACAGCGCCGCCGCGGCAAGCGCGTAGACCATCATCCGCAGCCGGCTGGGCAGCCGGTTATACAGCAGGTCGCCGAACACACGCACCGGCGTCACCAGCAAAAACACCGCCACGCTCAGCACAATCGCGTTTTTCAGGGTGATGGTCGCGCCGACCGCCGGGGTCAGCGCCAGCCCCTGCATCAGCACGGGGTTGTTGAAAAGCAGCAAATCCCGCCGCATCGTCTCTTCCAGCGGGAGGGCGAGCGCGCTCGCCTTTTTTTTAATCCATTTCATACCCTGTGTCCGGCCCCCTTTCGCGTTTTCCGCGCGCCGCCGGCGGCAAACACGCGGTCAAAATAGGGCGCAAGCGGGTTGATGAGCAGCACCGCAAAGCAGACGCTCATCTCATACACGCCGACCGTGCGGTAAAACATCACGGCAAGACCCATCACAATCCCGTAAACCGCCCTGGCAAGCCCCCCTTTGGGCGCAAGCGAGGGCGCCGAGACAATAAACAGGGCGCTGAACACCAGCGCGCCCGAAAGCATCTCGTACAGCGCCGATTCCGGCCGCGTCACCGGGATGCGCACAAAGACAAGCGACCAGGCCATGCAGCTGAGCAGATAGAAAAACGGAATCTGCCAGCTGATTGTCCTGCGCGCGATGAGCAGCACAAGGCAAGCGAGCAGGATGAGGCAGAAGGTGGTGCCCAGCGGGCCGGGATACTTGCCCAGCAGCAGATCCGCCCGGTCAACGGTCGGCAGCCCGCCGAGCTTGAGGGTGCCCGCGATGCCGGGATAGAGCGCCGCGCCGCTCTCCATCCCCAGCCCGATGGCCGAGAAGGGGCGCGGATACATGAAAATTTCGTCCGGCAGGCAGACGCTCATGAACGCGAACCCGAACGCCGCCGGGTGGAACGGATACCGCCCATAGCCGCCGAACGCCGCCTTGCCGAGCACCACGGTCACCACCGTGCCGATGACGATGACGGTGTAGCGCATCGAGGCGGGCAGCATAATCGTGTAAACCAGCCCGAACAGATAGCTGGACAGGTCGGTCGGGTCGTACCGGCGGCGCATGAACAGCGCGGTCAGCAGGTCACAGACCAGCGCGGTTACCAGCGAGAGCACGGCCATCACCGGCACGCGCAGCCCGTATAAATAGGTGGCCATTCCCAGCACCGGAAGCATCGCCAGCAGATAGTCCCGGCTGGGCGCAAAGCTTGGATGGCGCGGCCTGCTCTGTTTGCGTTTCGGCATACGGCACCCTCACTGCGCGGCCGCGCGGATGGCGGCGATGGCGGCGGCGCGGTCTGCGCAGCCGAACACGGACGAGCCGGCAACCAGCAGGTTCGCCCCCGCCCGCACAGCGAGCGGCGCGGTCTGCGGGTCGATGCCGCCGTCCACCTCAAGGGGCATGTCGGGCTTGCCAATGCGCCGCATCTCGGCGCGCAGCGCCTCGATTTTGCCGCACATGTCCGCCATGAATTTCTGGCCGCCAAAGCCCGGCTCAACCGTCATAACCAGCACGTAGTCCACCAGCGGCAGATACTCGAACGCGGCGGACGCCGGCGTCCCCGGCTTGAGCACGATGCCGGCAAGAACCCCCGCGTGCCCGCGAATCTTTTCGATGGTCGCGCGGACGTCGCTCTGCGCCTCCAGGTGGAAGCTGATGGCGTTTGCGCCCGCCGCCGCAAATGCGTCGATATACCGGGCAGGGTCGGTGATCATCAGGTGCACGTCGTAAAACGCGGGCACCGCGCGCGCGGCGCACTTCAGCTCGGACACGCCGAGATTGATATTCGGCACAAACACCCCGTCCATCACGTCAAAGTGGATCCAGTCCGCCCCGCCCGCAAGCACGTCCCGGATCTCCGCGCCAAAAACCGCAAAATCCGCCGACAGGATGGACGGCGCAATTTTAATTGTCATAAGCTCTGCTCCCTTTCGCTGCGCGGCGCTCCCCCACTTGCAGGGAAGCCCGCGCTGTTCGGTGAACGGCCGGCCGCCGCCGTTCGGCCGGCGCGGCGTATATAAGCGTATTATACCAAGATACGGCGCGGATGTCCAGAAACCGGGCGGCCGGCCGGCGCGCGGCGTCCCCGGGGCGGCGAACGGGCAAGGTCCGGCATATTTCCCCATTTTCCGGCGGCCTCTTGATTCTTCCCCCCGCGCCATGTACAATAAAAGTACAGAAACAAAAATCTACAAGAGGGAATAAAACCATGAAAAAGCTCACCGTTAAAAAAGATGTTGAATGCATGGCCTGTCTCGCGTGCGAACGCGCCTGCTCCGAGGCATTTTACAAAGAATACGACCCCGAAAAATCCTGCATCCATATCGCCGAGAAAAAGGGCGTTGTCCGCCCCACCGTCTGCGTGCAGTGCGGGCTGTGCGCCAAGGCCTGCGAGGCCGGCGCCATCACCCAGAACCCCAAAACCGGCGTGTACATGATTAACAAAAAGCTCTGTGTCGGCTGCGGCAAATGCAAAGAGGCCTGCCCGTTCAACGCCATCGTCTTTTACGAGAACGCGCCCAACGCCTCCAAATGCATCGCGTGCGGCATCTGCGCCAAGGCCTGCCCGATGGGCGTGCTTGAGGTTGTCGAAAGCTGAACCGGCTGTCAAGGCCGCCGCCCGGGGGACACCGGGCGGCGGCCTTTTTTGCTGCCCCGAGCCCGGCCGCCGGGGCAGCCGGGAGCCGCAAGCCCCTCGGCGTACAGACCGGCATGGAACCGCAAAGCTGAAAAACACGTCCCGGCTGCAAGGCAACTGTTCACAGGGATATATAAAAAGGACAGCCGGAAAATGCCGCGGCTTCCGTATGGGAACCGGCGCAGACAAAGCGCGCAAAGGGGAC
>CAZYAV010000004.1:7765-66210 GCA_964645785.1 uncultured Oscillospiraceae bacterium
AAAATGCCGCGGCTTCCGTATGGGAACCGGCGCAGACAAAGCGCGCAAAGGGGACAGCATCGAACCGGGCGGGAAGCGCGCCGGTGCGGCGTTTCCCTGTGCGCGGGCGGCGCACTTTGCGGCGGCGCGCCGGGACGCGCCGCTCTGCCGGGAGCCGCAAGCCCCTCGGCGTACGAACCGGCACATGGAGCCGCAAGGCCGAAAAGCACCTCCCGGCAGCAAGGCAACTATTCACAGGGATATATAAAAAAGGCAGCCGGAAAATACCGCGGCTTCCGTATGGGAACCGGCGCAGACAAAGCGCGCAAAGGGGACGGCGTCGAACCGGGCGGGAAGCGCGCCGGTGCGGCGCTTCCCCGTGCGCGGGAACCCGCTTTGCGGCGGCGCGCCGGGACGCGTCGCCCTGCCAGGGGCTGTGCCGCAGAAGGGCAGCCCGCAAAGCGCACCGGGGTACAGCCCAGCCCGATTCCGAAGGGCAGGCGGTTTGCAAAGCGCGGTTTACGGCAAAGAGCGCCGGGCGGCGGATGCCGCCCGGCGCTCTTTCACTCTGTCCTGCGCCTGCGCGAGCCGCTCAGGCAAGCAGGCCGCGGACACTGTCCGCCATGGAATGCAGAATCAGCCAGCAGCTGGTCGCGCCCGCGTCCAGCACCCCGCGGGAACGCTCGCCCAGGCGGCTTGCGCGGCCGATTTTGGCCACCATGTTCTCGGTGGAGCGCCAGCCGGCCTCGGCGGCCGCGTCCATCTCGTCCAGCGCGGCGGTAAAGTCCTTGCCGCCTTCCACCGCGCCGCGGAACGCCTCCACCGCCGGGCTGAGGGTATCCAGCAGGGTCTTGTCCCCCACCTTGGCGCTGCCGATATCCTCGATGCCTGCAAGCGCCTCCTCCAGCATGGCGAGGAACGCGGCGGCGTCGATCTGCTCCTTGCCCTCCGACTGGGTGGAGAGCCCCTCAAAAAACACGCCGTACAGCGGCCCCATCGAGCCGCCGATATCGTTCATCAGGGTTTCGCTCAGGGTCATCAGCGCGGCGCTCATGTCCGCCGTCCCCGCCGCGAGCCGCTCGCCGCAAAGGGTAAAGCCCTTGTTCATGTTGATGCCGTGGTCGCCGTCCCCGATTTTGCCGTCAATCTCGCTGAGGTAATCCCGGTTGGCCTGAATGGTCGCAACAAGGTCGGTGACCAGCTTGACGCCCGCTTTGTTTGTAAAAAAGGTTGCCATTCTGCTTTCTCCTTTTAACCGCTTAGCTTATGTTGAATGGATAAAAAACCGCTTAAATCTGCTTGAGCGCGACCGAGTCGGCCGGGTAGTCGATGCATTCCCGCAGCTCGTCGTCCAGCTTCATGACGGTGAGGGTCACCCCCATCATCTCGAGCGAGGTGAAGTAGTTGCCGACATACGCACGGTGCACCTTGATGCCCTTTTGAGCGAGGATCTCCTCGACCGTGTCGTAGACGATGTACTGCTCCATCACCGGCGTTGCGCCGAGCCCGGAGAGCACGATGGCGACCTCGTCCCCCTGCGCGAAGGGCAGGTCGGGCAGAATGCGGTCGAGCATGATCTGCGCCATCTCGGCGGCGGGGACGATATCCCGCACGTCCACGCCAGGCTCGCCGTGGTGGCCGATGCCGACCTCCATCTTGCCGTCCTCAATCTGGAAATTGGGGTGGCCGACCGCCGGAATCGTGCAGGGCGCCGTGCCGATGCCGATCGAGCGGGTGTTGTCAATCGCCTTCTGCGCGGCGGCGATGACCTCGTCGAGGCTCGCGCCCATCGCGGCCTTTGCGCCGCCGACCTTCCACATCAACACCTCGCCCGCAACGCCGCGGCGCTTCTCCCGCTCGTCCGCGGAAGCAGAGGCGCAGTCGTCGTTCGCCACCACGGTTTTGACCTCGATGCCGGCGGCCTTCGCCTTGCGCACCGCCATCTTGACGTTCATGTTGTCCCCGGCGTAGTTGCCGTACAGCACCGCGACCCCCTTGCCCGCGTCGGCCGCCTTGATCGCGTCCAGGAACGCCGCCGCCGTCGGCGAGCTGAAGATTTCGCCCACCGCCACCGCGTCGCACATCGCCTTGCCGATATAGCCGATAAAGGCGGGCTTGTGCCCGGAGCCGCCGCCGGTCACAACGCCGACCTTCCCCTCGACGGGCGCGGCGGCGTACTTGACGACCCGGCTGTTTTCGGTTGGCGCAACCAGCTCTTTGTTTGCCTTGAGGAAGCCCTTGAGCATATCCTCAACGGCAAAGTCGGGGTTGTTGACGATTCGGTTCATAGTTTGTACCTCCCACAGCTTTATTGATTACTTGGAATACATCCGGTCAATCTCGTTGATTCGGGCAACCTTTGGGGCGGAGCCGCCGCCCGCAAAATCGCAGCCGAGCCAGATGTCCAGCAGGTACTTGGCCAGCTCCTCGCCGATAACCCGCTCCCCCATGCAGAGAATCTGGCAATCGTTGCTTTTGCGGGAACGCTCGGTGGAAAACGGGTCGTGGCAGACCGCCGCGCGGATGCCCGGCACCTTGTTTGCGGTGATGCACATGCCGATCCCCGTCCCGCAGACGAGCACGCCGCGGTCGAATTCGCCGTCCGCCACCGCCCGCGCAACCGCGTGCGCCACGTCGGGGTACAGCACAACCTCCCCCGCCTCCGCGCCGAAGTCCTTGACCTCGACAAAGTCCTTCTTTTGCAGATGCTCCAGCAGCACCATCTTCAGGCGGTACGCCGCCTCGTCACAGCCAATTGCGATTTTCATCTTGTTTGCCTCCTGTTGATATATCCAACCGGCAAAGCGGCTTTGCCGGTTTATTCACAGCGTTCTGCCGCGCCAGCAGCCTTGGCCGGGGCTGGCCGTCTGCGCTCTCTGCGCCGCAGATGTCCGGATGTTCCTGCAAAATCCGCTTCGCCGCAGGGCGCCCCTGCGGCATCCCGCGCAGTGCGCCGCCCCGCGCTTAAACCGCGTCCAGCGGCTTTTCGTTTGCAAACCGAAAGCCGGTGAGCAGATATCCGCCGCCGTCCGTTTCGGCAAGGGTATAGACATAGGCCATCATCTCCCCCGCGATGCCGTCCAGCATCTCCGGCGTGACCGCGTCGGGGCTGTCCGCCGCGTCGGGGTATCGCCCGGCAAAGAGCGGGTCGCTCAGGCAGAGCATGGTCAGCTCCAGCCCTGTTTCGGTGCGGGTGCAGCGGTAAGGGTACAGCGGAACCGAGAAGGTGCCCATGCTTGTTCTGCGCACGACGCCCGCCGCCGTGTCGACGGTGTAGGGGGCGTAGTCTTTCTGTGCCCAGCCGTCCGAGAGGGCGGCCTGCGGCCCGAAAATCGCGCGGACAGCGGCTTCCAGCTCCAGAATGGGCAGGCTGTAGGTGACGCCGTCGCTTTCCGGGGTAAAATCGGCGTTCATCCGCCCGGCCGCCGCGAAAAACAGGGCGTAGTCGTCCAGCGCGTCGGGGGAGGTAAAGGGCTGCGGATAGGTGTTGAATACCGAGACAAAGCGCACAACGGCGGCGAGCTCGTGCTCCGAAATCTCGATGCGCGGCGTCTCGTCCGGCTGCTGCGCGCCCTGGGCATTGTCCGGCCGCGATCCGTCCGCCGGCGGCGTCTCCCCCGGCTGCGGCGCGGTGTCGATGACGGGCAGCTCGGTCTCTCTGCGGCAGGCCGCCGCGCCAAGGCAAAGCAGGCAGATCAGCAGAATGCAAAGTCCTTTTTTCATCATGCGCAGTCTCCATTGGCGGGGTGCGGCGCCCTGCGGGATGCGGCGGGATGCCATGCCGAAAGCGCCGCACCGTCACAAGCGGCGTTAGAACGCCCCGAACGGCGCGTTTGCCGCGGACATCTGCCGCCGCCCGGCCGTTCCAAAAGACAGGGGAAATCCCTGCGGCGGTTTTTCCTGCGGCAGGGCGCGCTGAAGGCGTCAGCCTGCGCCATGTCCGGGCACAGACGGCTCATTTGCCGCGGTCGGGCGTGGATATTCCAAATAGGATAATACTTTATACATATTCCGAATGGTCATTTTCGCCGTTCTTATCCGCCAACCCCACTGCTTGCGGCCGAGTGCCGGGGAAAGTCCCCGCCCCGTTTCAAAAGGTCGCAGAAAGTCCCTGCGGCGGTTTTCCCTGCGGCAGGGCGCCCCAAGGGCGGTGGCCTGCGGCCTTGCCCGCGCATTGTCCGGGCGCAGCCGGCGAATTTGCCGCGACCGGGCGCGCGGTATTCCCGCACCCCGCGGACAGCTCCCTTGCCGCAATATCCCCGCAGACGAACGATTTGCCACAGCCGGGCGGGAATATTCCAAATAGGAAAATGTTTTATAAATATTCCAAATTGGTATTATTGCGATTTTTATCCGGCAGCCCCACTGCTTGCGGCCAAAATCCCGGGACAATCCCGCCGCCGCGCTTTGCGTGGGCGGGTTCCGCCGGGCGCGCCGCGGGCGTTCAGCCGAGGTTGGCGCGATCCTGGTCGCCGTCCGCCTTGAACATCGCGTAGCCCGCCGGGGCGCTGGTGAAGATGGTGAAGTCGACGTTTTCGTACAGCGGCGGCTCGAGATAGTTGGGCAGGATGTTGGGGTCGTCCGCCCGGCGGGGCACAAAGCCCGCCTGCGCCATCTGCGCGTCGTCCACCCCATAGGCGTACCAGTCCACAAACTCCGCGCCGGTTTCCCGCATCAGCCGGTCGAGGAACGCCCCGCTCTGCGCGATGCGCGCGCGATCCCCGATGAAGTCGACCACCCGAATAACCCGTGCGCCCGCGCTGTCGATAATTCGCAGCACCAGCAGCGCGACAGGCTGACCGTCTGCGCGCAGGGCGTAGACCTTGTAATCGAACCACCGATTTTCATAAAACCGCTTTTGGGCATAAGCTCGATCTTTATACGGTTGATTTTCACGGAACACCTCAAACGGGAACTGCGCGAGGGATGCAGCGTCCGGCAGCAGCGCGGCGGACAGCCCGGAGGGCTGCACCGGCGGGGCGGCGGGGCGGCAAACCCTGCAAAGGGTGTAGGGGGCGGCCGCCGGGTTGACCCGGTAATACTGGGTCATCTCGGCGACGGTATAGCCGAAAAACTCGTAGAGCGCGCGGGTATTGGGGCGGATATTGTTGCACGCGAAGGTGCGGCACCCGGTTTCCCCGCGGATAAACTCAAACAGGCGCAGGCTGAGCGCGGCGGGCGCGCCCTTTTTGGAGACGAGGAAGCTGATCCAGACGTCTGGCGCCTGCCCGGCCGAGGCGGTGATCCAGCCGCAGACGCTCAGCATCCCGCCGGTTTCCCCGTCCCTGGCGACGGCGAAGCGCAGCGAGCCGTCCGCGTCCTGATAATAGTAGGTAAACAGCGCCTCGTTGTGGATGAGCGGGTGGGGCTTGCCCCACGCCTCCAGGCAGAACGCGCGGAACGCGGGCAGCTCCGCCGACCGCAGCCGCTCGATCTTGACCGGGCGCATACTCAAAACTGGCTGGCGGCGGTGATGGGGATCACCGCGCCGGAGGTGTATTCGTTTTTGTCGTCCAGCAGGTGCAGAACGGTCGGCGCGATGTCCTCCGGCCGGGCGTTGCGGCCGAGCGGGCTCGCCTTTGCGTTCATCTCCACCGTGAGCTCTGCGAGGTCGGCGAGGAAGTGGGTGTCGGTCATGCTGGGGGCAACCCCGTTGACGGTCACCCCCTTGTCGGCGTATTCAACCGCGAGCGAGCGCATCAGCCCCATCAGGGCGTATTTGACCGAGACATAGCTTGCCAGGAATTTGGGCGGCACGCCGATGCAATAGCTGGTCAGCATAAACACCACCCGGCCAAAGCGGCGCTTCGCCATGGCGGGGACAAACGCCTTGCAGAGAATCACGGCACTCATGAACGCGACGTTCATCTCCCGCTCGAACCGCGCCTCGTCGAAATTCCGGAATTTGGCGGACACGGCGGGCAGGCAGGGCAGGTGGACGAGCTTTGTGACGGTGTAGCCGAGCGCGGCGATGTCGTCCGCAAGTTTGCGGCAGCCCTCCAGCGTTGCGAGGTTGCCCGAAACGGGGATAATCTCCCGCCCGGGCGCCGCCAGCCCCTCCAGCTTTTCGGGCGCGGCAAAGGTGTGGGCAATGATCCGCCCCGAAAGCCCCTTGAGGATGGCGACCCCCATGTCGCTGTCCGCCCCGACAACCAAAATCGCTTCGTTTGATTCGCTCATCTGTTTATCCTCCGGAAATGCGCCGCCGGCACGCGGGCGGCGACGGATATCTGCGCAGCCGTGCGCTCACTCCTCGGTCACGCCGGCGAGGATGCGCGCGCGGTTGACCGTTTTGCCGTCCTGATTGACGATCCGCGCGTCGATTTCGATGCGGCCGTAGGCGGCCTGCAGCTCGCGCACCGTCCCGCTGACCGTGAGCCTGTCCCCGATAAAGACCGGGTTTTTGAACTTTGTGTCGACCTCGTGCAGCAGGCAGTATTCGCCGGGCAGATACACCCCCGCAAGGGTGGAGTAAAACCCGGCGCAGAGCATCCCGAACACGACCCGCCCGGCATAGCCCCGCCCCCGCGCGTAGTCCGCGTCGTTGTGCAGGGGGTTGAGGTCGCCGGAAAACGCCCGGAACTGGTCGAGCATCTCGGCCGTGACCGTCACGGTAAAGGATTCGCTCATCCCCACCGACAGGTCGCTGAGCTTGTAGTGATTCATACGGATACCTCCGCTTGTTGTTGACCATGCGGCGCAGCCCGCGGCTTTGGGCAGAGGCCGCCGCGCTGCTTTGCAGCCGCCCGCTTTTGCAGCACAGCCCGAACCGGCGCAGCCGCCGGGAAGGAAAGCGCCCCGCCGCATACACCGCCGCCCGGTTCCGGATTTCGCCGCCCGGTTCCGGCGGCCTGTTCTCTCCATGCATACCCGTGGCACAGGTAAAGGGAGACCCAATCCACCACCGCAGCGCAGCTCTTAGCGCGACCGCCGCGTCAATACACCGCCCCAGACCAAGCCGCCAGCTCGGTCAATGCGCGCCCCGCGGCTTTTGCGAATGCAGGGCGGACGTACCCGCCGCCCTGCTCCGCAGCACAGCCCGAACCGGCGCAGCCGCCGGGAGGAACGCAGCCCGCCGCATACACTGCCGACCGATTCACGGATTTCACCGCCCGGTTCCGGTGACTTTCCCCGCCGCCCCGGCCGTTTCCGGCCGGATTGCCCGGGAAGGCGGCGCGCAGCCGCTCAGAGCTTGCGCATAATCAGGTCGATCATCTCGCCGACATTCGCGAGACCCTCGACCTCGCTGACGGCGAATTTGATTGAAAACAGCTTTTCGAGCGCGACGAGGATGTTGATCTGCTCCAGGCTGTCCCAGTCCTCGATGTCGTCGGCCGTGGTTGCGTCGGTGAGCACGATGGTGTCGTCGTCAAAAATATCGCAGAACACCGCGTTTGTCTTTTCCATTACCTGTTCTCTGGTCATTGTCTGATTACCTCGATTGCATGATTTTTGGGTTGATAGTCATCCGGTATTGTGTATTCCCACACACTGCCGCCCTGCTCGTCCGCCGCGGTTTTGACAAACCCGAGCGAGCCGTAAAACTCGGCGACAATGCCGTTTTTCGCGGTTTTGAGATAGCGCCCCACGATGGTGCGCACCCCCCGCCCGCGCAGCACGCGGACAAGCTCGTCAAACATCGCGTATTCCAGCTCCCGCTTGAACACGCGGCAGGACATCAGCCACAGCTCGATCTCGGCGCGGTCGCCGTCGACCGCTGCAATCAGCTCGGTGACGATGCCGTTGTCCCCGAACTTGTCCTCCAGCCTGCCCGCAAGGGTCACGGCGGCGGGGTCGGCGGCGCGCGCCTCCATCTCCGCGGGCTGGTACCGGCGGGTGGTGAGGTTGAACTGGTTGGTCTTGTTGGCCAGCTGGGTGATGCGCTCAAGCGCGGCGGGCGCAAACGCCCCGATATACCCCTTCATCTCCAGGGAGCGCAGGTATTCGCCGTAATCCGCAAAAATCGCCTGCTGCTGCTCCCGCGCGCGGTTCTGGCGATACATCTCGGCGCGGCGCACATCGTCCGCCGAAAGGGAGACCACCTCAAAATAGCCGCCGTTCGCGATTGTCTCGGCAAACCGCTCGGGCGCGCCCAGCTCGGGCACGGCGGCGCCCAGGCCCGCGCCGCGGACGATCTCCCGCTCGGCGGGGTTGTCGTCCGCAAACACGAAGGAGTCGGCGCCGACGTTCAGCTCCTGCGCGCTGCGCTGCAAATTCACCGGTTTGGGATCCCAGTTTGCCTGAAAGGTGAGGAAATCCTCCGCCTTCAGCACGCTGGACGGGTGGGTGAAGCCGCTTCTGGCGGCGGCCTCCTCGTTTTTGCTGCACACGCCGAGGATTACCCCGATGCCCGAAAGCTCCTTGGCGTACTGCTGCAGCTCGGTGTGGGCGATCCCCTCGGGGCTCTCGTAGCCCAGCCGAATCCCCTCCACCCCGTCGTCCCCGATCACCCCGTGCCACAGGGTGTTGTCCAGGTCGAGCAGCAGCGCCTTTTTGTTTTTGCCGAAAATCGCCTTGATGATTGAGGCGACCGAGTGCGCGAGATAGGGCAGATAAGCCGGGTTCTGCGCGTATTTATAGCTGTTGTAGTAGCTGGGGTCGCAGAAGCTGTCCAGCCCGCAGAAGGACGCGATATAGTTAAAGTCGTTGATATACAGATTTTTATGGGTGTATGCATAGTCGGCCATCCGCTCGTTGAGCCGGCGGATAAACCGGATGCGGCCGGAGGGGGAGACCGCGTCGTAATTGCCCATGACCCGGTAAATCGGGTATTCGACGTTGTTCTGGATGACCGGGCAGCCGAGCGTTTCCGCCGCGCGCCACACCGCCTCAAACCGGGCGAACGCCGCGTCCAGCTTCTGCGCGCAGACCTCCTCCGGCTCCCCCGCGTGCGGCAGGCCGGCAAGGCTGTGCAGCCCGGTGTTGAGGTAAATCACATCCGGCTTGAACGCGGCAAGGGCGCCGTCGTCAAACACGACGTCCTCGTACCACCGGCCGTAATCCCCGACATAAAAAACGGGGCGGATGCCCTGGTCGAGCAAAAACAGCTCGAGGATATTCTTCAGCTCGCCGATTGTGGTGCCGGAAAGCAGCGCGATGCGCTTTTCAAGCAGATTCTCCTGCGCCAGCAGCTTCTTTTTGATGGCGCGCTTGTTCTGCATTATATAGGATGCGTCAAACGGATACTCGAGCATGGACGGTCGCCTCCGTAAAAATTGATGGGACGCGCAGCAGCATAACCCAGCGGCGCAGCCGGGCGCGCAGATGCGGCCGGCGCAAACGGGGTTTTGCCGCGCCCCGGGATGCGCGGGAACGGCCGGCCGGCTCGGCGCGGCAGCCGCTTTCTGCCCGCCCGCGAAAACGCAGCGCGCGCAGGCGGCGGCGGTTCCGACGGTTAACGGGACAGTGCGCCGGCTATTCCGTGGATATTATAGCATAAAGCCGGCCGCTGTGCAAAAAGGGCGAATTGTTTTTGCGCGCCCGGGTGTGGTATCATAAACAAAAGGCGCGAAGCGGTGGACAGAGCAGAAAACAAAGCGCTTCCGGGGGCTGCAAAGCGGGGCGGCATCGCGCACAAGGAGCGGGCGCCGCGCCGAAAGCCCGCGGCACGCCCTGGCGGAGCGCAGCGCTCGAGCACGCCGCAGCGCGCTTTGCGTTCGATGCAGCCGCTTCGTTTTCTCCCGGAATCCGCGTGAGAGCGCGCCGCGGCATACAAACGGCCGGATTTTGGCACAGGAGGCAACCGAAATGAAAATCGACTTCAACAGCATACCCGAAACGGCGATGGACGGGTTTTACGGCGGCGAAAAGCGGCTGTGCGCCCACATGTACAAGGGCGAGAGAATCAAGCTGCTGTGCGGCAGGCTCGAGCCGGGCGCGAGCATCGGGCTGCACACCCACGAGACAAGCAGCGAGATTATCTTTATTCTGTCCGGCACGGGCAAGGCCATCTGCGACGGGGTGACCGAGACGGTCGGGCAGGGGGTCTGCCACTACTGCCCGAAGGGCAGCGCGCACACCCTGATCAACGACGGCGCGCAGGATCTCGTCTTTTACGCGGCCGTGCCCGAGCTGTGAGCGGCCGGGTCTCGCCGCGGCCGGCCAGGGCGGAGGACGCCGCCCAAAAAGCCGCGCTGGCCGCGGCCGGGGCGTTCCTGCTTGCGCTGAGCGGCACAAGCGCCTGCATGCACCGGTACGCGCTGACCAGGCAGAGCCCGCGGGACTGGAACTATGACCCGGCGACCGACGAGCGCGAGATGACCCCCTCGGGGGATTCGCCGCTGCGCCGCAGCGCGCTGGAGGGCAATATCTGGTGGAACAAGCAGCCGCTCGAGCGGCTGGAGGTTCGCAGCGAGGACGGGCTTGCGCTGGTCGGCCATCTGCTGCGCGCCGACGCGCCCACCAACCGGCTGGCCTTTGTCATCCACGGCCACCAGTGCGTCTCGGGCGAGATGGGATTCATCGCGCGGATGTTCCACAACCGGGGCTACCATGTCTTTATGCCCGACCAGCGCGCGCACGGCAAAAGCGGGGGGAAGTATATCGGCATGGGCTGGCTGGAAAAGCGGGACATGCTGCGCTGGTTGAACCGGCTCATCGCGCTGCTGGGGCCGGAGCTGAAGATCGTGCTGCACGGCATCTCGATGGGGGCGGCGACGGTGATGATGACGGTCGGCGAGCCGGAGCTGCCCGCCGCGGTGCGCTGCGCCGTCGAGGACTGCGGCTATACCAGCGCGTACGATTCCTTTTTGTTCCACATGCAGCGGGACATGAAGCCGGTGCCCTTTAAACGGCTCATCATCTCCACCGCGAGCCTGCTCAACCGGCTGACAAGCGGATACGGGTTCAAGCAGGCCGAGACGGTCGGCGCGCTGCGCCGCAGCCGCACCCCCATGCTGTTCATCCACGGCACCCACGACAACGTCGTGCCGTTCGAGATGATGCGGCAGCTGTACGACGCCTGCGCGGCGCCCAGGGGAATGTACGTTGTGGAAAACGCGGCGCACGGGGTCTGCTATTTTGCGGATCCGACGCAGTACGAAAAGACCGTGTTCGCCTTTATCGAGCCGTTTTTGCGCTGAGGGCGGCGCTTCGCCGAACCGGGCGTCCGGGCAGGGCTGCGGCCTTGCCGGCGTTCGGCTGCGTGTTGCGCGCGGCGGTCACTGCCTGGGCATCTGTCTCGCACACCGGCACAACCGGGCGGCGTTCCCGTTTTCGCTTTTGGCAAACCGGGCGGCCGGGCTTGGCCGCAAAAGCCGGCTGCTTCTGCGCGGCCGGTTTTTTGCTGCGCCTGCGGGCGGCTCCGCGTGTTCCCGGCCGGCGGGCGCGGCCGCGGGGATGTTCCTGCCGCCGGTTGGATTTTTCGCCGGAATTCGGCCGGATTCGGTTGCGGCGCGGCCGAATTTGCGCTACACTGTACAGATAGCCGCGCTTGCTTTGTGCTGTTTGCCGGAAAAGGGCGGCCGTTGCGGCAGCGCGCCCCGCAGTGACCTTGCGCCCCGCGCGCTGCCCTGCGCCGCTTGGCCGGGTGCAGCAATCGCACCCGGCCGCAGATTCCGTGGGGAACCCCGGCGCAGCACCCCGGCCGGCTCGCTGCCGAAAAGGGCAGCCCGGCCGCAAAAGCCGCCTGCCTTCCGCTTCACCGACGACCTGCTGCCGGCGGCTGTCCCGGTGCCGGCGGCAAGGCGCGGCGAGCGCGTTTCGATGCTCAAGCGCCTGTGACGGCGCGCAGCGCGACGGCGGGTCGGGCGCAAAGCCGGATAAACGGCGGCGCGGCGGCAGGCAGTTCGTGCCTCGCGCCGGAAACGGCGCCGGGAGGCGCGCGCCTGGCGGCGGCCTCGTTCCGTCCGTGCGAATGCGCGCGGCGGAGAACTGCACGGGTCGGCTTTGGCTGCGCCGCGGGCGGTTCCGCCGGCAGAACGGGTTCGGGGCAGCTCCCAGCCGGCGAAACAGGGCGGCGGCTCTTTGCGCTTAAGCCGGCACGGTTCGCCCCGCCCCTTGTTCGCGGCGGCCATTTAATTTAATATAGTAAAGATTGAGGAAACCCATGTTTTTTAAAAAAAGCGGCGGCGCGCTGGATTATCTCGTCGTCGGGCTCGGCAATCCGGGCAAAAAGTACGAGCAGACCCGCCACAACGCCGGGTTCCGTATGCTCGATTCTGTCGCGCAGCGGCAGGGCATCCGGGTCGCCCGCGCAAAATTCCAGGCGCTTTGCGGCACCGGCCGCATCGCGGGCGCAAGGGTGATGCTGCTGAAGCCGGTCACCTTTATGAACCTGTCGGGCGACGCCGTGCGGCAGGCCGCGAATTTCTATCAGCTTCCGCCCGAGCGGGTCGTCGTGCTCTACGACGATGTCAGCCTTGACCCCGGGGTGCTGCGCATCCGCGCGGAGGGCAGCGCGGGCGGGCACAACGGCGTCAAAAGCATCATAGAAAACCTCGGCACCGACCGCTTTCCGCGCATCCGGGTCGGGGTGGGCAAAAAGCCGCGGGCGGATTACGACCTGGCCGAGTGGGTGCTCGCCGCGCCCGCCGCGGAGGATCGCAAGCGGATTGAGGCGCGCGCGGCGGATCTGAACGACGCGCTCGAATTGATTTTACAGGATAAACTCAGCCTTGCGCAAAGCCGGTTCAACGGCTGAGGACAGGGTATACGGCCTATGGATTTTCTTTCACCGATTCTGCAAAGCGAACAGTTTTCCACCCTGCGCGGCGCGTTCACCCCGAACGGCACGGCCGCGCTTTTCGGCGTGCAGCCGATACACCGCACCCTTTACGCCGCGGCGCTCGCGGCCGGGCTGGCGCGCCCGGTTGTGCTGGTGTGCGAGACGGACGCCCAGGCGGTGACCGCCGCCGCCGACCTCGCCGAGCTGGGGGTGGCCGCCGCGCCCTATACCGCCCGGGATTTTGTCTTTCTGGATGTGGAGGGCACCTCGCACGAGCTGGAGGTCGCCCGCCTTTCGGTACTCGGGCGGATTATCGAGGGCAGCCTGCGGGTGGTCTGCGCCTCGCTGGAGGCGCTGTGCCAGTACACCATCCCGCACGAGACCTACGCCGCGCTCTCCCGGACGATCGAGACGGGCAGCCGGGTCGACCTCGGCGCGATGAGCGCCGCGCTCGTTGCGGCGGGCTATTCCCGCGGCGACCGGGTGGACGGCAAGGGTCAGTTTGCGGTGCGCGGCGGGATTGTCGATATCTTCCCCGCGCAGATGGAGCATCCCGTGCGCATCGAGCTGTTTGGGGACGAGGTGGACGCCATCAGCAGCTTTGACGAAAAGACCCAGCGCCGCACCGGGCGGCTGCGCGCCGCGACGGTTACGCCGGTGCGCGAGACGGTGCTCGGCGCGCCCGAGCAGGCCGTCGACGTGCTGGAATCGCTGCGCAAAACCGCCGGCAGGGGCAGCGCGCTGGAGGAGATGCTGCGCCGGGACATCGAAAAGCTGCGGGGCGGGTTCGCCCCGGCCTGCGCCGACCGGTATCTCTTCGCGGCCTATGCCCGTCCGGAAACCCTGTTCGACTATCTGCCCGACGCGGTGTTCTTTTTCTGCGAGCCGGGCGCGCTTGAAAAGCGGCACGAGAGCCTGCTGCGGATGCACGGGGAGGAGCTGGTCTCCCTCATCGCGCAGGGGGTGCTGAAAAAGGGGCAGAGCCCGTTTTATCTCGAGCGGCTGAACATGACCGACCCCGGCCGCGCCAATCTGCTTGCCGACGCGTTTTCCCGCACCATTGCGGGCGCGCGGCTGACCGCGCTTGTCAACGTCCGCGCCAACAGCATCCCGCGCTGGGGCGGCGAGCTCGCCATGCTGGCCGAGGACGCGCGCGGCTATACCGAGATGGGCTATTCGGTTGTGGTGCTTGCGGGCACCCCCCGCGCGGCCGAGGCAATCGCGCGGGATCTCGCCGACCTTGGGCTGAACGCCGCAAGGCTTGCGGACGGCGCGCCCCTGCCCCCGGGCGGGACGGTCGGCGTCACGGTGGGCACCCTGAGCAGCGGCTTTGAGCTGACCGACCGCAAGCTCTGCGTTCTCGCCTCCCGCCGGGAGAACAAGCCGCTCAAGCGCCGCAAGAAGGCGGCGGGCAAAAGCGACCGCGCGCTCTCCTCGCTGGAGGATCTGAAGGTTGGGGACTATGTCGTCCACAGCGCGCACGGCATCGGCATCTACGAGGGCATCCACCGCATCGACCACCACGGCTATGTGCGGGACTATATCAAAATCGCCTACCGCGGCTCGGACACCCTCTATGTCCCGGTCACCCAGCTGGACATGGTCTCCCAGTACATCTCCCCCAAGGAGGAGGGTGCGGTCAAGCTGGCCAAGCTGCACTCGGGCGAATGGAACAAGACCAAGGCAACCGTTTACCGCGCGGTGCGCGAGATGGCGCACGAGCTGATCGAGCTTTACGCAAAGCGCGAGCAGCAGCAGGGGCACGCGTTCCCCGCCGACACCCCCTGGCAGCAGGATTTTGAGGCGCGGTTCGCCTACGACGAGACCGACGACCAGCTGCGCGCGATTGAGGAGATCAAGGCGGACATGCAGCGCCCGCGGCCGATGGACCGGCTGCTGTGCGGGGACGTGGGGGTTGGCAAAACCGAGGTGGCGCTGCGCGCGGCGTTCAAATGCGTCACCGACGGGCGGCAGTGCGCCGTGCTGGTGCCCACCACCATCCTCGCCTGGCAGCATTACAAGACCTTCTGCGAGCGGATGGAGGCGTTCCCGGTCAAAATCGCGATGCTCTCCCGCTTTTCCACGGCCAAGGAGATTCGGGAGGCGGTGGACGGCATCCGGAAGGGGACGGTCGACATCGCCATCGGCACCCACCGGCTGCTGCAAAAGGACGTGCAGTTCAAGCAGCTGGGTCTGCTCATTGTCGACGAGGAGCAGCGGTTCGGCGTGGCGCATAAGGAAAAGCTCAAGCAGGCCTTTACCGGGGTGGACGTGCTCACCCTGTCGGCCACCCCGATCCCCCGCACCCTCAACATGGCGATGAGTGGCATCCGGGACATGTCGGTCATCGAGGAGCCGCCCGAGGACAGGCACCCGGTGCAGACCTTTGTGATGGAATACGAGCTGCCGGTGCTTCTCGACGCCATCCGGCGGGAGCTTGCGCGGGGCGGACAGGTGTATTACCTGCACAACCGGGTGGAGACCATCGAGCTCTGCGCGGCCAAGCTGAAGGAGCTGCTGCCCGACGCGCGCATCGGCATCGCGCACGGAAAGATGGGGGAGGAGGCGCTCAGCGAGATCTGGAAGCAGCTGCTCGCGCACGAGTGCGATATCCTCGTCTGCACGACGATTATCGAGACGGGGGTGGATGTGCCCAACTGCAACACCCTGATTGTCGAGGACGCCGACCACATGGGGCTGGCGCAGCTGTACCAGATTCGCGGCCGGGTCGGCCGCAGCGGCCGCCGCGCGTTCGCCTATTTCACCTTCCGCCGCGACAAGGTGCTCACCGAGGTTTCCGCCAAGCGGCTGGCCGCCATTCGGGATTTCACCAGCTTTGGCAGCGGGTTCAAAATCGCCATGCGGGATCTGCAGATCCGCGGCGCAGGCAGCGTGCTTTCGGCGCGGCAGAGCGGCCACATGCAGGCGGTCGGGTACGACACTTACCTAAAAATACTCTCCCAGGCCATCCGGGACGAAACCGGCCAGGTGGACGCCGGCTCGGTCGACCCGGGGGCGCTTGCGCAGCAGACCGGCTGCACGGTCGATTTGCAGCTCAGCGCCTATATTCCCGAAAGCTATATCCCCGACAATGAAAGCCGGATCGAGCTGTACAAGCGCATCGCCGCCGTGGAGACCCGCGAGGACGCGGACGACGTGCTCGACGAGCTGGGCGACCGGTTCGGCGCGCCGCCCGAATGCGTCTCGTCGCTGGTCACCGTCTCGCTGGTGCGGGCGGCCGGGTCGGCGCTCGGGTTTTACGAAATCAAGCAGCGGGACAAGGAGAGCCTGCTGCTGTACACCGACCGGCCGCAGCAGGTCGACGCGGCCGACTATATCCGCCAGAAGCGCCGCCGCCTGCTGGTCAGCGCAACCGGGAAAAGCTACTTTGCCGCCGAAATCAAGCCCGGCGAAACCGCGCTCGACGTGGCGCAGGAGGTGCTGTGCGCGCTGGTGCCCGCGGCGGGCTAAGCGGGCGGGCATACGTTCGGCCGTCGCGGATGCTGCGCACCCGGGACAAGCGCACGGCATGGAAAACCCCGCCGCATGGGCGGCTGCCCTTTTCTGCGGCGATGTGCGCACTGCGGGCGGGTTCGCGCGGGCGGCTGTGGGTGGGGGACGCGCCGCCGAGCCGCCCCGTCCGGCCGCCCGGATAAACAAAAAGCCGCGGCCGGGGTTCCGGCGCGGCGGTTTTGCGGAAAATATCCGACAGGGCTCTTGACAGGGCGGGGCATGTCCTGTATAATAAATTACGCATCTGGCGGATTAGCTCAGTTGGCTAGAGCACTCGGTTCATACCCGGGGTGTCGCTGGTTCAAATCCTGCATCCGCTACCAAAAAGCGGAAAGCCGATCCTGTAAAGTATCGGCTTTCCGCATATAAAGGGCCCGTTGGTCAAGCGGCTAAGACACCGCCCTTTCACGGCGGTAACACGAGTTCGATTCTCGTACGGGTCACCACAAGCGCCTTGCCGCAACTGCGGCGGGGTGTTTTTTTGTATAACGAAAAGCAGGGAGAAACCGGCATGGAACAGATGGACAGCGCGGCGCTGCCGGCGGCGTTCGCGGACGCGGCGCGGGAGGAGGAGACCCTGCGCGGCATCGCGTTTGCGGGCGTACAGGTGGAAAACGCGGATTTTTCAAGACTCTCGCTGGAGCAGACGCGGCTGACCCGGTGCGCCTTTCTCAACTGCTCGTTTGAGAAGGGCGCCTTCGTCCAGACGGTCTTTGACCGGTGCAGCCTGGTGAACTGCCGGTTCGAGGGCGGCTATTTCCGGGAAACGCAGCTGCTTGGCTGCCGCGCCGACGGGGCGGATTTCCGCCGCTGCACCCTGCGCGGCAGCGGGATTGCGGGCGGCAGCTACCGGTACGCCAACTTCACCGGCGCCCTGCTGGACGGCTGCCGCATCACGGGCGCCTGTATGCGGGACGCGGCATTTGCGCAGGTTCGCTTTAAGCAGACGGCGTTTGCCGAAACCGACCTTGCGCGCGCCGACTTTTTCAAGACGCCGCTTAAAGGGCTGGATCTGACCAGCTGCGAGCTCGGGGGCATCCTTGTCTCGGACAGCTTTGCCGAGCTGCGCGGCGCGTCGGTCACTCCGGCGCAGGCCGTCGGATTTGCGGCCATGCTGGGGCTCAAAATTGTCTGAATGCCCCGCCGCTCAGCCCAGCAGCCCCAGGTGCTCCAGCAGAATCTTCAGCCCGATGCCGATCAGGATGAGGCCGCCGGCAAGCTCCGCCCGGCTTTTGAAGCGTGCGCCGAACCGGCAGCCCACCGCCACCCCGGCGACCGACAGCGCAAAGGTCACAGCCCCGATGAGCGCCGCCGCCAACAGGATATCCACCCCCAGGAACGCGAAGGTGACCCCCACCGCCAGCGCGTCGATGCTTGTTGCAACCGAGAGCGCCAGCAGCTCCTTCAGGTTGTAAACCGCCTGCCCGCATTCCTCGTCCGCGTCCGGGCGGCGGGAATCCAGCGCCATTTTGCCCCCGATCAGGCCAAGCAGCAAAAACGCGATCCAATGGTCGACCCGCTCGATATACTGTGCAAACTGCCGCCCCAGCAGCCAGCCCAGCACCGGCATCATCGCCTGGAACCCGCCGAACAGCCCACCCAGCAGGCAGGCGTACCGCAGATCGACCCGGCGCATCCGCAGCCCCTTGCAGACGGACACCGCAAACGCGTCCATCGCCAGCCCAACCGCAATCAGGCTCAACTGAATAAGTCCCATGAGTTTATCACTCCAATCTCTGTGTGGGCAATGCAGCCGCCCGGCGCAGAGGGTTTTGACGAGGATTGTAACACAGGCGGCTGCCGCCGTCAACCGGCGCGCCGCTTTTCTTTGCGCGCAATTTGTATTATGATGTAGAAAAGGAGCGGCGGGCAGTTTGCCCACGCGGGAAAGGAGAGCTGCCCCTTATGATAAAATGGCTCGCGCATCTGCGCACAATCAACCACCACAAGCGGCTTGTCATGCAGTACTGTTTTCGGTGCGGGCTTGTCCGGCAGGGGCTGCTGCACGACCTTTCCAAATACAACCCGATCGAGTTCCGCGCGGGCGCAAGGTATTTTCAGGGGGATCAGAGCCCCAACAACATCGAGCGGCTGAAGGAGGGGTACAGCACGGCGTGGCTGCACCACAAGGGGCGCAACAAGCACCATCTGGAATACTGGATCGACTATTCCGCCTACGGCGACCACCGGATGTGCGGCATGGAGATGCCGGTGCGCTATGTGGCCGAGATGGTCTGTGACCGCATCGCCGCCAGCAAAACCTACAACCCCACAACGTACGAGGACGGCGCCCCCTTCCGCTATTACGACTTTTCCAAGGATCACCTGATCCTGCACCCCAACACCCGGGCGCTGCTGGAGGGGCTGCTGATGATGCTGTGCGACAAAGGCGAGGCCGAGACCTTCCGCTTTATCAAGGAGGAGGTTGTGCGAAAGAACGCAAACCCCTTTAAAACCGAACAACCGCCGCAGGCCTGAGCGCCGCGGCGGCTTTTTTTGCGCGCGGATTCCTCCCGCCGCGGGGGCGGGCGAATATTCCGCGCGGCGCGGGCGCATACTAACGGCATCCGATACAATTATAAGAAAAAGGAGCTGTGCGCTATGCCGATGAATCCGTTTGAACACAAGACCGGCTCGGTGGAGAGCTGTATCCTGGACTGGAAAAAGCTGAACCAGAAGCCGTACAACAAAAACACCGTTGACCCGTATACCAAGCTGCGGGTGATCCTCTCCAACGGCGCGGAGTTTGAGGCGAACTGGTTTATGCACCAGTTTTCCCGCCACTGCGACGACAACGACCTGCGCCGGGAGCTGGCGCTCATCCGCCGGGTCGAACAGCAGCAGCAAAAGCGAATCACTTCGCTCAAGCCGATCAACGAGTCGATTCTGGAGCACACGATCGGCTATGAGATGCTTGCGGTGGATCTGACCAGCGCGCTTGCCCAGGGCGAGACCAACCACACGGTCAAGCAGGCGCTCGATTTCGCGCTGCTGGAGGATTTCGACCACCTCTACCGCTACGCCGACCTGCTGGAGGGGGAGCAGGGGGTCAAGGCCGAGCGCCTGGTCGGCAAGCACATCGAGATCATGCCCGGGCGGCCGACCCTCGCGCATTACCGCCACCCCTTCGACGACATTCGCCAGCCGATTGACTGCGGGGACGAGCTGCTGACCAAGCTGCATGTCGGCATCATTGTCGCCGCCGAGCAGCAGACCATGAACTACTATATGAACATCGGGGGCTTTTATGAGAGCGAGCCGGGGCGCAAGCTGTACACCGAAATCGCCATGGTCGAGGAGCAGCACGTCACCCACTACGGCAGCCTAATGGACCCCAACACGACCTGGCTGGAGTGCCTGCTGCTGCACGAATACACCGAGTGCTATCTCTACTACTCCAACTACAAGACCGAGACGGACGAGAGCATCAAAGCCCTGTGGGAGGAGCTGTTTGAGCAGGAGGTCGCCCATCTGCACAAGGCGGCCGAGCTGCTGGAAAAATACGAGCACAAGGCGTGGCAGCAGGTCATCCCGGACGGCACCTTCCCCAAGCTGCTCAAGCTGGAGCCGAGCATCGACTATGTCCGCGAGGTGCTCAACACCGTCCGCCTCACCTCCGACCGGGAGGGCTATGCCGAGGTCGACGACATGCCGGACGACGCTGACTTCTTCCGCTATCAGCAGATGGTCAACACCGATATTCCCAACATCCAGTCGCACAAGGTCATCAAGGACTATATCGCCAAAAACGGCGAGGATTACCGCTATGAGACCGAGCCGCACCCGGTGGAGGCGCTCGCAGACCGCGCGCAGGACAACACCGAGCTCGGCCGCGTCAAGGGCGCGTGACGGCCGGGTATACCGCAAAAAAGAGCCGCGGAAAATTCCGCGGCTCTTTGCCTGCCCCGGCGCCAGGCACCGGATACGCGGGGGAGCGGGCGGAGCCCGCAAAGGATCATCGTCCGCCGCAAACCTGGCTCCAGCCCGCCCCGGTGCGGCGTGCCTGTTTTGTCCCGCGGCCGGCGGAGCCGCCGGGTGTCTCAGGCGGAATGCCGGCCGCAGCAAGGGTCGGTGCGCCGGATGCAGAAGCTCCATACACCGGCCGCGGCCGGGCGGTTTAACCGGAATACCGGCCGCCGGCCGGGGCACCGCTGCGCAGTGCTTTGAGGGTGTACAGAATGACAAAAACGCAGACGACAAAGGTCAGCAGATCCGAAGCCGGCATGGAGTAAAGCACCCCGTCCAGCCCGAAGCGAACCGGCAGCAGCAGCGCGAACCCGACCCCGAACAGAACCTCGCGGATCATCGATATGGCGGTGGAGGCAAACGCCTTGCCAAGCGATTGCAGGTAAATAAAGGTGCCCTTGTTCACGGTGGCGAGAACCGTCATGCAGAGATAAACGCGGAAGCATTTTACGGCGTAGGCCGTGTAATACGCGCTTTCGTTGGCCGCGCCGAAAACCGCAATCAGCCGGTGGGGGAGCAGCTCCGCCACCAGCAGCGCGGCGGCGCCGACCGCCGCCTCCGCGGCCAGAAGCCGCACAAACAGCCCCCGCGCGCGGTCCTTGCGCCCCGCGCCGATGTTGTAGCCAACCACGGGGATGCAGCCCGCGGCCAGCCCCACGGCAATCGAAATCACAATCTGGAAGAACTTCATGACAATGCCCAGCACCGCCATCGGGATCTGGGCGAATTGCGGCTGCCCGAACACGGGGTCAAGCGCGCCGTACCGCAGGGTCATGTTCTGAATCGCCGCCATCGCCATCACCAGAGAAATCTGGGACAAAAAGCTGCATATGCCGAGCGGCAGATACCTTGCGGCAAGCCTTCCGTGCAGCCGGAAGCTGCCGGCCGCAAGCCGCACCGCCTTCATGTGGAACAGGTGCCAGACCGCCAGCACCGCCGTGACCACCTGCCCCAGCACGGTCGCCAGCGCGGCGCCCATCATGCCCCAGCGGAACCCGAAAATAAACAGCGGATCCAGCAGCAGGTTGACACCCGCGCCGGCCAGGGTGGAGAGCATCGCGAACCCGGGGCTACCGTCCGAGCGGATGATCGGGTTGAGCGCCTGCCCGAACAGATAAAACGGGAGCCCCAGCGTGATCCAGAAAAGGTAATCCTGCGCGTGCGCAAAGGTTTCTGGGTTGACCCGGGCGCCGAACAGGGTGAGGATCGGATCCCGAAAGGCGAGGTAGACCGCCGTCAGCACAAGGCCGCAGAGCACGCTGAGCAGCACGGCGCTGCCGACGCTTTTGTGCGCCGCGTCCCTGTCCCCGCGCCCCAGGCTGATGCTGACAAACGCGCAGCATCCGTCCCCGATCATCACCGCCACGGCCAGCGCCGCCACGGTCAGCGGGAAGACGGCCGTGTTCGCCGCGTTTCCGTAAGAGCCAAGATAGTCCGCGTTGGCGATGAAAATCTGGTCGACGATGTTGTATAGCGCCGCAACCAGAAGAGAGATGACGCAGGGCAGCGCGTATTTTGTCATCAGCCTGCCCAGCGGCTCGGTTTCCAGAAATCGGTTGGTTTTTTCCATAAAATTTCTCCTCCATATAAAGAATCCGCACGGCCGGCGGCGGGAGGAGAAAACAGAGGACGTCTGCCCGCATAACAGCCCCGGCGGGATGCCCGGCCAAAGCGGTGCGCGCGGCGCCAAGCAGCATCGGTTCCTCTGTGTTCCCGTCCCCCAATAGCTGGACTTATGCCGTCTTGGCCGCACGCTGACGCAAGGACTGCCGCGGCGCAGCGCCGCCCGCAGGGACGGGCGGCTGGCTGCCAGGCCGCGGCACAATAAAAAAAGCAGCGCGCCGCAGTCAACCGGAATTACGCGGTGACGCGACACGTTGCTGTTAAAATAATAGCAGACAAAAATTCAAAAAGTCAACCGAAAAATTTTGCGCCGGCGGATGCGCAAAAGCAGCCCGGAAAAGGCGGCAGTCACGCGGGGGATGGGTGGGATCCGGGGGGAATTCTGCGCCTGCTGCAAAACCGCATCCGGATTCCCCGGGGACTTCCGCCGGAAAAGCTTATCCCCGCCGCTGCGCCGCCTCGCAGCGGCGGTGGGCGATCTGATAAAACGCAACGTATTTAATCATCTTGCGCGGGTCGTCCGGCGACAGGCCGTAATTCTCGTGCTCTCCGACAAGCACATCCACCCCGCAGATCCCCATGTTGTGGGTCAGGGCGCTCTGATGCTCCACCAGGGCGGAGAACGCGAACGGCGCGCCCTCCTTTTCCCCTTCAAAGTGCAGCCCGCGCCAGTCCGCGGTCATTTTGCCCGCGCCGCACAGGGTATAGCCGAACCGCCCGTCGATTGTTTTGTACAGCCGGCAGGGGCTTGTGAACGGGAAGCCGCCCGCGTCCGCTTCCCGCTCGGCGGCCTGATATTCCCAGCGGTACCAGGCAACCGGATTGTCAAAGACAGTCTCCCCGCGCGGCGCGTGCAGCAGGCCGCTATTGTCGATTTCGACAGTGTACCCGCATTTTTCACAAAACAATCGGTTGCTTTTTGATGAAATCGAGAAATCCGTCTTGCAGGCCGGGCACCGATATAGTATACTTTGTAAGCCGTCTGTGATTCGATCCGGCCGGTATTTGACCGCGTTCTGGCGCGCCCATTCGTATTCGTTGTAATCGAGCGCGGCGCACAGCTTTGCATAAATCTCATCGACCGAAAGCGCGGCGAGCTGCTCGGGGGTGAGCACGACCGAGGCGGTGGCGCGCATCGCGCCGCGGTAGGTTTTGCCGCGCCCCCATTTGGGGCAGGACAGGTGATTGCCGTGGGTCAGGCAGACCGCGACGGTCATGCCCAGCTTTTTGGCAAGCTTGGCGATGCTTTTGTCTATCTCCCCGGCCGCGCCGGTATAGGTGACCTGCCCTTCGGGAAAGATCCCGATGCTGCACCCCCGCTTGGCCGCGGCAAGGCAGGCGCGGATTGCGCCCGAATCCGGCACATACTGCCGCTTGGGGATGCAGCCCATGAACCGCAGCAGACGGCCGAGCAGCGCGTGCCGGAAGAAATAGGTGGTTACCATAAAATTGAGCCGCCGCGGATAGGCCGCGAGCGCCATGGTGATAAAGTCCAGATTGCTGGCGTGGTTGCCGAGCATCAGCACCGGGCCGCGCAGGCTGCGCAGCGCCGGGTCGCTGCGGTCGACCCGCAGCCGGAAGACCAGCCGCATATACAGCCCGCAGAAAAACACGGCAAGCGAATATAAAACGGCATTCGGAGTGCGCGGGGCAGCCCCGCGCTTCGCTGGTTTTGTGGACATGAGCAATCACCGCCAAAACTTTTGAAATAATGCGCCGTCCAATACGAATAATAATACCATAAAACCCCGCCGCAGAAAAGACCTGCGCCTTTTGGAGAGCTCGCAACATGACGAAGAAATCAAAAAAACTGAAAATCATCCTGCTGGCTGTCGCGCTTGTCCTGATTGTGCAGCTTGTGGGCGGGATTGGGATGCTGGCGGGCGGCCGCGCCTGGACGCACGGCTATTCGGGCATGATTGAGCTGAGCGCCGAGGTGCAGGAGGACGGCAGCTTTCTGCTGACGGTTGACCGCAACGAGGAGGACTACGGCCTGGGCAACATCGCGCTCGAACGCATGGTGGACACCATCAACGAGCAGCAGAGCCTGGACGTCGACATCATCGCGGGCGCAACCGAGACCAGCGCGGCCGCGCTCGCCTGCGCCGAGCGCGCGCTGAAGGGCGCGGGCGTCGACCCCGGGCAGCTGGAGGCCGGGCAGCGGGAGGCTGACGACCCGCTTGAATACAGCTGCGACGTGGTGGTGGTCGGCGCGGGCGGCGCGGGGCTGACCGCCGCGCTGACCGCCGCGCGCAACGGCAGCGAGGTCATCGTGGTGGAAAAGCTCGGCATGGCGGGCGGCTCCACCGTGCGCAGCGGCGGGATGCTGCTGGCGGCCGGAACCGAGCAGCAGAACTACAACGGCGTGCGGGACAGCGGCGCCGCGCTTGCAAGCTATCTGTACGCCCTGTGCGACGAGACCGCCAGCGTGCAGAACCGCATCGTCACCCTCGCCGAGCATTCGGCGGACAATCTCGCGTTTCTCGAATCCCTCGGCGTCCAGTTTTCCGACAGCCTGTTTACCGGCATGGGCAGCAGCGTCCGGCGGGTGCACCTGGCGGTTGACCCCAAGGGGAACGGAAGCGGCGCGGCGATTGTGCAGGCACTGCTGGCCGCCTGCGAGCGCGAGGGGGTGCAGTTTGTCTATAACAGCGAGGTCTACGAGCTTACCCGGGACATCACCGGCGGCATCACCGGCGTGCGGGCGCGCCGGCCGGACGGCGCCGAGCTGACCGTGCAGGCCGGGGCGACGGTTCTGGCGACCGGCGGCTATGACCGCAGCGACCTGCTGATTCGGGAATACAACCCGGCGGGCGCGCTGCCGGCCTATGCCTACAGCGCGCCGGGCAACACGGGCGAGGGCATCCGGCTTGCGCAGCAGGCGGGCGCGCAGGTGTTTGACGGCAGCCTGGTGGCGGAGCTTTACGACTTTTACGCCGGCTCCAACAACAGCGGCGGGCTGATGGTGACCCCGACGGGGCAGCGGTTCGCCGACGAATCCCGCCCGGCCTTCTGGCTCGGCTCCGCCATCCAAAAGGCCGGGTTCGGCTACGCCTGGCTGATTACCGACGCGGCCGGGTACAAAAGCAGCTTTGCAAACGGGCTGGAGCAGAACACCGTCGTTACCGCCGATTCGATTGAGGCGCTCGGGCAGATGATTAACGCCGTCGGGCTGCAGAGCACGGTTTACAACTACAATCAGGCCTGCCTTGCCGGGCGGGACGACCAGTACGGCAAAAGCGCGGACAGCCTGCGCGCCATCGGGGACGGCCCCTATTACGCGGTGCGCTATACGCTCAAAAGCTACGGCACCATGGGCGGTGTGCGCACAACCACAACCGGGCAGGCGATGAGCGCAATCGGCAATGTGCCGGGTCTGTTTGCCTGCGGAGAGGCGGCGAACGGCTCGTATATGAGCGGGTACTATCCCGGCTTCGGCGCCTCGCTCGCGCAGGTGATTGAATCCGGCCGGGCAACCGGGCTCGGCGCCAGCGAATACGCAAGCGAGAACCACGGCGAACAGGATTTCAACATCGTCCTCGCCGGGGAGGAGGACGAGGAGGACGGCCGCCGGTAACGGCAGGCCGCCAAAACCGCCTCCTTTAAGAGAAGCCTCATAGGGGGCGGGGACGGGCTTTGTCCCGGCTGTGTTTGGGAGATTTGTTCCCCCGGCCGTCGCGCCGCAGCCAACAAGCCCCGCGTTCCCTGCGGCTCGCTTTTGGAACCGGGCGGGCTGCGCAAGCGTTCTGTTTTGAGCCGGATGCCCGGCGCTGCTCCTTTCTGCCCGGGTTGTTTTATTTAAAGACATTCCCCCCGCATAGCCGCCGGGTTGTTTTTGATGCGGCGGGCGGCGGAAGAGCGCCCCGCGCAGACGCGGCCGGGCGCTTTTTTATTGTGCAAAAAATCCCGCCGGGCTCGCTGCCCGGCGGGACAATGTGCGGGAGAAGCGGTCGGGTCAGTCCAGCGAAAAGACGACCAGCGCGCTGTGCCGCTCGTCCGAGCGGTAGATGGAATAGGTCATGTCGAAGCGCAGGGAATACCCCTTGTTTTCAAACTGCTCGTTCGCGTCCAGAATCAGCTCCCCGATGCCGCCGTCCGCATTTGCGTCCTGTGCGATGCGCAGATAGTCCTCCTCGTTTGCGATGCGGAATTCCACAAAATAAATCTCCTGCCCGGCATTGGAGACGACCGTGTCCAGCACACTGTCGTAGATATCCTCAAACAGGTTGCCCTCCAGCCCGTTTTTGCGAAAATACCGGTATCCCTCCGGGCAGGCGGGCAGCGGCACGAGGTTGTCCACCCGGTGGTCGATTGCCATATCTTCGTCGCTGATGAGAAAGTAGTTGTAGGAGACGATGTTGTCATAGCTGTCGTCGACATGCTCGGCGTCCCGGTCGTCCCAGGTCGCGTCAAAGTGATAGGGCGCGCCGTCGACGGTCACAATATTCCAGGCGTGTCCCTCGTCCGACGCGGAGGCCGGCAGGGTCGACCCCTCGACATAGACGCAGCCCACCCCCAGCCGGTTGAGCAGCAGCTGCGCCGCGTGGGCGTAACCGTCGCACACGGCCTCCCGGCCGACCAGCGCGCCATAGGCCGTGTGGATCTGCGCCGCGCCCTGCTCGTTGTATTTGCAGTTTTTCACAAGATAGTCGTGCACAAACAGCGCCTTGTCGTAATCGGTCGCCGCCCCGGCAACCTCGGCCTGCGCGGCAATCGCGTCGACCGCGGCGTTCAGCTCCCCCTGGCGCGCCGCCAGCTCGTCCGGCTCCACCAGATAGCGCGGCAGCACGACAAAGCCGTTGTCCTGGCTGCGCACATCCCACGACCAGTCCACATAAAACAGCTCGGGGGAGTCGCTCATGATGCACCACAGCACATCGCGGACATCTTCCTCCCCATAGGCGAACCGCCGCACAAGGATCTCGTCGTCCCGGCGCAGCAGCCCCGATTTAATCACGTCGTAAAGCTCCCGGTTCTCCTGGCTCAGCCAGTCGCGGTTGACCCCCTGCTGCTCGGTGACCGTCGCGGCGTAGGGATGCTCGATCTGCTCCGCGATTTTGGGGATATCGGTATACGGCACCACCTGCCAGAACAGAAAGACGGCCGCGGCCGCAAGCAGCAGCGCAAGGATTTTGTTCATAAGCGTTTCACCTCAAGTCCGTATACAGTTTACAATAGATCACGCGCAGATGCAAGGCGCGTCCGCCGCCCCAAAACGGGGCGTTCCGACGGACGGCCGCCGGCATTCCGCCCGCGCGGGAGCGAGGCCGGTTCCGGGACGCCGGGAAAGCTGCCCTCCCTCCCCGCCGCGAAGCGGGGGACGCCGGGCGCAGAAAAAACGGGGCGGAAGCTTGTATATCCGGACGGGTTCTTCCAAATAATAGAGTCATAGAATTGCGTATTCTGGAGGGACGGTCTTTTGAAAGCAACCGGTATTGTCAGAAGAATTGATGATTTGGGACGAGTGGTCATCCCAAAGGAAATACGGCGCACCATGCGCATCGGCACGGGCGCCCAGCTGGAGATTTTCACCGATGACGAGGGCAGCGTCATCTTTAAGAAATACTCCCCGATGGCGGAGCTGTCCGCCGTCGCGCAGGGGTACGCGGCCGCGCTCGGGCGCGCAATCAAGGCGACGGTCGCCATCTGCGACCGGGAGCGGATCGTCGCCGCGTCGGGCAGCGCCCGGCGGGAGCTGATCGGCGCGTATATCGGGGACGGGGCGGAGGCCGCGCTGCAATCCAGAAAGGCCGAGCAGCTGGACGCCGCCCGCCCGATTGGGGACAGCGGCCTGTCGGTCGCGCTGCTTTGCCCGATTGTCGCCCAGAGCGAGGTGGTCGGCGGGGTGCTGCGGCTGCGGGAAAAGGCGGACGCCGGGATGGACAGCGCCGAGCTGCCGCTTCTCAAGCTGACGGCCTGCCTGCTCGCGCTCAATTTTGAGGAATGACCCGGACTGTCCGCGCCGCACAAAAACGGCGCGGATTTCCGCCGCGCCCGGCTCCCTTTTGCGCGCGGCCGCCGGGTTAGGATTCACCGCCCGGGGCTTTGGCCGCGAGCACGCCGCGGGTTTTCTCGCGCGCCGCGCGACGGAGGGTCGCCGGGGACGCAACCCCGAATCGCCGCTTCGCGCTCAAAGTTTTTTCCGACGGGGCAGCGCCTGACTGTACCCCGGCCGTCCCGCTTCCCGGGCGCGCGAATTTACGCAAACCGGCGCCGCGCTGTTTTTGGGCGGCCGCGGCTGTCGAGGACGCGGCAACGGGCGGCTCAAAAAAGGGGCGCAGCCATCCGGCTGCGCCCCTTTTATCTGCTTGCCGCCTGTGTGCCGCCGCCCGGCTCAGCGGGTGCGCTTGTCCCCGAAAAAGAAGAGCGCGACCGTGCCGGGGCCGGTGTGCGAGCCGATGACCGTCCCGACGCTGTTGATGACCACCTTGCCGTTCATCTTGCGGAAGGTCTGCTCCACCAGCGCGGCGGTGGCCTTGGCGTCCTCGATGCAGGCGGAATTGCTGATGAAGCATTTGCCCGTGTAATCCCGGCCGCCCTGCGCGTGCTCCTCCATCTTTTTGACGATGGCGCGGATGACGTTCTGCTTGCCGCGGATCTTTTCCCGCGGAATCAGATGCCCGAGGTCGTCCATATTCATCAGCGGGCAGATGCCCAGCATCCCGCCGAAAAACGCGGAAAAGCCGGAGATGCGCCCGCCGCGGCGGTAGTGGGTGAGGTCGGTGGAGAAGAACCAGTGGTGGATGTTGAGCTTGTTCTCCTGCGCGAAGGTGTAGAGCGCGTCCAGATCCTGCCCGTCGTCCCGCATGTCCGCGAGCGTCTCCATCAGCAGCCCGTAGCCCGACGACGCGCCGAGCGAATCGACCGTCAGGATGCGGCGGCCGGGATAGCGCTCCAGCAGCTCGTCCCGCGCAATGGTGGCGGACTGATACTCGCCCGACAGGCCGGAGGACAGAGACACGTGCAGGATATCCCGCCCCTCCTTGAGGATCGGCTCCCAGAACTCGACAAACTGCCCCACCGTGACCTGCGAGGTGGTGGGCATCGCGCCGTCCTTGATTCTTTGATAAAACTGGTCGAACGGGATGCTCTGCCCCAGGTCGTCCGGATAGGTTTCGCCGTCCATATTATAATGGAAGCAGACATATTGAATATCCCGGCGCGCAAAGTGCGCTTTGGAAAGGTCGGCCGTGGAGGTGCAGGTCAGCGCGTACTTACTCATTCTCTCGTCTCCCATAAATATCAAAATAGTCTATCATAATTATGATAATTATATTATATCCCTGCGGGGCGTCCCTGTCAACGCGGCGCCCGCACGGCGGCGAAAAGCCGAATCCGGACAATATGTGTTGCGGTTGCGGGCGGTTTATGATAGAATCAAACAGATAACGCAGAATACAGGGAGGCTGACACTTATGCAGGTTGGGAACGCTTTTATTTTTGAGCATCCGCTGATGCAGCACAAAATTTCTCTTTTGCGGAATAAGGAGACCTCGACCAAGGACTTCCGCGAGCTGGTGGACGAGATCGCGATGCTGATGGTCTATGAGGTGACGAAGGATCTGCCACTGAAAGAGATTGAGATTGAGACCCCCGTTGCAAAGACCAAAACAAAGGTTCTGACGGACAAGCCGATTGCGCTTGTGCCGATTCTGCGCGCGGGGCTGGGGATGGTTCCCGGCGTGCAGCGGCTGCTGCCCAACGCCCGGGTCGGCCACATCGGCCTTTATCGCGACCACGACACCCATGAGCCGGTCGAGTATTACTGCAAGCTGCCCGACGACGTCGCGCAGAGCACGGTGATTGTGCTTGACCCGATGTTCGCCACTGGCGGCAGCGCCTCCGCCGCGATTTCCTTCCTGAAGGAGCGGGGCTGCACCGACCTGCGGCTGGTCTGCATCGTCGCGGCGCAGCCCGCCATCGACCGCATGGGCAAGGATCATCCGGATGTGCCGGTCTACTGCGCGGCGCTGGACGAGCGCCTGAACGAGAACGCCTATATCGTTCCCGGCCTCGGCGACGCGGGCGACCGCATCTTCGGCACAAAATAAAACAGCGCAGCCGCCGCCCGGCAGAACCGGGCGGCGGCTTTGTTCGCTTTACCCGCCGGGCGCCGGGCGCCCGGCCTTATTGTTCTGCCGGGCGGCAAGGCTTGTTTGCCGCGGGGCTTTTCATTTTGGCCGGCATTTTATATACTGGGAAAAATCGCATACATAAGGAGAGGGAACAATGTTAATTCTATACGGCACACGCGGCTTTCAGCGGGAGGGCGGCTTTATTGCGGACAATAGCCCCTGCCCGGTCTGCGGCTGCGCGGACAATCACACGGTCAGGCGGGTGCGGCAGTGGTTCACCCTCTATTACATCCCCATTTTCCCGTTCAGCACCAAATATTTCCGGCACTGCCCGCAGTGCGGCTGGGACGAGGAGGACAAGTCCCTCAAGCGGGCGTTTATCGAAGGGCGGCGCGCCCTGCGCGGCGCGGCACAGCCCGCGCTTCCCGCCGGGGGACAGCCCGTCCACACCCAGAGCCGGCAGGACAACCCGGTTGCGCTGTACGGCCGGCAGGCCAATGCCGTCCGGCCGGAGGGCGCGCAGGCGCAGGGGGACGCGCCCCGCGTGACGGCGCCGGTCGACCCCAGCACGGCGTATGCGCGGGCGCTCGGATACGACCCGGACAAACGGGCGCGCTGAGGCCGGGCGAGCGACCGGGTAGAACGGACGGGCTGCGCAGCATCCGGGCAGGCGGGCGCATAACAAGCAGCTCTGCCTGCGCCGGGCATGGAGCCGGCGGCCGGACGCAAAGCGGAATGACTGATTGCGGCGGAAAGAGGACGGTGCGGGCAAAGAGCGGCCGGCGCGCCTGTGGTGCGCGGGATGGACTGACAGGTGGCGCGGTGCCCGGGCGGATTCGCCGCGTTCGGCGGCGGCCGACCGCTTCAAAATCCCGCCCCGTCGAACAAGCGCGCGTACCCGAACAGGAATTTGACCCAATGCCGGCGCGGGGCGGCCAAAGCGGCTGACCCGAAGGGGCGGGCAGAGCAAGAGCCGCAGGCCGGGCGAGCCGGGGAGGACTGGTTAAAATGAGAAAGGTTTGGCTCTACATTGCGATGAGCCTGGACGGCTACATCGCGGACAGCGCGGGCGGCGTCGGCTGGCTGGACGAGCAGGCGGCGGTGTCCGAAAGCGGGGAGGACAGCTACGCCGAATTCATCCGGGGCATCGACACCGTGCTGCTGGGCTGGAACACCTATCACCAGATTGTGACCGAGCTGTCCCCCGGCGAATGGGTGTACGGCGGGCTGACAAGCTATGTGTTCACCCACCGCGCAATGCCGTCCACCGATGAAATCCGCTTTACGGACAGCCCGCCGGCCGTGCTGGTTCGCCGGCTGCGGGCGGCGCGCGGAAAGGATATCTGGGTGTGCGGCGGCGCGAATCTCGCCCGCCAGCTGGTCGGCGCGGAACTGATCGACCGCTACTGCATCACCGTTGTGCCGGTTTTGCTGGGCGACGGCGTCCGGCTGTTCGACGGGCTGCCGCTCGCCATCCGGCTGCGGCCGCTGGGCGCGCGCACCCTGGGCGGGATGACCGAGCTGCTGTACGCACGCGAATAATCCGGCGGCCGACGCAGTCGGTTTCATACACAACCAACATAAATTGCCCGAAAATGCGCGCAAATTTTGGGCTTTTGCGTCTGGCGTTCGGGCGATTGTTTTGCTACAATAGACATTGTATATTGCACGCGGACAGGCGGCGCGCCGCTTGGTTCAGCAGGATACGCAATCAACACAGCGGGAAGGAATAAGAACAAGTATGGTGAATTTTGCGAAAGAGGCCATTGAGATTGTTGCGGCGGAGGACCCCGAAGTCGCGGCGTCGATGACGCGCGAATACGAGCGCCAGCACCACAACATCGAGCTGATCGCGTCCGAAAACGTCGTCACCCAGGCGGTTCTGGCCGCCGCGGGCAGCGTGCTGACCAACAAATACGCGGAGGGCTATCCCGGCCACCGGTATTACGGCGGCTGCATGTTTGTCGACGAGGTCGAGACGCTGGCCATCGAGCGGGCAAAGGCTCTTTTCGGCGCGGAGCACGCCAATGTGCAGCCCCATTCCGGCTCGCAGGCAAACCTCGGCGCGTACGCCGCCGTGCTCAAGCCGGGGGACACCATTCTCGGCATGAAGCTGGCGCACGGCGGCCACCTGACCCACGGCGCGCCGGTCAGCCAGTCGGGCAAGGTCTACAACGCGGTGAGCTACGGCGTCGACCCCGAAACCGGGCGAATCGACTATGACGAGGTGGAGCGGCTGGTCAAAGAGGTTCGGCCGCGGCTGATTGTGGCGGGCGCAAGCGCCTATCCCCGCATCATCGACTTTGAGCGGCTGGGCAAAATCGCAAAGGCAAACGACACCCTGCTGATGGTGGACATGGCGCACATCGCCGGGCTGGTCGCCGCGGGGGAGCACCCCTCGCCCGTGCCCTATGCCGACATCGTCACCACCACCACCCACAAAACCCTGCGCGGGCCGCGCGGCGGCATGATCCTGTGCCGCAAGGAGCTGGCGGCCGCGGTAGACAAGGCGATTTTCCCCGGCATTCAGGGCGGCCCGCTGATGCACGTCATCGCGGCAAAGGCGGTCTGCTTCAAGGAGTGCATGACCGACGGGTTCCGCGCCTATCAGCGGCAGATTGTCAAAAATGCGAAGGTGCTCAGCGAGGCGCTGCTGCGCGGCGGGCTGAACCTCGTCTCGGGCGGCACCGACAACCACCTGATGCTGCTTGACCTGCGCGGCACCGGCATCACCGGCGCGGAGCTGGAGAAAAAGCTGGACGAGGTCAACATCACCGCAAACAAAAACGCCATCCCCAACGACCCGGAAAAGGCCTCGGTGACCAGCGGCGTGCGCATCGGCACCCCGGCGGCGACGGCGCGCGGCTTCAAGGAGCCGGAGATGGAGAAAATCGCGGAGTTCATCATCCTCGCGGTCAGAGATTTCGACGCAAACCGGGATCGCATCCGCCGGGAGGTTCGCGCGCTCTGCGACGCGTTCCCCGTTTATTGAATTGGGATTACAAGCTGTATTGGAACCGAGCCTGAGCCGCCGGCGCCGCAATATGCGGCGCCGGCGATTCTGTTGCGGCGGCTTCCGCTGTGATGGGGCGCGCCTGCGCGCAGCGGTTCCGCGACGTCCGGCGGTTTTCCTGGCAAAAATTACAGACTTGGCGAGTATGCAATCCAGTATATGGTCGGCCGCAAGGTCTTTGACATCACTGAAAAGGAATACACGCAGCGGGAATCTGAGTGGTTGAAAGAAGAAATAATAAAGTAGCCTGTAACCAAAAAGAAAACGTCTCCTCGAAGCGGAAGCACTGACAGGCACGACCACAACGAAGAGGCTACTCTATTTTGTAGGAATATAGGTGTAGGAATGGTACATAAATAATAGTCAAATTACCTGCATTTTTCGGCTTTTATCCACTCTTACTGCCACGAGAAGCTCGCAAAGAAAGGGCTTTAGACCGCAGGTAACAGGTAATTTGTTCCTATTTTAAAATTCATCCACAGATTCCGGCTGCCCCTTGCATCCGGCGGCGGGCTGCCGGGACGCCATGCCGTTCCGGTGATGCGGCCGGCGCGCGGTTCGCGGGCTGGTCAGCGCAGCCTGACCGAGACGTTCAGCGCCTGGGGCGGGCGCGCACTCTCCCGGACGGCGAGCAGGCCGCAGGCAAACCGTCCCTGAAACCGGCGCGCGGCGCGGTCATACTCCGCGGCGTCCAGGAAATACCGGCGTCCCCACGAGGAAATTGCGTACACAGGCTCGCCAAAGCCGTTGGCCGTGATGCCGGTCACCGTGACATAATGTCCGCCAAACGCGGTATAGGGGTGCGCGCAATCCCGCTGAACCGGCAGCTCGGTGCGCGCGCTGCGGTATAGCCGCAGCGCCTGCTTTGCGTAGAACGCGCCCGGGATGGACAGAATCACCGGGATATCCGCCGCCAGCATCTCCGCTATTCGCCCGCGCTGCGCCTGCGCGCCGGAAAAGACCCGATGCTCCCACCGCGCACAGAAGCAGAGGTGATGGATTGCAAAATAGTGGTTGACCGCGTTTGCAAGGGAATAACCGGTCATCCCGATATGGTTATAGACCCGCACATAAGCCCGCTCGAGCGCGTGGATATAGGCGCTGTATGCCGCAAAGCTGGCCGGTGTCTGCACAAGTACCGGCTCTGTCATCGGCGTGGCCGCCCAGGCGCGGGTTTTGGCTAGGTATAAAAAGAGATCGGCGGCCGCAATGATTCCGCAGCCATAGCCCGCAATCACCCTGTCGTGTCCCTGCGCCGCGTCCAGCCAGCCCTGGTTGCCTCCGTAGGAAGCCCCGCCGGGGCGGCTGACCGAAATATACGCCTGTTTTAATGCCTGTTCCATCCCAAGACCACTCACTTTCCCTTATATTTATTGTATGGGATGGCGGTTTGAAATGCAAGGGCGCCCCCGTCCGATCTGGGGCGCGGGGAGCGCCGGGCAGCGGCCTGCGTGTGCTTTCGGGCGCCGAAGCATCTGCGCTGCATCGGACGCGGCACGCCGGAACCGTTCGGCGCGGCCTTGCATTTATCTGCGCCGGATTTTTTGCAAAATCACGATTTGGATTTCGCAAATTTTCGTCCGCTCTTTTCGACATTCTGCGGCGTTTTTTCGGCCAAATCCGTTTCCCGCCCTGTTCCGGCCGGCAGAAAGCCGCAATTTTGCTATCGACAAATCTGTTTTTCCATGGTATAATACCCATCGAGCGGATTCCACAGGCCGGCCGGGTAACCGGACTGCGACGGAGTTCGCTCGGGCATTCCCGGTTCCGTTGGCCGGAACCGGCATTCGTATGCGTCCGTAGCTCAGTTGGATAGAGCGTTCGGCTCCGACCCGGAAGGCCGCTGGTTCGAATCCAGTCGGGCGCACCAAAATCCCATCCGCTTGTCATGCAAGCGGATGGGATTTTTCATAGGGGGATTATCCCCCTCTTGATGGCGGTTTGCGCCGCATTTGCTCTGCAAACCGCCTGTCACCCCCTTAGATGCCCGCGAAAGATGACATTCGTCCTTTCGCGGAATAGACGCGGCAGCGGACAGCCGCGCCTGCAAACCGACCCGCGCGGTGCGGAATCAGAAAGCAAACCCGCCCATTGCTCGGCGGAAGTTTGACGGGAGGGAAAAGGGCGGAGGGATTTTTGACGTGCAAACAGACGGAGTGGGTTTTGAACACAAGGAAGCAGTTCTTTGCGGGATTCCCCGACAAGCACCCATGCAGGAGGGTTGAATCCCGCTCGGTTCGGTGGTATCCTTTACTTTGTCAAATTCGAAATTGCGGCAGCAGGACATAAAGGAATCACCATGGAGACTTGGCGCGACATTTTGATTCAGGCGATAGGCTTCCTGGGCGTGCTGTTCTTTTTCTTTTCCTTTCAAATGAAAAAGAACAAATCCCTCTTTATCATGCAGACATTGGGCTGCCTGACCTTCAGCTTGCAGTTTGCCCTGTTGGGAGCCCTAAGCGGCTGCTTTAGTCTGCTTGTCAACATAGCGCGCAATACGATGTTGACAAAATACACCGACTGCAAAGCAATCCGCTGGAAGGGGTGGGTCGTCGTTTTTTCAGCTCTGTCGCTTATCGCCGCCCTGTTCACCTGGAACGGATGGATCAGTATCCTGCCTGTGGCCGGGACGGTGGCCGGAACGATTGCGTACTGGACGAATAACGCCAAAAAAATTCGAGTGGCGAATCTTTTTGTCAATGCGCCGTGTATGTTGTTGTACGATGTGCTGGTGAAATCGTGGGGCGGCGCACTGAACGAAATCATCACCATGATTTCAATTATCATTTCCATTGCCCGCTTTGGATGGAAAGCTTTGGACAGTGATAAGATAGAAACGTAAGGCTGCCATTCGGGGCTTGTTGGAACAATGGCAAGCTGTGACGGCGCAATCAGGGATTTGAGCCGGGCGGTGCTCCGGCGGCGCCGGTGCAGCTTCCGCAGCCTCTCGCAATAGGCAATCAAAGCGCCTTTCTCCCCGGAGAAAGGCGCTTTGGCAAACGGCCTCTTTTTTTTTCTATGAACGTGAGTTACACATACAAGACAACCCGCGGATACGCGGCAGTTCCGTTCTTTCCGCACCTTTCAGCGCGTTTTTCGAGCCGGGCGCATTTTGCGCCAATGCAGGTTTCCTTTTCAAAAAAGCCCGCAGCCACCGACGGCTGCGGGCTTTTAACGTCCGGCCTTCGTTTGCATTCCGCGTTGGGCAATCCATAGGAACGCAGGTTGATTTTTCGGCATACAGCACAAAACGCGGCGCAGAATTTTCCCGATGAAGGAAAAAGCCGGGGCTGCCCCCGGCTTTTGCTGTCTCCTTTATATCCCATACAATGCGCGAAACGGGGGTGTTTCCTCCCCCTCCGGCCTACGGCTTTGCCCCGCCGGGCGTGCTGCACAGCTCGCGCAGGCAGTCGAGCAGCCGGTCGGTCTGGCGCTCGTCCGTCGCCCAGGAGGTCACCAGCCGGATTGCGTCGTGGGTCTCGTCGACCGCCTGCCAGAATTCAAAGCCAAACGAGCGGCCGAGCGCGGCGATGACCGGCTTTGGCAGAATCGGGAAAATCTGGTTGGTGCAGGAAGGAGAAAGGAAGGGGAAGCCGAGCGCGGCGATGCCCGCCTGCAGCTTTTCCGCGCAGCGGTTCGCTTGCGCCGCCAGCTCCAGGTAGAGATTGTCCCGGAACAGCTCCGCAAACTGGATGCCAAGCAGCCGTCCTTTTGCCAGCATTCCGCCGCGCTGCTTGATGATGTAGCGAAAATCCCGCTCCAGCGCGCGGTTGCCGAACACCACCGCCTCGCCGAACAGCGCGCCCATCTTGGTGCCGCCGATGTAAAACACGTCGGTCAGCCGGGGCAAGTCCTGCCACGCGACATCGTTCTGCGCGCTCGCGAGCGCGCAGCCGAGCCGCGCGCCGTCCAGGAACAGCGGCACCCTGTGCTTTTCGCACACCGATTTGAGCGCCGCAAGCTCGCGTTTGGAATAGATGGTGCCGATCTCGGTCGGGTTTGAGATGTAAACCATGCCCGGCTGCACCATATGCTCGGCGGTCGCGTCCGCAAAGTGCGCGGCGATAAACGCGTCGACCTGCGCGGCCGTGAGCTTGCCGTCCGTGCCGGGCAGCGCCAGCACCTTGTGCCCCGTCGCCTCAATCGCGCCGGACTCGTGCACGTTGACATGCCCTGTCTCGGCCGCGACGACCCCCTGGTGCGGTCGCAGCAGAGACGCGATCACCGTCAAATTTGTCTGGGTGCCACCCACAAGAAAGTGCACCCCGACATCCTGTGTGCCGAGCGTTTTGCGGATAAGCGCCCTTGCCTGCTCGCAGTAAGCGTCCTCGCCATATCCGCAGCTCTGCTCCCGGTTTGTCCGTGCGAGCGCCTCCATGATCCGCTCATGCGCGCCCTCGCTGTAATCGTTGGTAAATGCGTACATTCTGTTTTCCTCCTTTCCTGCATGCTGTTTAAGCCGGCGACCGTTCGCTTTGTGCCGCCGCTTTTTTGCCTTCCCATCCGTAAAAACCGGTCTGTCAATCCCCGCGCCCCTGGGCGGATGCCCGGCATTCTTCCCCTGCGTTGTCCCGGTTCTCAGGCCTTTGCGGCAGATTTTCCGCGCAGGCGCCGCACCGGGCAAAAGTGGCGTTTTACCCATTCCGCCGGCAGCATCCCGCGCCTTTTTTGCAGCCAGAACCATGCAATTTGAGGCCGTTTGTATATCGCGGCAGCCCCGGCGCGATGTGGAAGGCAGCGGCTGTGGGTCAGTAGCCGAGCGGCTCGCCGACCAGAATCACCTTGATGCGCTTTGCCGGCTTGCAGAACCGGGTCGTCACAATCTGCGCGCAGATGCAGTCGGGCGATTTGCAGTCCCCACACATGCCGGTTTTGACGCAGGGGGTCTGTCCCTCAAACCGCTGGGCATTGAGCGGCGCGGCAACCGTGCGGGCGCGCACGAGCGCATCGTCGGCCGAGCGCACAATTTTGTTTATCCCCGCAATCACGAGCACCTGCCTGGGGCCGAAGCAGAGCGCGGCCACCCGGTTTGCCCGGCCGTCCACATTGACCAGCTGCCCATCCTCGCTGATTGCGTTCGCGCTCATCAAAAAGGTGTCGCACAGCAGCGCCCGGCGCATAATCTCGGTCTGCTCCTCGGGGGTTTTGCCCGCCGACCGCTCCAGCAGGTTGTAGCCGTTTTCGCGCAGATAGGACAGCAGCCCCACCTCCTCCATGCTGGCCGAGCCGCCGTAGGAAATTTGCATTTCCCGGTCGAGCCAGCCCAGCGCGGCCTCGACCGCCTGCGCCTTTGTCTCGCAAAAACGCGCCTCAAACTGCCGGCTTTCCAGCGCTCTGACCACGCTCTCCCCCAGTTTCCGGTTGCGAAGCTCTGTCGGTGTCGCCATTTTGTTTTTCCTCCTTATCGAATCTGCCCTGTCCCGTGGACGATGTATTTATAGGATGTCAGCTCCCGCAGGCCGAGCGGCCCGCGCGCGTGCAGCTTCTGGGTCGAGATGCCGATTTCCGCCCCCAGCCCGAACTCGCCGCCGTCCGTGAAGCGGGTGGACGCGTTGACATACACCGCCGCCGCGTCGACGCCCGCCGTGAACCGCCGCGCGGCTTCCTCGTCCGCCGTCACAATCGCCTCGCTGTGCCCGGTGCCGTAGCGGTCGATGTGCGCCATCGCCTCCTCAAGGCTGCCGACAACCCGGCAGGCGAGGATATAGTCGTTGTATTCCCGCCCCCAGTCGTCCGGCGCGGCGGGCACGGCTCCGGGCAGGACGGCGCAGACCCGCTCGTCCCCGCGAATCTCCACATGGTGGGCGGCAAGGCGCTGCGCCATGCGGGGCAAAAACGCGTCCGCCGCCTGCGCGTGAACCAGCACGCACTCGCACGCGTTGCAGACCGACGGGCGGCTGGTTTTGGCGTTGTCCACAATCGCAGCCGCCATGTCGAGGTCGGCCGCCCGGTCGACATAAATGTGGCAGGTGCCCGCGCCCGTCTCGATCACCGGCACGCTCGCCTGCTCCACAACCGCGCGGATGAGGCCGCGGCCGCCGCGCGGAATCAGCAGGTCAACCAGGCCGTTCAGCCGCATCAGCTCGCCGGCGCTTTCGCGGCCGGTGTCCTCCACAAGCTGCACGCAGTCCGCCGGGAGCCCCGCCTGCCCGAGCGAGCGGCGCATGGACGAGACAATCGCCATGTTGGAGCGGATTGCCTCCTTGCCGCCGCGCAGAATCGCCGCGTTGCCGCTTTTCAGGCAGAGCGCCGCCGAATCCGCGCTGACATTCGGCCTCGCCTCAAAAATCACGGCGATCACCCCAATCGGCGTCGTCACCTTTTCAATCCGCAGGCCGTTCGGCCGAACCTGCGCGTCGAGCCGCACGCCGACCGGGTCGGGCAGCGCGCACACCGCCTCTATCCCCGCGCAGATTCCCGCAATCCGCTTTTCGTCCAGCGCCAGCCGGTCAAGCAGCGCGTCGCTCAGACCCGCCGCGCGCCCGGTCGCAAGATCCGCCGCGTTCGATTGCAGAATCCCGGCACTGTCGGCGCGCAGCCCCTGCGCTATCGCCCGCAGCGCGCCGTCCCTCGTTTCGCCGTCCGTCACCGCAAGCACCCGCCTGGCCGCCTGCGCCGCCTGCCCAATCTCCCTGACTGTTTTCATCCCTTCACCGCCTTAAACCACGTGCCGGTGTGCCGGCCCTCCATCAGCTCGTAAATATTCTCAATCGGCTTGCCGCCGATGACAAAGGTGTCGATGCCCGCGCAGGTCGCCAGGCTTGCCGCGTGCACCTTGGTCTCCATCCCGCCGGTGCCGAGCGCGGAGCCCGCGCCCCCGGCCATCCGCTCGATGTTCTCGTCGATCCGCTCGATTTCCCGCAGCAGCACCGCGCCCGGCTCGTCCGGGCTGCGGTCATACAGGCCGTCCGTATCGGTGAGAATTACCAGCGCATCCGCGCCGATGAGCTTTGCGACGATGGCCGAAAGGCTGTCGTTATCGCCATAGACAATCTCGTCCACCGCCACGCTGTCGTTTTCGTTGACGATGGGCAGCGCGCCGTACTCAAACAGCTTGTTGAACGCGTTGATGAGGTTCTCCCGTCGCCGGTCGTCCTCGACATCCTCCTTGGTAATCAGCAGCTGGCCGACGATGTGCCCGTATTCGGAGAACATCTTGTCGTACATAAACATCAGCTCGCACTGGCCAACCGTCGCCGCCGCCTGCTTGCCCGCCGTGTCGGTCGGCCGGCCGGGCAGCCCCAGCTTGCCGACCCCCACGCCGATGGCGCCCGAGGTCACCAGCACGACCTCCACCCCGGCGTTCATCAGGTCGCTGAGCACCCGCACCAGCTCCCCCATGTGCTTGATGTTTGTTTTGCCCGTCCGATGGGTCAGGGTCGTGGTGCCCACCTTGAACACCACCCGTCTGTAACGCTGCGTCATGGTTCCAATCCTTTCTAATCCGCATCCCAGCTTACCGCGTCCTTTGGCAAGCCGGTTTTCTCTGTTTATCCGCCCCGGCTCAGTGGCTGAACTGGCTGTTGTACAGCTCAGCGTAAAAGCCCCCGCGCGCAAGCAGCTCCTCGTGCCTGCCCTGCTCGACGATGCTGCCGTCCCGCATGACGAGGATTAGGTCGGCTGCCCGGATGGTGGACAGCCGGTGGGCGACGATGAAGCTGGTTCTGCCCTGCATCATGTGCGCGAACGCGTCCTGTATCTTCTGCTCGGTTCGGGTGTCGATTGAGCTGGTCGCCTCGTCCAGAATCAGCATCGGCGGCAGGCAGAGCATGACCCGCGCGATGCACAGCAGCTGCTTTTGCCCCTGCGAGAGCATCCCGCCGTCCTCCGCAATCACCGTGTCATACCCGTCGGGCAGCCGCTTGATGAAGCTGTGCGCGTGCGCGGCCTTTGCGGCGGCGACGACCTCCCCGTCGGTCGCGTCCGGGCGGCCGAGGGTCAGGTTTTCCCGGACGGTTCCCGGCCGCAGCCAGGTATCCTGCAGCACCATGCCGTAATTGGTGCGCAGGCTTTGCCGCGTGATGCCCCGCACGTCGGCGCCGTCCACCAGGATTGCGCCGGCGTCCACGTCGTAAAACCGCATCAGCAGGTTGATGATTGTCGTCTTGCCGCAGCCGGTCGGGCCGACAATCGCCACCCGCATCCCCGGCCGAACCGCCAGGCTCAGGTTCTCAATCAGCTTTCTGTCCGGCGTATAGGAAAAGCACACCTTACGCAGCTCCACCGCGCCGGCCGGGTTTGCAAGAACCTTTGCGCCGGCCGGGTCGGGCGTCTGGGACGGCTCGTCGATCAGCTCAAAGATCCGCGCCGCGCAGGCAAGCGCGTTTTGCAGCTCGGTCACCACCCCCGAAATCTCGTTGAACGGCTTTGTATACTGGTTGGCATAGCTCAAAAAGCAGGACAGCCCCCCGACCGTGATGCTGCCCGCCGCGGCCGCGAACGCGCCCGCCGCCCCCACGCCGGCGTAGGCAAGCGCGTTGACGAACCGGGTGCTTGGGTTCACCAGCGAGGAATAGAAAATCGCGCGCAGCGAGCATTGCTCCAACCGGCCGTTGATCTCGTCAAACTGCGCCTGAGTCTGCTCCTCGCGGCCGAACGCCTGCACGATTTTCTGCCCGCCGATCATCTCGTCAATCAGCGCGGTCTGCTCGCCCCGCGTCTCGGATTGCAGCCTGAACATGCTGTAGGTTTTTTTCGCGATAAAATTCGCCACCAAGAAAGACAGCGGGGTCACCAGCACAACCACCAGGGTGATGGAGGGGTTGATAGACAGCATGAAGCCCAGCGTGCCGAAAATCGTTGCGACACCGGTGAAAAACTGCGCGAACCCCATCAGCAGGCCGTCCGCGAACTGATCCACGTCCGCAATCACCCGGCTGACGATTTCCCCGTGCGGGTGCGCGTCGAGATAGCGCAGCGGCAGCGCCTCGATTTTGCGGAACGCCTCGTCCCGGATGTCCCGCACGACGTTGTAGGTAATCCGGTTGTTGAGGGTGTTCATCACCCACTGGCAGACGGCCGTCACCCCGACAAGCACGCCGGCTGCCAGCAGAATGCAGGTGATTTTTTCGAATTCGACCTGCCCCGGCGCGAGGATGCAGTCGATCGCCGCGCCGATCTGGATGGGGACGTACAGGGTGGCCGCCACCGAGGCCACCGCCAGCAGAACGGAGAAAATCAGCGACGCCCAGTACCGCCGGACATACCGCAGCACCCGGCCGACCGTCCCCTTTTGCACAGGCGTTTTTTTCATTGCGCGCGCACCTCCTCCGGAAACTGGGAGCCGTAAATCTCCCGATACACCGCGCAGCTTTGCAGCAGCTCGTCGTGCGTGCCGATGCCGGCCGCGCAGCCGTCGTCCAGCACGATAATCCGGTCGGCATACATAATCGAGCTTGCGCGCTGGGAGACGATGAACACGGTTGCGTCCGTTTTGCGGATGGCGGCGCGCAGCCGCGCGTCGGTGGCGTAGTCCAGCGCGGAGGCGCTGTCGTCCAGGATGAGGATTTCCGGCCGGCGCACCAGCGCGCGCGCAATGGTCAGGCGCTGGCGCTGCCCGCCCGAAAGGTTGCGGCCGCCCTGCTCAACCGGCGCGTCCAGCCCCTGCGGCTTTGCGCGGACAACGTCCATTGCCTGCGCGGTCTCCAATGCCGCCAGCACCTCCTCGTCGGTCGCATCCGGCTTGCCCCAGCGGATATTTTCCCGAATCGTGCCCTTGAACAGGACGGCGTGCTGCGGCACAACCCCGATTTTTTTCCGCAGCGCGCCGGTCTCGAGGGTTCGCACGTCGGCGCCGCCCACATACACCGTGCCGGACGCCGCGTCGTAAAACCGGGGAATCAGGTTGACAAGCGAGCTTTTGCCCGCGCCCGTCCCGCCGATGATGCCGATTGTCTCGCCCGGCCTTGCCTCAAAGGTGATGTCGCTCAGCGAATCCGCCGCCGCGCCGGCATAGCGCAGGCAGACCCGGTCAAACCGCACCGCGCCGGGCTCCGGCTGCAGCGCGCCGCCGCCGTTTTGGGCGCTGGAGCGCATCTCAAACACGGCCGCGATGCGGTTGGCGCAGGCGGCGGATTTGGTGATGGTGATAATCAGGTTCGCGAGCTTAATCAGCTCGACGAGGATTTGGGACATGTAATTGTACAGCGCGACCACCGCGCCCTGGGTCAGCACGCCCGCCTCAACCTGCACCGCACCCGTCCAGATGAGCCAAAGGATCGCCGCGTTGATGAGGATATAGGTCAGCGGGTTCATCAGCGCTGAGATCCTGCCCACAAACCGCTGGGTGTGCGCAAGGTCGTCGTTGCGCTGCACGAACGCGTCTATTTCCTGCTGCTCGCGGGCAAACGCACGCAGCACCCGCGCGCCGGCGAGGTTCGCGCGGGTCGCGCCGAGCACCCCGTCCAGCTTTGCCTGCACCTTTTTATACAGCGGGATGCTGACAAGCATGATGCCGAACACCACGAACGACAGCGCCGCAATCGCCGCGACGAAAATCAGCGCCGCGCGCGTGTCGATGGTGAACGCCATCACCATCGCGCCGAACACCACGAACGGCGAGCGCAAAAACAGCCGCAGCAGCAGATTGACCCCCGACTGCACCTGGTTGACGTCGCTCGTCATCCGCGTGATGAGGGTAGAGGCGCCCAGCACATCCAGTTCGGTGTAGGAGAGGCTCTGCACATGGGCAAACAGCGCGCTTTTGAGCCGCGCGGCAAAGCCGACCGCCGCCTTGGCCGCGAAAAACTGCGCCGTCACCGAGCTTGCCAGCCCCACCGCGCCCAGCAGCACCAGCAGCCCGCACATCCGCAGAATATAGCCGCTGTCCCGGTTCGCGATGCCGACGTCGATGATCGACGCGACAACCAGCGGCACAAACAGCTCAAACGACGCCTCGAGCATCTTGAACAGCGGCCCGAGCACGCATTCCTTTTTGTATCCCTTTAAATAGACAGCCAGCTTTTTCACCCAAAAATCCCTCTTCTGCCCGGTTGCACCGGTTCGCGCGGCGCGCGCCGGCGGACGGCTGCGCCGCTTTTGAAAAAGTCAGTTCATTTTATTTTAGCACCGCGCGCGGCTTTGGGCAATCGCAACATTTTGTCGCCAAAGGCTGCGGCGGCTCCGCGGCTCCGCCAACTTTTTGCAGTTCAAGAGACGTACCCTTTGTTCTGCGATTGTTTTTCCGACTCTGCTTGCCAGTACAAAGTCCGCGCCGCCGCTCCCCTTTTCCGCGAAAAAGTCCCCCGCGCGGCTCCGGCTGCTCGGTTGCAAGCGCGCTGCCGGCATATCTGCGGCGCCGCCAATTTTTGTGGGGGTACGGTACCGTGCCTTGTCCTGTATTCTTTGTCAATTGAGCCCAAGCATTCCCAAAAAGCGATAAAGGCAGGGGAAAAGGGGCGAGGCCGGGGGTGCAGGCTTATCCCCCGACCTCGCCGCCGCAGTCAAAACCGGCCGCGCCCGATTGCGGGCGGGCAGCCCTTGCCCGCCCGTCCTCTCGAGCCCGCCCGGCTCATTCAAAATTCTCCATCTCCCGGGTGAGAATCTGGGTGCGCTTGACCAGCAGGTGATCCGTCTCCCCGCCCAGCTGCGCAAAGACCTGCCCCAGCAGCAGCATCGGGTTGAGCGCGTTTTCGCTCGACGCGCTCAGGGTCAGGTCAAGATAGCAGTTTTCCCCTTTTGCGTAGACGCTGGACGCGCAAATCAGCGGCTTGAGGTCAAGGGTGCGCAGGCCGCCCTTTTTTGTCCGCTTTTCAGCCGGGATTTCCGGCCGTTCCAGCACCGATTTCGCCCCGTCCACCAGCTCTGCGGGGGTTCTGCGCGCGTCCGCAAGCTCGCAGATGTACCGCGCAAACGCGATTTCGCCGGGCTTGTGCTTCGCCTCGCCGCAGTTGAACACCTCCAGCCCGAACGGCAGCCCGCGGTTGATTCTCGCGGCCACCTCAGTAAAATCCGCCCCGCCGCCGAGCAGCCGCACGTCGCAGGTCTCGCACAGGCTCTCGAACCCGAGCGAGAGCGGCAGCGCAAAGGTCAGGTAGAGATGCGCGTTGAAGCCCTCGGTGTACCAGACCTCCAGCCCGCTTGCCCGAATCGTGCGGGTCATGGTGCGCATGAGGTCGAGGTGGGAGATGTACCGCGCGCCGAATGTCTTGGAAAAGTGCAGTCGCAGATCAGTCAAAGCAATTCCTCCCCGTCAGCCGTACAATTCCGCAGCCCGCGCAGCGCGCGGCGCATTTGGGCGTTGTGGCCTGCTGCTCCACCGCCTTGCGGTATTCCCGGATCAAAAAGGATTTGTCGACGCCGTAATCAAAGGCGTCCCACGGGTTAAGCTCGTCGAATTCGCGCGCGCGGTTCGCGTAAAACGCCGGGTCAAGCTTTTTTTTGCAAAACGCCTTCTGCCACCGCTCAAGCGAAAAGCCCTCGTCCCAGCTGTCAAAAATGCCGCCCTGTTTATAGACCTCCAGAATCGCCTTGCCGACCCGCCTGTCCCCGCGCGCCAGCACCGCCTCGATAAAGCTCGCGGACGCGTCGTGCCAGCTCACCGAGATTTTCCGGCTTTTGACCGACTCGCGCAGCAGCCGCTGCTTGCGGTCAAATTCCTCCCGCGTGTCCTGCGGCACAAATTCAAAGGGGGTGAACGGTTTGGGGATAAAGCAGGCGCAGCTGATGTTGACGCTGACCGACTTCCCCTTCGGCTTGTCCGGCAGGCTGTAATACAGGTCGACAATCCTCTGCGCCAGCGCGGCGATGCCCGCGATGTCCTCGTCCGTCTCGGTCGGCAGCCCCATCATGAAATAGAGCTTGACCGCGGTGTACCCGCCCTCAAACGCGGTGCGGCACCCGCGAAGGATCTCCTCCTCGTCGATATTTTTGTTGATTACGTCCCGCAGCCGCTGCGTGCCTGCCTCCGGCGCGAAGGTCAGGCCGCTTTTGCGCACGTGGGAGATTTTCTCGACCAGCGCGTCGCTGAAATTGTCAATGCGCAGCGAGGGCAGGGACAGGCTCACCCGGTCGCGCAGCGTCCAGTCCAGCACCCGGTCGAGCATCTGCTCGATCTGCGGGTGGTCGCTTGTGGAAAGCGAGAGCAGCGACAGCTCCTCAAACCCCGTTGCGCCGCAGAGAGCGCGCGCCTGCCTGTCCACCGTTTCGGCGCGTTTTGCGCGGAAGGGGCGGTAGATAAACCCGGCCTGGCAGAACCGGCAGCCGCGCACACAGCCCCGCAGCACCTCAACGCTGACCCGGTCGTGCACCGTCTCAATCATCGGCACCGGGATATTGTCCGGGAAGGGCGCGCTGTCCATGTCCCGGACAATCCGCTTGCGCACCTGCGCGGGCGCGCCGCGCTTCGGCTCAAAGGACGCGATGCGCCCGTCCTCCGCATAGGCGACGCGGTACAGGGAGGGGACATACACCCCCTCGATCTTCGCCGCGGCGCGCAGGGTTTTGCGGCGTCCCCAGCCCTGCTTTTTCGCCTCGCACAGCAGCCGGCAGAGCTCGGCGTTCATCTCCTCCCCCTCCCCGAGCAGGAAGGCGTCGACAAAATCGGCCATCGGCTCGGGGTTGCAGACGCAGGGGCCGCCCGCCACCACAATCGGGTCGGTCTCCCCGCGTTTGGAGGCGAGAAGCGGGATTTTGCCGAGGTCGAGCATATACAGCACATTCGTATACGAAAGCTCATATTGCAGCGTGAACCCGACAACGTCAAATGCGCACAGCGGGTCGCCGCTCTCGAGCGTACACAGCGGCCTGTCGTATTGCAGCAGCTGCGCGCGCATATCAAACCAGGGCGCGAACGCGCGCTCGCACCAGACCTCCGGCAGGTTATTCTGCACATAATACAGAATCTTCATGCCCAGGTGGGACATGCCGACCTCGTAGACGTCCGGAAAGCACAGGGCAAACCGCAACGTCACCGCGTCCTTATCCTTAAAGACCGCGCTGCGCTCCCCGCCGGTATAGCGGCCGGGCTTCTGCACCGCCCGCAGCATTTTTTCCGTTGTAAAATCCCGCATAAGCATCCTCGTTTTCTGGTGTCGCCGGCGCCGCCCGCACAAAAAAAGCAGCCCGCGCCGGCTGCTTTTATCATAACAAATTTTTTTCATCTTGTATATCGTATATTTTGAACCGCCGCGACAAAAATGTACAGCCCCACCAGCAGCACCGACAGGTTCAGCGAATTTTGCAGCAGCACAAGGAACCCCACGCCCATCACCAGCACCGAAACGGCAAAGCTGAGCGTGCCATGCACAATCGCCGCCGTCCGCTCGCGCAGCCGGCCGCAGAGAAGGAGCCGCAGCAGCCGGCCGCCGTCCAGGTCTCCGGCGGGCAGGGCGTTGAACGCCGCAAACGCGAGGTTCTGCGCGCACAGCGCCGGCTCGCCCGCCAGCGCCAGCACGCCCGCCAGCGCAAGGTTCACCGCCACCCCCGCGCAGAGCACGAGCACCTCGTCCCTGCGCCGCGCAAGGCTGCTGCGCGGGACGATTTCAAACCGCCCGGCCAGGACGTTGACCGCCGCGACCCGCTGCCCGACCGCGGCCATCGCCGCAAGGTGCCCGAGCTCGTGCGCCAGCAAAAACAGTGCCGCCAGCGCAACCCGTTCCCCGCCAATCACCGCCCAGACGCAGACCGCGGAAAAGAACCAGACGGACAGGCGAACCTCGGCCAACCCGACCCGGAAGCGCAGCATTTCAGCCCGCCCGGGTCAGCAGCCGCGCGGCCTGCCGCACCGCCTCCCCAATCCCGTCCGGGGAGAAAAAGGGCGGCGCCGTCACCGCGTCGGCGTAGGCCTCGCACGCGGCCGCATAGACCGCCGGGAACGCAAACCGCGCCAGCAAAAACGCCGCCAGCAGCCCCGCCGCAAATAAGATCTGCACCCGCAGCAGGGGAATTTTTTTGCGCTGCACTCCGTCTGTCCCTCCCTTTTGCCCGGCGCCGCGCCGCCCTCAGCAGAGCTTCTGGAAATTGTAAAGCTCCAGCTGCGCAAAGGCCGCCGTCTCCTGCACCGGGTTGAAAATCGAATTGTACCGAAAAAGCGCGATGCCCTTACAATTCGTCAGCTCGAGCGAATCCGCCGTCTGGCGCGAGATGATGTCGGTGCTTTGCAGCCACTCGTCCTGCCCGCTGCCGGCATACGCATCGGCCGCGCCCGCTTTGTAGAAGCTCAGCCCCACCAGCAGCTCGCACGCCGTGCTCAGCTGCGACCAGGCGGTCACGGTCTGCAAAAAGGGCATGGTCTCGTTCTCATACCCGAAATAGACCTGCGGGCAGATGTAGTCCAGATACCCCGGCTGGGTGCACAGGGTCTGCACATCCAGGAAATGCCGGCTCATATTTCGCTCGATCGAGCCGTCCGGGCTGATGCCGAACACCGCCTCGGGGCGCGCCGCCTTGACCGCGTCGTACACCGCCTTGACAAACACCCGGACATTCTCCAGCCGCCACTGCGCAAGCGGCTGCTCCCCGCCCGCCGCCGTGTACTGCGCATAGGCGGTTTCGTCAAACCAGGGTTCGTCGGTCGGATAAAAATAATCGTCGAAATGCAGCCCGTCAAAGGCATACTTCCCCAGCAGCTCGGCGATATACGCGAGGTTCAGCTCCCGCATCGCAGCATTGGAGGGGTCGATCCACATTCTTCCCTCCACCTCGACGGCCGCGCCGGGCGACCCCGCATTGACCCTCTCGCAGAACGCAGCGGTCGACGGATCCGACGCCGCGCCCAGACGGAAGGGGTTGACCCATGCGTGGATGCGCATCCCGTGCGCGTGCGCCGCCTCAACCGCGATACCGAGATAGTCAATCTGCGGGTCAAAGGAGGAAAACAGCCTGTTTTCCAGCGGGAATATCTCGGAACCGTACAGGCTTTCCCCAAACGCCCGCACCTGGAAAAACAGGTCGGTCGCGCGGATCGTCTCCAGGTTCGCAAGCATATCGTCCAGCTTCTGCCGGTACCGGCTCTCGTCCGCCGAGATAATGTCGTACAAATCGAGATAGCTGACCCAGACGGCGCGCACAAAATCCGCCGCAGGCTCCGGCTCGGCCGCCTGCCCCGTCTCAAAAATCTGCCCGGAGAGATTGTCCTCCGCCCGCAGCTCCCCATCCGGGTTCTGCTGCCCCAACCGGCCGCACCCGGCCAGCGAGGCCGCCAGAACCAGCGCCGCCAGTCCGGCACAAAATTTCACTGCTTTCATTTTTATCGTCCCTTCCCGCGCAGTCCGCTTTGCTCTTTTTCACTCTATGCCCGCAGTCCCAAAATCAGAACCGCCCGGGGACGGACGCGCGGCGCGGGGCACGAGCCGCCTGCCCCGGCGCGTCCCCCTGCGCCGGCCACATTTTAAGACCGGGCGCGCAGTCTCCCGCGTGCCTCGCCGGTTCAGCGCGCCGGTTTGGCGCATCCCCCCACCCCCCGCTTTCCTGTGCCGGGGCACGAGCCGACTGCCCCGGTGCATTCCCCTGCGTCGGCTGCATTTTAAACCGGGCACGCGGCCTCCCCCGCGCCTCGTCGATTCGGCGCGTGCCGGTTTGGAGCCTTCCCCGCTTCCTGTGCCGGGGCGCGACCCGAGCGAACGAAAGTGTGCGCAGCCTTTTATCCGCTGCCGCTCCCCGCCCCGGCGCAGTGTCTTTGCGCGGGGCGCGAGCCACCTGCCCGGCGCGTCCCCTCCACCGGCTGCATTTTAAATGCCCAACGCGCGGCCTCCCGCGTGCCTCGCCGGTTCCCCCGCGCCTCGCCGGTTCCCCCCGCGCCGGTTTGGAGCCTCCCCCTCTTCCTGTGCCGGGGCGCGAGCCCGGGCGGGGACAGGGAAAAGGGGCGCAGGCCGGTTTCCCGGCTTGCGCCCCTTTTTTGTTGCATTTATCAATCGGCAGCTTATTCCTCTTCCGCCTCGCGCAGGTCGGCCGCTTCCTCGATGACCTTCGCCTCGAGGTTGGCAGGCAGCGGCTCGTAGCGGGCGAATTCCAGCTCATAGGTGCCGCGCCCCTGGGTGGACGAGCGCATGTAGGTTGTGAAATCGTGCATCTCGGACATCGGCACCTCCGCCTCGACAACCTGCATTCCCTCCTCCTGCGAGGGGTTCATGCCCAGCACGCGGCCGCGCCGCTTGTTGATTTCGCCCATCAGGTCGCCGGTGTTCGCATCCGGCACCGACGCGCGCAGGGTGCCAATCGGCTCGAGGATGGCGGGCTTCGCCTGCGCGCAGGCGGCCTTGTACGCGAGCCGCGCGGCGGATTTGAAGGCGACCTCCTTGGAATCGACGGGGTGGTATTTGCCGTCATACAGGGTCGCGCGCACGCCGGTCATCGGATAACCCGCCAGCACGCCGTGCTTCATCGCCTCGCGCAGCCCCTTTTCCACCGCCGGGATAAACTCCTTGGGCACGGTGCCGCCGACAACCGCGTTCACAAACTCAAAATCGGTTCCGTCGGTGAGCGGCTCAAACCGCATCTGTACCACGCCGAACTGGCCGGCGCCGCCCGACTGCTTCTTGTGCTTGCCCTCGGCCTCCGCCTTGGCGCGGATGGTCTCGCGGTACGCCACGCGCGGGGGAACCAGGTCGATTTCGAGCCCGAACTTGCTCTTGAGCTTGCTGACCGCGACGTCCAGGTGCTGCTCGCCCAGTCCAGAGAGGATCTGCTGGCCGGTTTCGGTATCGACCGCATAGTGCAGCGTCGGATCCTCGTCCATCAGCTTGCCGAGCGCCGGGGCGATTTTGCTCTCGTCCCCCTTGTTTTTGGTCTTGATCGCCATGCGCATGGAGGGCTTCGGGAACTCGGCGCGCTCCACCTCGACCACCTTGTCCGCGCGGCACAGGGTATCCCCCGTCCTTGCGCCGACCAGCTTGGTCACCGCGCCCATATCGCCCGCCGAAATTTCCTTTGTGTCTATCTGCTTTTTGCCCTTCAGGTACATGAGCTTGCCGGGCTTTTCCTGCTCGCCCGTGCGGGCGTTGACCAGCTGGCCGTCCGCGGTCAGCGTGCCGGAAAGAACCTTGACATAGGACAGCTTGCCCACAAACGGGTCGGCGACGGTTTTGAACACATAAGCCGCCAGCGGACCGTTGGGCGAAAAGCTCACGGTTGTGTCGTTGCCGTCCTTGTCCTTGACCGGCGTCTCCGATACATCCGCCGGCGAGGGCAGCATTTTGCGCATCGCCTCCAGCACGATGATAATCCCCTCGAGGGTCGAGGTATCGCCGCAGACGACCGGCGCGATCTTGCCGGATTTGACGCCCGAGCGCACCGCCTTGACGATTTCCTCGTCGGTAAACGGCTCGTCGTTGAAGAATTTGTCCATCAGCTCGTCCGAGGTCTCGGCCACCGCCTCGTTGATTGCGGTCAGCAGCTCCTCCATGCGGTCGTTCGCCTCGGGCATGGGCGCGGCGCTCTCCACCCCGTCCTTATAGGTATATGCCTTCTTTTGCAGCAGGTCGACATAAACGGTCGGCTTGCCCTCCTGCATAACCGGCATCATCACCGGGCACACGCAGGTGCCGAACTGCGCCTTCAGCTCCTCAAAAACCTTGAAGAAATCGGCGTGCTCCGCCGCCATCTTGCTGATGAAAAACATGGTGGCGCGGTTGTTTTTCTTGGCCAGCTTAAAGGCCTTCTGGGTGCCGACCGCGACGCCCGAGCGCGCCGAAACGGTGATGAGCACCGATTCGCAGGCCTTAATCGCCTCGAAATTGCCCAGCTCAAAATCGAACAGACCGGGCGCGTCCACAAGGTTCACATGGTTTTCTTTATATTCAAACGGTGCAAGCGCGGTTGAAATTGAGGCTTTGCGGCGAATTTCCTCCGGATCAAAGTCAGAGATGGTGTTCCCGTCCGCGACGGTGCCGAGACGGTCGGTGCTTTTGGTGATATACATCAAAGCTTCCGTTAAGCTGGTTTTGCCGCTGCCGCTGTGGCCGGCAAGCATGACATTGCGAATTTTGTCCGGAGCGTAGGCCATGGTAAGGATTCCCCCTAATGTCTCAAATTGTGTGCCTTGCACAGTTTTCAATTTAACCGTACTTAAAAATTGTACCACATGTTGGGAGCTTTTAAAAGTGCCTTTTTGTCAAAATTAAACCCGCGCAGGTAGAATTCCCCGCGCGGGTTTTGTGCATTTCGCACATTTTTTTGCCGCTCAGTACCGGTGCAGCGTCACCACAATGGTCATCAGCAGGCAACAGAGCAGCTGGAAAAACAGGACGGAAATCACGCTGAAGGTTGCAATCACCCCGGTTGCGCAGAGCGCCGCGGCGGACAGAGCGCCCAGGATCATGCACGCAAGCTCGATTGCGCTTGCAAGCTTTGCGCAGGAGCGCAGGTTGTAGCACGCGATGATGCCGCGGACATAGGAGGAGAGCGACCCGATGTGGGTCAGCGCGGAGGCTGCGCGCGCCGTGTACCCGGTGCGGTTGGTCAGCTCCGCGATATCCTCCTCGCGCACCACCGCGACCATCGTCTCGGGGATATTGTACAGCCGGGCGATTTTCGCGGGGGTGATGTTGAAGTCCCGGGTGTGCACCAGGATGCACACCCCCTCGCGCTCAAAGCTGCGCAGCGCCTGCTCCACCTCGGCGTTGGGGGCGTAGCTGATGACAAACATCGCGTACAGCTTGCCCGCCACTGCGAGATACAGCGCGTCGCGGGTGTTGGTCTTGGTGTACCGGCTCTCATAATCGCGGGAGGGGGTCTCCACCTCATGCTCCCGCAGCAGCTCCCGCGTGCCGAGCAGGATGCGCGTTTTGTCAATCCAGAAGCTGTACCCGAGGCCGCTCTCGTACTCGACGCCGTCGATGGGGTAGAGCATCTCGGTCTTGTTCTGGATGACGTTGAGGAACATGGGGGACATGGTGTCGCAGGACTGCACAATCACCGACGCGGCGTAGAGAATCGCCTTGTCGATCCGCTCCCGCTCAAAGGTCTTGATGCCGTGCAGCAGCACGTTGCCCTTCGGGAACAGCTCGCGCCCCTCCAGCACGACGCAGTTTGCGCCGCACACCCGGTCGGCCGCGCTGTAGCCGGGCACAACCGCCCCAACCTTGGACAGGCTGCGCTGCATACAGTACACCGGCAGGAACCGCGCGAGCGAGGAGACAAACGGCCCCGTGAACGCGGCGGCCAGGGCCATGTACCGCACCGCGTCGAACAGCCCGTTGCCCAGAACAAAGCCCGCCACGCCGCAGCCGATGCAGACAAACAGCAGAATCGACGCCGCAACCGGCACCGCGCGGCCGACATCCGGCTCGGAGTAGCTCTGCGGCAGGAAGTTTTCGGTGAATCCCGTTTTGCGCTTGACCAGGACGCTCGGGTTGTTCAGCTCCAGCCCGCGGGTGATGTGGCGGGCAAAGCCCGGGTCGTCCAGCTGATCCGAGGCGTACTTTTCATAGTTTTCCGAAACCGTCCGGAAGCCGGACAGGATGCGCCTGTTGTCGAGATGGTGGCCGAGCTGGTTGAAGAAGAGCGCCGCGGCCGCGACGCAGGCGGTCGCCCCGCCGATCTCGACCAGCTTGCTGTCGAACAGCCGCACGAGGCATTCCAGCATGCCCGCAATGCAGGAGAACGAGATCAGCGCGTCCTCGTTCGCACGGAACGAAACCAGCCTGCCAAAGCCGGCGAACACCGTTTTATAGCAGATTGCCGAGCCGAGCGCGAGCAGCGCAAGATTCACGCCGTAAAACACCGGGATGGCGGCGAGCCCGCCCGAAACGAGGTTCAGCTCCGCCATGATGTTGAGCACGAGCAGCAGCAGCGCGCACACGCCGCTTGCCGCCGTGCGGACGAGGCTCCGCTGGCCGTCCGCCTTCAGCTGGTCGAGCACCGGCGCCGCGTCCTCGTCCGAGCCGTACTCCACCGCATCGGGGTTCGTCTGCGCGCCGGTCTCCTCAAACACCGGGCCGCCGGCCTCCCCGTCCTTATCCGCCACGACATAGTCCTTGATTTTGCGCTGGCGCCTGGCCTTGTCGTTCAGGGACTCGCGGTCGATGATGACCGTGTCCCCAAAGAATTCCCGGAAGCTGTCGTCCACGTTTTCCCGCACGTTCAGGACGCTTTTTTTCGCTTCCTTTTTGATGCGCGGCAGGATGGTGGTTTTCATCAGCTCGGGGTCGCTGGCCGCGCGCCGCTCCTCCGCCTCCTCCCACGCCTCCGGCGGGATAAAGGTCTCGGCAGTCTGCGAGGTAAACAGCGCGTGATTCTCGGTATATTCGCGGTTGCGCTCGGGCACAACCGTTTCCAGCGCGTCCAGCCGCTCCTTTTCCGCGTCCGGGATCGCGTCCACCCCGCGCTCGATTGTGGGCGCGAGCATATCCTTGTTGATCGGGTCAAATTCAATCGAGTTGGAATCCGGCTTGTCCCCAATCAGGTTTTCAAAGATCGAGCGTTTGCTCTTTTTGGGGCGCGCGGATTCCGCCTGCCTGCGGCGCTGCTCCTCCAGCTCCGCCTGGCGGATGGCGCGCAGCTGCGCCGTGTTGGTGAAGGAGGTGAAGGACGGCCGCTCCTTCGGCAGCTCAAACTGCATGGTTTCGTTGAGCCTGCGGGAGGGGCGCGGCGGGTTGCTTCCGGCGGCCGGCAGCTGCCGGGTATCGCCGGTTTTGCGCCCCTGCGCCGCGGCGAGCTCTTCCCGCGCAAGCTGTGCCGTCTTGCCCGTCACGCTGGCGCTGCCGTACGGCGCGGCGACCGGGTCAATCTGCGCCGTCTTTTCCGTCCGCGCCGCCGGGTTCGCGGCCTGGGTGCCGGGTGAACCGGCCGGGCGGGTCTGCCCCTGCGGCGCGGCGGGTCTTGCGCCCTGCACCGGGTTCTGTGCGCGCTGTGCATTGCCAACGGCTTGCCCAGACTGCGCCGGGCTCTGTGCGCGCTGCACGTTGCCAACAGCCTGCCCCGGCTGTGCCGTCCGCGCCGCTGCACTCACCCCGGCCTGCTGCGCGCGGACGCCGGTTGCATTCGCATTCGTCTGAACCGGGCGCTGCATCGCCGCCGGGCTCGCTCCCTGCGTGCCGGTTGAACCGGCCGGGCGGGTCTGCCCCTGCGGCGCGGCGGGTCTCGCGCCCTGCGCCGGGTTCTGTGCGTGCTGCACGTTGCCGGCGGCTTGCCCCGGCTGCGCCGGGCGTGCCACGGCGTTCACCCCGGCCTGCTGCGCGCGGACGCCGGTTGCATTCGCATTCGTCTGAACCGGGCGCTGCATTGCTGCCGGGTTCGCAGCCTGTGCACCGGGTGAACCGGCCGGGCGGGTCTGCCCCTGCGGTGCGGCGGGTCTTGCGCCCTGCGCCGGGCTCTGTGCGCGCTGTGCATTGCCGACAACCTGCCCCGGCTGTGCCGGGCGCGCCGCCGCACTCACCCCGGCCTGCTGCGCGCGGACACCGGCTGGATTCGCCTGCCCCGGGCGCTGCACCGTAATATTGATGGCGGCCGGGCGCTGGTGCGCCGGTTTCGCCGGCTGTGCGGCGGGCTGCGGCCGCTGCTGCGCTGGCTGTGCAGCAGCGCTGTTCGGCACAAACCGGGCGCGAGCCGCCATCGGGTCAATCTGCCCCGTGCTGCGCGGCGCGGCCGTTGCCGCGCCGCTTGTCTGCGCCCGCCGCTCGTCCGCCGGGGCGGCTTGCGCGCCCTGGCCGACAACCGCCTCGACATCCGCCCTCGTCATCCGGGAGGCCGGCTGGATCGGTTTGGACGGGTGGTTGAGATAGTCCGTTTTAATCTGTTCAAGCTCCATCGTCTGCGCAAGCCGCTTTTCCCGCAGCTCGCGCAGAAGCTCCTCGAGCTGTTCCGCACGATTGCTCTTATCGTCCATCTTCACCGCCTCCTTTTACGCTTTTTCCATTCTCTGCCGCACCATTTCATACACCAGCACGCCTGCGGCAACCGACGCGTTGAGCGAGTTTACCTGCCCGCGGATCGGCAGGGAGACCGTGACGTCGCACAGCTCCCTGACAAGCCGCGACACCCCAAATCCCTCCGAGCCGACAACCAGCGCCGCCGGGCCGGTCATATCCGTGCTGTAGCAGGACGCGCCCTGCATATCCGCACAATAGAAAAAGACGCCCCGCTTTTTCATCTCCCGAACCGCGGCCGCCAGGTTGCCCACCCGCGCGATTTTCACGTGGCTGCACGCCCCGGCGGAGGCTCTGTGCACGGCGGAGGTCACGGCGCAGGCGCCGCGGCTGGGGATAACCACCCCATGCGCGCCCGCGCACTCCGCCGTGCGGATGATCGCGCCGAGATTGTGCGGGTCGGCGATGCCGTCCGCAACGATAAACAGCGGCTGCTCCCCGCGCGCTGCGGCAACCGCAAACAGCTCGTCCAGCGTGCTGTAGGTGCAGACCGCGCAGACAAGCGCGACCCCCTGGTGATGCTCCGTGCCGCACAGCTTTGCGAGCTTGCGCGGATGCACCGTTTTGACCACGGCGCCCTTCTGCTTTGCCAGCGCGGCGATGTAGCTGTCCTGCCGCTCCCCCCCGCCCTGTGCGAGATAGAGCGTGTCCGCCGCCTCAGCGGATTTCAAGGCCTCAATCACACTGTTGCGGCCGTAAACAACCTGGGAATCCGCCTCCGGCCCCGATTCCCCGGCCTGATTCGCATGATCCTGTATCACAAAATGCTCCCACCCTGTGTATTTTGCAGACCTGCCCTTTCGGCGGTCACCCACAATTTCGCGAATTAACGCAGCTTATGGGTTATTGTATCACATTTTCATGTAAGAAGCAAAACCCAATCCCGGCCGGTGGTGCGGGGCATTTTGCGGGGGCGTTCGGTGTTAATGGCTCCGCTGTTCCGGGCGGCTCGCGCGCACATGCCGGTGGACGCCGTCCCGGCCGGCGGGTGCGCGGCCTCCCTGCCCGGACAGGTTGTACGTCCGCCGGGCTATGGCGATAAATAAGCGACCCGGCCGCACCTCAAAGCAGCAGCAACAGCAGCGCCGCTGCCGCCGCCACGGCCGCCGCGCCCACTGCCAGCCACAGCCGCGGCCTGCGCTTGCAGCACACCCCGGCAAGGCAGCGCTCGAGCTTGTTCTCCTCCTCCCGGAAGGCGGCGGCCGGCGCGCCCGGCTTCAGGATCACAATCACCCGTTCAATCAGCTCCGAGTTTGGCTCGACAATCTCGATGACCCTGCGGTTTAATCCTCTCATGCTTTTTCCTCGGCAAATCCTTTTTTTGCTATTATTTCTCCCCCAGCACAGAAAAACTCATCTGTCAAGCGAAAAATTTGCGCGACGGCCGCAAGGGGTGTATACTTTTTGTAAACCGGCGTTCCGAAAGTTCATCTGTTGAAAAGTCGGTTGAAACCGTTAAAAACCGTTGATTTATCCGCCTTTTGCCCCGGTTGAAGTCCATATTTTCAACCGAATGTTGAATTATTTGAACAAAACAGAGCGTTTTAGCGGGGCAAGGCGATCGCTCAACAGTCCAAATTCGGCGGGAAAACGGCGCGAATTTTCGTGAATTCAACCAATCCGGTTGACCGGCCTCGCGCGGGCGGACGCCGAACCGGCCGGCTCTGCGCGGGCTTTAAGTCCATATAGATTTTTGGGGTATGCGATGCAGGCTGATTTTGTCATGGACGTGCCCGGGTTTTCGCTCGCGGACACCCTCTGCTGCGGGCAGTGCTTCCGCTGGACATGCGAAAACGGGGAATACATCGGGACGGCGGGGCGCTGGAAGCTGCGCCTTGCCCAGCAGGGCGACCGCCTCTTTGTCCGGGGCGCCGGCCGCGAGCCGGGGGAGCCCTTTTTGCGGCAGCTGTTCGGGCTGGACGAGGATTACGCCGCCTTTCACCGGCTGCTGCGCCGGGACGCCATGCTGCGGCGCGCGGTCGATTACGCCCCCGGCATCCGGGTGATGAAGCAGCCGCTGTGGGAGACGACCTGCACCTTCATCCTGTCGCAGAACAACAATATCCCCCGGATTGCCGGGATTGTCGGGCGGCTGTGCGCGCAGTTCGGGACACCGGGGGAGGGCGGCGCGCAGGTTTTCCCCGCCCCGCAGGCGCTCGCGGGGCTGACCCCCGAGACGCTCACCCTGCTCCGGGCGGGCTTCCGCGCAAAATACGTTCTGGACGCCGCGCGCCGGTTTGCCGGCGGCGAGATAGACGAGCAGGCGGTGCGCACGGCGCCGCTCGACAGCGCGCGGGCGATGCTGATGGGCATACAGGGGGTCGGCCCCAAGGTGGCGGACTGCGCGCTGCTGTTCGGCGCGGCGCGCTATGACGCGTTCCCGGCCGACGTGTGGGTCAAGCGGGCGATGGCGGCGCTGTTCCCGGCCGGCCTGCCGGCCGAGGTTGTTCCGATTGCCGGGATTGCGCAGCAATACATCTTCCACTACGCGCGCACCTCCGGCGTGCTGGGCTCCCCGCCCCCGGCTAAGCCGCCCGGATAAAAAATTGCCGCGGCGGGCAATTCCCCTGTTGACAAACCCCGAAAAATTTGTTATTCTGGTGAAGCTCACCGCGAACCACATCGCCTTGAGACCAAATGGGCCTTTAGCTCAGTTGGTTAGAGCAGCCGGCTCATAACCGGTCGGTCCGGGGTTCGAGTCCCTGAAGGCCCACCAATCCCGTTTGCTATAGGGGTATAGCTCAGTTGGTAGAGCAGCGGTCTCCAAAACCGCGTGCCGAGGGTTCGAATCCTTCTGCCCCTGCCATATG
>CAZYAV010000005.1:0-7579 GCA_964645785.1 uncultured Oscillospiraceae bacterium
CGTATCAGCCCGCCCGCGCCCGTTCAGAGCCGCCCCGCCGGGCGGTTCTCATGGCTCAGTTCAGAAATCTTTACAGGATCAGCCCTCGTAATCCGCCTCAAGCGGAACCTCAAGCTTGACGGCGCCCGAACGCAGGTCGTCCGCCGCCTTGTTGCCGGCCGCCAGCACCTCGTCGGTGACGATGTCGGTGTTGCGGTAAGCTGCGTCAAAGCTGATGCCCACAACGCAGAACGCGTCGTCGGTGAAGCCAAGAATCTCGCTGCCGCCGGTGAAGCTGCCGTTGAGGAACTCCTCGATAATCGCCGTGGTGCACACGCCGGTGTTCTTGGTCAGGCCGCCGATGATGTACGGGTTCTCGGAAGTGGTCTGGTCAACCGAAAGGCCGCTGGTGTAAATCGGGGTGCCCTTGTCGGCAAGCTCGAGCGCCGCGGTGTAGATGCCCTGGTTGGCGGAGTTTGCAACCGAACCCATGATGAAGTGGCATCCGGCCGCCGCCTGCTGCATCGCGAGGTTGTACGCAACCGTCGTGTCGCTGTAGGAATCGGTGAAGTTGACAATGAACTCGGCGTCGGGATTGACCGATTTGACCCCCTCCATGAAGCCGAATCTGTATTCAAAGTTGCTCTGGTTCTGGAAGTTGCCGATATAGCCGAACAGGTTGTCGTCCGGGAAAGCGGAAGCCGCCATCGCGCCCAGGACATAGGCGCCGTCCGAAGTGTTGAACGCGACGCTCTTGACCTTGTCGTTGGAAGCAACCGTGTCGATTACCGCGAACTTGATGTCGGGGAACTCGTCCGCCAGCTCGCTGAGCGCGTCCGCATAGGTCCACCCCACGCCGATGACGAGGTCGTAGCCCTCTACGCAGGCATTGCGCGCTTTTTCGGAAATCTCGGCCGTGTCAGAGCACTCAATCGAGGTGGCGGTGAAGCCGTACTGCTCCGATGCGTCCATGAACGCGTTGTACGCCTGCAGGATGAACTGCTCGGTGCCGATGGTGTCGGTGATGAGCGCAATCTGGATGTCCGCATACGGATTTTCTTCCTGCTGCTGGTCGCCGTTGTCCGCGTCGTTCTGCTGGCCGCCGCAGGCAGCAAGCGAGAACATCAGGACAAGCGCAAGCAAAAGAGTCAGAACTTTTTTCATGTGTTTTTCCCTTTCTACTTTCCTTTTGGTATGTTTTTGATCTTTTCCTGCCTTAATGTAACACAAATTTCGCGCCTGTAAAATGACACAGGTCACATTTTAGCGCATTTTCTATATTTTCCCCGGGAAAATTTTGGGACGGGGCGCGGTTGCCTTTCCCGCGCAGGCTATTTATAATGTATTTAAAAGCCAACCGCCGGCGCACAGACACGGCGGGAAATGGGAGGGGAGACCGACGAGAGTTTGCAGCGATCCCGCGTTATTCGGCCGGCTGATGCACAGCACGCGGTTTGCCGGGAGCTTCGACCGGGAGATTGCCGAGATGTGCAGCCTGTTTGCGTTCGAGCCGGACGAGGTGCTCATCCGTGCAGGGGAATGCTCGCGCTATCTCTATTTCCTCGCCGAGGGGAAGCTCAAGGCGTTTATGGGCAGCGAATCCGGCAAGGTGATTCCGTTCGGCTATTTCGAGCAGTTCCGCACGCTGGGGGAGGTGTCCTCCCTGTGGGGAGATACGCCGACCCTGACGGTCGCGGCCGTCGAGCGCACCTACTGCTTTGCCATCGACCTGGATGTGCACCGGGCGGCGCTGCTCAAAAACCCCTCCTTTTTGCGCTATGTCTGCCAGCTGCTGTGCGCGCAGGTCAAGCGGCTCAACAACAACATGGTCAGCCTTATGACCCAGCCGGTCGAGCGCCGGCTCGCCGCGTTTATCCTGCAAAATACCGTGGACGGGCAGTTTCAATGCAGCCTGCTGGAGTGCAGCGAGCTGATTGCGACAAGTTACCGCCATCTGATCCGCAAGATGAACAGCTTTTGCGCGTGCGGGCTGCTGCGCAAGGAGCGGCAGAAGTATTATATCGCGGACGAACCGGCGCTCCAGGCGCTGGCGTCCCAAGTGTTTGAATATTACGACTGAGCGGGCGCCCGCGGCCGGACAAGCCCGCCGCCTTCCGGATTGCCGCGGAGCCGCGTGGCGCGCCGGAAAGCCTGTTGTCCCGCAAAAAAATAGCGCCCCGCCCCAAAAACCGGGGCGGGGCGTTTTTGTGTGCACTGAGCCGCGGCGCGGTTCCGAATGCGCCGGCTCATCAAATGCCGGTTTGTGCGTGCCCCGCAGCGCGCCGTGCGGTGCCGGTTGATTTTGACGGGGCGGTGTGCTATGATAAACGATAATTGTTTAAAATACAACCGCCCGGGAAAGAGGGACTTGTTTTCATGCCGCAGGGGAACCCATTAGGATCTGTTTTGCTGATTGCCGTTTTGATTGCGCTCAACGCGCTGTTTGCCATGAGCGAAATCGCGGTGATCTCATTCAACGACACCAAGCTGCGCCGCCTCGCGGAGGAGGGGGACAAGCGCGCGAAAACGCTGTATAAGCTGACGCGGGAGCCCTCCAAATTCCTCGCGACCATTCAGGTTGGGGTGACGCTGAGCGGGCTGCTCTCCTCGGCGTTCGCGGCGGACAGCTTTGCGGAATATATCGTCTACTGGCTGCGCGATACGGCCATCCCGGCCGGCGTGGTGCGCAGCGTCTCCATTTTGCTGATTACGCTGGTGCTGTCCTTCCTGACGCTGGTGTTCGGCGAGCTGGTGCCCAAGCGCATCGCCATGAACAACCCCGAGAAAATCTCCTTTGCGGTGGCGGGTGTGCTGCGGGTGGTGAGCGTTGCGGCCAGGCCGTTTGTCTCGCTGCTCTCGGCGTCGACAAACGGGATCCTGCGCCTGCTCGGCATCAGCCCGGATCAGGAGGAGTCGGAGGTCACCGAGGAGGAGATCCGCATGATGATCGACGTCGGCGAGGAGGACGGCACAATCGAGCAGAGTGAGAAGGAGATGCTGCACAACATCTTTGAGTTTGACGACCGCACGGCGGACGAGGTCATGACCCACCGCACCGAGATTGTCGCGCTCGACATCGGCGCCTCGCTGGAGGAGGTGATCCGCGCCGCGGTGGAAAACGGGCACAGCCGGCTGCCGGTCTGCGAGGGAGGGGCGGACAACATCGTCGGCCTGCTCAACATCAAGGATCTGCTACCGCTGGTTGTCGCGCCGCCCAAGGCGTTCCAGGTTCGCCGGTATATGCGCGAGGTCATGTATGTGCCCGAAAGCTCGCGCTGCAAGGATATTTTTGAGGAATTCCGCCGCAAAAAGGTGCAGCTTGCCGTGGTGGTGGACGAATACGGCGGCACGGCCGGCATCATCACGATGGAGGATATCCTGGAGACGATTGTCGGCAATATTCAGGATGAATACGACCAGGAGCCGGAGGAGATTCAGCGGCTGGATGACGGCCGCTACAGGCTGGCCGGCAGCGCGCCGCTCGATGCGGTCGGCGAGCGGCTCGGCGTGCGGTTCCGGGAAGAGGAGTACGACACCATCGCCGGGCTGATTATCGACCGGCTGGGCAGGCTGCCCGAGCCGGGGGAGCAGCAGGCCGTCGAGTGCGGGGAATACCGCTTTACGCCCGAGAGAATTTGCGAGCACCGGATTATGAGCGTGCTGGCCGAAAAACAGCCCAGGGAGGAAAAAGACCATGCCGAAGCCCCAAAAACCCCGTAAAAGGCCGAATTGGGGGCGGATTACCGCCATTATCCTGTTCTGCTCGCTGCTGTTTTCAATCGGGTATTCCATTGTCCGGATTATCGTTGCGCCCTCTGCGGACGAGGCCGTGGGCAACGAGCTGCAGCGCAGCGATTACCTGCTGATGCTGCTGCAATGCGTGCTGGGGATGGTCGTCATGTTCCTGCCCAGCTTTATCAACCGGCGGTTCAGCATCGAGGTTCCCAACTCGATGACCGTGCTGTATTTTGTCTTTTTGTACTGCGCAATCTACCTCGGCGAGGTGCGGCAGTTCTATTACCTTGTGCCCCACTGGGATTCCTATCTGCACTCCTTCAGCGGCGCGATGCTGGGCGCGCTCGGCTTTTCATTGGTGACCATTCTCAACGACAACCGCGCGGTCGCGGTGCATTTAAGCCCCAAATTCGTCGCGCTGTTCGCGTTCTGCTTTGCGCTGGCGGCGGGCGCGGTGTGGGAGATTTACGAGTTTTCCGGCGACGCGCTGCTCGGCCTGAACATGCAGAAATACCGCCTGGCGGACGGCACGCTGCTGGTTGGGCACGCGGCGCTGTCCGACACGATGAAGGATCTGATTCTGGACGCGCTCAGCGCGCTCGCGGTTTCCTGCATCGGCTATTTTGGGCTTAAACGGCGGGACAAAACCGGCCGGAAGGCGGAGGAAGCCGCGCAGGCGGAAGCGGAGGAAGCCGAAACCGCAAACGTGTAAGGAAGCGGGTTTGATTAAAGAAAAAAAGCCGGGGCGGCGACGCGCCCCGGCTTTTGCGTGGGGATATTCGGCGACCCTGCCCCGGGCGGGCGGCTCCCAACAAGGCGCGGAGCGCGGGGCGGCGATGCGAGCCCCCGGCGCGCGGGAGCCTTATCCCGTCCGGGCGGCGCTATGGCCTGCGGGCGCGGCTTTCAGCAGGGTGCGCCCCGCGGGCAACCGGCCGCACAGGGGGATCCACCGACACGCCGGACGCGGCCTGCGGCGGTGTGCGACCCCGCGCACGGGATAAACCCGCCGGAAACGCCGGCGCGGCGCCGAGCCTGGGGCTTTTGCCGCCGGCGGTTTTTCGCCCCGCCGTCCCCGCGGGATTGTATTAAAAAATCAGGTGTGTTATAATACGCTCTACGCGTGAACAAACGGACAATTCCATTTTATAAAGAGTGCAGGGGAGGAGAGCATGGAAACAAAACAGGAAAACAAACTCGGCACCATGCCGGTCGGCCGGCTGATTCTGTCTGTGTCGCTGCCGCTGATGGTGTCGATGTTCGTGCAGGCGCTGTACAATATCGTGGACGGCATTTACGTCGCGCAGATCAGCGAGAACGCGCTGACGGCGACCTCGCTTGCGTTCCCGGCGCAGATGCTGATGGTTTCGGTGTCGGTCGGCACGGGGGTTGGGGTCAACTCGCTGCTGGCGCGGCGGCTGGGGGAAAAGCGGTTTGACGAGGCAAACGCGACCGCGACCCACGGCCTGTTCCTGGCTGCGATGAGCACCCTTGTGTTTATGCTGCTGGGCATTTTATTTGCGCACCCGTTTATTGCGGCGTTCACGGACGTGCAGGAGATTGTGGAGATGGGCACCGCCTATCTCAGAATCTGCATGATCTGGAGCGCGGGAATCTTTTTTGCGGTCATGGGGGAGCGGCTGCTGCAGGCGACGGGCAATTCGCTGCTCAGTATGCTGTCGCAGCTTGCGGGCGCCGTCACCAACATCATCCTCGACCCGATCCTCATCTTTGGCCGGTATGGCGCGCCTGCGATGGGCATCCGGGGCGCGGCCGTCGCAACCGTGATCGGCCAGATTTTCGGCGCGGTCATCGCGTTGTCGCTCAACGCGCTGAAAAACAAAGAGATTAAATTCCGGCTGCGCGGCTTCCGGCCGAGCGGGGTGATTATCGGCGGCATCTACAAGGTCGGCGTGCCGTCCATTGTCATGCAGTCGATCGGCTCGGTGATGAATGTCGGCATGAACAAGATCCTCATCGTCTTTTCCACAACGGCGGTTGCGGTGTTCGGGGTGTATTACAAGCTGCAAAGCTTTGTGTTTATGCCGGTGTTTGGCCTGACGCAGGGCATGGTGCCGATTATCGGGTACAATTACGGCGCCAAGCGGCCGGACAGGCTGATGCGGGCGTTCAAGCTGGCGCTCGTCATCGCGGTGTGCATCATGACGGCCGGCACCCTGATTTTCTGCCTGCTGCCGCGGCAGCTGCTCGGGCTGTTTGACGCGAGCGACGAGATGATCCGCATCGGGGTGCGCGCGCTGCGCATCATCAGCCTGACCTTTATCCCCGCGGCGGTGTCGATTGTCGCGGGCAACACGATGGTCGGCATGGGCAACGGGATGGTCAGCATGATCAACTCCATCACCCGCCAGCTGGTAGTGCTGCTGCCCAGCGCCTACCTGCTGGCAAGCTCGTTCGGGCTGGACTATGCGTGGTACTCCCTGCCGCTGGCCGAGGTGGTGGCGCTGACCTATTCGCTGATTATGTTCCGGCGGGAATACCGGCGCAAGGTGCTGCCGCTCGAGCGGGAGATGGCGCAGCGCGGCAGCTCCGGGCAGGACGCGCCGCAAAGCGAAGCGGAGTAAGCGGGCAAAAAAAGAGGGACGGTCATGGATTACGAGCAGGCGGTCGCGTATATACACAATATTTATAAGCGCGGGAAGAAAGACGGCCTCAAGCGGATTACCGAGCTGCTGCGCCGGATGGGGAACCCGCAGGACAAGCTGCGGTTCGTCCATGTGGCGGGCACCAACGGCAAGGGCAGCGTCTGCGTGATGCTGTACGAGATGCTGCGCGCGGCGGGCTACCGCGCGGGGATGTTCACCTCCCCGTTTATCGAGCGGTTTAACGAGCGAATCAGCATCGGCGGCGCGCCGGTGGACGACCGGGCGCTGGCCGACGCGGTTGAGCGGGTGGCGCCCCACGTCGAGGCGATGGAGATAAAGCCGAGCGAATTTGAGCTGGTGACGGCGGTCGCGGTCGACTGCTTTGTGCACGCGGGGTGCGAGATTGTCGTCTGGGAGACGGGGCTGGGCGGCCTGAACGACGCGACCAACGCGGTCGAGACCAAGCTCGCCGCCGTGCTCACCCCGATTGATTACGACCATATGCGGGAGCTGGGGGATACGCTTGCACAGATTGCATCGCACAAATGCGGCATCCTGCGGCCGGGTCTGCCGGTGGTGACCTGCACCCAGCCCCCCGAGGCGATGCGGGTGATTGAGGAGGCCTGCGCGGCAAACGGCGCGCCGCTTGTGCCGGCCGACGAGGCGGGCATCGAGCCGCTGTTTGAGGACTGCGGCGGGCAGCGGTTTGCGCTGCGCGGCGTCGAATACTCCCTTGCGCTGCCGGGCGCGCACCAGCGGCAGAACGCGGCGCTCGCGCTTGCGGCGGCGGACTGCCTGGGCGGCCTGGGCTACCCGATCCCGCCGCAGGCGGCGGTGCGGGGCATGGCCGCCGCGCGCTGGCCGGGTCGGTTCGAGCTGCTCAGCCGGGAACCAATCCTTGTCGTGGACGGCGGCCACAACCCGCAGGGAATCCGCGCGGCGGCCGGGACGGCAAAGCGGGTGCTTGCGGGCAGGCCGCTGACCGTTGTGCTCGGCGTCATGGCGGACAAGGCGCTGGACGAGATGCTGCCCCCGCTCAGGGAGATTGCCGCGCGGCTTATCGCGACCCAGCCGGACTATCCCCGCGCGATGGAGGCCGGGGCGCTGGCGGCTCGGCTCGCGCCGCTCGGCCTGCCGGTCGAGACAGTGCCGGATGTATCCGACGCGGTGCTGCGCGCAGCGGACTGCGCGGCGGCCGAGGGGGGCGCGGCGCTCTGTGTCGGGTCGCTCTATATGGTCGCGCAGGTGCGGCGCGCGGGCAG
>CAZYAV010000005.1:7589-19456 GCA_964645785.1 uncultured Oscillospiraceae bacterium
GATTTGCCTGCGCCGTTATAGCCGACCACGGCCACATGCTGCCCGCGCCGCAGCGTAAAGCTGACATCGTGCAGCGCGTCGCGCGCGGCGCCGGGGTAGCGGTAGCTGACATGGCGGAATTCCAGCGTCTCAAGACGCTGCGGGACAGGCAGCGCGCCGCGCTGCGCAGGCAGGCAAGGACGTTTTTTGACGGCCGGGACGCACGGCGCGCCGAAATAGGGGCGCGCATCGCGGCGCAGATCGCCGGATTGCCGGAATACAAGGCCGCGCGGACGGTTTTCGCCTTTGTGGGCAGCGCGCGGGAGATCGACACGGCCGGGCTGCTGGCGCAGATGCTGGCCGACGGCAAGCGGGTCTGCCTGCCGCTCTGCGGGCAGAACGGCGAAATGACCGCGCGGGAAATTCGCTCGCTCGACCAGCTGCGCCCCGGCGCATTCGGCCTGCTGGAGCCGCCGGAGAGCTGCCCGGCCGTCCCGCCGCAGGAGATTGCGCTTGGGCTGATTCCCTGCGCCGTGTGCGACCGCGCGTTCCACCGGGTGGGCAAGGGCGGCGGGTATTACGACCGCTACCTCGTGCAGTCCCCGATGACCCGGATGGCGCTCTGCCCCGAGGGGCTGCTGCTCGACACCGTCCCGCAGGAGCCGCACGACCAGCCGATGGACGGCATTGTCACCGAGGCCGGGGTCTACCGGCGCGGGTGAAGCGGCGCGCCGCCCGGCCGAAACGGGCGAACGGTTATAAATAAAAAACGAGGCCGTGCACCGGACAGAGAGAATCCGGCGCGCGGCTTTTTGGCTCCTTATCCGCCCGCCGGACGCCCCCAAAAGCACCGCCCGGCGCGCGGACGAGGGAAAATCGAAGGCGGCGGCTTTGGCGGTGCAAGCCGCTTCTGTGTAGGAAGCAGCTTTGCCGCCCCGCGTGCTCGCCCCGTGTCCACTGCTCGCGGAGGAAGGGCTTTTCTCTTTTGCCCGATACCCGCCCGCCGGTTTGTTTCGCCGCCCGTCCACGGACAGCGCCCCAAAAGACCTGCCCAAACCAAGCGGCGCCTCCTGCCCACGGCGCAACGCGGCCGCTTTGCCCGCCTCGGCGGAACCGGCGGTGCACAGGGCGTTCCGGCATCGCGGCGGCACAAACAAAACAGGCGGCGTCTGAGGACGCCGCCTGCAAACTGTGTTTTTATTCCAGCCCGATTCTGTGGCGCACGCGGCGCAGCACCCGGAACGCAATGGCGCCCGCGCGCTCCGCGCCCTGCCGGAGCACCTCGGCGAGATACGCCTTGTCGCCCACAATCCGGGCGTATTCCGCCTGCACCGGGCGCAGCGCCTCCACGACCGCCTCACCGACCGCGAGCTTGAAGTCGCCGTAGCCGCGGCCGTCAAATTCGCGCTCGATTGCCTCAAAGCTGCGGCCGGTGAGCGCCCCGTAAATGCTCATGAGGTTGAGGATTCCGGGCTTGTTCTGCGCGGCGCGCACCTCGCTGCCGGAGTCGGTAATCGCCCGCTTGAACTTGCGGATAATCGCGTCCGGCGTGTCGGTCAGCATGATTTTGGCGTTGTCGTTCTCGTCCGATTTGCTCATCTTGCTGGCCGGATCCTGTAAGGACATCACCCGCGCGCCGACTTCGGGGAAATAGCCCTCGGGGATCTTGAACACGTCGCCGTATATGCCGTTGAACCGGGTCGCGATGTCGCGGCAGAGCTCCAGGTGCTGCTTCTGATCCGCGCCGATGGGGACGAGGTCGGTGTCGTAAAGCAGGATGTCCGCCGCCATCAGCACGGGATAGGTGAACAGCCCGGCGTTGACGTTTTCGGGATGCTTTTGGGATTTATCCTTAAACTGGGTCATGCGGGTCAGCTCGCCAAACTGGGTATAGCAGGACAAAAGCCAGGAAAGCTCCGCGTGCGCGCTCACGTCCCCCTGCACAAACAGGATGGAGCGCGCGGGGTCGACGCCGCAGGCCAGCAGCATCGCGGCGGATTCCCGCACGGCGCGGCGCAGCGCGGCCGGCTCGCGGCGGATGGTGATGGAGTGCAGGTCGACGACGCTGTAAATGCAGTCGTAATCCCGCTGCAATTTCCCCCAGTTGCGCAGCGCGCCGATATAATTTCCCAGCGTGAACCCGCCGGTCGGCTGGATGCCGCTGAATACACGGGGCTTGTTCTCGTTTTCCATGGTTGTTCCCTCGCTTTACAGATGGCTGAAATCCGGAGCCTGCGGCAGCCTCGCGCGCCGACCCGAAATCCGCTTTATTATATCCCTTTCGGCGGCGCGCGTCAATCGCGGCGGCATTCCCACCGAATGCGCAGCGCCCGCCCCCACGCCGGCGATTTTGGCCAATCGGGTTGCCGCGGCGGGGACTTGTGTGCTATAGTCGACTCGATACACCGGGTTTTACAAAGGAGAACGGCCATGTGGGTGTGCCCCAAATGCGGCAGAGCGTTTAAAAGAACCAATCAAGGCCACTACTGCGGAAAGGCGCCCGACACGGTGGAAGCGTATATCGCCGCGCAGCCCGCGCAGGCGCGCGCACACCTTGCCGGGATAGCGCAGATTCTGCGGCGCAGCGTCCCGGACGCGCGGGAGCGAATCCTGTGGAGTATGCCGTATTACGAGCGCGGGGCGGAGAGCCTCTCCTTTTCCGCCGGCAAAACGCGGCTCAGCTTTTACGCGGGGGCGGAGGCCGTCGAGCGGTTTGCGCCGGCGCTGCGCGGATTTGAAACCCGCAAAAACGCCGTCTATTTCCCTTACGACCGGCCGCTGCCCGCGGAATTGATCGAGGCAATCGCAAAATGGTGCTTGTGCGGCGAGGAGCCCCCGGACGGCGAGGCCGAAGAGCAGGGAGCGCCGGATTAAAGAGACCGTGCGGCGGGAAATGCCCGTCTGCCGCGGCGCGCGAAAAGGCGGGCGAAGGGCGCGGGGGATTCCGACCCGCCCTGTGCAAAGGGAATCGCCCGGCGCATCCCCGGCGCGCGCCCGTTGACCGGGGGGATGCCGGGCGGCCGCGCACGGGGGAAGCACAGCGCGCGGTTCGGGCGGCGGCGTCTTACCCGTTGACATTCGCCCGGGGGGATTTTATACTGTTCCTAACCCGCGTTTTTTGCGCGGACGCATTGAAAGAGACAAGGAGAGAGTCAATTGAGTAACGTTCGCACGCGGTTTGCCCCCAGCCCCACCGGGTACATGCATGTCGGGAATCTGCGCACTGCGCTGTACGCCTATCTGATTGCGAAAAAGGCGGGCGGCAGCTTTATCCTGCGCATTGAGGACACCGACCGGGAGCGGTATGTGGAGGGCGCCACCGATATCATCTATAAAACGCTGCGGGATGCGGGGCTTGCCTGGGACGAGGGACCGGACATCGGCGGCCCCTGCGCGCCCTATGTGCAGAGCGAGCGGATGGGGGACTATCTGCGGTACGCCCGGGAGCTGGTGGACAGGGGCGGCGCGTATTACTGCTTCTGCACGAAGGAGGAGCTGGAGGCGCGCTGCGGCGTCGAGGAGGGCGCCGCGGGGGAGAAGATCTTCCGCTATGACGGGCACTGCAAGTCGCTCAGCCCGCAGGAGGTGGAGCGCCGCCTCGCCGCGGGGGAGCCATACGTCATCCGGCAGAGAATGCCCGAGAGCGGCACAACCGTTTTCCACGACCTTGTCTATGGGGATATCGTGGTGGAAAACGCCGAGCTGGAGGATCAGATCCTGATTAAATCGGACGGGATGCCGACCTACAACTTCGCCAACGTCATCGACGACCACGCGATGGGCATCACCCATGTTGTGCGCGGCAACGAGTACCTCTCCTCCGCGCCCAAATATAACCTGCTGTACGAGGCGTTCGGCTGGCCGGTGCCGGAGTACATCCACTGCGCTCCGGTCATGAAGGACGAGCACCACAAGCTCTCCAAGCGCAACGGGGACGCGAGCTATCAGGATCTCGTCGCCAAGGGCTATCTGCCCGCCGCGATTATCAATTACCTCGCGCTGCTCGGCTGGGCGCCCAAGGGGGAGCAGGAGCTGTTTACCCTGCCCGAGCTTGTGCAGGCGTTTGACGTGGCCGGCATCAGCAAAAGCCCCGCCATTTTTGACGGGGAAAAGCTGAAGTATATCAACAGCGAGTATATTCGGGCGCTTTCACACGATGCGTATAAAGCGCAGGCGGAGCCGTTTATCCGCACGGCGGTGCACCGTGAAATCGACCTCGACGTGCTCTGCGACGCGCTCCAGCCGCGCACCGAGTTCTTTGCGGATATTCCGGAACGGCTCGGCTTTATCGACCGGCTGCCCGACTATGACAACGAGCTTTACACCCACAAAAAGATGAAAACCAATCCCGAGACCGCGAAAACGGCGCTGGAGGCGATGCTGCCGGTGCTTGAGGCGCTGGAGGACTGGTCGGCCGAGGGGCTGCACGCGGCGCTGTTCGCGCTCATCGAGCGCATGGGGGTCAAAAACGGCTATCTGCTCTGGCCGCTGCGGGTTGCGCTGTCCGGCGTGCCGGTGTCGCCCGGCGGCGGCATCGAGCTTGCCGCGATTCTCGGCCGGGAAGAGAGCCTGAAGCGCATCCGAAAGGGGCTCGCGCAGCTCTGAGCAAAGGCGGACAAGCCGGCTGCCCGGGGTGCGGCGGGTTCGGCGCGGGAAAAATCAACAGAGAGTATACGGGAAATGGAGACATATGTCACTGGAAAAAGCAAAAACGCATCTGGAAAAATACGGATTTGGGGATCGCATTCAGCTGTTTGATGTCTCGAGCGCGACGGTCGAGCTGGCCGCGGCGGCGCTCGGGGTGGAGGGGGCGCGGATTGCGAAAACCCTCTCGTTTATGGTGGACGGCGCGCCGGTGCTCATCGTCGCGGCGGGGGACGCCAAGGTCGACAACCACAAGTTCAAGGAAAAATTCCACACCAAGGCCAAAATGCTCACCCACGAGCAGGCGGAGACGCTGGTCGGCCACGCGGTGGGCGGCGTCTGCCCGTTCGGGGTGGAGCCGGGGGTCAAAACCTATCTTGACGAAAGCCTGCGCCGGTTCGGCACAGTCTATCCGGCCGCGGGGACGGCAAACAGCGCGGTGCGCCTGACGCCGGACGAGCTGTTCCGCGCGTCCGAGGCGGTGGAGTGGGCGGATCTGTGCAAGCTCCCCGAGCCGGAGGATGCCGTTTGAACAGGAAAGCCCTGCTCAAAAACATCACGGCCATGGTGATTTTCGGCACAATCGGCCTGTTTGTGCGCGCGGCTGCGCTGCCGAGCGGGGAGCTGGCGCTGCTGCGCACCCTGCTGGGCAGCGGGTTCCTGCTCGCCGTCATGGCGGCGGGGCGCCGGCGGCCGAACCGGGCGGCGCTGCGCAAAAATCTGCCCAAGCTGCTGCTTTCCGGGCTGCTGATGGGGTTCAACTGGGTCGCGCTGTTCGAGGCGTACCGCTATACGACGGTGAGCGTCTCGACCCTCCTGTATTACTGCGCGCCGGCGGTCGTGCTGCTGCTCTCACCGCTGCTGCTGCACGAAAAGCTGCAATGGCCGAAAGCGGCCGGCGTGGCCGCCGCAATGGCGGGGATGGTGCTTGTCAACGGCGGCCTGGCCGGCGGCGCCGACCCGCTGCGGGGGGCGCTGTGCGCGGGCGCGGCGGCGCTGCTTTACGCTGGGGTGATCCTGCTCAACAAGCTGGTGCACGGCCTGTCCGGGCTGGAGACGACGCTGGTTCAGCTGTTGGCTGCGGCGGTGGTTCTGCTTGTGTATGACCTCGCGGCGCTGCGCGGCCAATGGGTGCTGCCGCAGGACGCGAGCCTCTGGGGCACGCTGGCCATCGGCCTGTTTCACACAGGCTTTGCGTATCTGCTCTATTTCAGCTCAATCGGCGGGCTGGGGGCGCAGTCGGTCGCGCTCGTCAGCTATGCCGACCCGCTTGTGGCGCTGCTGCTATCGGCGCTTTTGCTCGGCGAGCGGATGACGGGCTGGCAGATGCTCGGCGCCGCGCTGATCCTGGGCGGCGCCCTGTTTGGGGAGCTGTACAGATTGCCCACCGCGCAGGGCGGAATTGATAAAAAAGGAGAGAATGCAGGATGACCCATGAGGAAATTGTAAAAGCCGCGCTGGACGAGGGCTTTGAAAACGCGGCGATTATCGAGACAAAGGACATGGTTTTCTGCGAGGAATTCCGCGCCTGCTGCGAGGAGAACCGCTGCGGGCAGTACGGGGCAAACTACAGCTGCCCGCCCGACTGCGGCACGGTTGCGCAGATGCGGGAAAAGGCGCTGCGCTGGAAATACGCCCTGGTGATGACGACGACCTGGGAGGCAAACGACATCCTGGACGAGTACGAGACCAAGCCGATGAAGGCCGCCCACAACACGATGAGCCGCACCCTGATTGACCGCCTGCGCGCAAAGGGGGTTGCCGGCACGGGGATGACGGCGGGCGGCTGCTCCAAATGCAGCCCCTGCGCCAAGGTAAAGGGGGAGCCCTGCCGCTTCCCGGACGAGGCGTACAGCTGCATGTCGGCCTACTGCATCAACGTCGTGAAGCTCAACGAGACGGCGGGGCTGGACTTCGTCAGCGAGACCAACCGCTTTTCCATGTACAGCCTGTTTCTGTTCAACGACTGAGCGAGACGAATGAAAAGCCTCGACCGCAGCGCGGCCGGGGCTTTTTGGGTGCGCTATTTTGAAGAGGAGTGCGCGGCGCTGCCAGATATGCCCGCTTCGCCGCTCTGTGCGGCGCACCGGCCGGAACAGCCGGCCGCGATTCGGGATTGCGCGGGACACGGAGCGCGGCGGAAACATGCGGTGAAGCAACCCGGCAGCGCGTGTGGGAAAATAAAATGCCCTTTACAGCGGGGCGTCCCGCAGGGTGCGCGCTGCCCGCAAAACGGGGACGGGCGGGGCGGCCGCAAGCCGCCCCGCCCGGTTTATCCCCGCGCTCAATCCAGAATGCCCTCTTCCCGGGGCTGGGTCTCGACGAGGCCGAGCTTCCGGTCAATCAGCCCGAAGTTGTAGCCCTGCTGCTCGGCGTTGGTGAGAAAATCCCCCATGATCTGCTCGTTGGTGGAGCTGACCGCGTGCAGCAGGTAAATCGCGCCGGGATGCAGCGCGTCGGTCACCCGCCGCAGCGACTCGGCGGGGTCGGGCTGCGCGTCGGTCACCCAGTCCTTGTACGCGAAGCTCCAGAAAATGCTCTTGTAGCCCAGCTCGTTGATTTGCGCGAGGGTGTATTCGGAAAATTCCCCCATCGGATAGCGGAACAGGGTCATCTCATAGCCGTACTGCTCGAGGATATAGTCGTGCAGCCCGGTGATCTCCTCCCGGAGCCGCTCGTCGCTGACCTCCGGCATGGAGGGGTGCTTGACCGTGTGATTGGCGAGGGTGTGCCCCTCCCGGATGATCCGCTCCACAATTTCGGGCGCCTCGTTCACATAGTCCATCGTGATGAAAAAGGTGCCCTTGGCGTTGTGGGCGGCCAGCGCGTCCAGAATCCCCGCCGTGTGCCCGTTTTCGTATCCGAGGTCGAAGGTCAGGTAAATGGTGTTGCCGTCCTCCGGAAAGACAAAATACCCCCCGAGGGATTCATATTTGTTCTGATATTCAACCGCCGAGGTGGGCTGGTTGAGGCTGTTGACCTCCCGCCCGGGTCCCCAGCCCATCTTGTCGTGGGAGAGGCTGTCCAGCTCGATCCCCGCGTTCGGTGCGGAGGCCGGCGCGGCCGGTTCGGGGGCGGGCAGCCCGTCCAGATCCCAGGTGCGCGGGCTTGTGCGCTGCGCCGTGCCGCCGCTCGGCTCGGCAGGCGTCTGCCGCCCCACGCCGGTGCTCACCGCACAGACAATGACCGCAGCCGCCAGCAGCGCGAGCAGAATGGAAGTAACCTTGCTCATAAAAAAGCTCCTTTGGCTCATAGTTTTGTACAAACCTATTGTGCCAAAAGAGCTTACGGGATATTTTTGCAGTTTATTCCTCTGCCATGATCTGGACGGCGACCCCCGCGGGCAGGCAGATGGCGTACTGGTATTCCTCCCCAATCCAGCCAAAGCCCTCACAGAGCTTGTCCGGGCAGCGGGAATGGACAAAGCGGATTTTGCCCTGCACGACCTCGAGGGTCACGGGCAGATCGGCCTCAACGGCGTACAGCCCGTCCGCGTCGAGCGGAATCTGCTGCACCGTCTCCCCGTGGTAGGAAACCTGCGCATACATCCCCGGCGCGCGCGGCCAGAGCAGAAGCGCCGCGGCCGCCGCCGCGGCAAGCAGGCCGAGCAGCGCAAGCTCTCCTTTTTTAAAAAAAGCATGTTCTCTCATACATGGAATTCTACCACATTTTTGCGCGGTTTGAAAGGGATGTTTGGCTCTTGCGCCAATACACGGCAGCGCCGGAATATGGTATAATACAATAAATAATTGCAGCCTGCGGGCGCACGCTCCGGGAAGGCCGGAGGCGCGGCGCAGCGGCAGCGAGAGGTTCTTTTTGCGATGGATATACAGACATTTCTTGCCCAAAACGAGCAGAACATCAAGCGGGACATCAAGCGCCTGGTCGATATCCGCAGCGTCAAAGGCGCGCCGGAGCCGGGCGCGCCCTACGGCGCCGGGGTACGCGCCGCCCAGCTGGAAGCGATGCGCATCTGCGAGGAGCTGGGGCTGAAGGCGGTCGACTGCGACGGCCGGTTTGCCTACGCGCACTACGGCCGGGAGGATCGGTTCATCGGGATTATCGCCCATGTTGACGTGGTGCCGGAGGGCGGCGGCTGGGACACCCCGCCGTTCGAGTGCACCGAGCGGGAGGGCTACCTCGTCGGCCGCGGGACGGGGGACGACAAGGGGCCGTTTATTCTCGCCGCCTACGCGGCAAAATACCTGATTGAGAGCGGGGAGGCGCTGCAATACGGCATCCGGCTGCTTATCGGGCTGGACGAGGAGTGCGGCATGTCGGATATCGACTACTATAAGGCGCACTACCCGCAGCCGGTCTTTGCCTTTACCCCCGACGCCGATTTTCCGGCCGGGCACGGCGAAAAGGGCATCCTCAGCGCCGAGCTTGTTTCCCCGCCGGCTGCGGGCGGGGCGGTGCGCGCGATATCGGGCGGCGCGGCGAGCAACGTCGTCGCGGATTCCGCCAGCGCGGTTGTGCGCGCGCCCGCGCTGGGCGCGCTGCAAGCGCTGGCCGAAACGGCGGGGCAGGGCATCCGGGTCGGCGAGGCGGCGGACGGTGCGCTGGTGGAGGCGGCCGGGCGCGCTGCCCACGCGGGCACGCCCGAAACCGGCGTGAGCGCCATCCACCGGCTGGCCGCATTTTTGTGCGACAGCGGGGTGCTGGAGCCGGGGGAGCAGGCGGCGATGTCCTTTATCCGGCGCGCGACGGCGTCGTATGACGGCTCGTTTTTCGGCATCGACGCGGCGGACGGCCGCTTTACCCCCAACACGCTGATTGCCGGCCTGCTTGAAAAGCGGCAGGACCGCTTTGTGCTCAACATCAACAGCCGCTACAACACCGCCATCGAGCCGCAGGAGGTCGCGCGCCGCATCGGGCAAACGGCGCAGCAGAGCGGCTTTGCGGTGCAGAAGCTGGAAAACAGCGCGCCGTTTTATCTCAGCCCCGACCATCCCGCGGTGCAGACCCTTTGCAGGGTGTACGGCGAGGTCACCGGCGGCGACGCGCGCCCGTATGTGATGTCCGGCGGCACCTACGCGCGCAAGATGGACAACGCGGTGGCTTACGGCATCGAGTTCCCGGGCGACCGGCACCCGGATTGGGTCGGGTCGGCGCACATGAAAAACGAGGCGCTGAGCATCCGGCGCGCGATGCTCAGCTGCGAGATATTTATCCGGACTTTGCAGCGCCTGCAGGCCATCGAGCTTGCGCCGCGCGGATAAGCGAGGACGGATCGGCACACCCCCTGTATGGAAAGGAATCCAGGTTATGAAAAAGCTGCTTCTGGTCATTGATATGCAGAACGACTTTATTCACGGGACGCTCGGCACAAAGGAGGCCGTCGAGATTCTGCCCCGGGTCATCAAAAAGGTCGAAACGCACGATGGGGACATAATCTACACCAAGGACACCCACACGGTCAACTACAAAAACACCCAGGAGGGGCGCAGGCTGCCGGTGCAGCACTGTGTGCGCGGCACCGACGGCTGGCGGCTGGAATCCACATTGGAAAAGATGTTTCTGGAGCGGGACTGCCTCGGGGTCGAGAAGCCGACCTTCGGCTCGAAGGAGCTGCCCGCGCTCATCGAGCGGCAGTATCCCGACGGGCTGGAGGAGATCGAGCTGGTTGGGCTGTGCACGGACATCTGCGTCATCTCCAACGCGCTGCTGCTCAAGGCCTTTTTCCCCGAGGTCAAAATCTCGGTTGACGCCGCCTGCTGCGCGGGCGTGACCCCCGAGAGCCATCGCAACGCGCTGGAGGCGATGAAAATGTGCCAGGTCGAGGTACACTGAACCGCCGCGCGCCGGCTTGAGCCATAGATACCAAAAGACAAGGCCGCCCGCCGAAACCATCCGGTTCCGGCGGGCGGCTGTATTATATACGGAACCCCAGCGGGTCAGGCGTCCGCCTGCACGGGGTCGCGCCGCCCGCAGGCGGCGAGGAAGATGACGGCGCCGATGATGCCAGGAATCGAGGACAGCGCAAACATGGTTTTGACGCTGTACCGCTCGGCGAGGGCGCCGAGCGCCGGGCTGCCGATAATCTGCGCCAGCCCCTGCCCGAGCGTGTAGTACAGCAGCATGGCGGTGGCGATGTATTTGCGCGGGACAAGCCGGTTGAGGTAATGGACGACCCCCGGAATCGTGATGGCGAGCGAGACCGCCTGGGTCAGGAACAGCAGAATGCCCACCGTCGCGTTGGGCGCGAGCGAAAAGAGAATCATCCGCAGCGCGGAGCAGGCCATGCCGAATCCGAAGGTCCTTGCCGAGCCGAACCGGGCGGCGATTTTGTCGTAATTCATGATGACCACGAATTCCGCGCCTGCGCGCACAAAGCTGGCAAGCCCGATTTCGGTCACGCCGCCGCCGATCGAGCTGATGTACCGCGCGGAAAACAGCTGAATGGCGTTGTAGGGGGTGCTGGTCAAAAAGCCGCAGAGCAGCAGGATGCGGTAATCCCGCTTGCCGAACAGGACGCGCGCCGCTTCCTTGACCGAGATGCTGCGCTCGTCCTCCATCCGGGAGGGGTTGGGCAGGGAGAGCACCGCCGCCGTCATCGCCGCAAACATCGCCCAGGTCAGCGGCACGACCGCGTTATACCCGAAATGCTCGAGCACCGGCGCAATCACCGCGGACGCCACGGCGAACGAGATGGAGCCGCACGCGCGCAGCCGCCCGTAGTTCAGCGGAATCTCCTTTTGCAGCTTGCTGATCCAGGAATCGAGCACGGTGTACATCGGCACGGTGGACGCGACTGCCAGCCCGCCGAACACGGTGACGACCGCGCGGCTGCCGCTGAACAGGAACAGGAACGGGTATCCGGCGCAGACGAGGGCGAACACCGCAAAGAAAAGCGCGCGGAAATTGCGCGTCTTGTCGCAGAAATAGCCGAACAGCGGCTGCAAAATCACGCAGGAAATCCCCATGACCATACACACGATGCCGATGAACCCGTCGCCGTAGCCGAAGCTGCTCAGAATCTGGGTGAACAGGCTGTCCACCATGAACATGGTTGTAAAAAAGGACGCCTCGAGCAGATAGAAATACCGGCTGGTTCCGGTGCCGGCAATGGGCTTTTTCATGGAAATTCCTCCGGATACAGATTCGCCGCCGCGGCGGCGCTGCCTCCTATTATAGCGAAAAAAGGCGAGCTTGAACAGGGGGCGCGCGAATCCGCGCAAAATCGGGGGGCTTATCGCGGCGGCAGACCCGGCTTGAGCCGGTTCGGGCGGCGACGCTTCCTT
>CAZYAV010000005.1:19556-65967 GCA_964645785.1 uncultured Oscillospiraceae bacterium
AAAAGGCGAAAGACAACCGCTTTTTCACCAATTCATCCCGGACGCCCCGGCGGCAATCCCGCGCACAGAGCCCGGCCGGGCAGGCCGTGGTATTTCGCCTTGCCGACCCTTTCTGGTGCGCGTTCGGGTGCGGAGCCCGGCTTTCTGCCGCCACGCCCCGCAGCAGTCCCGGCCTGGGAACGCCCCGCCTTGTGGTAAAGGCGCCCGCGGGAACCGGTTCGGGCGGCGGCGCTTTCCTAAAAGGCGAAAGACAACCGCTTTTTCACCAATTCATCCCGGACGCCCCGGCGGCAGAGCCGCACCAAGCCCGGCCGGGCAGGCCGCGGTATTTCGCCTTGCCGACCCTTTCTGGTGCGCGTTCGGGCGCGGAAGCCGGCTTTCCCCGCCATCCCCGCGGTAGCCCCGGTCTGGGAACGCGCCGCCTTGTGGTAAAGGCGCCCGCGGGAACGAACGGGTGCCAGAACCGGCAGCTGCACGAAAAAACCGCCCGCCCGGCTGTCATGGCCGGACGGGCGGTTCGCAGGTGAAAATCCGAGCCGGATCAGAACATCGGCACAACTTCGCCGGCGTAGGTCTGCTCGATAAACTGACGGGTCTGCTCGCTTTGCAGCGCCGCAATCAGCTTGAGGACGGCCTCGTTGTTCTCGCTGCCCTCCTTGACGACCAGCACGTTGGCGTAGGTCGCGGCGGCCTCGCTCTCCTTGTCCTCGGTCGCGAGCGCGTCGGCGACTTTCAGCCCGGCCTGCAGCGCGTAGTTGACGTTGATCGCCGCAAAGTCGACATCCTGCAGGGTGCGGGCAAGCTGCGCGGCCTCGATCTCGATGATCTCAACGTTGTGGGGGTTCTCCTCAACGTCCAGCTTGGTGGCGGTCAGGCCGACCCCCTCCTTCAGGGTGATGATGCCGTTCGCCTCCAGCAGCAGCAGCGCGCGCGCCTCGTTGGTCGTGTCGTTCGGCACGGCGATCTGCGCGCCGTCCGGGATGGCGTCCAGCGAGTCGGATTTGCCCGCGTAGATGCCGAACGGCTCGTAGTGAATCGCCGCGACGCTGACAAGGTGGGTGTCGTTCTCGGCGTTGAAATCGTTGAGATAGGGCTCGTGCTGGAAGAAGTTCGCGTCAACCGAGCCGTTCTCGGTGTTGAGGTTGGGCTGGATGTAGTCGGTGAACTCGATCACCTCCAGGTTGACCCCCTCGGCCGCGAGCGTCTCCTTGACAGAATTGAGGATTTCGGCGTGGGGCGTGGGGCTTGCGCCGACGCGCAGGGTCACCGCCTCGGCCTGGGCGCCGTCGTCGCCGGCGGTTCCATCCTGCGCCGCGTCGTCCTTTGCGCCGCAGCCGCAGAACAGGCCGAAGCAGAGAACCAGTGCCAACAGCAGAGCAAACAGTTTTTTCATGATTTCAATTCCTTTCCAGTGTTTTAATGGCTTCGTTTATCTATTTTCTTCGCAATCCGCGTCCAGATCTCCTGGAAGATCTGGACGATGATGACGAGGAAGACAACCGTGAGGGTCATGATATCGCTCTGATAGCGATAATACCCGTAATTGATGGCGACCGTGCTCAGCCCGCCGCCGCCGACAAACCCGGACATCGCGGTGTAGCCGAGGATGGTTGTGGTGACAATGGCGGCGTTGATGACGAGGGAGGGCTTCGCCTCCGGCAGCATGACCCGGGTGATGATCTGCCACGGGGTGGCGCCCATCGACTGCGCCGCCTCAATGACCCCGCCGTCAATCTCCTTGATGGAGCTTTCCACCATGCGGGCGACAAAGGGCGCCGCCGAGGCGACAAGCGGCACAACCGTCGCGGTGGAGCCGATGGTGGTGCCTACAATCCAGCGGGTGACCGGAATCATCCACAGCAGCAGGATGATGAACGGGATGGAGCGCAGAATGTTGACGACAACCCCGAGCGAGCGGTTGAGCCACTTTACCGGGGTGATGCCGCGGTCGTCCGTCGCAACCAGGATCACCCCGACCGGCAGACCCAGCACATAGGCGAACAGGGTGGATCCAAGCACCATATAGAGAGTCTCGAGGGTGCTCGTGCCCATCAGCAGCCAGAATTCCTTAGTGAACATCCTCAAACGCCTCCTCGCTGTGCTGGATTCCTTTCAGGTCGAGATAGGCGCGCATTCGCCTGGCCGCCGTCTCGTTTTCGGGCAGCTGAACGACCATCTGGCCGACGGCGCGCCCGTCAATCGCCCTTGTGTCCGCGTACAGGATGTTGCAGGGCTCGCCGCACTCGATCATCATATTGCCCAGCACCGGCTCATAGGCGGTGGTGCCGTCGAACACGATGCGCAGGCATTTGCCGGTGGCGGCGAATTCCTCCTTTTTGCCCTGCGGGAAAAGCAGCTTTTTGCCGATGGCCGACTGTGGACTGACAAAGACCTCCTCCACCCGGCCGACCTCGGCGATGCGGCTCTCGTCCATGATCGCGACCCGGCCGCAGATTTCCTCAATCACCCGCATCTCGTGGGTAATGATGACGATGGTGATGCCCAGCCGCCGGTTGAGATCCCGGAGCAGCTGCAGAATCGAGGTTGTGGTGGTGGGGTCGAGCGCGCTGGTCGCCTCGTCGCACAGCAGGATGCGCGGGTTGGTGGCAAGCGCGCGGGCAATGGCTACCCGCTGCTTCTGCCCGCCCGAAAGCTGCGCGGGGTAGGCGTCCGCCTTGTCGGGCAGCCCGACCAGCTCCAGCAGCTCCCTTGCGCGCGCGGCGGCCGCCTGCTTTTTGACCCCCGAAATCAGCAGCGGAAAGCAGATATTCTGCAACGCGGTTTTCTGCATCAGCAGGTTGAACTGCTGGAAGATCATGCCGATATTCCGGCGCGCGGCGCGGATGTCCGCCCCCGGCGCGGTCAGCTCGGCTCCGTCCACAATCACCCGCCCGGCCGTCGGCCGCTCCAGCAGGTTGATGCAGCGGATGAGGGTGCTTTTCCCCGCGCCGCTGAAGCCGATTATGCCGAAAATTTCCCCGGTCTCAATCTTCAGGTCGATGTCCCGGCAGGCCTCGACCGGCCCTCTCTTGGTCTGATACGTCTTGCCGACGCCGATCAGTTCAATCATAACAATCCGTTTCTCCTCATTCAGCCCGGGCATCAAAAAAACCCGTCCCCTATGCCACGCATAAAAGGACGAGCCAACCTGCCCGTGTTACCACCCTGCTTCGCGGAACGCTCACGCCAAACCGCCTCATTGGGTACGCGCTTCGGATGAAAAAGCGATATACCCCGCCGCTGTAACGGGCGAACCCCGTCGCGGCTTTAAGCTCTCTGCATTCGGCCGCGCAGCTCCGAAACCATGTTCACGCCGTCCCTGCCTGCCCGCTTTCAGCCGGATACGGGCTCTCTGTCAAAACGGGGATGAGACGCTACTCTTTTCTTCAACGCCGGTTTATTCTTTTCGATTGAAGCGATTATACTGTATCCCGCGCGGTGCGTCAAGCATTTTTTGTAAAATTGCCGGTTTTATAAAAAATTCGGGGGACACAGGGAGGAAAATGTGATAAACTGTCTAAACGTGAACGGACAAAACCGCTCGGGGAAGGGAGAAAGCGGATGGAGATACAGGCGTGGATGACGGAATACACAAGCGCGGTGCGCGCGGCGTTTGGGGACAGGATTGTGCTGATCGGCCTGCAGGGCAGCCGCGCCCGGGGCGAGGCGCACGCGGACAGTGACGTGGACGCCGTGCTGGTGCTCGACCGGCTGGACTATGCCGACCTGCTCGCTTACCGTGCGGCGGTGGCGCCGCTGCCCGAGCGGGCGCTGCTCTGCGGGTTTGTGAGCGGCCGGGCGGAGCTTGCGGCCTGGAGCCGCCAGGATCGCGTGCAGTTTTATTATGACACGACCGTGCTGGAGGGCTCGCTGGACGGGATTTTCCCCGCGCCGGACAGGGCAGATGCCCGCGCGGCCGCGCTGGAGGGGGCGTGCGCGGTGTATCACGCTTGCGTACACGGCGCGGTGCATGACCGGTCGCCGGAAGGGCTGCGCGCGCTCTATAAATCGGCGCTGTTTGTCCTGCGCGCCGACCACTTTGCCGGGACGGGGCAGTGGCTGCGCACGGCTGCCGAACTGCGGGCAAATTTGCAGGGGGAACCGCTGGCGCTGCTGCGGCTGGCCGGGGAGGCCGAAAGCTGCACGGCGGCGGAGTATGACCGGTACGCGGCGGTGCTGCTCGACTGGGCGGGCAACCTGATCCGCCTGCACGGCGGCGGAGCGGGGCAGGGCGCCTAAGGCGCGGGCTGCTTCACGGCCGGGGGCAGGGCGCCCGGGGCGGGAAGCCCCAACACCCGTGCGGGGCAGCGGCGTCGCCCGCCCTGCCGGCAACCGGCGGCGGAATGTCCCGGTAAAATGCGGCCGTGGGAGAGCTTGAAAAGCGAAGTGCACGCCAAAAGGCGCCTGCTTTCTCCGAACGCGGACGGGCACCCGCAAACGCGGCTTTGCAGCCCGCTTCGCGAAAACGCGCGACCCCGGGGGACACCTCGCTGCGCGGCCAGCGGCGCCCCCTTCTGCGGTTCGCTTTGCCAAGGCAAATTGTCCCGGCGAGGGATGATCCGGGCGCGGCCGCTTGCAAACCGGTTCCGGCCTGTGATAAAATAGCGGGACACAAGGTTCATGCGGCCGCGGCGCACGGCGCCGCATGGCGAGCCAAGCGCAGTGCGCTGGAGGCGATGCGAATGAAGATAAAAAAGGCGGCGTTTGCGCTGCTTGCGGCCGTGCTGCTGACCGGCTGTGCGGGCGGGCAGAAGGAGCAGGACAACGCTTACATAGACCTGACCCCCATGGGACAGACAAACGAAATTGCGCAGGAGGCGGTGAGCCTTTCCGGCGCGCCCGCACCCGCGATTCCGGACATTCTCAAGCCGGAGGCGCCGGGCGTGCTGACCGAGGAGAACGGCCGCGCAGTGATTGATTACTCCAATACCGCGGACGGCTACGTCATGGTGCGGTGCGGCGCGGCGGGCAAGCGGCTGAAGGTGCAGGTGGAGGGACCTTCCGCCGCGGAGCGGGGCACGCCGTACACCTACAACCTGCCGGCGGACGAGTGGACGACCTTCCCGCTGTCCGACGGGAGCGGCAGCTACCGGGTGACCGTGTTTGAAAACGTGCAGGATAACCGGTACGCGACCCTGCTGTCCGCCGCGTTCGACGCCGCGCTCACCGACGAGTTCGCGCCCTTTATCCGGCCGAATCAGTATGTCGACTATGAAAACGCGGTGAACACGGTGGCCAAGGCCGCCGAGCTGACGGCCGGGGTCGACGACCCGCTGCAAAAGGTCGAGAAAATCTACAATTTTGTGGTCAACACCCTCACCTACGACCATGAGCTTGCCGAGACGGTGCAGTCGGGCTATCTGCCCGTGCTCGACGAGGTGCTGGAAAAGGAAAAGGGCATCTGCTTTGACTATGCCTCTCTTATGACCGGGATGCTGCGCAGTCAGGGGGTGCCCTGCAAGCTGGTTGTCGGTTACGCGGGCGAGCAGTACCACGCGTGGATCAACGTCTGGACACAGGAGACCGGCTGGGTGGACGGCGCCGTGTTTTTCGACGGCGTCAACTGGCAGCGGATGGATCCGACCTTTGTTTCCTCGGGCAAAAACAGCGACGCCGTCCAGCAGTATGTCGGGGACGGCAGCCACTACAACGCCCTGTATCTTTATTGAATGGGAGAGGCGCGGCATATGAAAAAGGAGATCACCAACCGGGCGCTGTCCGGCCTGACGATGGAGCTGTACCTGCTCTTTCACGCCGGGGTCGGCGTGGGCAACGCACTGGCGCTGCTTGTCGAGCAGGAGGGGTACCGGGAGCTGCTGGGCGGCATGGCCGAGCAGGCGGACAGCGGAATTCCCCTGTCGGACTGCCTGCGGCAGAGCGGCCGGTTCCCGGTCTATTTCTGCGGCCTGATTGAGGTCGGGGAAAAGACGGGGCATCTGGAGGAGGCGCTGCTGGCGCTTTCCGAATACTACGAGCGCCGGACGCGGCAGGAGCGCCAGATACGCAGCGCGCTGCTCTATCCGGCGGTGATGCTTGTGCTGATGCTGCTTGTCATCGGGGTGCTGCTGGTGCAGGTGCTGCCGATCTTCAACGAGGTGTATATTTCGCTGGGCAGCCGCCTGACCGGCGTGGCGGGCGGCCTGCTGACGCTCGGCCGGTGGCTGGACGCCGCGATGCCGGTGCTGTGGGCGCTGCTGGCGGCTGCGGCGCTGTTTGCGGCGGCGTTTGCGGGGCTGGAGGGCTTCCGAACCCGGCTGACCCTGTGGTGGCGGAAAAAGCGGGGCGACCGCGGCCTTGCCAGGCGGATGAACAACGCCCGCATGGCGCAGGCGCTGGCCATGGGGATGGCGAGCGGGATGCCGCTGGAGGATGCGCTGACCCTTGCGGGCACCCTGCTGGCGGACAATCCCCCGGCGCAGGCGCGGTGCGAGGCGTGCAGCGAGCGGCTGGCGGACGGGGAGCCGCTGGCGCAGGCGATGCGCGCAAGCGACCTGCTGCCCGCGTCGGCCTGCCGGCTGCTGGAGCTGGGGCAGCGCAGCGGCGCGGGAGACGCGGCGATGGACAAGATCGCGCGCGACCTTTCCGAGGACAGCGAGGCCGCGCTGGAGGAGCTGGTCGGCCGGGTGGAACCGGCGCTGGTGCTGGTCTGCTCGGTGCTGGTGGGGCTGATTCTGCTCTCGGTGATGCTGCCGCTGATGCATATCATGAGCGCAATCGGGTGAGCGGGTATGGAACAGCTGAAACGGATGATTCGGGCGCTGGCGCTGCCCGCGGCCGTGGCGGCCGCGCTGGTCTGCTTTTCCACCGCGGTGGGCGAGCTGAGCGGCGGGCAGGAGGCCGAGCAGCTGCGGCAGACCGAGGCGGCCGTGCGGCGGGGCTGCGCGGCGTGCTACGCGGCGGAGGGGGTCTATCCGCCGGATCTCGCGTATTTGCAGGCGCACTACGGCTTACAGCTGGACACGACGCGGTATATCGTGCATTATTCGGTGACGGCACAGAACCTGATGCCGGAAATCGTTGTGCTGCAGGTTGACTGACACCGGGACGGGACAGAGAGATGAAGAGACGAAATCAAGTGGAGGGTCTGGCCGCGCTGCTGCTCACCGGTATTTTTGCGGTCTGCCTGCTGGCGGTGCTGCTGACCGGCGCGGCAACCTATCGGACGCTGACCGAGCGCGGCCAGACGGTGTACGACCGCCGGGTCAGCGCGCAGTATCTCGCCACGCGGGTGCGGCAGGCCGACCGCGCCGGCGCGGTGCGGGCAGGGCAGTTTGGGGACGGCGACGCCCTTGTTCTGACCGAGACGATCGACGGCGCGCAGTACGACACCTGCGTCTATGTGTGCGACGGCTATCTGATGGAGCTGTTCTGCGCCGCGGGCTCGGGGCTGAACCCGGGGGACGGGCAGAAAATCATGCCGGCGGAGGCGCTGGCCGTGTCGGTCGACGGCGGGCTGCTTACCCTGCGGCTGACGGTTGACGGCGCGGACGCCGAGCTGCTTTTGTCCCTGCGCAGCGGAAAGGGGGCGCCCAGACGATGAAGAGCAAAGCCCCCCTGATGCTGATTGAACAGATGGTGATGCTGCTGGTGTTCGCGCTGGCGGCCGCGCTGTGTATGCAGGCGTTTGTGCGGGCGGACGCGGTCTCGCGCCGGTGCGAGGCGCGGGATGCCGCCGTGCTGACAGCGCAGACCGCTGCGGAAGCCTTGCAGGGCTGCGGCGGGCGGCAGGCGGTGCGGCAGGCTGCCGCTCTGCTGGGCGCCGAGCCCGCGCAGGACGGGCGCGCGTTCACGGCCGGCTACGACGGGGCATGGGACGCGGCGCAGGCCGAGCCGGTTTACCTGCTGGAAGTCCGCGAGACGGACAGCGGCGTCGCCGGGCTTGGCCGGGCGGAGATTCGGGTGACCGAGGTGCAGAGCGGGGAGACGCTCTGCACGCTGGAGACGGCCTGGCAGGAGGTGGATGCCGATGCGCGGTGAACGGAGGGCGGGCGGCTCGCCGCCCGCGGTCGGCGGCGTGTCGCTGCTGGTTGTGTTCGCGGTGCTCTGCCTGACCGTGTTTGCGCTGCTGAGCCTGTCCACCGTGCGCGCGGACGAGCGGCTCAGCCTCGCGTCGGCGCAGGCGGTCGCCGACTATTACAGCGCAGACTGCGCCGCGCAGGAGATTCTGGCGCGGCTGCGGCTGGGCGAGTTGCCGGACGGGGTGCTGATAAACGGCGCGGTGTACAGCTACCGCTGCGCGATTTCGGACACGCAGGTGCTGCTTGTCGAGCTGGAGCGGCGGGAGGGCGAGTTTGCCGTGCTGCGCTGGCAGGCCGTCCCGGCGCAGGACTGGACGGCGGACGAGCACCTGGATGTCTGGGACGGCGCGCAGGCGCAATGAAATGGGATAAAAAAGGAGAATCATCATGGCTGAACTGGTGGAATATCTGACCCGGGTGGTGCAGGATCACGCGTCCGACCTGTTTATCATCGCAGGCAGCCCTGCGTGTGAGAAGCGGGATAAGCGGCTGCACCATATTGACAGCAACCGGCTGATGCCGGAGGACAGCAAGCGCCTGATTACCGAGCTTTACGCCAAGGCCGGGCGCTCGATGGACACCTTTATCAAACGCGGGGACGACGATTTTTCCTTCGCGCTGCCCGGGCTTGCGCGGTTCCGCGCGAATATTTACAGGCAGCGCGGCTCGTTCGCGGCGGTCATCCGGGTGGTCACCTTCGGTATCCCGGACTGGAAAACGCTGGGGATCCCCCAGGAGGTCATCGACCTTGCGTCGGTGCAGCACGGCATGATTCTGGTCACCGGCACGGCGGGCAGCGGGAAATCCACAACCCAGGCCTGCATTATCGACCGCATCAACCAGACCCGGGAATGCCACATCATCACGATGGAAAACCCGATTGAGTATCTGCACCGCAACCAGAACAGCATTGTCAGCCAGCGGGAAATCGCCATCGACACGCTGGATTATCTCTCCGCGCTGCGCGCCTGTCTGCGGCAGGCGCCGGACGTCATCCTGCTGGGGGAGATGCGGGACGGGGAGACTATCCACACCGCCATGACGGCGGCGGAGACGGGGCATCTGCTGATTGCCACCCTGCATACCCAGGGCGCGGTGAACACCATCGACCGCATTGTCGATTCCTTCCCGAGCGATCAGCAGGCGCAGGTGCGCATCCAGCTGAGCATGGTGCTGCACACGGTTGTCTCGCAGCAGCTGCTGCCCGACGTGAACGGCCAGCTGATCCCCGCGTTTGAGGTCATGCATGTCAACAGCGGCATCCGCAGCATGATCCGGGACAGCAAGAGCCACCAGATCGACAACGCAATCGCGCAGGGCGGCGCAGAGGGGATGATCTCGATGGATCAGTCGATCTTCGCGCTCTATCAGGCGGGCAGAATCAGCCGGGAAACGGCGCTGTCAAGCGCGGCGAACCCCGAACAGCTCCAGCGCCGCCTGGGGTAAACGAAAGACGGCCGCTCGGGCGCTGCCCGGAATCCGGCGCAAACGCCGATCCACCCGAAACGGATAGGAGGCGGGCGCTTGCCTGCCTGTGAGGGCTGAAGAAAATGAAAAATGCAACCATCGATACGCGGAAAAAGCTGAATATCGACCATTTGTGCTATCTGTTTATGGTTTTCCTGACCGGCTGCCTGGTTGGGTGGTGCTATGAGGAAATATTCTACTGGATTACCGAGGGAATGCTGCGAAACCGGGGCATTCTGTACGGGCCATGGCTGCCGATTTACGGCACTGGCACAATGGTGATTTACGCCATGAAGCCGCTTAAAAAGCGTCCGGCGCTGCTGTTCCTTTGCTGCGCGCTGGTGTCGGGCGTTGTGGAGTATATCATCGGCTTTGTGGGGATACACTTTTTCGGGTTGCGGCTGTGGGACTATCGCGGGCTGCTTTTGAACATTGACGGCATCATCTGCCTTCGCAGCGTGATAAGCTTTGCCTTGCTGGGCTTGCTGTTCCACTACCTGCTGGAACCGGCGGCCGAGCGGATCACCCAAAAGCTGCCGGTCAAAACCGTTCGAATCGTGTGCCTGGTGCTGCTGTGCGTGCTTCTGCTCGACTGCATCCTGAGCGCGCTGCTCCGGACGCCGATTACCTATTAAGCGGGCGCCGGCGGCTTTCCCCGGATGGTTCGGCCGGAACTGTGGGGACTGCATGTCCGGCAGCGGGGGCTCGATTGCATCGGCCGGGCGCCGCTGAACAGGCCGCAGATAAAAAACATCCAAAGCAGCCGCTCTTTCCGAATAGGCGAGGGCGGCTGCTTTTTTCAAAAGCCGTTTCTTGCAGGGCGTCCGCAGCCTATTTGCGAAAGCGCCCCAGCCGGCGCCAAAGAGCCCGATGCTGTATCCCCCTGCGCCGGATTCTGACCTCTGTCAGTTCAGTCTGGCCACGGCACTGCGCCCCACAAGAAAGGAACCGCGCCGCCCGATTTGCCCTGCCGCAGCGGGCGGTTCGCTTTTGCGCAGGCTCTCGCCGCCCGCCTGCGGGAAATAAGGCGCGGCACAATCCGGCGCGTTCCGGTTGCTTTTTCACGGGAAACCGGCTATAATTTATCTAAATTGGCTTTTTTGGCTTCTGGTTCGGCACGGCGGGGCGGAACCCCGCCGTGATACTTGTGAAAAGAGGGTTGAACAGTATGTCTAAGACAAGCAAAAAACTGACCGCTTCCGAGCGGCTGGCCGCGCTTTTCGACGACGGCATCTATTACGAAATAGACGCGGCCGTGGGGGCGGGCTGCGGCGCAAAGGCCGCGTACGGCAGCGTCGGCGGGGCGACGGTGTTTGCGTTCTGCCAGGATGCGGACGCCGCCGGCGGCGCGGTGGACAGGGCGCAGGCGCGCAAGCTCGCCAAGGTCTACGACCTCGCCGCCAAGACCGGCGCGCCGGTGGTTACGGTCTACGATTCCAAGGGGGTCAGGCTGGAGGACGGCTTCGGCTCGCTCGAGGCGTCGAGCGAGATCCTCGGCAAGGCCGCGGCGCTTTCGGGCGTTGTGCCGCAGATTGCGGTTGTGGCGGGGCAGTGCGCCGGCTTTATGGCGATGATGGCGGCGGCGGCGGATCTCTGTGTGATGTGCGAGGATGCCGAGCTGTACATGACCCCGGCCTTCCTCGACAGCGACACGAAGGAGGCAGCCGGCTCCGCGGAATTCGCGAAGAAAGCGGGGATTGCGGCGATTGTGTGCGCGGACGAGGCCGCGGCGCTTGCCAAGGCGGCCGCGCTGACCCGGCTGCTGCCGCTCAACAACCTCGCCTCCCTGCCGGTGTTCGACTTTGACGCGCCCGCGTTTGATCTCGCGGGCGGGGTGATCCCGGCGGTCGCGGACGAGGGCAGCGTGATCGAGCTGTTTGAGGGTGTAAGCTGCGTGTCGGCGGCGCTCGCGACGGTCGGCGGCGTGTCCTGCGGCCTGCTCGCGCTCCAGGACGAAATCTGCAAGTGCGGCGCGGCGAAGGCGGCGCGGCTCATCCAGCTGTGCGACGCGTTCAACCTGCCGATTATCACCTTTGTGGACGCACAGGGCTTCAAAAAATCGGCGCACGCGGACCGCGCGGGCGCAATCCGCACGGCGGCGTCCCTCGCGCAGCTGATGGCCGAGGCGACCACGGTGAAGATTTCGGTGATTACGGGCAGCGCGATCGGCTCTGTTTATACGGCATTCTGCGGCAAAAACGCGGGCGCGGACATGTCGTTTGCGTGGAAGGGCGCGGTCATCAGCCCGCTGCCCCCCAAGGCGGCCGTCGCACTGCTGTGGGATGAGCGCATCCGGAAAAACGAGGACATTGAGCCGCTCGCGCAGGAATACGCGCAGACGGCTGCCTCGGCGGAAAAGGCGGCCGAGGCCGGCGCGGTGGATTCGGTAATCGAGCCCGCCGCAACCCGCGACCTGCTGATCTCCTCGCTGGATATGCTCGCGTCCAAGCGGGTTTCCCGCCTGCCCAAGAAGCACGGCAACCTGCCGCTGTAAACCCATGGCTGCCCCGGCAAACCGCCGGGGGTTCCCGATAAAACGCTGCGCCGCAACAGGCGCATGATACCGGCCGCCCGGCGGCCGAGAAAATTTGGAGGTTATTTGTGATGAAACACTTTTCTATAACGGTGAACGGCGTCGCGTATGATGTGACGGTTGACGAGCTGGGCGGCGCGTCCGCCCCCGCCGCGCCCGCTGCCCCGGCGGCTGCCCCTGCGGCGGCGCCCGCCGCCGCGCCCGCCCCGGCCGCCCCGGCCGCCGCCCCCGCGAACGGCACCAAGGTCACCGCACCGATGCCCGGCAATATCCTTGACGTGGCCGTCAAGGCGGGCGACACGGTAAGCAAGGGACAGAAGCTGGTTGTGCTGGAGGCGATGAAGATGGAGAACGACATCAACGCCCCCTGCGACGGCACGGTCGCTTCGGTCAACGTCGCAAAGGGCGACGTGGTGGAGACCGGCGCGGTGCTCGCGGTTATCGGCTGATTACGCCGGCGGAAAGGGAGAGGATTATGGCTAAAATTAAGATTACAGACCTCATCCTGCGCGACGCGCACCAGTCGCTGATTGCGACGCGCATGACCCTCGATGAGATGCGCCCGGCCTTCCCGCTGCTGGACAAGGTCGGCTATTACGCGCTGGAGGTGTGGGGCGGCGCGACCTTCGACAGCTGCCTGCGTTTTCTGGACGAGGATCCGTGGGAGCGGCTGCGCATCATGCGCAAGGAGATGCCCAACACCAAGCTGCAAATGCTGTTCCGCGGCCAGAACATGCTGGGGTACCGCCCCTATGCGGACGACGTCGTCGAGTATTTTGTGCAGAAATGTATCGGCAACGGCATCGACATTATCCGCATCTTTGACGCGCTCAACGACCCGCGCAACCTTGAAACCGCCATCAAGGCGGCCAGAAAAGAGGGCGGCCATGTGCAGGCGTGCATCTCCTACACCCTCAGCCCGGTGCACAGCAACGAGTATTTCATGAACTACACCAAGGAGCTGGAAAACCTCGGCGCGGATTCCATCTGCATCAAGGATATGGCCGGCCTGCTCAAGCCGTACACCACCTATGAGCTGGTCAAATCCCTCAAGAGCGTGCTGAAAATTCCGGTGGAGATTCACTCCCACACAACCTCCGGCCTTGCGGAAATGTCCATCCTCAAGGGAATTGAGGCGGGCGCGGATATCATCGACACGGTCATTTCCCCGCTGTCCGGCGGCACCTCGCATATGGCGACCGAGTCGCTCGTCGCCGCGCTGCAGGGGACGGAATACGACACCGGGCTGGATCTCGACCTGCTCAACGAGGTGCGCGCCTACTTCGCGACCCTGCGCGAAAAATACCTCAAGACCGGCCAGCTCAACCCGAAGGTGCTCGGCGTGGACGCGAACACCCTGCTGTATCAGGTTCCGGGCGGTATGCTCTCGAACATGATCAAGCAGCTCAAGGACGCGGGCAAGGAGGATCAGCTGCAGGCCGTGCTGGAGGAGATTCCGCGCGTGCGCGAGGATGCGGGCTATCCGCCGCTTGTCACGCCGACCTCCCAGATTGTCGGCACGCAGGCCGTGTTCAACGTCATCATGGGCGAGCGGTACAAGATGGTCACCAAGGAGTTCAAGGGGCTGATGCACGGCGACTACGGCAGGACGCCCGCGCCGGTCAACGCGCAGCTGCAAAAGAAAATCCTCGGCGACGAAAAGCCGATCACCTGCCGGTTTGCGGACACCCTCAAGCCGGAGCTGGAGACCCTCAAAAAAGAGTGCGAAAAGTGGACAGAGCAGCCGGAGGACGTCCTCAGCTATGCCCAGTTCCCGCAGGTTGCAACCAAATTCTTTGAAAAGCGCCGCGACAGGCAGCTCGGCATCGACGCCGAGCATGTCGACAAGGCGAACAAAATCGCCGCGATCTGACCGAATCCAAACAGCCGTAAAAAATCCCCGCCGTGCACTTCCGGCGGGGATTTTGTGTCGGGGCTGCCCAAACGGGGCGCGCCGCCGGAATTTTGCCCGCCGCTCGGTTGACTTTATGGGGGCAAAAAAGTAAAATAAAAAGAATCAGTAAAATCAGCGCGGATTGCGCGCCGAGGTGGATCATGGTCAACAGTATGACAGGCTTTGGCAGGGCGCAGCAGACCCTGCACGGGCGGGAAATCACCGTCGAGCTCCGTTCGGTCAATCATCGCTTTTTGGAAATCGGGGTGCGCGCGCCGCGCAGCTGCGCGTTTGTGGAGGACAGAATCAAGCCGGTGCTGCAAGCCCGCATCGCGCGCGGCAAGGTGGACGTCGGCGTCAGCATCGTCAACAGCGGGCGGACGGACGAGCGTATCGAGCCAAACCTCGCGCTTGCGCGCGAGTACGCGCAGGCGGTCGCGCTGCTGGCGGACGAGCTGGGGCTGGACGGGGCGCTGAGCGCAGTCACCCTCTCCCGCTTCCCCGATGTGTTCACGGTCAGGCGGGAGACGCCGGACGAGGAGGAGCTCTGGGCGGACGTCGGCGCGGTGCTGGGCGCGGCGCTTGAGCGGTACTGCGCCATGCGCGCATCGGAGGGCGCGCGCATGGAGGCCGACCTGCTGGCGCGGCTGGACAATATCGAGCGCGCCGTCGGCGAGGTGGAGGCGCAGAGCGGCGAGCGGCTGGAGCGGTGCCGCGAAAGGCTGGGCGAGCGGATGCGCGCGGTGCTGGCGGACACGGACATTGACGAAAACAGGATTCTGCTGGAGGCGGCGATTTACGCGGACAGGAGCGCGGTGGACGAGGAGACCGTCCGGCTGCGCAGCCATCTCGCGCAGTTCCGGGAGATTCTGCGCGCGCAGGAGCCGGTTGGGCGCAAGCTCGATTTTCTGCTTCAGGAGATCAACCGCGAGACCAACACCATCGGCAGCAAGGCGAACGACCTTGAAATCATCAACACGGTGGTGGAAATCAAGGCGGAGGTTGAAAAGCTGCGCGAACAGGTGCAGAATATCGAATAAGGGGGAACCCACGAATCCCCGCGCCCCGGTGTGCGGGGGATTCGCAAGCAGGCGCAGGCCAGGGAGGCAAACGCATGAAACTGATAAATATCGGATTCGGGAACATGGTTTCCGCAAACCGGCTGATTGCAATCGTCAGCCCCGAGAGCGCCCCGATCAAGCGGATCATCCAGGACGCGCGGGACAAGGGAACCCTCATCGACGCGACCTATGGCAGGCGCACCCGCGCCGTCATTGTGATGGATTCGGATCACGTGATCCTGTCCGCGGTGCAGCCCGAGACGGTCGCGAACCGCCTGGGCGACGACGAAACAGATGAGGCGGATGAAGATGATTGATGAAAAAAAGCTGATTGTGGTCTCGGGACCGTCCGGCTGCGGCAAGGACACGGTGGTCAAGCACCTGATGGCGCTGCGGGACGACGTGCTGCTGAGCATCTCCTGCACCACCCGCAGGCCGCGTGTCAACGAGGTCAACGGGGTGCACTACTATTTCGTCAGCGAGGACGAGTTCCTCAGCCGCGTGCGCAAGGACAGGATGCTGGAATACACCAACTACGCCGGCAACTATTACGGCACGCCGATGGACGAGCTGGAGCAGAAGCTGGTTGGGGACAACATCGTGGTGCTGATTATCGAGGTCAAGGGCGCGCACAACGTCAAGACGAGATACCCCGATTCGCTGTGCGTGTTTATCGTGCCGCCCTCGATTGAGGCACTGCGCGAACGGCTGAAGGGGCGGGGCACCGAGACGGACGAGGAGATTGAAAAGCGGATTGCAATCGCCGCAAAGGAGCTGGAGGAGCTGCATTTTTACGACGCGTCAATCAAAAATATCGTTGCGTCGGAATGCGCGCAGCAGCTTTCGGATATCATAGACCAATGGCAGCAAAAGGATAAAGGATAAAGGAGAGAGAAGACAGATGCTGAAACCGCAAATTGCGCAGCTTTTGAACGAGTGCGACAGCCCGTACAGCCTGGTGGTGACGATCGCAAAGCGGTCGCGGGACATCGCGCAGGAGGCGCTGGACAACCGGACGATTCTGGAGGATAAGCCGGTCAATATGGCCATCGACGAGTTTGGCGAGCACAAGTTCAAAATCGTCGAGCATTATTCGGACAGGGAAAATTTTTGACAGCGGAACGCCGCGCGCCGGCTGCGGGAGCACACCCGCCGGGCGGCCGCGGCCGGGGAATCAGAGGGGGTGGCGTTTGTGCCTGCCGGCGTGATGGTTGCGGTGGACAACGCCGCCTTTGCATTTGACAAGCTTTACAGCTACGCCGTGCCGGACGAGCTGGCGCCGTTCGCGCAAATCGGGGCGCGGGTGCTTGTCCCGTTCGGGCGGGGCGCGCCGCGCATGGGCGTGGTGCTTGCGCTTTGCGAGGCGCAGCCGCAGGACGGCCTGAAGGCGGTCATCGACCTTGAGCGGGGGGAGCCGGCGCTCGACCCCGAGATGGTGCGGCTGATTCTGCTGCTGCGCGAGACGACCTTCTGCACCTATTACGACGCGGTCAGGGCGGTGCTGCCCAAAAACAGCCGCCTTGTGCCGGACAAGGGCTTCGCCGCGCTGTCCGCTTTGTCGGCGGGGCACCTGGAGACGGTTTACCGCTGCGCGCCCAGCCCGGTTCCGGCGCGGCTGACCGAAAAGCAGCGCGCGGTCTGCGACTTTATCGCCGGGCAGCCGCACACGGCGGCCGAAATCTGCGCGGCGGTCGGCTGCACCAGGAGCGTCGTCGACCGGCTGGCGGACAAGGGCATCATCGAGCGGTTTGCGCAGACCCGGGAGGACGAGACCTACAGGCGGTTTCTGGACGGGCCCCGGGAGATTCCGCCCCTTTCCGGCGCGCAGCAGCAGGCGCTGCAGGCGCTGATTGACGGCTTTGCGCACCCGGACAGGCCGGACACCGCGCTGCTGTACGGGGTGACCTCGTCCGGCAAAACGCTGCTGTATGTCAAGCTGATTGAGCGGGCGGCCGCGGCCGGGCAGGGGGCGTTGGTGCTCGTGCCCGAAATCGCGCTGGCCACCCAGATGATCTACCGGCTCAAGGCGCTGTTCGGCGCGCGGGTGGGGGTGATCCACAGCGCGCTTTCAGACAGCGAGCGGCAGATTCAGTGGGAAAATATCCGCGCCGGGCGGTACGACGTGATTGTCGGGACACGCTCGGCGGTGTTCGCGCCGGTTCGTGCGCTCGGCCTGATTATCATCGACGAGGAGCAGGAGCAGAGCTATATCTCGGAGCAGAACCCGCGGTACGACGCCTGCGCCATCGCCCGGTTCCGCGCGCGGGAAACCGGCGCAAAGCTGCTGCTTGCGAGCGCGACCCCCTCGGTCGAGAGCTTTCACCGCGCAAAAAGCGGGGCGTACAATCTGGTGACCCTGCGGGAGCGGTTCGGCAGCATGCCCCTGCCCGCGGTGCGGGTGGTCGACATGCGCGCCGAGCTGCTGGCGGGCAACAGCCACCACATCAGCCTGTACCTCAAGCAGCAGGTCGACGCGCGGATTGCCCGCGGGGAGCAGGCGATTCTGCTGCTCAACCGCCGGGGTTACCGCACCATCTCGATGTGCACAAAATGCAAAACCATCGTCAAGTGCAAGGCCTGCGACACCCCGCTTGTGGTTCACAAGGCGCGGGGCTGCTATGTCTGCCACTACTGCCAGCGCAGTTACCCGATTGAGGAGGTCTGCCCGCTGTGCGGCGGCAAAATCCAGCACACCGGCGTCGGCACCCAGAAGATCGAGGAGGAGCTGGAGGGGCTGTTCCCCGACGCGCGCATCCTGCGGGTCGACCTGGACACGGTGCAGCGCAAAAACGCTCTGGAATCCCACCTGGCCGCCTTCGAGCGGGGGGAATACGACCTGATGATCGGCACCCAGATGATCGCCAAGGGGCTGGATTTTAAAAATGTGACTCTTGTCGGCGTCCTGGGGGTCGATCAGCTGATGCTGATGCCCAGCTACCGCGCGAACGAGCGCGCGTTTTCGATGCTGACCCAGGTGATCGGCCGGGCGGGCAGGGGGGAGAAGGCCGGTGAGGCGGTTATCCAGACCGTCGACCCCGACAATACCATCCTGCGCCTGGCGGCAAAGCAGGATTACGAGCGGTTTTACGACGCGGAAATCCTCATGCGCAAGGCGCACCTGTACCCCCCGTTCTGCGCGATGTGCGCGGTTGGGGTCACGGCGGCAAAGGAGGAGGACGCGGCGGCGGGGGCGTCCGCGTTTGCGGAGATCCTCGTCCGGCAGCAGCAGACGGCCTGCCCCGGGCTGCCGGTGCGGGTGCTGGGGCCTGCGCCGATGCGGGTGGCCTATGTCAACGACATCTTCCGCTACCGGCTGGTGATAAAATGCAGGAACGACCGCCCGTTCCGGGATTTTTTGCGGGACTGTATCGCTTTGTGGAACAAGGGCGCATACAATAAAAAGGCAAAGCTGTTTGTTGATTTTAAAAACGAGCTGGAGAGCTGAGGCGCGCCGCGCGCCGAACCGACGCGGCGAATAAACGGAAAAGAGGGAAACAAGATGGGACTGCGCAATATTCTGATTAACGGGGACGAGCAGCTGCGCAAGCACTGCCGCCCGGTGACCGACTTCGGCCAGAAAACAAAGGAGCTGATGACCGACCTTGCCGAGACCATGGTCAAGGCGGACGGGGCGGGGCTCGCCGCGCCGCAGGTCGGCATTCTGCGGCGCGCGGTTGTGATCCTGCGCGGGGAGGAGATCGTCGAGCTGATTAACCCCGAGATCATCGCGCGCGGGCAGGAGGAGGTCGAGCTGTTCGAGGGCTGCCTGAGCTGCCCGAATATGCGCGGCCTTGTCTCCCGGCCGAAATATGTCCGGGTCAGGGCGCAGGACAGGGACGGGAACTGGTTTGAGCTGGACTGCGAGGACATGGCCGCGCGCGCGGCCTGCCACGAAATCGACCATCTGGACGGCAAGCTGTTCATCGACCTTGTCGACCGAATCTACACAGAGGAAGAGCTGGACGAACTGTTCGCCGAGGAAGAGTAAATTGAGAATTCTGTTTATGGGAACGCCCGATATCGCCGCCGGGATGCTCTGCGAGCTGGCAAAATACCACGAAATCTGCGGCGTATTCTGCCAGCCGGACAAGCCGGTGGGGCGCAAAGCGGTGCTGACCCCGCCGCCTGTCAAGGTCACGGCTGCGCGGCTGGGCATACCGGTGTACCAGCCGGCAAAGCTGCGGGACGGCGAGGCCGCGGCGCTGATTCGCACCCTTGCGCCCGAGCTGATTGCCGTGGTCGCCTATGGCCGGATTCTGCCGAAGGAGATTCTGGAGATTCCGCCGCGCGGCTGCGTCAACATCCACGCCTCGCTGCTGCCCAAATACCGCGGCGCGGCGCCGATTCAGTACGCGCTGCTGTGCGGCGAGCGGACGACCGGCGTGACGGCGATGTATATGGACGAGGGGCTGGACACCGGCGACATCATCGCGGCGCGCGAGACCCCCATCACCGACGCGGACGACGCCGTGACCCTGTTTGCGCGGCTGGGGGAGATCGGCGGCGCGCTGCTGCGCGAGACGGCCGACGCGATTGCGGCGGGTAGCGCGCGCCGCACGCCGCAGCCCGAAACGGGGGTGAGCTTTGCGCCGCCGTTCGACAAGCACAGCGGGGAATTCGGCTGGGAGGAGAACGCCCGCGCCATCTTCAACAAGGCGCGCGCGCTGTGCGTGTGGCCGAACGCCTGCTTTGTGCGGGGCGGCCGGCGCATCAAGCTGATGAAGGCCGCGCCGCACGACGAAATGGCCGGCCGGCCGGGCGAGGTGCTTTGCCTTGACCCGCTGATTGTGGCCGCGGGCAGCGGCGCGGTCGAGCTCTGCGCCGTCAAGCCGGAGGGCAGCCGCGAGATGAGCGGCCGGGACTGGAGCCTCGGCGCGCGGCTGAAGCCCGGCGATATTCTGACAGAGGAGTGAACCTGTATGTTTTACGGCAACACCTTTATGGGCATTGATATCTGGTACCTTGTGCTGGTTCTGCCGGCCTTCGCGGTCGCGCTGTTCGCGCAGGCGCGGGTGAAATCCACTTTCAACAAATTCAACCGGTTCCGCACCATGTCCGGCCTGACCGGTGCGCAGGCGGCGCGGCGGGTGCTGGACGCGAACGGTTTGCAGCATGTGCGCATTGAGCATGTCGCGGGGGAGCTGACCGACCATTACGACCCGCAGACCAACGTCATCCGCCTGTCCGATTCCACCTACGGCTCGGCGTCCATCGCGTCCATCGGGGTGGCGGCGCACGAGGCGGGTCACGCCTGCCAGTACGCGGAGGAATACGGCCCTATCCGGTTCCGGATGGCGCTTGTGCCGGTGTGCAATATCGGCGCGAACCTCTCCTGGCCGGCGATACTGCTGGGCTATCTGTTCAGCATGCGGCCGCTCGTCTTTATCGGCATCGCGCTGTTCAGCCTGTCGGTGCTGTTTCAGCTGGTGACCCTGCCGGTGGAGTACAACGCAAGCAGCCGCGCGCTGGCCGCGATCGACTCGAGCGGGCTGATGAGCGCCGACGAGCTTTCGGGCGCGAAAAAGGTGCTGAGCGCCGCCGCCATGACCTATGTCGCCGCGCTGGCGGTCTCCATCGCCAACCTGCTGCGCCTCGTGCTCATTTTCGGGCGGCGCAGCGACCGCCGGGATTGATGGACGCGCGGCTGCTGGGCGTCCGCTGCCTGGTCGAAACGGAGGCGGGCGGCTATTCCAATCTGGTTTTTAAAACGCGCGCCCCCCAAAGCGGGCTTGACGGGCAGGCGCTCTCCTTTGCGGCGGCGATTTTTTACGGCGCCCTCGAACGGCAGATCACCCTGGACTATCTGCTTGCGCCGATGCTCAAAAAGGGGCTGGCGGCGCTTGACCCGGAGGTGCGGGCGATTCTTCGCGCCGGGCTGTACCAGTGCCTGTATATGGACGGGGTGCCGGTTCACGCGGCGGTGGACGAGAGCGTCCGCCTCTGCCGCAAAATGCGGAAAAGCTCGGCGGCGGGGCTGGTCAACGCGGTGCTGCGCAAGGCGGCGGCGCGGGGGCTTGCGCCGCTCGCGGAGATTGCGGACGAGCGCACGGCACTCAGCGTCCGGTACGCGCTGTGCCCCGCGCTGGTTGCGCTGCTGCTGGAACAGTACGGCGGCGACGCGCCGGCCATCATGCAGGCGATGCTCGGCCGGCCGCAGGCGGCGGCGCGGGTCAACACCCTGCGCACCGGCCGGGCGCAGATGCTGGAGCGGCTGGCGGCGCAGGGAATCCCCGCGCAGGCCGCGCCGCTCGCGAACGCGGTCTGCTTTGCGGACGGCGGCTATCTGCGCGCGGACGCGTTTGCCGACGGGACGCTGCGGGTGCAGAGCCTTGCGGCGCAGGGCGCGGTGGCGGCGCTGGCGGTGCGGCCGGGCATGACCCTACTTGACCTGTGCGCCGCGCCGGGCGGCAAGACGCTGACCGCCGCGCAGGAGATGCGCGGCGAGGGGGAGATTCTCGCGCTGGACAGGTACGAAAACCGCCTGCGCCTGGTGCAGGCGCAGGCCGAGCGGGAGGGAATCTCCATCGTGCGGACGCTCTGCGCCGACGCGGCCGCCTATCGGACGGACAGCCGGTTTGACCGGGTGCTGTGCGACGTGCCCTGCTCCGGCTACGGGGAAATCGCGGCAAAGCCCGAGCTGCGGCAAAAGCCGCCGCAGGCGGACAACCCGCTGTTTGAGACCCAGCGCGCGATTCTGCGCCGGGGCGCCGCGCTGCTCCGGCCGGGCGGCCGGCTGGTCTATTCCAGCTGCACAATCGACCGGCGTGAAAACGAGGAGGCCGTTCAATCGTTCCTTATAGAGAACCCCGCCTTCCGGCTCTGCCCCGTCACGCTGCCGGGCTTTCCGCCGCCCGAGCGGGAGGGGTGGCTGCGGCTGCTGCCCGGCATAAACGGAAACGGCGCGGAGGGCTTTTTTATCGCGGCGATGGAGCGTCAGTGAGCGGGCGCGCCTCAAAAGGAGCGTATCGCGCCGTCGGGGTATTCCCGCAGGCGCCCGGAACGGGCAGTGGGGCGCGCCCCGCAAGCGCTTTTTTGCAAAGGGGACGCGGGAACGGGTGGCAAGATGAGAAAGAATGTGTTAAAATGATGGATGATGCGGATATTCTCTCGATGACCGCCGGAGAGCTTGCGCAGGCGCTTGCGCGGCTGGGCGAGCCCGCGTTCCGCGCGCAGCAGGTTTTTAAATGGCTGCACGGGGCGCGGGTCGGCTCGTTTGAGGAGATGACCAACCTGCCCAGGGCGCTGCGCGCCGCGCTGGCCGAAGCCTACCGGATCGGCCGGCTGGGGGTGGAGCGGGAACAGCGTTCGTCCGACGGAACGCGCAAGTTCCTCTTTTCGCTGGCGGACGGCAACTGCATCGAGACGGTCGCCATGCGGTACCGGCACGGCGTCTCGGTCTGCGTGTCCACCCAGGTCGGCTGCCGGATGGGGTGCAGGTTCTGCGCCTCGACCCAGGCGGGGCTGGTGCGCAGCCTTGCGGCGAGCGAGATCCTTTTGCAGGTCTACACGGCCGGAGACCTCGTCGGCGAGCGGGTGGACAGCGTCGTGCTGATGGGCATCGGCGAGCCGCTGGATAATTTTGAAAACGTGCTGCGCTTCTGCGACCTTGTGACCGACGCGCAGGGCTACAACCTTGCCGGGCGGGGAATTACCCTGTCCACCTGCGGGCTTGTGCCGCGCATCGACGAGCTTGCGTCGCAAAAGCGCCAGCTCAACCTCGCCATCTCGCTGCACGCGCCGACCGACGCGCAGCGCGGCCGGATTATGCCGGTCAACCGCGCGTACAACATCGAATCGGTCGTCGCCGCCTGCCGCCGGTATTTTGCCGCGACCGGCCGCCGGGTGACCTTTGAATACGCGGTAATTGCCGGGCAGAACGACAGCGCGCAGGACGCGCAGGCGCTGGCGCGGCTTATTCAGGGGATGGGCGCGCATGTCAACCTGATCCCGGTCAACCCGGTGCGGGGCGCGGATTTCCACGCGACCCGCGCGCAGGCGGAGGTGTTTCGCGACCGGCTGTGCGCGCTGGGCGTCAACGCGACGGTGCGCCGCACGCTGGGACAGGATATCAGCGCGGCGTGCGGGCAGCTGCGGCGGGAGGCCGCGGCGGAATCACAGACTATTTCGTGAGGGGGGAACTGCTTTGAAGATGACCGCATGCACCGACATCGGCTGCAAGCACAGGGAAAACCAGGACTTTTACCGTGCGGGCCGGCTGAGCGATGATTCCTACTGGATTGTGCTCTGCGACGGCATGGGCGGCGTGGCCGAGGGCGGGCGCGCGTCCCGGATGGCGGGCGAGTTTTTACAGCGGGAGATTCAAAAGCAGGTGACCGACCTGCTTACGCCGGAGGCGGTGCAGGCGTTTATGCTGGACGCGGCCAGGCGTTGCAATACGCGGATCTACGAGACCTCGCACGAAAACGGGAACACGGCGGTCACGATGGGCACCACGCTGGTGATGGCGATTGTGCGCGACGGCCTGGCGCAGATTGTGCACGCCGGGGACAGCCGGGCGTATCTGATTGAGAAAAACAGCATAAAACTGCTTACAAAGGACCATTCTATCGTGCAGGAGCTGTTGGACAGCGGCAAAATCACCGCCGACCAGGCCACCAGCCACCCCAACAAGAACATCATCACCAGTGCGCTCGGGGTTGACGTGGAAACGCAGATTGATTATGATGAACACAAATTCGCAAAAGGGGACGTCCTGTTGCTGTGCACGGACGGGCTTTCAAACATGATAAGCGACACCCGCCTGCTTGAGATTATGACAGACAACGAGTTCTACCGCGCGGCGGATAAGCTTGTGCAGTGCGCGGTGCAGGCCGGCGGATATGACAATATCACAGCGGTGATCCTGGGCGCGTGAGCGCATCAGCGGAGGTAAAGATGAACGACTCTATCGGCAAAAAGCTGGACGGCAGATATGAAATCGAGGAGCTGATCGGCGTCGGCGGGATGGCGAACGTCTATCGCGCAAAGGATTTGAAGCGGGATCGCACCGTCGCGGTCAAGGTGCTGCGCGAGGAGTTCCTGGACAACGAGGAGCTGGTGCGCCGGTTTAAAAACGAATCCAAGGCGATCGGGCTGCTCTCCCACCCGAACATCGTCAAGGTGTACGACGTCAATTTTTCGGACACGGTGCAGTACATCGTCATGGAATACATCGACGGCATCACCCTCAAGGACTATATTGACCGCAAGCGCCCGCTGAGCTGGAAGGACACGGTGCACTTCACGGTGCAGATTCTGCGCGCGCTACAGCACGCGCACGACCGCGGCATCGTTCACCGCGACATCAAGCCGCAGAATATCATGCTGCTGGAGGACGGCTCCATCAAGGTGATGGATTTCGGCATCGCGCGCTTTTCCCGCAGCGAGACCCGCACCATTACCGACAAGACCATCGGCTCGGTGCATTACATCAGCCCCGAGCAGGCAAAGGGGGACATCACCGACGCCAAGGCCGACCTGTACAGCGTCGGCGTGATGATGTACGAGATGCTCACCGGCCGGCTGCCCTTTGATTCGGACAGCGCGGTGTCCATCGCAATCAAGCAGATTTCGGACGTGCCGAAAAACCCGCGCGAGATTGTGCCCGAGATTCCGGAGGCGCTGGAGGAGATCACCCTCAAGGCGATGGCGAAGGATCCCGCGCTGCGCTACCAGAGCGCGTCCCAGATGCTGCGGGATATCGACGATTTTAAAAAGAACCCCAGCATCGTGTTTGCGTATAAGTACTTTACGGAGGACGACACGGGATACGTGAGCGAGGTAAAAGGACAGGGCGAGGCGAACAAGCCAGCCCGCAAAAAGAAAAAGCGCAAGGGAAGCCTTTCGGTGGCGCTGCTGCTGGGGGTGACGGCGGCCTGCGTCGTCAGCACCATCGCGCTGCTGGTCTTCGCGTTCGGCCTGCTGGAAAACGACCGGATGGATGTTGACCTGCCCGATTTTGTCGGGATGACCGTCTCGGAGATTCAGACCAACGAGGCGTACCGCAATTTCAAGTTCACCTATATTGAGGAATACAGCACCGAGGACGTCGGCGTCATTTACGACCAAAGCCCGATGCCCCCCAAAAAGATCAAGGAGAGCGGGGAGATTACCCTGTACGTCAGCAAGGGGCTGGAGATTGTGCCGGTTCCGGACGTGATTGGCATGACCTCCGGCGAGGGCAAAACCACCCTGCGCAACCTCGGCCTTGTGGTGCGGCAGGAATCCGTCCTCGACGAGTCGTACGAGACAAACCGGATTGTGCAGGTGAACCCGCCCATCGGCACCGAGCTTGCCACGGGCGAGACGGTGACGATTTACGTCAACACGATGACGATGACCTCCTCCACCGTGGTGGTGCCCAAGCTGATCGACATGCCGGTTTATCAGGCGTCCAACCTGCTTTCCAGCTACGGGCTCAAGGTGGGCGAGGTGACCCAGCAGGAGAGCGGCCAGCCCAAGGGCACGGTGCTCAGCCAGAGCATCCCGGAGGGCGCAAAGGTCGACGCGAACACAAAGATTGACCTGGTGGTCAGCACCGGCGCAAAGCACAAGACCATCCTGATTACCCTGCCGAACAAGGTGGACGACGTCGAGGGCGGCACCTACCGGGTGTACGCCACGCTGGAGGACACAATCCCGATCTACGACCAGATTGTGCAGGCGGGCAGCCAGATTGAAATCGGCATGGATATTTCCAGCGACAGCCGGCTGCGGGTCTATGTGGGCAACGGCCACCTGTACGAGCAGTATATCATCTACTTTGCGGATGAGCCCGCGCCGCTGCAGGAGGCGCACAACACCTCGGCCTCGGCGCTCGGCAACACGGAGACACCGCCGCCGACGCCGGAAACGCCGGTTGACCCGACGCCGGATCCCCCGGACACACCGGATCCCCCGGAGACGCCGGCCACCCCGGAGACGCCGGTCACGCCGGACGCGGGCACAACGCCGTAAGGCGCGGAGCAGCCCGGCGCGGACAGAGCCGCGGCGGAGAAGCCATGGAATAAACCGCCCGCGCGCCGGCCGACGGTGCGCGGGGGACAGCAGGCCGGGGCGTCCGCGTACGGACTGCCCCGGCCTGTCTTTGCCTTTTAACGGGCGGGGCGGCCGCGCCGGGGACGAAGCGGGCAGAAAGGAACGGGACGGGATGACGACAGGCGGGATAATCCTCAAGGGAATCGGCGGATTTTACTATGTGCAGACGCCGCAGGGGGTGCTGGAATGCCGCGCCAAGGGGATATTCCGCAAGCGCGGCGTGACCCCGCTGGCGGGCGACCGGGTGCGGGTGGACGGCGAGGAGGGCGGCTATGCCGTCAGTGAGATTGAACCGCGCGCCAACGCGTTCACAAGACCGCCGGTCGCCAACGTCGGGCGGCTGTTCCTGGTTGTCTCCGCCTGCGACCCGCGCCCCAACCTGCGGGTGATTGACGAGCTGTGCGCAATCGGCTGCAAAAACGGGGTGCAGCCCGTTCTGGTTTTGACCAAGACCGACCTCGCCCCCGCCGATTCGGTTGTGGAAATCTACCGTGCGGCCGGCTTTTCCCTGATTGACCTGCGCGCCGACCTGCCGGCGGGTCTGGAGAAGATCCGCGCGGCGGCGTCGAGTGTCGTCAGCGTCTTTTTCGGCAACAGCGGGGTCGGCAAATCCACCCTGCTCAATCTGCTTTGCCCCGGGTTGGGGCTGGAGACGGCGCAGACCAGCAAAAAGCTGGGGCGCGGCCGCCACACGACCCGCGCGGTGGAGCTTTACCCGTTTGAGGGCGGCTGGATTGCGGACACGCCAGGCTTTTCCGCCGTGGATTTTGAGCGCGCGCAGAATCTCGGCTCGGAAGAGCTGGCGGGCTGCTTCCCCGAATTTGCGCCGTTTGTGGGCGGCTGCTACTTTTCCGGCTGCTCGCACACGGTCGAAAAGGGATGTGCGGTGCTCGCGGCGCTCGCGCGCGGCGAGATCCAGCCCTCCCGGCACGAGAGCTACGCCGCGATGTACCGGCAGGCGCGGGAGCGGGAGACGACCTATCGGTGAACGGCTGCCCGCCCATGCGCCGCGCCGGGCAAAAGAACAAGCCGAAGCCCCGTTCGGGCTCTGACCGAACGGGGCTTTTTGCTGCGCCACAAAGGGTGATGACGACCCGGCTCCATCGGGGCAACGGAGAGAGCCCCGGCCGGTAAGACGCAGAGAAAGGGGCAAAGCCCGGGGCGGGAACCGGAAGGCCCGGAACCGGAAGGTGCACATCTCCACGCAGCGGAGAGGCCTGAACGGCCGGCCGCAAACAGGCCGCGCACTCCCGACCAGGCCGCCCCACATTTACGAAGCCGCCGCGCCCGCCGCCGCGAAGAGCTTTATTTCCCGGCATGGGCAGCGCCCGCCGCCCCGCGGCGGATTCTGGGTAAACCGCGGCTTTGGGCATCGCATTGTGCCGGGCAGAGCGGGCGCTGCGCACACCCCGCCCGCGCGGCGTCGAACAAGCCCGTCAGGGTGCGGCGGCAAAGCGGGGAAAGACGGTTTGCGGGGGAATTTCTCCGGAATTGCGGGAGTTTTGCACCGGTTTTCACCATTTGTGCGCCGGTTGTATATACTGGTGCAGAACAACCGCAATCATCACAAAGGACGGAGGGACGGGGATGCGAGGCTCAAAAAGGCGGAATCCGGCCGGCTGGTTTTTCCTTGCGGGCGCGGCGCTCGGCTTTTTCGCACCGGGCGCGGCGGTTCTGCCGGTGTGCGGCGTCGTATTGCTGCTCTGTCTTGCGGGTAAACATTGAGTGGAGGAAATCACCATGCAAATCGTTGTTGTCAAAAGCCCCAAATGGATTGGCGGACTGCTTCGGCTGCTGTTCGGGATTAAAAAGAGCGAGGAAAACTGACAGGGCGCGGGCGGGGTCATCCGACTCCGTCCGCGTTTGCGGCTGCGGGGAGGCTTTTTCCTTTTGGGCTCGCCCGCGGGGGCGCGGGGTATCGCATAAAACGAGCCGCCCGTATACCGGGAACGGCGCTTGGTATGCCCGCCGGGGGGAGTGCGGCGGGCGCGGGGCAGGGCGGTTTGGGTCATACCCGCCGCGGGGGCTGAATATAGTGTGATAGAAGAACGGCGTGTGACAAACCGAAAGGAGATTGCAAATGGATCTGAACTCCGTGACCGATACGCTGGCAATCAGCGAGCTGCTCTGCGACGCGGCGGTCGAGCAGCCGGTGGAGGGGGAATTCAACATCCCCGACTATCAGCCCGAGATTTTTAAGATTATCAAGACAAAGGCGGATCCGGTCATCGTGCAGAAAATCGCGTCCGGCTCCCGCGCAACGGTCGACGGCTATGTTCGCCTGACCATTCTGTATCAATCCGAGGAGGACAGGCGGGTCTGCTCGATCCTGCAAAAGCTGCCCTTTTCCCGCCAGATTGAGCTGAGCGCCCCGGTGGGGGACGCGAGCGAAATTTACTGCCGCGCGGCGATGGGCTTTCTCAACTGCCGGGCGGTGAATTCCCGCAAAATCGACGCGCGCGGCACGGTCAACCTCGAGGTTCGGGCGGTGTCGCAGTACGATTACGACGCAATCGGCCGGATTGAGGAGGAGGGCGCGCACCAGCTGCAAAGCGAGACGGCGTTTGTGCGGCAGGCGGCCTGTGAGGAAAAGCAGTTCACGCTGGAGGAGCTGCTGGCGGTCGATTTTGAGGGGTGCGAGGCGCCCGCACTGCTGCGGTGCGAGGCGGGCGCGGTGGCCGAATCGGTCAGCGTTGAAAACGGGCGCGCCATCGTCGCCGGGAACGTGAATTTGCAGCTGGCGTTCGATATCTCAAACGACGAGGAGTACCGAATCAAGCGGGTCGGCTTCAACCTGCCCTTCAACCAGGTGCTGGATCTGAGCCTGGACGGGGAGGAGTACGAGGCGACGGCGGCGGTTTCGGTACTGTCGAGCGGCGCGGCGCCCGCCGAGGGCGGCAACGCGGACGCGAACGTCACCTGCGCCATCGAGCTGCGGCTGTGGCAGACGCGGACGGCGTCGATCCTGACCGACGCGTTTTCCACCAAGCTCGAGCTCGCGCTCTCCCGCCGGTCTGTCTGCTGCCGGACAAAAACGGCGCCGGTCAACGAGCCGTTCGGCGCGCGGTTCAGCTTTGAAAAGCCGGACGCCGCGCTGATAGACTATTTTATCCTGAACAGCGACTGCGCTGTGCAGCCGGGCGGGATTGCGGGCAGGGCGACCCTGTGCTGCCTTGTCTGCGACGCCGCGGGGGAGATCAGCGCCATCGAGCACGAGTTCGACTACCTTGTGCCGCACACCGGCGACGGCGGCGGATACAGCGAGCTGAGCACCCTGTTCACCCTGCTGGAATGCGCCGAGAGCGGCGGAATGGTCAATGTCAAATGCGAGGGAATCCTCTACGGCCGGCAGAGCGAGCTTGGCAGGCTGGACACGGTGCGGGAGATTGAGGCGGACGCCGCAGCCACCCGCACCCGGCCGGACGCCGCGCTGGTTGTGTATTACGCCGACGAGGGGGAGAGCGTGTGGGAAATCGCCAAGCGGTTCAACACGTCGCCGGACGAAATCGCGCAGAACAACGACCTCGACCCGGAGAACGCGCAGGGCACACGGACACTGCTGATCCCGATTGTCGGCTGAGCGCGGGGGAGATAAAACAGGAGGGGAGCCGCGCGGCTCCCCTCTTTGCCGTACCGAAAAACAGCCGGGCACGAAGAGGATGGGGCTGCGGCGGGCGCAAAGCCACCGTGCTGCGCGTATCGGGCGCGGGGGAACAAAGCCGCGCCTGCGCAGACAGGATTCGGGCTGCCTGCACCGGACGAACCGGAACCGGCGCGGGGCAGCGGGAGGGGAAACCGCCGTACACAGGCAAATCCGAACCGGCCGTGCCCGACAAGGCGGGCAGGCGCGGATGAGGCGGCGCGGCTTTTCTGCAAAGAGACGGCACGCCGGCGGCTTTGGGCACACACCGGCATAAAGAAACAGAACCGCGCATCCGCCGGCAGGTTGGGCGGAGATTGATTCGCCGCGGGAAATGGTATATAATACAACATGAGTATGCGCGCCGCGCCGCGCGCGGAGGGAATGCTGATGGATGTCAGGGTGGGGGATCGTATCCTCGTCAAAAAACCGCACCCCTGCGGGAGCCGGGAATTCGAGGTTCTGCGCGTCGGGATGGATTTCAAGATCAAATGCACCGGCTGCGGCCGGGAAATCATGCTGCCGCGGCTCAAAATCGAAAAGAATATCAAAAAGATTTTAAACAGGGAAGCATAAATGTTTGAAAAGCTCACAGAGGTCGACAGGCGGTTTGAGGAGCTTGGCCTGCTGCTCGCCGACCCCACGGTGCTGGCGGACACGGCGCGCTACCGCGCGCTGACAAAGGAATACAAGGCGCTTTCGCCGTTGACGGAGACCTACCGCGCGTATCAAAAGGCGCTGGCGGCGCAGCAGGAGGCGGGCGGGCTGCTTGCCGAAGCGGGCGTGGACGGCGAGCTGCGGGAGATGGCGCAGATGCAGCTGGAGGAATCCCGCGAATCCGCCGCGCAGCTCGCGGAGCGCATCAAGCTTCTGCTGCTGCCGCGGGACGAGCGGGACGAGCGCAACGTGATTGTCGAGATTCGCGGCGGCGCGGGCGGCGAGGAGGCGGCGCTGTTTGCGGGGGTGCTGTACCGGATGTACAGTATGTACGCCGAACGCCGCCGCTGGGGCTGCGAGCTGCTGGGCGCGAACGAGACCGAGCTTGGCGGCTTTAAAGAGGTCAGCTTCCTGCTTTCGGGCGAGGGGGCGTACAGCCGCCTTAAGTTTGAAAGCGGGGTGCACCGGGTGCAGCGGGTGCCGGAGACCGAGACACAGGGGCGCATCCACACCTCCACAGTGACCGTCGCGGTGCTGCCAGAGGCCGAGGAGGTCGAGCTGGAGCTTGACCCGAACGAGCTGCGGATCGACACCTTCCGCTCCTCGGGCGCGGGAGGGCAGCACGTCAACAAAACCTCGTCCGCAATCCGGGTGACCCACCTGCCGACCGGGATGGTCGTCGAGTGCCAGGACGAGCGAAGCCAGTATAAAAACAAGGATCGCGCGCTCAAAATTCTGCGATCCCGCCTGCTGGAGCAAAAGCAGCGCGCGCAGGACGCGCAGATCGCGGCCGAGCGGCGCGGGCAGGTCGGCACGGGGGATCGCAGCGAGCGCATCCGCACCTATAATTACCCGCAGGGGCGGGTGACCGATCACCGGATCGGCCTGACCCTTTACCGGCTGGACAGCGTGCTGGACGGCGACCTCGACGAGATCATCGACGCGCTTGTCACCGCCGACCAGGCCGAAAAGCTCAAAGCGCAGGAGTAAGTATGGAGACACAACTGATTAAACTCACCGAAGAGAACTGGGAGGAGAGCATCGACCTCGCCGCGCGGCTGATTGTCGAGGGCAAGGTGGTTGGGATGCCGACCGAGACGGTCTACGGCCTTGGAGCAAACGCGTACGACGAGGCCGCCGTGCGGGAGGTGTTTGCCGTCAAGGGGCGGCCGCAGGATAACCCGCTGATTGTGCACATCAGCGACCTGATTATGCTGACCTCGGTGGTAAAGGAGATCACGCCGGACGCCGCCGCGCTTGCCAAGGCGTTCTGGCCGGGGCCGCTGACCATGGTGCTGCCCAAGACCGAGCGCATCCCGGATTCGATCACCTGCGGGCTGCCGACCGTGGCGGTGCGGATGCCGGTGCACCCGGCGGCCAGCGCCCTGATTAAAAAGGCGGGCGTGCCGATTGCGGCGCCGTCGGCAAACCTTTCCGGGCTGCCGAGCACCACCACGGCGCAGCATGTTTACGACGACTTAAAGGGAAAAATCCCCCTGATTCTGGACGGCGGCTCGTGCGACGTCGGGGTGGAGAGCACGGTCATCTCGCTCAGCGGCGAGCGGCCGACCATCCTGCGCCCGGGCATCCTGACCCCGGCGGATATCCGCGGGGTTCTGCCTGACGCGGTCATGTCCGAGGCGGTCAAACGCGCGGTTGACCCAAACGAGCCGGTCGAGTCGCCGGGCATGAAGTATAAGCACTACTCCCCCCGCGCGCAGGTCATCCTTGTGCGGGGCAGCCTTGCGCGGTTTGCGGCCTATGTCAAGGAAATTGCGGCGTGCGACGCCTACGCGCTCTGCTTTGACGGGGAGGAGGAGCAGATCGAGATTCCCTGCATCGCCTACGGCCCGCGGGGGGATATGCAGGCGCAGGCGCGGCGGCTGTTTTCGGTTCTGCGCGCGGTTGACCGGTTCAACGCCTCCACCATCTATGTGCGCATCGAGCCGGACACGGACAGGGAGAGCGCGGTCTACAACCGGCTGATTCGCGCCGCGGCAAACAGGGTGGTGGACGCATGAAGAACTTTTACGTCGCTGCGCTGACCGGGCGTTCGGGATCGGGCAAGAGCTACGCAAGCGCATATCTGCACAGCAAGGGGATCCCGACCGTGGACGGGGACGAGGTCGCGCGGGAGGTGACCCGCCCGGGGGAGCGGTGCCTGCGGGAGCTGGTGAAGGCGTTCGGGGAACAGATTCTCAACGGGGACGGAACCCTCAACCGCCGGCTGCTCGGCGACCTGTGCTTTTCCGACCCGGCCAAAAAGGAGCGGCTGGACGCCATCACCCATCCCCGGATTATCGAGCGGATGCTGGATGATTTTGAGGCGCTGCACAGGCAGGGCTACCGCTACTGCCTGGTGGAGGCGGCGGCCGTGGTGGAAAGCGGACTGTACGCCGTCTGCGACAGGCTGATTATGATTACCTCGGGGCGGGAACGGCAGATTGAGCGGATTATCCGGCGGGACGGGCTGAGCCGCGAGCAGGCAATCACCCGCCTCAATGCCCAGATTGAGGAGCGGGAGCTGCGGGCGCTCTGCGACCTTGTGATTGAGAACGACGGAACACCGGCGGAATTTGAGCGGAAGCTGGACGCGCTGGCGACGCAGCTGGAAAGCTGGTTTGCGGCATAACGCGGCGCGGAATAACGACAGGAGCAAAGGAGAGAACCGGTATGGCGGAAAAGGAAACGAAAACAGAGGCGGAGCGGCTTGCGGAAAAGCTGCTGACGAAAAAGCGCACGGTGTATACCGATTACGCCGCCAGGACGGCGCAGCAGGCCGCGCCCTACTGCGAGCAATACATGGCGTTCATGAACGGCGCAAAGACCGAGCGGGAGTTTGCAAAAAGCGCGGCGGCGCTGCTTGAAAAGGCGGGATTTGCGCCCTATGAGCCGCACCGCGCCTACAGCGCGGGGGATAAGCTGTATTTCAATAACCGGGGCAAGAGCCTGATTGCCGCCGTTATCGGCAGCCGGCCGCTGGACGAGGGCGCCGACCTTGTCGCGGCGCATATCGACAGCCCGCGGCTCGACCTCAAGCCCAACCCGCTGTATGAGGACAACGGCCTCGGCTATTTCAAGACCCACTATTACGGCGGAATCAAAAAATACCAGTGGGTGACCATTCCGCTGGCGCTGCACGGCACGGCCGTGCGCGCGGACGGCAGCGCGGTGGAGATTGTCATCGGCGAGGCGGAGGACGACCCCGTCTTTTGCGTGACGGACATTCTGCCCCATCTCTCGGCCAAGGTGCAGGACGACCGCAAGGCGCGGGAGGTCATCAAGGGGGAGGAGCTGAACATCCTGCTTGGCAGCGAGCCCTTTGACACGGACGAAAAGGCGTCCGAGCAGGTCAGGCTGAACCTCATGAAGCTCCTGAACGAGAAATATGGCCTTGTGGAAGGGGACTTTGTCTCGGCCGAGCTGGAGATTGTGCCCGCGCTCCGGGCGCGGTGGCTGGGGCTGGATCGCTCGATGATCGGTGCGTACGGCCACGACGACCGGGTCTGCGCGTACACGGCGCTCACCGCGCTGGCGGGCGCCGGGCGGCCGGAACGCACCGCGCTGCTTGTGCTTGCGGACAAGGAGGAGACGGGCAGCGAGGGCAACACCGGGCTTGCGTCCGACTTCCTGCGCAACTTCCTCGCGCAGCTGTGCCGGCAGTGCGGCGCGGAGCTGGAGCCGGCGCTTTACAACACCCGCGCGCTGAGCGCGGACGTCAACGCCGGGTTTGACCCCTCCTTCGCCGAGGTGAACGAGCGGCGGAACTGCGCGTACATCAACCGCGGCCCGGCGCTCACCAAATACACCGGCGCGCGCGGCAAAAGCGGCACAAACGACGCCTCCGCCGAGCTGATGGGCTTTGTTCGCCGGATGCTGGACGAACGGTCGATCCCGTGGCAGACGGGCGAGCTCGGCAAGGTCGACGAGGGCGGCGGCGGCACCGTGGCGATGTTCCTGTCCGCGCTCGGCATGGAGGTGGTCGACATCGGCGTGCCGCTCCTGTCCATGCACTCCCCCTACGAGGTGGCGAGCAAATACGACATCTACGCCCTGTACGACGCATTCCGCGCCTTTTTCGGCTGAATAAGCGGTTCCGGGCGGCCACGTCGGAGCAAAGTCCGCTTTGCTCCGGCATTTTTTTGCAAAAATGCCATCCGCTCCGCTCCCTTGCTCCTCCTCTCCGCAAAAAGTCCGCTCGGCTCCGGCAGCTCGCTTGCAAGCGCGCTCCCGACGCCTGCGCTGTCGCTACCGACTTTTTGCGGGTAAAGAACCCGTTGCTTTTTGCCCTATGGTTGTTTTTCTGGTTCTTTCATATTCAAGCAAAGTCCGCTCTGCTGCGGCTGCTCGCTTGCAAGCGCGCTCGCCGCGCCTGCGCTGTCGCTGCCAACTTTTTGCGGTGTCAAGCGGGCGGGTTTTCTACAGGGGGGAGCTTCCCCCTCCCGGCGGCGGTTTGCACCGCAATTGCTCTGTGCTTCCCATATCTGTATTGTCAACTTGGATCAAAAAAGCGGGGGCGGCCGGGGCGCGTAGGGAGGGGCGCGCGGGTCTGGCGGCATGGTTGCGCTTTGTCGGCCGGCGCGCAAAATAGAATCGGGAAAGAAAAAGGGGACGCCTGCGCGTCCTCTTTTTTTGTGCGCCGGAACCGGCGCGCGGCAAACCGGGCAGGGAGGAAAAAAGGGGCGGGCGGCCGCGAAAAAACCGGCGGTTCCGGTTGCGGCTGCGCAGCAAAAATGCTATAGTAAATCTGAATAAGATTTTTTGTTTTATTGAATCCCGGGCGGCTCGCTGCCGCCTGTGAGATTGCAGTTTGGCGGCGGACGTCGCGCAGGGCGCAAAGCGGCGCACGCGAGCTGTCCGCAACCCGGCCGAAAAGTGGAAGCCCGGCTTTCGGCGCAGGGGGAGCAAAGCCGGGCGGGAAACGATATGTTGACACTCTATGGGCAGTGCGTGTCCGACGGCGTGGCGGTCGGAAAGCTGTTTTATTATGACCGCGCAACGCCGCAGATCGTCCGGCGCACGGCGGATGACCCGGCGGCGGAGCTTGCGCGGTTCAGACGCGCGCAGCGGCTGGCGTTCGGTGAGCTGGCGGTGCTGCACGACCGCGCGGTGCACACAGTCGGCGCGCAGGACGCGGAGATTTTCAGCGTTCACCAGATGATGATCGACGACCTCGATTATTACGAATCGGTGCAGGAGATGATCGAGGGGAAGCGGATGAACGCCGAGGCCGCCGTCTATGAGACGGCGAACGCCTTTGCGCAGGTGTTTGCCTCGATGGGCGACCCGGTCATGCGCGCGCGGGCGGCCGACGTGCAGGATGTGTCCCGCAGGATGATTGGGATTTTGACCGGCCGGCGGGACGCGCTTGTCATCCGGGAGCCCTGCATTGTCGCCGCCGACGACCTGAGCCCGAGCGAGACGGTCGGCCTCAGCCGGGAGCTGCTGCTTGGGATTGTGACGTCGGGCGGCTCGGCCAATTCCCACACGGCGATTCTGGCGCGCACGATGGGCATCCCGGCGCTGACGGCGCTGGGCGGGCTGGACGTTTCCCAGCAGGGCAAAACGGCGGCGCTGGATGCGGACGGCGGCGCGCTGTATATCGAGCCGGACGCATCCACCGAGGCCGCGCTGCGCAAAAAGCAGCGGAGCCTGTGGCAGGCGAGCGGCCGGCTGCGCGCCCTGGTCGGGCAGGAAAACGTGACCCGGGACGGCCGGAAAATCGAAATCTGCGCAAACATCAACGGCCTTGCGGATATCCCGGCGGTGCGCGAGAGCGACGCGGGCGGCATTGGCCTGTTCCGCAGCGAATATCTTTATTTTGGGCGCAGCGATTACCCGGATGAGGAGACCCAGTACCAGACCTACCGCCGGCTGCTGGAGCAGATGGCGGGCAAGCGGGTCGTCATCCGCACGCTGGACGCCGGCGCGGATAAGCAGGCCGATTACTTCAAGCTGCCGCCGGAGCAGAACCCGGCGCTGGGGCTGCGCGCAATCCGGCTTTGCCTCCGGCAGCCGGCGCTGTTCAAAACCCAGCTGCGCGCGCTGCTGCGCGCGTCGGTGCACGGCAGGCTGGCCGTGCTGTTCCCGATGATTGCCTCCAAGCCCGAGCTGCTGGAGGCGAAGGCGCTGTTGGGACAGGTAAAGGCGGATCTGGACGCCGAGGGGATCCCCTGGTCGCCCAAAACCGAGCTGGGCATCATGATCGAGACGCCCGCCGCCGCGATTATCAGCGATATGCTGGCCGGCGAGGTCGACTTTTTCAGCGTCGGCACCAACGACCTGACCCAGTATACTCTGGCGGCGGACAGGGGCAACCCCGCGCTACGGGAGTTCATCGACCCCCGCCACGAGGCGGTTCTGCGGCTGATTGAGCTTGCGGCGCGCAGCGCCCACCAGGCCGGCAGGCGGATCGCCATCTGCGGGGAGCTGGCCGCCGACACCGCGCTGACCGAGCGGTTTTTGCGCATGGGAATCGACGAACTGTCGGTTGTGCCGGCGCGGGTGCTCCCGCTGCGCGCCGCGGTTCGGCAGACCGACCTGCGGGCGCGGCAGGAGGCGTAAGGCCGGGCTGCGCGGGAAACAGAGCCGTTCGCGTCCGGGCATGGCCGGCGCGCATTTTTGGGGAAAGGAATAAGGGGTATGGCGAAGTACATCATGGCGCTTGACGCCGGCACGACCAGCAACCGCTGCATTCTCTTTAACGAAAAGGGGGAGATGTGCAGCGTCGCGCAGAAGGAATTCGAGCAGATTTATCCCCGGGCGGGCTGGGTCGAGCACGACGCGAACGAGATTTGGGCGACCCAGATGGGGGTCGCGCGGGAGGCGCTGGCCAAGCTGGGCGCAAAGGCGGCGGACATCGCGGCCATCGGCATAACCAACCAGCGGGAAACCACCGTCGTCTGGGACAGACAGACCGGCGAGCCGGTCTGCAACGCGATTGTCTGGCAGTGCCGCCGCACGGCGGAATACTGCGACGAGCTGAAGGCGCGCGGACTGGAGGCGCTGTTCCGCAGCAAGACGGGGTTGGTGATCGACGCGTACTTTTCGGGCACCAAGCTGCGCTGGATTCTGGAAAACGTCCCCGGCGCGCGGCAGCGGGCGCAGCGGGGCGAGCTGCTGTTCGGGACGGTCGACAGCTGGCTTATCTGGAAGCTGACCAACGGCGCGGTGCATGTGACCGACTATTCCAACGCGTCGCGCACCATGCTGTTCAACATCAATACCCTTGCATGGGACGAGGATATCCTGCGCGAGCTCGACATCCCGCGCAGTATGCTGCCCGAGGTTCGGCCGTCCAGCTGCGTGTACGGCAACGCGGCCGCCGAGTGGTTCGGCGCGGAGGTGCCCATCGGCGGCGCGGCCGGGGACCAGCAGGCGGCGCTGTTCGGGCAGACCTGCTTTGCGCCGGGCGAGGCGAAAAACACCTACGGCACCGGCTGCTTTTTGTTGATGAACACGGGAAAAAAGCCGGTGTTCAGCAAAAACGGGCTGGTGACCACCATCGCCTGGGGGGTGGACGGCGAGGTGGATTACGCGCTTGAGGGCTCGGTCTTTATCGCCGGGGCGGCCATCCAGTGGCTGCGGGATGAGATGCGGCTGATTGACACGGCGGCCGATTCGGAATACCACGCCGGGAAGGTGCCGGACACCAACGGCGCGTATGTTGTGCCGGCGTTCACCGGGCTCGGCGCGCCCTATTGGGATCAGTACGCGCGCGGGGTGGTCGTCGGCATCACCCGCGGGGTGAACAAGGATCACATCGTCCGCGCGACGGTCGAATCGCTCGCCTACCAGACCCACGACGTGCTGCGCGCGATGGAGGAGGACGCCGATATCCGGCTGAGCGCCCTGCGGGTGGACGGCGGCGCAAGCGCAAACAATTTCCTGATGCAGTTCCAGGCCGATATCAACGGCGCGCCGGTGCACCGCCCGGCCTGCGTGGAGACGACGGCGATGGGCGCCGCCTATCTTGCCGGGCTTGCGGTGGGCTATTGGCCGAACCGGCAAGCCGTGCGCGAAAACTGGCGGATCGAGCGGGTGTTTGAGCCGCAGATGGAGGAGGCGCACCGGCTTGACCTTCTGCGGGGCTGGGAAAAGGCCGTGCGGTACGCGTTCGGCTGGGCGAAGGAGTGAGGGAGCATGACGGATGTCATTATCATCGGCGGCGGGGTGATCGGCTGCGCGGTCGCGCGGGAGCTTTCCCGCTATGCGCTGGATATCCTGCTGCTGGAAAAAACGGCGGATATCTGCAACGGCCAGAGCAAGGCGAACACCGCCATCGTGCACGGCGGCTTTGACGCAAAGCCGGGCACCAACAAGGCAAAATTCAACCTGCGCGGCAACGCGATGTTTGAGCGGCTGTGCGCCGAGCTGGAGGTTCCGTTCAAGCGCAACACCTCCCTTGTGGTGGCGTTTGAGGGCGAGGATGCGCGGGTGCTGGAGGAGCTGCTTGCGCGCGGGAAGGCGAACGGGGTGCCCGGCATGTCGATCATTGGCCGGGACGAGCTGCTGCGGCGGGAGCCGAACCTGAACCCCGCGGCGCAGCGCGCGCTGCTGGCGGCCAACGCGGGCATCTGCTGCCCGTATGAGCTGACCCAGGCCTATGCGGAGAACGCCATGCACAACGGCGCGCGGTTTTTGCGCGGCGCGGAGGTTACCGGCATCACCCGGACGGCGGCGGGTTGGCAGGTGGAGAGCGCGGCGGGGACGTTTACCGCGCGGGCGGTGGTCAACTGCGCCGGGCTGTATTCCGACCGCATCAACGACATGGTCTCGCAGGACAGCTTCCGCATTCTGCCCCGGCGCGGGGAATACTATATTGTGGACAAAAACTACGCGGATTCCTTCCACGCGACGATCTTTCAGCTGCCGACGGCGATGGGCAAGGGCATCCTTGTGGCGCCGACGGTGGACGGCACAATCCTGCTCGGGCCGACGGCGGAGGACATCGAGGACAGGGAGGACACCCGTTCGACGGCGCAGGGGCTGACAAAGGTGCTCGCCGGCGCGGCGAAAAGCTGGCCGTCCGTCCCGGGCAGGGGCTTTATCACGACCTTTGCGGGGGTGCGCGCGCACTGCGACCGGGACGATTTCGTCCTTGGCGAGGCGGTGGACGCGCCGCTGTTCTTCAACGCGGGCGGCGTCGAATCGCCCGGGCTTTCAAGCGCGCCCGCCATCGCGGAGTACCTCGCGCAGCTGGTGGCGGAGCGGCTGTCGGCAAAACCAAACCCGCGGTTTGATCCCCACCGCGCCGCCATCCCCAAGTTCCGGGAGATGGACAACGCGGCGCGCGCGGCGGCGATTGCGCGCGACCCCGCGTTTGCCCAGATTGTCTGCCGGTGCGAGATGGTGACCGAGGCGGAGATCCGTGAGGCGATCCGCCGCCCGGTCGGCGCGCGCACGGTGGACGGGGTCAAGCGCCGCACCCGCGCGGGCATGGGGCGGTGCCAGGCCGGATTCTGCACCGCGCGGGTCGTGGAGATTCTGTGCGAGGAGCTGGGCAAAAGTCCGCTTGAGATCACAAAATGCGGCGGCGAATCCAGGCTGCTGCGCGGATATCTGTTTGAGCGGGAGGGAGAATAACCATGACAGAGATTGACCTGCTCATCGTCGGCGGCGGCCCGGCGGGGCTTGCGGCGGCCGTTTCCGCGTGGGAGGCGGGCTGCCGCGACCTGCTCATCCTCGAGCGGGAGGACAGCCTCGGCGGCATCCTGCGGCAGTGCATCCACAACGGGTTCGGCCTGCACACTTTCAAGGAGGAGCTGACCGGCCCCGAATATGCCCAGCGGTTCATTGACAGGGTGGAGGCGGCGGGTATCCCGTACCGCACCGGCGCGACGGTTATTTCGCTGACGGCGGACAGAACGGCGACGGTTGTCAGCCGGGCGCACGGGCTGGAGCAGTTCCGGGCAAAGGCGGTTGTGCTGGCGATGGGCTGCCGGGAGCGGCCGCGCGGTGCGCTCGGCACCCCGGGCTGGCGGTGTGCCGGGATCTACACGGCGGGAACCGCGCAGAAGTTCGTCAATCTGCAGGGGCTGATGCCGGGAAAACGGGTGCTGATTCTCGGGTCGGGGGATATCGGCCTGATTATGGCGCGGCGGATGGTTTTTTCGGGCGCGGAGGTGCTCGGCTGTGTGGAGCTGATGCCCTACAGCGCCGGGCTCAAGCGCAATATCGTGCAGTGCCTGGAGGATTTCGATATCCCGCTGTACCTCAGCCACACGGTGGTGGACATCGAGGGGAAGGAGCGGCTGAGCGGGGTGACCGTCGCGCGGGTGGACGAGGCGCTCAAGCCGGTTGCGGGCACCGAAATCCATTTCGACTGCGACACGCTGCTGCTCTCGGTCGGGCTGATTCCGGAAAACGAGCTCTCCGCGATGGCGGGGGTGGAGCTGTCCCCCTCGACGAGCGGCGCGGTCGTGGACGACCGGCTGATGACCTCGGTGGACGGCATCTTTGCGTGCGGCAACGTGCTGCATGTGCACGACCTGGTCGACTATGTGTCCGAGGAGGCGGCGCGCGCGGGCAGGAACGCGGCAGCTTATGCCCTGGGACAGGCGGCGCGCCGGCGCGCGGTTCTGCCGGTCGAGGCCGGCAGCGGGGTCAACGCAGTTGTGCCGCAGCGGCTGGCGCGCGAGACGGATGAGCCGGTGACGGTCATGTTCCGGCCGCGCGCGGTGTATAAAAACGCGGTGGCACGCATCGCGGCGGGCGGCATTGAGCTGGCGCGCAAAAAGAGCCGGGTGCTTGCGCCGGGCGAGATGGTCACCATGACCATCCCCGCGCGGTATATCGACCGCTGCCCCGGCGCGCAGCGGATTGAAATTGCGGTGGAGGCGGAGCAATGAAACGGGAACTGACCTGCATCGGCTGCCCGATGGGCTGCCGGATCACGGCGGAATTGACAAACGGCGCGGTCACCGACGTGCAGGGAAACACCTGCAATGTCGGCAAAAAGTACGCCGTGGAGGAGCTGACCTGCCCCAAGAGGATGCTGACGGCGCTGGTGCGGGTGGCGGATTCGGCAGCGCCGCTGAGCGTCAAAACGCGGGAGCCGGTTGAAAAGGCGCGGCTGTTCGAGTGCCTGCGCGCGCTGCGCGCGGTTGAGGTGCGCCGCCCCGTGCAGATAGGGGAAGTGGTACTGGCGGACATCTGCGGCACCGGCGTCGATGTGGTGGCAACAAAATCCATCTGAACGGACACTTTATCGGTGGGGAAAGCGAAACAGGCGCGGCGATTGCCCGGGGCGCGGGCGGCCTGCCGCGGCCTGTTTGCTTTGCCGGCCGGCGCGGCGGACAGGCCTGCCGTTCCCCCAAAAAGGGGGCGGCGGCGCGCCGTAAAGAAGAGGGAGAGAACATGTTTAATCCGGCAAATCTGCTTAAAATAAAGGACTTGTGGGCGCAGTTTACCCGCAATCACCCCAAATTTGTCCCGTTTTTGAAGGCGGTCAAAACGGCCGGTGTGCGGGAGGGGATGCTGGTAGAGCTGACGGTCACGACGGCCGAGGGGCAGACCCTACGGACAAATTTCAGGGTGTGGCAGAGCGACGCCGCGCTGTATGCGGAAATTTCGCAGCTGGTGCAGGCGCTGTAGCGGGCGATCGGAACGGGCGGCGGGCGGGGAGCTTTTTTAGCGCTTTGCGGAGCTGCCCGGCGGAACCCCGGCCGCGCCGGTGTGTGGGCTTGCTGCCATGTGGGCGCGGGGAGAGAAAGGAAATGACGGAATGAGCGGTTGGATGCTTGCGGGAATCTACTTCTGCGCCGGGCTGATCGGGGTGTTTTTGTGCGCCGGTGTGCGGCGGAGCGGGCTGGCGTTTGTGGCCGGCGCGCTGCTGCTCGGCGCTGCGTATGGCCTGCGGTGGCTGGGCGGGGGCTCGCTTTTCGGCGGCTGGGGCGAAATTGCGGGCGGATGCCTTGCGATGGCCGGGGCGGGGATGCTGCTTCAGCTTTTGCTGCGCTGGAAAAACAGGCGCAGCGGGCGGCGCGCCGCCCGCGCAAGGCAGGCGAACGGCCGCCCCGGCAGAATGCGCGCAGCCGAGCGCCGCAGGCGGGTTCTGCGCACGGTTTTGCTTGTTCCGCTGTGCCTTGCGCTGTGTACGGGCGGCGTGATGCTTTACACCAGCCTCGGCGCCGGCGGCGGGTCGGGCGTGCTGGACGGTTCGCTGGCGACACCCGCCGCGCTGCGCAGAAAATCCCTCAACATCCTGGTCTGCGGGATTGACAACGACCAAAACGACGAGGCGCACCGGCAGAACATGACCGACGTCATCATGCTGGTGAATATCGACCTTGAAAACAAAACGGCTGCGATTTTACAGATTCCGCGGGATACATATATCGGGGACGTCACGGCGACGGGGAAAATCAACGCCGTATACAACAATTTCGAGACGGACGGGGCGCGCATCAACGCGCTGGCGGGGCAGCTGAACCGGATGTTCGCGCTGCCGGTCGACAATTATGTCACCATCACGATGGAGGGGTTCCGCAAGGCGGTGGACGCGATTGGCGGGGTAGAGGTCAATCTGGAATCCGAGATGGTGTTCAACCTGCGCGACCCGAACGAGGTCATCGTGCGGACAATCACCCTGCCGGCCGGCAAAAACCTGCTGGACGGGGAGCTGGCCGACCTGTTTGTGCGGTATCGGGACTATGTCCGCGCGGATCTCGACCGCATGAACGTCCAGAGGGTATTCCTGGCGGCGCTGATGAACCAGCTGACGTCGCTGCCGGTGGGCGAGCTGCTGGGCGCGGTCAAGGCGGTGTACCCCTATCTCGGCACCGATTTTTCTCTGGCGCAGCTGGCGGGGCTCGCCCTGAAGGCGCGGAGCTTCTCGCCCGATTCCATCCTCGCCCTGCGGGCGCCGGGGGAGCCGACAATGACCGGCGGACAGTCGGTGTTTACACTGCACCGGCAGGCGCTGGCCGATATGCTCAACGCATCCATGCGCCCGCACATGGACGCCGTGCCCGCGCAGCAGCTGGATGTCATCGAGCTGCAAAACACGACCGACCTGCTCGACCGCTCGCAGGGGACGCTGGACGGCTACCAGCCCGGGGGCTAAGCGCAACGGTTCAGTGCAGCGGGGGCTTGCCTTGGGGAAGCAGGAAGCGCAGCATTGCCGGTATCCGCAGCGGGGAACGGAAACCGTCGCGGGGCTTGGCTGCCGGACAAGCCTGTCTTTTGGGAGAGCGAGGAAGGCCGGCGGGAATTTGCGGCGTGAGAACCACAGCGGGAGGTTTGAAGACAGCATGAAAGCCGCCTAATCCGGAATAAAAAGCCCCCGGCAAAGCAGGGGGTCTTTTCATAGACGGGCAGACCCTTTGCTGCAAGCGACACGCGCCGCGCCGCGTTGGCGGTGCGGCCTGCCGGCTGCGAGTTCTCTTACCTGTCACCCCAAAAAATGGGTTTCTCCGTTCCCCATCCGTAGCTGCTCTCCCGCTTTATCCTCTTCCGGCTGCCTTTGGATGGATTCCTTTATCTTCTTTCCCGCCGTATCTACGCAGTGTTCTCGACACCAAAATTCCCGGTTCCTGCGATAGTTCGGTGCAAACACGATGGGATATAGAACTCCGCGTTGTGTGCGTTAACCTGTTCATATCATTTGTTTCGAATTCCCCCCTTGTTTTTCCTGCGCAGTTGGCAGGCCGCGCGCTTATTCTGAAACAAAGGGAGATTTTCTGTCTTCATCACCGGCTTTCGCCTTTTTTGAACCACTCGCCATGCGAGTGGTTTTCTATATACAAAAAAGAAGCCCGGCCGGAGCCGGGCTTCCTGAACGGAATGCAATGTATTCAAACGGGCAGTATGTCGGCAAAAATTGGCGGAAGCTTTACAGCAAAGTCTGCTTGCTTTGTATGTTCGCTTGCCTTTGGGATGCTTACTTTCTGTAGCCGCACTTGGGGCAGACGCCGTTTACCATAGCAATGCCGCACAGCGGGCAACGGTCAACGGTTCCGCTTACGGGATACTCGCAGGTGGCCGCGTTGACCCCGCTGGTGAAGGTGATCTTGGCGATGTTCAGCTTATCCTTGAGCAGCTCGTAAACGATTTTGATCATGCCCTCAACGGTCATGGTCTCCTTGGTGACGACCAGACGGCAGTCGGGGTACGCGGTGGCGAGCTCCGTTTTGAAGGCGTCCCCCTTCATCGTGTTCTGCGGGTGACCGTTCTTGATGCCCTGCTTCTCATAAACCTCCAAAACGGCGGGCAGCAGGGGATCGTCCTCGCGCAGGATGAGCGCATGGTCAAAGTTCTTGATCACGCTCCATGCGGTTTTCTGGATCTCGTTGCAGGGAAATACCATGTTGACGCCGGGGTTGACCGTATCCTCGACCTCGATGGTCAAAACACCGGTGTGGCCGTGGAGATACTGCGCCTCGCCCTGGAATCCGTAGAACCGGTGGGCGTACTGGATGTCAAAGGTTGTGATGCTTCTCATACTGTTGTTCTCCTTTTTTGTATATTGAATGGCGGCTGAATGCGCCTATTTACACTTTTTCCGGCAATCGGGGCAGATGCCGCTGAATAGGATATTGTGGCTTTTGAACGTAAAGCCATGCGTATCGTGCACGCCGCTTGCCAAATCGGGAATGTAGTCCATATCCACGTCAAAGACGCGGCCGCAGCACTCGCATTTGATGTGATAGTGATCGCTGCACAAATGGTCAAAGCGATCCGCGCCGCCCGGGATGAGGCATTTGCGGATGAGCCCTTCTTCCGAAAGCTTGTTGAGATTGCGATAGACCGTTGCCCTGCTGATATCGGGGTGCTTTTTGACGATCTCCTCGTAAATCTCGTCCGCTGTCGCGTGATTTTGCAGATTGTTCACGGCTTTCAAAACGAGCGTGCGCTGAATGGTATGACGTATCATTGTATAACGTCCTTATTGATATTTGATATTATTAAGGATTATAGAGCATTAGATGTGCTTTGTCAAGATGAAAACAATAAATTTTTATTTTTTGGAAGAGGCTGTGCTGCAAGGGGGATCGGAACCCCGGCGCACGCCCGGTGATTGAACCGGGCAGAGCGTGCCGAACGACGCCGCGGCAAATGTCCATTCCGGCAATCCCATAGGGGAAGGCCGTCTTAAATAAAAAAAACTGTGTTATGACCGGCTGATGAGATCAAAACATAGGAAAGGAAGGCTTTGTATTCATTTATACATGAGCTGCCCCGCCTTGCACAAAGGCAACGTATTTGTACGGCAGTTGCAGGCAGAAAACAATAACCCCGTGTTTGCTGTCGTTATCCATGGGGGTTGTTTAATTTGATTCAAGCTGACAATGCAGAAACGGGAAACACAGAGCAGCTGCGGCGCAAACCGCCGCCGGGAGGGGGAAACTTTCCCCCCTACGGAAAAACCCGCCCGCTTGGCACCGCAAAAAGTTGGTAGCGACAGCGCAGGCGTCGCGAGCGCGCTTGCAAGCGAGCAGCCGGAGCCAAGCGTGACTTTTTGCGGAGAGGAGGAGCAAGGGAGCGAAGTGGATGGTTTCTTTTCTGCCAAAGGCAAAAAAGAAACCGGAGCAGAGCGGACTTTGCGACGACGTGGAGCGGATGGCATTTTTGCAAAAAAATGCCGGAGCAAAGCGGACTTTGCTCCGACGTGGTGCAGTTAAGCAATCCAAATCCGAACCAGATTTTTCCGCCGCAGGAGAGGCTTTCAAGTCATCAAATGTAATTGTGTCTGTTCCTTCCTTGTAGTTGAAAGTAATCACCATCTTGTCATCATAGAGGAATATGGCGTTGATAAAGGTGTCAATTAACATCTTCCTATGGGCCTTCTGCCGCACATCCAGCTTACGAAAACGGTGCAGCCAAAAGGTCATGAACTCGGCGCTGACCTTGGGCTTTGCCAGCTTCTCGCAGGCAATTTTCGTTTCCAGCTCCTCCTTGGTGGCCTCCAATTCCTCCAACCGTCCCTTTGTAGACTTGGTGAGGATACCTTGCTGGATAGCGTTGAGCAGGTTCTGAATGGCGTTGTCGGCCTCTGCAAGCTGCTTTTCATACAAAGGTAAGTTGGCATTATCTTGTTCCTGCAAAGCCATCAGCATGGATACAATGGCTTCTATCGCCTTATCATCCATCACCATCTTCATG
>CAZYAV010000006.1:0-65412 GCA_964645785.1 uncultured Oscillospiraceae bacterium
TCTGGCGGGAAACCTCCCAGCTCACCGTATTGGGGAACAGGTTCGGCTCTGCGCCGCTGAACACCTCGCGCAGGGATGTGCCGTCCCAGTCATACGCTTTGCCGATCTCGCGCAGCGCGGTGCCGTCCCAGTCGTAAATTTTCCCGATCTCGCGCAGTGTCGTATTGTCCCAGTCGTAGACGGGCATCTCACTTCCTCCTGAACACAAGGCTATTTGTGTAAACTACACCGCCCGCGCTTGTTTGAACGATGCTGTTTCGCAAATTCCATCCATCTCGGTTGGTGCTGTAAGCCGTCACGTTCCCCGTGAATGCACCTCCCGCTTTGGGCATGGCCGCGTTTGCGGCCGCCCTGGCGGCGTCGATTGCGCTCATCACGTTTGTGCCGCCCACCAAAAGGCCGCCCGCCCCAACGGATACAGCCCCGCCCGCCGCGTTCAGAACCAGCTGTGCGGGCGCCCCGGCGCCGGAACGCCCCTGTATGCTCGCCGGGGAAAGCATCACAAGATCCCCGTTCAGGGTGCCGCCGCTTGTTTGCAGCGCGTTTGCGGCAAGCGCATACCCCGCCGCGTCTATGCCGCCCAGCCTGTCCGCGTTCTGCGCCCACTCCGCCTCGTTGACCCGGCCATCCTGGTCGGTGTCGTAGACCGCCTTAATCATGTCCCCCGCGCCGGCCTCAAACTGCAAGTTGTCCACGTACTGCTTGGTTGCCGGGTGGTAGGGCTGGCTCGGTGTATACGCGGCCGCATTGTCCTTTTCCAGCACGTTGCCTCTGTCCGCCTTGTCCTGCGCAAGGCCGGCCAGTGCCTGCGCAACCGTGCCCTCCCCCGCGCCGACCGACGCTGCGCCCTCCCCGCCCGCCAGCGTCTCGGCCAGCCGGTTGAATTTGGGCACAATCACGTCGGTCGCAATCTCGTCAAACTTCCTCTGCATATCCGGCGCGTCCAGACCCGGCACCGCCGGCAGCCCAACCACGCCCTTCCCCTGCAAATCCGCCGGGGTGATTTTTTCCAACGCCATCTTTGCTCTCCTCTCCGCCGCTCAGCGTTTTTTCCCGTGCTGCACAAGCTCAAGCGCCAGGTTATACAGGCCAAACGGCTCGTTGTGCTGCCGGTTTTCCAGCCGGAACCGCGCCTTATCCACCTTGTTCACATGGATTTTGCAGCCAAACACCTGCGGCGTCATGTCCCCGGAAAAGGTCATCTTTGAAAAGTCGATCCGGTTAAAATCCAAAAATCGGAACCGCGCCGATTCCGCAAACAGCGGGTGCCATTGCCCGCGGATCTGCACGGTTGCGCGCAGCCCGGTCACCGAGGCCGCCAGCAGCCGCACCGCCATATACCGGAAGCTCTTTTTGCTGTAAAACGCCTCGGTCGAGAGCATCGGCGTGTCCCAGTGCGCGCAGATCGCCGCGCCGTCGTCGTTATAGCTCATCGGGTCGTCGCTGTCGGTGTAAAACTCCATGATTTTCCCGTCGCTCGTCCCAAACCGCAGCTTTTCGTCCCGCACCCACATCACCCGCGCGTCGATTCCCTCCAGCAGATACGCCTCATACTGGTGGGTCGAATAGGGCGCGCCCCGCTCGTAGGATTTCATCAGTGAGTCCAGCACATAGACCCGCCCGTCCAGGGAAAGCAGGTAAAAGTCCCGGAAACAGACTGCTGCGCTGTCCTCCCGGTTCTCCGCCCGCTCCAGCGCGCTGTTGATGAAAAACGACCGATTCTGGCTGTATCTCTCCCCGCTCGTGTCCGCGGGCGTAACGGCAAAGATGCCGCCGGGCGAAAAGAACAGCGGCTCGGTTTTCAGGTACGCAACCGTGTATCCGGACGCAATCCCCGCCCCCTGCAGGGTGTTGACAACCGGAAAGGCGGCCTTCCCGTCGACCATCCGCCCCTCCCGCAGGATGATGTTCCGCCCGTCCGGGTCACCCCGCTTGTGCACGGCGAGCCGGTCGGAGATGATCGAATAGCCGCCGATCTCGCTGCCGAATCCCAGCACGCTGTACCCCGTCAGCGGGAAATACCGCGCGTTCCCCATCTCGCTGTACCAGTCATGGCACGGATACGCCGGATTGCCGCTCACAAACAGCCGGTCGGCCGCCCCCGCCACGCCGTACAACACCGACAGCCTGCAGCTATTGATCCGCGCGGCGTAATCCGGCCGGGTCTTCTGCGCCGTAATGCGGATATTGTCCGCGCCGCTCACCGGGGAAACCGGCGGCGGGTTCACAAAAACCACCCGGCCAAGCCCCACGTCGGCGCTGTATTCCGTTCCCGCGCCCATCGTTCGCCAAACGCCGTCTGCCGTCATCTGCTCCACCATAGGCACGCTGTCCAGCCCGTCGAAAGACAGCTGATAGAGGGTCGCGCTTCCGTCCGCCAGAAAACTCTCCCGCCAGCGCGTCCCAATCAGGTTGAGCGGCTCATACACCGTCCCGCCGCCGCCCGGCTGCCGCCCGATTACATACTGCGGCACATACGCCTCCTCGGCCGCGGGCTTGGCGGTCTCGCCGTCAAACGCAATCAGCGCCTTGCCGTCGCAGATAAACAGGGTTCCCTCCAGCTGCCAGCCGGTCGAGCGCCCGTCCCGCATCCCGCCGTACACGCAGCTTCCGCCGGCGTACAGCCCGGTTCCGGCGTGGATAACCTCGGTCTGCACGCCGTTTTTGGCAAACAGATACACGCCGTTGATTCTCCCGGCGTAGGTCGCCAGTTTGTGGTAGCCCATCCGCTTGCGCACCTTGCCCGGCACATCGCGGATCATATTGGGCGCGTCCGGGCTTCGGCTCATCGAGACATTGGTCGGCGAATTGCAAAGGTCAATACCCCGGAACTCCGAAACGCTCAACCGGCTTGCGGGCAGGGGCGCGTACCGCCCGCCGTCCCGCCTCATCGCTCCCCTCCGTACACGTCCGCCACCGCCCCGGGCACCCATCTGCCCGTCTCCTCCACCGCCACGGTATACTGGTTATAGTAATACGCGGCGCGCGCAAAATCGTCGTCGTCCATCACCAGCCGTGCGCACAGCCCAAATGGGAGCGCGGCGCGCGCAAGCTCCGGCTCGCAGGGCAGCTCCTCGTCGAGCGACGCGATCTCCCCCGCCTCCTCCCGCTCGGCCAGCCCCTTGCTTGCGCGCAGGGAATTGTCGCATCCGTGAGTCTCCGCCAGCAGCAGGTTGATGAGCGGAACCGCAAATTCCGCGTATTCCGGCGACTGTGCCCGCGTGGTTGTCAGCAGCGCGAGCGCGTTGTCCAGCAGCTTTGCCGCCGTCATCCTCTTTCCTCCTTTATTTCGGGCAGGGGCGCGGTGCATCTGCACCGCACCCCTGCCTTCTTCCGTTTATCCTATTCGCTTCGCTCAAAGGGTCAGCTCGCTGACGGCCGAGGGATAAGCGGCCGGGTCATCCTTGAACGCGTAGGCGCGCACAACCGTGCCCGCCGCGGTCAGGTCGCTCTGCGCGCCCGTCCTCGCGCTCGGCGAATAGCGCGGGTCGCTGCCGTCCGTCGTGTACTTGATTACCGCGCCCGCCGTGTCGCAGCTCAGCGCGCCCGCGGTCGAAATTGCCGGCTGCTTGCAGATCACCACGCCGCTCTGCGTCCCGTCCACATCGGCATAGATGCCGTCGCACTTGACCCCGAACACAAAGCAGTCGTAATACTGCCGCCCCTCCAGCAGGCTGCCCGAAATGCCGGGCGGGTCGGCGTGCAGCTTGGTCTCGGAGAGCTTTACCGGCGCCGCTGCCGCGCTCTTGTGCACAACCATGAAGTTGAGTCCCGCGGGCAGGCGTTTGCGCGGCACCTTCACCACCTCCATGTTGTCATAAAGCCCCACAATCCCGCGGCGCAGCGCGTCGCGCGCCGTGCTCTCCACCGCCTGGAACTCGTCCGAGTGCTTCAGCAGCCGGTAAACCGCCGCGCTCACAAACAGGGTGCGGTCGTTCTGCGGCGCCTCCGCGTCGTCCAGGTACTCCGTCCCCTCGCTGATTTTGCCGCAGATGTTCGATTTGGTCAGCGCGGCGCTCTCGGCCACGATTTTCCCCGCGCCCTTGGCAAGCCGGTCAAGGATATAGGTGTCCATCATCGGGATGGCGCGCTCGGTTACCTGCAGGCTCAGCATCCGCACCGCGTTTTTCTGGAAGCCCTGGTCGTCGTAATTTCCCTTGTCGATGGTCATCGAAAACGCCTTGTCCTGCGTCAGGGTCAGCTCCTGCACGATGTCCTGCATCTCGCAGGGGGTGCCGTACCGGTTGGTGCCCTCGCGCTGATAATCCGTCATCGGCGCGGTAATCGGTGTCAACACCTTCACCGTCTTCGCGCCCGAAAAGTCATAGTTGTTTGAAAGCCGCCCCGCAACCACGCTTTCCGAGGTAAAATAAGGCTCAATCTGTTTTGCGATCACTTCGTTGAAATTAACCATACTCGTCCCTTTCTGTGTCCTTTTGTCTTGTGAATCGTTCTAAGAGATGGGCGGCGCGCCGCCGCGCCCCAAAAGCCGCCAGCCGCTTCGGCTCCGCGCGCAGCCCCCGCCCGATCTTCCCGCCCTCTGCCGCGTCCCGCCCGGAATTCCTGCCCGTCTCGCTCCCCGGCCGCCGGTTTCGCCGCACAGCCCCGGTTGAGTTCCCGGCATTTTGCCGCCCGCCGCCGCACGCCTTTTCCTCGCCGCGCCCGACCGCCCTCCGCAGCCCCGGCGCCTGCACCCCACGTTCTGCCCGGCAGGCTCGGCCTCCCCCTCTCAGGCGCGCCCGGCTGTCGTCCCGCCTGTCCGCTTCGGCTCCGCGCGCAGCCCTCGCCCAATCTTCCCGCCCTCTGCCGCGTCCCGCCCGGAATTCCCGCCCGTCTCGCACCCCGCCGCCGGTTTCGCCGCCGACCGTCCGACCCGCACCCCGCCTTGCACCGGTCAGCACCGCGCCCCGTGCCGGTCAGCCCCGGCGCGCGCTCACTTGAACACCGCCTCAAACACCCGCATCAGCTCGTCCAGCTCCCCGTCGGCGGCGCCGTCCCCGCGCACGCTGCCGATTGCCTGCGCGCGGTTTCGCTCGTTTGCGCGGGCGGCCTCCAGCTCCTGCTTGAGCCGCGCGTTCTCGTACATCCGGTACGCCTCCACCAGCCCCTGCCCGCCGCGCATGGCCTGCGCGACCTCGTCCGGGATATCGGTCACCTCCGGATACTGCCGGATAAACGCCTGCAAATCGGGCAGGTCGCCGTTGACGGCGTCCAGCCGGCTGGCGCACTTCTGCGCGAATTCCAGCAGCTCGTCCAGGTTCAGCGCCCGCTGTTCCCCGCCAAATTCAATCAAATAGGTCTTTTCCCCTCCTTCGCCTCTGCTCTTCTCTTCCGGTTCGGTTTTCGCCATTTTGTTCTCCTTTCTCCGCTCGGCTTTTTCCTGCTGCAAAACGGCGCGGCCCGCATTTCCCTTCGCCCGCACCCTTTCACAATTGCATTATCGCGCGCCCGGTTCGTATCTTTCGTACAAATCCAAAAAAGATCGCCGCGCGCTCTCCCGCTCACTTTGCCCCCGGTTTGAAATAGCCGCGCTTTTTTGCTATACTGCAAGTGCGGCAATTCATCAAGAATTTATTTCTAACAATTACGGTTAATTAAAGAGGAATCCGAATGCTAAACTACTATAAACGCGGCTTTGGCGACCGGCGCGACGGTTGGCGGGTTCGCAATGTCGACGGCATCACCACCCTGATTCCGCACATTCTGCGCACCCGCATTGATTCGCAGTGCTTTTTCAAGGAAACGGTGGACGCCGAAAAGCTGGACGCCTTTGTGCGCCGTCACCGCGCCGAGATCCCGGGTCTGACAGTCATGCACGTCATCATCGCGGCGCTTGTCCGCACCATCTCCCAGCGCCCGTATATCAACCGGTTTGTCGTTCACAACAAGCTGTACGCCCACAACGACATCCGCATCTCAATGATGATCAAGCGGGAGCTGTCCGACAAGGGGGAGGAAACCCCCATCAGCCCGGTTTTCAGCCCGGCCGACGATCTCGCGCAGGTCAGCCACATTATCAAGTCGGAAATCGACGCCAACCTGGCCGCCAATGCGCAGAACGACGCCGACGCCATCGCCCGGCTGCTCGCGCACATGCCCGCCTGGCTGCTGCGCTCGGTCGTCCGGGTGCTGCGCGGGCTGGACAATGTCGGCCTGCTGCCAAGGTCGCTGCAGGCCATCAGCCCGTGGCACGCCAGCGCGTTTCTCACCAATGTCGGCTCGCTGGGCATCGGCGCGGTCTACCACCACCTCTATGAGTTCGGCACCTGCTCCTTTTTTGTCGCCATGGGCAAAAAGAACCGCAGCCGGTCAATCGACGAGGACGGCGAGGTCACCAGCCTGAAAACCCTCGATCTGCGGGTTGTCGTCGACGAGCGGGTGTGCGACGGCTACTACTACGCGTCCACCATGCGCTATGTGCGCCGTCTGCTCGGCAACCCGGAGGTTCTGCTCTCCCCGCCCGAAAGGATTGTCCCGGACGACGGTGTCGGCAAGCCCCTGCTCTTTGATCCGAACGATCTGATTCCCAACCAAACCGAGGAGGTCTGCGGCTAATGGAAAAATTCAGCAATCTCGCCTATGAGCGCCCCAATTTTTCGGAGCTGAAAAAGGTCATGAAGGAAAAGATCCGCCTGCTTGCCGGGGCGCAGAGCCTTGCGGAGGCCAAGGCGGCGCTCGTCGAAATCGAGCAGGTGATTTGTGCGCTGGAAACGCAGTACACCATCGCCTATGTCCGCAGCACGGGCGACACGGCCGACCCCTTTTACGCGGCGGAAATCGAGTTTTTTGACAAAAACCTCCCCACCCTGATGGGGTATCAGAAAAAATACACCGAGACCCTGCTCGGCTCGGTCTTCCGCCCGCAGCTGGAGGAGGCTTTCGGCAAGCAGATGTTCAGCGTCGCCGAGGCAGACGAGCTTCTGCAAAGCAAAAAGATCGTGCTCGACCTTGTCAGCGAAAACACCCTAAAAACCAAGTACAACAAGGTCGCCGCCTCCTGCAAGACTCAGTTTATGGGGGAGGAATGCAACTTCTACGGCCTGCTGCGCCATATGGAAAGCCCCGACCGTGACGAGCGGCGGCAGGCGTTTGAGGCGTGGGCGGCGCTGTATGAAAACGCCGCGCCCGAGCTTGACAGGATTTTCGATCAGCTCGTAACCGTCCGGGTGCGCATGGCCAAAAAGCTCGGGTTGGAAAACTACACCCGCTACGGCTACCTGTCCATGCACCGGCTGGATTACACGCCCGAGGATGTCGCCTCCTTCCGCCAGCAGGTCGTCGAGGTAATCGTCCCCCTGTGCCAAACCCTGCGCGAAAACCAGCGCCAGCGCCTTGGTGTCGACAAGCTGCGCTATTACGACGAGGCGCTCGCCTTCCCGCAGGGCAATCCCACCCCCAATGCGTCTACCGCGAACATGCTCGCCTACGCGCAGGAGATGTACCACGCCCTCAGCCCGGAAACCGGCGAGTTCTTCGATTTCATGCTCGAGCATAAACTGTTCGACCTGGAGACCCGCCCGAACAAGCATCTCGGCGGCTACTGCACCGGCCTGCCGGACTACAAGGCGCCCTTCGTCTTCTCCAACTTCAACGGCACCTCCGCCGACGTCGACGTCCTCACCCACGAATGCGGGCACGCGTTCCAGTACTACTTGTCCTCCCGCTGCCTGCCGCTGCAAACCATCTGCACCAGCACAAGCGAGATCAACGAGATTCACTCGATGTCCATGGAGTTCTTCACCTATCCCTGGATGAACCGCTTTTTCGGCGCGGATTCGGCCAGATACCGCTACGCGCACATGTGCGACGCGCTTACCACCATCCCCTATCTTGTCTGCGTGGACGAATTCCAGCACCTGATCTATGCCGACCCCGGGATGACCGCCGCCGGCCGCCGCGCCGTCTGGCGGGAGCTCGAGCGCAAATACATGCCCTGGCGGGATTACGACGGCAACGCCTTCCTGGAGGGCGGCGGCTTCTGGATGCAAAAGCAGCACATCTTCCTCTATCCGTTTTATTACATCGACTACGCCCTCGCGCAGGTCTGCACCTTTGAACTGTGCGGCCGCATGAAAACCGATTACAAGGCCGCCTGGCAGGACTATCTGCGGCTTTGCCGCGCCGGCGGCAGCAAGGGATACCGCGAACTGCTCTCGCTCGCCAACCTGACCTGCCCGTTCGACGAGGGTGCGGTTCTCAAGGCCATCACCCCCATCGTCAAAGAAATCGCCTCGTTTGAAGTCTAAGGCGCCGTATTCCAAACAGCGCCGAACACGTACCAAAAAGCCGCTGAAAGGATCAGCGGCTTTTTTGCCGGCAGAGCTCCCCGCTCTCCCCCGGCCTCACCGTGCGTCCTCCGTATAGCTCTCTCCTTGCCCTCGTACCCGCCCCGCAGTATTCTCTCCCCTGCAGGCGCAGCCTCCTTCAAAAAATCGCGGCAATTATTTTGGCGCAGGTCGGAACCGTCGAATATTCCGTTCGTTTTCGCCCTTTTCTCCGCTTTTTATGGAAAACTGACAAATTTCTTTCCGGTTCGGATTGCACAAATTTCGATTTTATACTATAGTATAGATAAGGAAAAAGAACTGTCCGGCGCCGTCCTGTTTATGTGCGGAGCGTCCGACGCTTCAAAGGCGCATACCGGCCGCAAACAAACCCGTTCAACCGTGCCTGCCCGCCCGTTTCGCCGCGGTGTTGGCAGGGCGGTGCTGTTTTGTTGCGGTCGCGTGACAGTTCAGCTACGGCAGAGCTGCAGCAAAGGAGGATTTTCTATATGGAACCTAAATTCGCCTGGCTGGAAGAATTCAATATTGGCGTCCCATCCATCGACAAAGAGCATCAGCTGCTGTTCAAGATCATCAACAAAATGTTTGCCCTCAAGGAAGAGGACAAAAACAATCAGTGGATCTGTCAGGAGGGGATTAAATACTTTAAAACCCATGCTGTCAAGCATTTTGAGGATGAAGAAGCCTATATGGTTTCGGTCGGGTATGCAGGTCTTGCGGCGCATCAACTTGTGCATAAAGGGTTCCGCGAATATACGCTCCCGGCGCTCGAACACGAGCTGGAAGCAACCGCGTATTCCCCCGAATCGATCGACCATTTCCTCGGCGTCTGCGCCGGTTGGCTCATCGGCCACACCCTCACCGAGGATCTCGCCATCACCGGGCATTCGGTGCGCAAATGGGAAAAGCTGCTCCCCGGCGAAGAGCAGACCGTGCTTAAAAAAGTACTGCTGGAGCAGGTCTTTGAAATGTTCCATCTTGAATCGCACCTGATCAGCGACTCCTACAGCGGCGAGCAGTTTGGAAGCGGCGTCTATTACCGCCTTGTTTTCGGCTGTGACGGCCGGCAGGAAAAGCTGGAAGTGTACATGGTGCTGGAAGATCGCCTTCTCATCAACACGGTCGGCAAAATCGTCGGTATCCAAACCAACAAGCTCGACAGTGTCCTCATCCACGCCGCCAGATACACAACCCGCCAGTTTGTCTCCCGTGTTATTGAACATTTCCCCGCTATCCAAAGCTACGAGTTGAAAGAGGAAAATCTGCTCTCCTACGAGCAGTTCCGGGAATCTTTCAAGCGCGAGACTTTCCAGTCCAGCCTGCTCTTTGACACCGGGGACGGGTATTTCGCTTTCTGCGCCATTGCGCCGCACCTGCTCGATACCGGCATCGGCACCCCGATTGAGGCCGGCAACGCCACGTCCGAAATCAAAAACTATCTCGCCAACCGTGAAGAAAACCCGGCCAATCAAAAGCGCAAAATTCTCATTGTCGATGATTCTGCTACCATCCGGCAGGGGATGCAGACCCTGCTGAGCGACGCATACGATATCTCGCTTGCGGATTCGGCAGCCGCCGCCATCCGCACCGCCTCCATCAACCGCCCGGATCTCATCCTGCTCGACTATGAGATGCCGGTCTGCGACGGCCGGCAGACCCTCGAGATGCTCCGCTCGGTGCCCGAGCTCTCCGCCATCCCCGTCATCTTCCTCACCGGCCGCCGGGATCCCGAAACGATGATCCAGGTGATGCCGCTCAAGCCGGAGGGCTATCTGCTCAAGGGCGCCGATTCCGCAAAGCTCAAGCAGGAAATTGACGCTTTCTTTGAAAAAGCCAAGGGCTGATCCGCCCCCGCGCAACAGGACACAAACAGGGCAGGGAAAACCGCAGCGGTTTTCCCTGCCCTTTCGCGCGCCCACTCCCCGTCAGAAAAACCGGCGAGGTGTCTTGCGGCTCATGCGGCACATAGTCTATCTCACCGCCTGCCGAAACGCTTCGCCGGCGGCCGCCCCGGCGAAGCGTCCTTTCCGTTCTCCGTCTTGACATCCCGCCGCGCGCATTATATAATCCATTTATATAAATTATTTATATAACACGGCGAATCCGCTCTTTCCATGTTCCTAAGCCGCAGACGAACGGCCGGCGTCGTCCAACGCGCATTGGCACGCATCCACCGCTTTAATGAAAATCGAGCGCGTGCGGGTTTTCGGGCAGGTTGTTTCGCTGTCGTGGGCGTGTATGGCTTAGTTCCCGCCAATTGATCCCCGCATGAATTTTATGCGCAAAAATTAGCTTCCCTTTGTATCTCTTTCAGGAACCGTGCGCGCGCTGCCGGCGGATGCCGGGGGGATTGGCGCGCACTTCGGGCTCATTCACGAATTTTGTCGACAAAAATTCAGGCAAAAAACTGGCCGGGAGGTATCCATGCCAAAGCAGCGCATCACAAAAGAGATGGTGGTCGACGCCGCGTTCGAGCTCGCGCGTCAGGGCGGGCTCGAGCAGGTGATGGTCAAGGCTATCGCGGAAAAAATCGGCTGCTCGGTTCAGCCCATCTACAGCTACTGCAAGAACATGGCCGGGCTGAAGCAGGCCGTGTCCGACCGCGCCGTCCGGTTCGTCCGCGCCTATATCGGCGACCGGCTCGACCCCGCCGACCCGTTTCGCAGCACCGGGCGCGCCTATATCCAGCTTGCCCGGCAGGAGCCGCACCTGTTCCGCCTCTTCGCCTTTCACCGCCGGGAGGGTGTCCGCACAATGAGCGACCTGTACAAAACCGACGCCGGCGCGCAGATACCGGATTTTCTGTCCCGCGCCCTCTCCCTCTCCCCGGCGCAGGCAAGGCAGCTGCACATGCACATGCTTGTCTACACTGTCGGCCTCGGCACCGTTCTCAGCGTCAGCTCGCCCGGTATTCCCTGCGACGAAATTCTCGCCCGGCAGGAGCAGGCCTATCAAATCTTTTTCGCCCACGCAAAGGAGCATTCCCATGACGAATAAAACCGTTGTCTGCTACAAAAGCACAACCGGCTTCACCGAGCGTTACGCAAAGCTGATTGCGGATTCCCTGGATTGCAGGCTTCTGCCGCTTTCCGCTCTGTGCCGGGAGCCCGCCGCCTTCGACCTCCTGATCTTTGGCGGCCGGTGCTGCGCCGGCAGGATTGACGGCCTGAAAAAGGCCAAGGCACTCGCCGCACGGGCGGGCGCCGGGCTCGTTGTGTTCGCAACCGGCGCAATGCCCGAACAGGCCGTGCAGGAAATTGACAGGCTCTGGTCAACCAATCTCACCCCGGACGAGCAGCGCAGCGTTCCACATTTTTACCTGCCGGGCGGCCTGTGCTATGAAAAGCTGCCGCCCCATGAGCGCCTGATGATGCAGGCGTTCGCCGCCATGATGAAGCGCAGGGCGGGCGGCAAATCCGCCTCCCCAGCGGACACGGCTTTGGCGCAGATGCTCGGCGCCTCCTACGACCTCTTCTGCCCCCAGGCCGTCGAGCCCCTTCTCGCGGCTCTCGGCGCCGAATCCTCCCGCGGGGGAAGCGCCCGCCGCCCGTGAACCCGCTCCGTCTCCGTTTTCTGCGCGCGCCCGGCGCGGAGCCTGCCAAACGCGTACCAAAAACGGGGACATCCCTGCGCCCCGTCTTTCCTGCCCGCTTATCCGGCCTGCTGCTGTGCGTTCCGAGCCTATGCTGTACACCAGCCGTTTGCAGGGTTATATAGAAAAAGCCGGCATCCCGGGAGATCCCCGGAATACCGGCTTTTTGGCTGGGCCGGCTGGATTTGAACCAGCGGGATGACGGAGTCAAAGTCCGTTGCCTTACCCCTTGGCTACGGCCCAATCTCAAAATAAAAGCAATCGCCCGACCGTCATGAGCCAAACAACAGGCTCCTGCCGGCTCGGGCGACGCAAAAGTGGGGTGGATGACGGGACTCGAACCCACAACAACCAGAACCACAATCTGGCGCTCTACCATTGAACTACATCCACCATAAAAAAGAGAGCTTATATTATAATAGCCGACTTACCCCCGGTTGTCAAGTGCTTTTTCCCGAATAACAGGAACGATCCGCGGGGATTCCGCTGCCGTCTGCAAAAAGGAACCGAACGGCGGCGAACAGAGCCAGCCCACTGCGGCAAAGCCGCCAAAGGCCGGAGCCGAAAGGCAGGCGTTCCCCTGTTCGCCCCGGCTGCAATCACCTGAAGCCGCCCTGTCCCCCGCCGCTTCCTGGGCGGGGCTCATTTCCAGCGCGGCGCAATCTCGTCAATCGACTCAATCCGCTTCAGTCCCAGCGCGCGGATTGTCTTAAGCGCACACGCCCAGTCCTCGTCCCGCTCAAGCGCCTGCGGGCGGTGCGCGTCATACCCGATGATGCACGCGCACCCGCAATCCGCCGCAATTTTCCAGAACGCGTCGTGCGGATAGCACTCCGCCTTGCCCCTGTCCTGCCCGATTTGGTAGCCGCCGATGTTGAATTCAAGCGGAATGCGCAGCCGCGCCGCTTTCTCGCAGATTTTGCGGCTGATTCGCTCGCAGTCCCCGTCAAACGACGGATACGCGCGCATAAACAGATCCGGGTGCGCGAGATAGAGGAACCGCTCATATTCCATCCCGCGCAGCACCGTCTCCAGATAATAGTCAAGGTGCTCCCTGTCCTTGACCGAATGCCCAAAATACTCCGCGTCGAGCGCGCTCGTCGGGAAATGGCATCCGAAAATCAAATACAGCTCCTTTTCCCGCGCCGTGTCGGTCAGCCAGGGCATGAATTCCGCATAATACTCGCACTCCAGCCCAAGCCGGATATCAATTTTGCCCTTAAACCTGTCCTTAAGGCTTAAAATCCGGTAAACATACCCCTCAAACTGGCTGATGTCCATGCGCACCTGCGGCTTATATTCCCCCCTGTACGGCCACGGCGTGTGATCCGAAAATCCCAGCGTGTCCATATCCGCCGCAATCGCGCTCAGCACATAGGCCTCGTCCGTCCCGGTCGCGTGGCCGCATCGGTATGTGTGCGTGTGGAAATTGTTTTTCATCTTCTCCCCCGCCTTTCCCTTCTCCTGACGTATCCCGCAAATCGAACCCGCAGCCGCAAAAGCACTGCCGGCCGCCGCGTTTTCAGCCGCCCCCACAGGCAAACGGTGCATAAAGGGCGCGCCCTGCATCCGTCGGGGCAGCCGTTTCGGGTGCGACCGTTTTGCTCTCCCGCTGTGCCGGGCAGCAGGCCGCCTTTAAACGGCAATCCGGCTTTCCCGCCATCCCCGAACCGGATTGGCGCGCAAAGCCCTGCGGGTCACATCGAGCTTCGCTCGCCGTCCGGTTCGCCGCCGCGCCCGGCAGCTTGTCCGCAGGTGCCGGCTCGCGTAATGCCCAGCCGGGCGCCCTCATCCCGGCTCGGCCTTCGGCGCCAGCTCACCCAGCCCGTCCGGCCGGGTCTGTGCGCCGCCGCCTTCCCCTGCCCGGGCACTTCTCCTTTACAGCCGCCACATAAGTATATTTTTATTATAGTGTTTTTCCCCGCGCAGCGCAACGGAAAATCTGCCGCCCCTTTTTCGGGGCATCGGCGGTGTGGCCTCCCGGCCGAGGGAGCCCACCGCCAAAGGCCGCCAGCCCAAGCGCCGTTTTCCACACAGGCTCCACGCCCCATGAATCGGCCGCTCTGCACCTGTTGCCCGTGCTCTCCTGTATCAGCGATGCCCCGCGTGCTGTTTTCGCCGTTTCTGCCGCATCCGGCGCATTCCGCTCCATCCGCAGCTTTAAAAGGGAGCCCGCCGGCTTGCAGCACACAAGCCCGCGCACAGAGCACAAGATTGGCCGTTCCGCGCCTGTTTTTCCCGGTCTCCGGATTCCCGCAGCTCGTCCGGAACCCTCCTGCCCGCCCCGACGCCCTGGTCGCCCCTTCAAGCTCCGTCCCCGCGAGCCCCATGGCCACGCTGCGCCCGCTCGCCCCTGCAAACTCTACCGCGCCGCGCCCCACCCCATTGTCCCGGTCTCCGAATCCCCATGGCTCGTCCGGAACCCTCCTGCCTGCCCGGCGCCCTCCGCTCGCCCCTGCAAGCTCCACATTCGCACCGTGCCTGTTCTCCTGCCCATTCCCCTGTGTCTGCGCCGACCCGCACCCTCAATCGCTCTGCACCCGTTGCTCCACGCTTTCCTGTCCTCCGCACCGCCCTGCCCGCCGCTTCTGCCGCTCTCCTACCCGGCGCTCCTCAGCGCGGCGATTGCCTGTCTCGCCCAAATCCGGGCGCAGCGTTCCGCCCCGCACAAAAAAGCCGCGCAGCCACCCCGGTTTTGGGCGGCCGCGCGGCTTTTTCCCGTCTCGCTTATTTCAAATTTTCCGGGTTCAGGCATTTCAGCTCATCCAGAACAAACAGCCCGTCCTTGCGGATCAGCACATCGTCAAAATAGATCTCGCCGCCGCCAAATTCCGGCGTCTGCTGGCAGATCAGATCCCAGTGCACCGCGCTGTGGTTGCCGTTTTCGGACGCGTCGTAGCAGTTACCCGGCGTGAGGTGGAAGCTGCCCGCCATCTTTTCGTCGAACAGGATATCGCCGAACGGCCGCACGCAGTAGGGATTGACGCCGAACGCAAACTCGCCGATATAGCTCGCCCCCTCGTCAATCTGGAACACCTTCATCATCCGCTCGGTGTCGTTGGACGAGCCGTCCACAATCTTGCCGTCCTTAAAGGTCAGCTTGACGTCGGTGTACATAAACCCGTCGTTGGGGGACGGGCAGTTGTAGCTGATAACCCCGTTGACCGAGTCGCGCACCGGCGCCGTGAAAATTTCGCCGTCCGGGATATTCATATTGCCCGACATGCCGACCGACGGGATCCCCTTGATGGAAAAGGTGATGTCCGTGCCCGGGCCGGTGATGTGCACCTTGTCCGTTTTGTCCATCAGCGCGATGAGCGACTTCATCGCCTCGCCCATCCTGTCGTAGTCGACCAGGCAGGCGTTGAGATAAAAGTCCTCGAATTCCTCCGTGCTCATGCCCGCCAGCTGCGCCATCGCGTGGTTGGGATACCGCAGCACCGACCATTTTGTGTGGTTGCAGCGCCGGTCAAGGTGAATCGGCCCCCAGTAATTGCGCCGGTAAACCGAAAGCTGCGCGTCGCTCAGCCGGTTCCACTGGTTGATATTCTCCGACGCGCGCACGTCGATGTACGCGTCCATATCCTTCATCCGGGTCAGCTCATAGGACGCGATCTCCGCGCAGTGCTCGTCGTCCGCGCCGCCGAACAGCGCCGCCTCCACCTCATAATCAAAAATGTGCGCAAACGGCTTGCCGCCCGCGTTGTACGCCTCCTGCACAAGCATCTTCAAAAAGGCGGTCTCCGATCCGTGCATCTCAATCAGAATCTTTTCGCCGGGCTTCAGATACACCGCGTGGTTGATGAGAAATTTCGCAAATTTGCGGAGTCTTGGATCCTCCATGCCTGGTCATTCCCCTTTCTTTTCCAAAAAGGAGGATGGGAAGCCCACCCTCCTTTTTTTGTGTTCGGTCTGTCTTATTTTTTGTAAAGCACGTCGATGTCGTTGCTCGAATCCTTGTTTTTCGTGAACGCGGAAACCAGCACGATCATCAGCACCGAGGCCGGAACCGCAATCAGCGCGCTCTCGATGCCGAGCGGCTTGGCCAGGATGATATTCCACAGAATCGTCACCACCGCGCCGGTCAGGATGCCCGCGATACCGCCCGCTCTTGTGACCTTTTTCGAGAACAGCGCAAACAGGAACGCCGGCGTGATCGCCGCGCCGTACATGCCGTAAGCGGTGAGCTGCAGCGTAATGATGGACGGGAAGAAGAGAGAGCACGCAACCGCCAGCAGCCCCAGCACAACAACCGTTACCCGCAGGAAGCTCATCTTCTGCTTGTCGGTGGCGTCCTTTTTGATAAACTTGCCCCACACATCGTAGGTCAGGTTGGTCGAGGTCGAAAGCAGGAAGCTGTCCGCCGTGGTGATAATAAAGGACACACAGGCCGCCAGCACAAGCGCGCCCATCAGGAACGGCAGGAAGCCGATTGCCAGCTCAAAGATGACGTTGGAAGCAATCTCCAGGTTGGGCAGCAGCACGATACCGATGGTGGACAGGATGATAATCAGCGCGCAGACAACAACCTCCGCGATAAACATGCCGATATTGGATTTCTTCGCCTCGTCCGAGTCCTTCGCGGACGCAAACCGTTGCATCATGTTCTGGTCGCCCAGCATCAGCGAGATGGTCGGCACCATGTACCCCGCAATCTGGTACCAGGTCAGGCCGCCGAAGCCCTTCTTGACCTCGGGCAGCGCCGCAACCATGCTGCCCCAGCCGCCGGCCGCCGAAACCAGAAGCGGAATCGCCAGCAAAAAGCCGCCGACCATAACCAGCGCGCCGATCGCGTCGGAATACGCAACCGTCACCATGCCGCCCGTGACGGTCAGCAGGATGATAAACACCGTCGCAATAAGGGTCGCGACATTGACGTCCATGCCGGTCGTCAGCGCAACGATATTGCCGGCCGCCTTAACCTGGGTCGCTACAATGCCGACATAGGCCAGCATAATGCAGATTGCGGAAAGCACCCGCGCCGTGACGCCATAGCGCGCCTCAAAAATCTCCGGCAGGGTCAGCTTCTCGGTCTTGCGCATTTTCCCCGCGATAAAATACAGCAGGATAATGCCGATCGGCGCGCCCAAAAAGTGCAGGACGCCGACCCACGGGCCGTAATTGTAAATCACGCTCGCGCTGCCGGTGATGCCGCCGCCGCCGCACCAGGTCGCCAGCAGGGTGCCGACCAGAATAATCATGGGCAGCCGCCTGCCCGCAACCACAAAGTCCTCCGTATTTTTGACCTTCCTTCTGCTGATGAAAAAGCCGTACACAATCAGCAGCAGCAGGTAGCCGCCGATGACCAGCATATAACCCATAAATTTATCCTCCTCAAGAATAAAAACTATGATGCATAGTTTATCAGATTAAAGCGTTGCTGTCAATCTTCCTTCCCCGTTCCGGCGCCGCGCCGTACCCGCCGCGGCGCTTCCACGCACCAGGTTGCCTCTTTACTTCCGCCCAAAAATGGTCTACACTAACGAACGGAACGTTCGTGTTCAATTTATGTATGCGCAAATTATGGTCGGTGAAAAAAGCGCTTTTCGGATCCCGCAGGCAGTTTGCGGACGGTTCCGTCCGGGACTTCCCCTGCGGGATTTCGGCCGGGTGACCCGCGCAGCCGTGCGCCTCTCCCTCTGCTGTACGAACGCGGCGGATGGGCGCCGGAACGGGCAAAAGTATTCGAATAATAATGAATCCAAATACACACCGGCAAACAGAAGCTCCTGCCATGAACCCCCTTGAACCGGTGCATTTGATTTTATCAGCCAATCATAAATGCCGCCGCATCCGCCCGGCCGCCTGTCCGGGCAGCTCTGCCTGTCCGAAAACCGGGCGCGCCGGCCTCCCGGCAGGTCACGCCCGGTTTGTAAAAGGCAGTCGAACTCCGCCAAAAAGCAGCTGATTTTTAAAAAGAAATGCTGTCCAACAGCGCTTTCCCTGTTTCGTCTATGACACTTGCTTCGTGCTTGTATTTGGCGATGCCTATCCCGCAGTAGAACATGGCGACTTCCCCTCATTCTTTACTTCCAGGCAGAGTTCCCTCACGCTTCTTTGCGGGACACAACCTCGTCAGATATGCAGCGCATCTTCGCTATCCGGCTCATTCGTGTCCGCCCGCAAAGACTTCAGGCGCAGTTCTTTACATGGAAGCCTTTGCTTCAAGGAGGCGATCTGCGCCCTCTGCCTGCCGGCCTTATTATCTCATCTGGCCGATGAAACAACAAGTGGGTTTTATGTGATCCCCCACACTTAAACCGTAATTCTATTATACGAGGAGGCAACCGTCTTGCAGACGAAATCGCCCGTGCGTGCGGCGCTCGCCGCCGCATTTCCGCACACCATCCCGATCATGGCCGGCTTCCTGTTCATGGGCACCGCCTACGGGGTGTATATGAACCTGTCCGGCTTTCCGCCCCTCTACCCGGTTCTGATGAGCGTCCTCGTCTTTTCCGGCACCGCGCAGTTTGTCGCCGTCAGCCTGCTGCTCGCCCCCTTCGACCCGGCCGGGGCGTTCGTGCTGATGCTGATGACCGGCGCGCGGCACCTGTTTTACGGGCTCGCCATGCTCGACAAGTACAAGGGCACGGGCTGGAAAAAGCCCTATCTGATTTTCGCCATGTGCGACGAGACCTTCACCGTCAACTGCACGGTCGACCCGCCCGCCGGAATCGACCGCGGCTGGTTCATGTTCTTCGTCTCCCTGCTCGATCAGCTTTACTGGGTCGCCGGCACGGCGGCCGGCGCGCTGTTCGGCAGCCTTGTGCAGTTCAGCGCCGAGGGGCTGGATTTCGTGATGACCGCGCTCATTCTCGTGCTGTTCATCGAGCAGCTGCGCAAGGAAAAAAGCTGTCTCAGCGCCGGGGTCGGGGTGGCTGCCTCGGTTCTCTGCCTCGCCCTGTTCGGGGCGGACGGCTTTCTCGTCCCCGCCATGGCGGGGATTCTCCTGCTGCTGACCCTGCTGCGCGGCACACTCGAAAAACAGGAGGCGGCCTCATGACCACGGCTCAGCTGTTCATCACCATCGGGATGCTGATCCTCGCCACCTCCCTGACCCGGTTCCTCCCCTTCCTGCTCTTCCCGCCCGGCCGCCCCACCCCGCCGTATGTCCGCTATCTCGGCAGATCGCTGCCCGCCGCGGCCGTCGGGATGCTTGTGGTCTACTGCCTTCGGGGTGTCAACTTTCTCGGCCCGTCCCACGGCCTGCCCGAGCTGATCGCCTCGGCCTGCGTCGTCGGGCTGCACCTGTGGAAGCGGAACACGCTGCTGTCCATTGCGGCGGGCACCGCCGTGTACATGCTGCTCGTCCAGCTGGTTTTCTGACCCGCTCACCGGCTCTCCACAAACCAGCGCGGGTTCTCATAAAAAAGATACCGCTCTTTTCCGCTTATGCGCACTGTGAACCGCAGCCCAAGGCCGCCCGCTTTGGTGCTTGCCCGGCGCCGGACGTCCAGCACCCGGTCGATTGAAAACACCCGGTCATCCGCCCAGATGATGTGGGTCGGCACAATGTTGCCGTCCGTATCGGTCTCCGCCCGCACGCGGACATAGGTTTTGTAATCCATCTCGTATCCTTTCTGCGGTCTCCGCCCGCTCGCCCCCTGCCCCGCGGGGGGCTTTTTGCTTTATCGGAAATAGCTCTCCGGGTGGATCAGGTGATCCCCCTTGGGGTTTACGGCCGACAGCTGCCGGTCGGTCAGCATCAGACCCCGCTGCACGATTTTCGCCCCAAACCGGTCGCGCAGCCCGTCCACGGCGCGCTCCAGCTCCTCCTGCCTCTGCACCCGCTGCATCTCCGGGAAAATCGAAAGCTGCGTGACCCTGTCCTCCTCCAGCGCGCATGCCCGCACCCCGAGCGACCGCACCGGGTGCTCCCGGAGATTGTGCCGGGAAAGCAACGCAAACGCGGCGCGGAAAATGGTCTGCGCGTCCCCGGTCGGGTAGGGCAGGGGCGCCTGCCGCTCATAGGTATACAGCGCCGCGTCCCGCACCTGCAATTGAACCGTGTTGCAGCGGCGTCCCTGTTCCCGCATACGGGACGCGACGCTCTCGCAAAGCAGATGCAGCGTAATTTTCGCGTCCTGCTCCGTGACGATGTCGCGCGGCGCGGTTGTGCTGTTTCCGATGGATTTGACCGGCGGGTCGGTCTGATACTGCCGCACGGGCGCGTAGTCCTGCCCGTTCGCCCACCGCCACAGCATCACGCCGTTTTTCCCCAACAGCCCGCGCAGCGCCTCCGGATCCGTGTCTGCCAGCTGCCCAAGCGTATGCACCCCAAAACGCGCCAGCTTCCGGGTCGTGGCCTGTCCGATATAAATCATCTCGTTCGCCGCCAGCGGCCACACGATTTCCCGGTAATTTTCCCGCGAGATCACCGTCGTTGCGTCCGGCTTTTTATAATCCGAACCGAGCTTCGCGAACACCTTATTGAAGGACACCCCGACCGACGCGGTAATTCCCAGCTCCTCCCGGATGCGCCCGCGAATCTCGTCCGCAATTCGCTTTCCGTCCTCGAACCGCTCGACCCTGCCGCTCAGATCCACCCAGCACTCGTCCGGGCCAAAGCTTTCCACCCGGTCGGAGTAATCGGTATAAATTTCGCGCGCAAGCCTCGAATGCTTCTGATACAGCGCATGGTGCGGCTTGACGATAATCAGTTCGGGGCATTTTTCTCTTGCCTGCCAGATTGCCTCGCCGGTTTTGATGTTGTACTGCTTTGCCACCCCGTTTTTGGCCAGAATGATGCCGTGGCGCAGCTCCGGGTCGCCCGCAACCGCAACCGGGAACGGCCGCAGCTCCGGGTGATAAAAGCACTCGACCGCGGCATAAAATCCGTTCAGGTCGCAGTGCAGAATCGTCCTGTCCATTTGGCTCCCCTCTTCCGCGTCCGGGTCGGGCTCGGGATTTTAGAACGTTTGTTCTTTTCTCTATTGTACACGCCCGCTTTTCAAATGTCCATATGGAATATCTGGAAAATCCTCCTGTTTGTTCGCCGGACGGCGCTCGTCCCGCCGCCGCCCGAAATTTCGCAAAAGCTTCCCGCCCGGGGTGTTGACAAACGGCCGCCGCCTTTGCTATAATATATCACGCAAACAGGCTATCCATGCGAGTGTGCTGGAATCGGCAGACAGGCACGTTTGAGGGGCGTGTGTCTTATGGCGTACGAGTTCAAGTCTCGTCACTCGCACCATGTCGGAGCAAAGTATGCTTTGCTCCGACATTTTTTTGCAAAAATGCCATCCACTCCGCTCCCTTGCTCCTCCTCTCCGCAAAAAGTCACGCTCGGCTCCGGCTGCTCGCTGCCAGCTTTTTGCGGCGCCAAGCGGGCGGGTTTTTCCGTAGGGGGAACGCTTTCCCTTCCCGGTGGAGGTTTGCGCCGCATTTGCTCTGTGTTTCCCACATCTGTATTGTCAACTTGAATCAAAACAAATTGACCGGCCATCAGATAGTTGGTCTGTCAATTTTTTATATTGGGCAGGGGTGATTTTGTGAAAGGGTTCCAACGAAGCAATCCGCTCTTCTCTCTTTGCGGATTAAACTGCGGGCTGTGCCCCATGCGGTTGGGCAATTACTGCGGCGGCTGCGGGAACGGGAACCAATCCTGCAAAATCGCACGGTGCAGCCTGGAGCACGGGGGAATCGAATACTGCTATGCGTGCGGGCAATACCCGTGTGAAACGTATCAGCACATAGATGATTACGACTCGTTCATCACGCACAGGCGCCGAAAGGCGGATTTTGAACGGGCGCAAAGCATCGGAATCGAGCAGTATACTGCTGAGCAACGCGAAAAAATGCGGATCCTTTCCTACCTGCTTTCTCACTTTAACGACGGGCGCAGAAAAAACTTCTTTTGCGTAGCGGTCAATTTACTAGAGCTTTCAGAGCTAAGAGCGGCGGAAAAGCAGATACGCGCCCATGACGAATTGCCCTCCCTGCCGCTGAAGGAACAGTGTTTGTATGTGGTCGAAATACTCCAAGGCCTTGCCGCCAAAAGAAATATAGAACTGAAGCTCATGAAGAAAAAATAATATACTCCGCGCTGTCCATCCTGTTTCTCTATTCCGCGCCGGAGCAAAGCCCGCTTTGCTCCGGCATTTTTGCAAAATACCATCTCCCGTCGTCCGTCTCGAACTTTGTATCGTTCGCGACGGCTTTTCTTTGAAACGCCATCGGCTCCCTTGTGTCGCCACGCCTTCTCTGCACAGAAAAGTCACACTGCGCCTGCGCCGCCCGCTTGTAAACGCGCGCCTGACGCTCCGGCTCGCTGCCAGCTTTTTGCGGTTAAAGGCTCGCAGCTTTTGCCCTATGATTGTTTTTCCAGTTCTTTCGTTCCAGTGCAAAGCCCGCTTTGCTCCGGCTTTTTATGCAAAGTCGCCTCCCCTGCCTGCCTCCCAACAATCCCCTCTGCGTCGTTTTGTCTCTCGGCAGCGCGCCCAAAGCCCTTCCCTTTTGCACGGAACCGCTTCTCCCCCCCTACCCTACGCAATAAAAAGGCGGGGTGAAACCCCGCAAAACGCCTCTCCCTTTTCCGTATAGGCTCCTTTGCCGGTTTCCCTGTCCCGGCGATACGGGAATGCTGTGACAGCAAGCAGGGGCAACGGCGTTCTCCGGGCGGCTAAAAGTGCAACGCAAAACCGAATAAGCATAAAGAAAGCAGCGGAGGCCAAGGCAAAAACTTTGTCCTCCGCTATTCGTTTTGATATCAGGACCCCACCATCACAGCAAAGCCGCCAAAGAGAGATTCGTTTACTACCCAAGCCGCCGCCAAAGCAGACGCTGCGGCTCAGCAAAATGCGCCGCTGCGTCTTCCCGCAAAAGTTGGCGGCGCGTCGCGGTATGCGCGCCCGTCTTTGCGCGCTTCAATCGCCGCATGGAAGTGAACGCACCGGCAAGCCCGACACTCCACCCCAAAACGCGCCAAAAGAAAACAGGCAGGATGCAGCGCAGCATGGCATCCGCCCGGCCAGGCCGCAAGCCCCGCAGCCACCCGACGTTTGCGCGCATTACATCCTCCTGTAAAAAAAGCAAACGAAGAAAGAAGAATTAGAAGAATTAAAAGTATTCCGTTGAAACCGATAACCATCCGCTTCGCTGCGGCAACGGCCGTGTGGGGGCAGCTGCACGCCACAAGGCGCGTATACGGGCGGCCTGCGTCAAGGCCGGGCACACGCCCTCAAAATTCAAATCTCCCGGTCTGCGGCCGCCTGCCTGCGCAGTGCGGGAAAGCGGGGCGGCCGCCTGCGTCAGGCCGCCGGTCAAATGCCGCTTTGCTGTGCAGCCGCCTCCCGGCGAGCGTTCGTCTGCGAGCCCTCCTTTTCCCGCTGCTTCATCAGCGCCGCGTAGCGCAGCATCTGTTTGCGGGAGGTAACGCCCAGCTTATTGTAAATGTTTTTGTTGTGGAATTTCAGCGTGTTTTCGGTGATTCCAAGCGCGGCGATAATCTCTTTCGCGCTTTTCCCGTCCAGATACAGCGCAAAGATTTTCGCCTCCGCCGGGGTGAGCCTGTGAATCCCCTCCGAAAAAAAGCGGAACTCATCCGGATCCACTTCCTGTGTGCGGGCATAGGCCAGGCGGGAAATCTCCCGCTGTGCCGATTGATATTCGCGGCTTACCTGCCGCAGCTCGTTTTGCAGGTGATCCAGCCTGCCGCTCGCCTCCTGCTTTTCCCGGTGCAGCGCGGTCAAAGCCGCCTCGTGTTCCTGATCCTGCTGCGCGAGAAACGCAAACAAATCCCCGATCTCCAAAACGCGGGAACCCACCTGCTCTGCCCCGCCGCCGTCCTTGATCCGCTCTAAATCCTTTACGATCGGGGTAATGTATCTCTTGCTGCCCCAGAATGCCGCGGCGAAAATGAACGCCGCCACAATAAGCAGAACCGCCGCGGTCTTATGCTGCGCGGCCTTTACGGGCGCGCGGTAATCCCCGGCGGGGATCATCACCGCGACAACATGCTCCGTCCTCCCCAGCGCCACGAGCTGCATTTTGCCGATATACTCGGCCTCCCCGTCCTCGCCGTAAAAGGTGGCCACTTCCCCCTTTTCGTCCACCGTAAAGGGGATGTGCGCGGAAGAAAAATAGCCGGATTGGTTCCCGGAAGCCTGCCCGGTAAGCCCTGCTTTCTCGCGATCCAAAAGGGCGCAGACGAGGTTGAGCTGCTCTGCCTGCGGCGTCTGGTTCAAAAGCTTAAAGTACAGGCTGCTGATTTCAAAGCCGCACACGCCGATGACCTGCCCCCCAAGGTCAAGCACCGGCACGCAGAGCAGGCGCACCGTTTCCCAGCTGTCGGGCAGCGGGTAGACCCGCGTGAGGAGATAGGCCTCGGCGGGGTTCCCGCCTTCCTCCCGCATCATCGCCTCCGCCTCCGGGAAAAGCCCCTCCTGCGTCTCCAGCTGCCAGGTGCTGTAGAGGTTGATGCCGTTTGCCCGCGCAACCGAGGCAAAGCCCCGGAACAGGCAGACATCATTCTGAACCGTATTTTCGGCGTAGAGGTTGGCGAACTTCAAATAGATTCCCTGATAGCTTTTTTGGGGCAGGGCATCGTTGACCGTGGTGTTCAAAAAGCAGAACGCCCCGCTGCAGGGCACGCGCAGCATGCTGCTGTAGACGGCGTCAAACAGCCTGTTTTGAACGGCCGTTAAGGCATCCGGGTCGTTGCGCAGCCCGACAAAGGAGATTCCGACATCGGAAAGCTCCTCCCGGAGCGCTGCCGTCAGCTGCCGGGACAGTTCCGCCGCGTAAGCCGCCTGATTGTCGCACTGCCGCTTAATCGAATCGGCGGCGCTTTCCAGCTGGCGCGCCAAAGCCCGCTGCGTCTCGGCGCTGACGGGGTCGATGAGGCCGGAGAGCAACAGCAGCATCACGAGAAAAAGCGCAAGGAAAAGCATGATGGCCGACAGGTAACCGACCAGACGGCGGCGCATGGAAACACCCTGCGCCGCCGCTGTTTTCAGTGCGGCGGGTATCTCTTGCAGGCGCAGCCTCATCACGCTCCTCCTTCTTTGCCTCTTACCCCGCTGCTGTGGCATCCCGAATCTGCGCAAGCGAGGCTGCAAGCAGCTCTTCCATCACGGCCTGTGGTTCTTCCCCGTTCTCCACCCGGCGGACATAGTCCATGTGCGCGCCGGCCAGAACGTCCTTGACAATCTCCTCAAAGTGTTCCTGCGTCCCGCCTGCCCCGTCATACAGCGGCAGCGTGCAGAACGTATAGACGCCGTACATTCGCTCCACCGTGTCGTACAGCAGCCGGTATTTCGGGTTTTCCACCCGGCTCCTCTCCGAGGGCAGGGCGTCAAAAGCCTCCTTGGTGACCGGGAGATATCCAGAAGCCAGCACAAAATCGAGGTTGTGCTGCCGTTCGGTGATCCATCCCGCAAAGACGGCGGCCGCCTCGTTTTTGCGCTCGTCCCCGCTTTTTACCGCAAACAGGCCGGCGCCCCGCTGCAGCACCACCGGGGCGGCGCCGGCAAAGGTGGGATAGGGATATACCGCCGTTTCAATCGCCTCGGTTGTGTTGTCGGTGTAGGTCACATAGTCCCGCAGATACAGAATCCCCGCCGTGGAGCCGATGTTGCTGATGACCTCGGCGGTTTTCCAGCGGTCGGAGGCATAGCCGCCCCCTGTGCAAAGCCCCCCGTGAATGGCGGCCTGCGCCATCGGCAGATAGACCTGCTCAAATTCCCCGCTTTGGCAGTCCGGTCTGCCGTTTTGGATAAACTGCCCGCCCAGACCCGCGATGTTGACCAAAAAGTAGTGGTAAAAATCGTTGATCTGGAACATATCCAGCCCGCCCGACCAATCGTAATACCGGCTGCAAAGCGCAAAGAGCGATTCAAAATGAAGCAGCTCCTCCTCCGACGCCCCCGTATCCGCCGCAAAGCGGTCGAAGAGTGTCCGGTTCAAAAATAGCAGCTCGGTGGATTTGGCGATGGGCAGCGCAAGCAGCCGCCCGCCGACGGTTCCCTCGCTCAAAAACGCGTCCACATAGGCGACGCGCTCCGCCTCGCAGAGGTAGTCGTTCCAATCCAGCAGCCGGTCAAGACCGATTTCCTCCGCCACGCGCGGATAGGCGGTAAACAGATCCGGCATGGGCGCCGCGCCCGGTTCCCCATGGGCGGAGGCCGCCAGCGCCTCGTCGATTTCGGAGGAGTTGGTGACCGAGACGACCGAGACGAAAACCCCGGCCTCCTTTCCCCTTGTCGCGTTGAATTCGTCAATCAGCTCGTTGAGCGGCGACTCGGTCTGGCTGCCGTAAACGTGCCAGATTGTCAGCGTAACCGGCTCGTCGGCCTCTCCCTGGGCGCAGCCCGCCATACTGCCTGCCAGCAGAAAAGCGGCAAGAATTACACACAAAGCCTTTTTCATTTGGGGTTCCTCCCTGCATCGAACGGCCAAACGGAGCGGCCGGTTTTATAGTGCGTCCACCATAGCGGACAGGTAGCTTGCGGAAACCGAGCTGTAGAGAAACCCGTCCACCAGCCCGTCCTTTTTGGCTTGCCGCACCTCGTCCGCCAGCTTTTTTTCGGCATTCTCGTCCACCACCAGCACGGTTTTGCAGCCGGGAACCTCCCGCTTCAGCCCATCCAGAAGCTTCAGCCGCGCCGCCAGGCCAAAGGCCGGATAGCCGGTGACCTCCATCACCAGCACATTGGCAAGGACGGTTCTGCACAGCGTCAGGGTCTCGGCCGGCTCATCGCTCAAAACCGGCTCGAGGTCGGGGTCAAAGCGGCACAGCGATTCCGCGATGGCGTCGGCAAACAGGGCGTTTTGCATATCAATCACGATCCTGCGCATGAGGCATCCTCCCTTAAGGTTACGCGTTTGCTTTCCGTTGTAGCCAGTATAGCGGAAAACGCCGTTTTGCGCCCTGTCCGCAGGGACAGGGCGCGGGAATTTTGCTATAAGAAAATTCGTCAACGGGGCAGAAGTGCGCGCCAATCCCCCCGGCATCCGCCGGCAGCGCGCGCACGGTTCCCGGAAGAGATGGAAGCGAGATTCTGCCGCAAAATCAAGCGCGATTCGCTTGTCCCGGGCATTGCGCACAGCCCGCCATCCAAAACGGCTGCCCCGCCCTATCGGCGCGCACACCGGCAGCATTTATGAATTTTTATGCAAAGCTCTATGCGCGGAGAAGGCGCGCAGGCCGGCGGATTGGAGGCTGTGCAGAGCGCTTTTGCGCGCAGAGGCTGCTCCGCCCATGCATTCGCAATCGGCCGTTCCTGGCTCCTTTGCCGAACTTTTTCAGTAAAATCCCCGGCCTCCTTTGCCTTGACGATGCAAGGGGCGGAAGGCCAGGGATTTTCTTTTATAAGCTCCTGTCCTTTTTATTCCGGCGCGTCGGGCTCCATGTCCTCGGGCAGGCTCGGGATGATGAACTGCCTGCCCGTCACCGCGATGGCCAGCCGCGTCTTGTTGGCGTAGCCGGTTTTTTGCAGGATGTTGGAGACATGGTACTTCACGGTTCGCTCCGAAAGGCCGAGCGCCCCGCCGATCTCGCTGTATTCCAGCCCGTCGCACACCAGGCGCAGCACCTGAATCTCCTTGGCCGTCAGCTCGGTGCTGTCGGCCAGCCCCAGCTGAACCGCGGGCGTCTTTTGCGGGAACAGGTGCTCCCCCGCCATCGTGCGGTCCATCACCTCCAGCAGCTCCTCCGGGCTGAGATCCTTGTACCAGAAGCTGTCCGCCTTTGCCGCTTTGGCGCGCTCCAAAAAGCCGACCTCCACCATCGAGGTCACAATGATAATCTTGATGTCCGGGAACGCCGCCTTAATCTCGGCGGCGGCCTCGATGCCGTCCTTGCCGCCCGCCGTGCACACGTCCATCAAAATCAGATCGGGACGCCGCTGCCGGCAAAAGGCAAGGGCGATGTCCGCGCCGCTCACGCTGCCGGCAAGCGCGTAGGTTCCGCTGCCCGCAATCATCTGCTCCATATACTTGCGGGGCATACGCTGGTCTTCCACAATCAGCACCTGTGTCATGGCGCGTTCTCCTTTTCTGTGTAAGTGCGGCGCCGAACCGCCTTGCTCGGCGATGGCAGCCAATATACGGCGCACGCTAACGATAAGCGGGCGCTGCCCACCCCCCGCCGAAACCCGTTCGCCGGTTTTCAAAGCGGGCTGGACGGTACGGGTACGGTGACGGTCAGCACAACGTGGGGCAGCGACTGGATTTCCATCCGCCCGCCCAAATTTGCCGCCTGGCGGCGCAGGTTGAGCAGCCCGCCCCGGGGGACGATTTCGCCCTGCGGGGGCGCGCCGTTGCAGCCGGCGCGCAGCGTGGCTCTGCCGTCCTCCTCGGTGACGGCGGCGCAAAGCTCGGTCGCGCCCGCATGGCGCACCCCGTTGGAAAGGCATTCCCGCAAGGCCAGCACAAACAGGCCGGCAGCCTCCGCCTGCTGCGGCAGCGCGCCGGTCAGCCGCACCCTGACCCCGATAGTGGCGGCGTCGCGCAGAAACGCCGCCAGCTCGCCGTGGGTTTCCGGGGCCTCGTTGTCGCTTTTCAGCGCGCTGACAGCCTTTTGAAACAGGCGCAGGTTTTCTTCGGCATCCCGGGGCGGCGCATCCTGCCGCAAAAGCTGCCGGATAGCGACGATGCCCGCGCCGATCTGGTCGTGCAGCCTTGTTTTGGCCGCAAGGATCTCGGTCTCCTTTGTCAGCGTCTGCACATTGTCCGAAAGAGCCTTTAAATCGCGGGCAAGGGCTTCCAGCTTTTTTGTCTGCTCCCTGAGCTCGAGGCCTTTTTCGTACAGCGCCGTCACGTCCGAAAACACTACCTGCAGGTAAACCGTCCCGTCGGAGACCGTCACCGGGGTCTCGGCATAGCGCCACGCCTTTTTGTCCGGGAAGAGATAGGTGCGCTCCCCGCCGGCGGGCTGTACGGCGCGGTCAGCCTCGTCACAGGCCGCAAGCGCCCGCCGCAGCTCGTCCAAATGCTGCAAATCGCGCTGCGCCAGCATCCGGTACAGCCGGTGCAGCTGCAAATTGCACAGCACCGGCAGCCCTTCCCGGGTAAAAAAGCCGATTCCGCTGGGCAGCGTGTCCATCGCCTGCTTGATTGAATGCAGGCCGAGGGCGCCGTCCTTTCCGGTCAGGCAAAGGGCGATTTTGCAAAGGAAAACGGCGCCCGCCGCCCCCACGGCAGCCCACAGCGCCCACACGGGCGGCGCAAAGCGGGATGCCCCCGAAGCGCCGGAGGTCGCCTGCTTATAAGAGACCGTCAGCAGGTTCAGCAGCAGAAACAGCGCCAGCAGCGCCCCCGCGGCAAGCCGCCGGCTCAGGCGGCTCCCACTTTTCCCGGCGCTGAGCAGCAGATAGAATATCCCGGCAAGCAGCGTGAAAAACAGGCAGATCAGCAGCGCCGATTGTCCGGAAAAGGAGAGCATCCAAAACGGCTTCATTCCCGCCTCACCGCCCTCCTTGCGCGCAGGGTAAAGCGCCACACGCCGTCCGCCATGCCGCTGCTCTCACAGGGGTGCCGCAGCACCGGAAGCGGGGCGTCGCACTCCATCTCGATGTGCAGCAGCACGGCGTCGGCGAGGACGCGCGCTTTCAGCCAGACAAAGCGCAGCCCCTCCAGCGCGGCCTCCGCCGCCTCCTCAAAAAAGTCATAGGCCAGGGTCGCGTCCCCGGTGAGGACGCGGACGCCGCCGGGAATCTCCGCCGCGCAGGATACCCCCATCAGCCGCAGGTTGGAAAGGGATTCCTCAAAACACAGGGACAGCTCCGCCGTGTCGATTGTCTCGGCCGTCTCCCCGATAAAGATCAGATTGCCCCGGCGCTTGATGTACGCGCCAATCACGGCCATCTGCGCCAGCAGCCGGCGCTGCCCGGCCGCGCCGCCCGCCTCGCGATACCGCGAAAGCAGCGCGCCCAGCTGCTCGATCTGCGGGGCGGTCGTCCCCTGCAGCAGGTCGTACAGCCGGTTCTTTTCCCGAAAGCCGAGAATCTCCCGCCTGACGCGGTAATTCTCCTGCTCCAGGTGATTTTTCTCCGCAAGCGCCTTCCGGTTTTCCTCCAGCCTGTCGAGCAGGGCGGCGAGGTCGGCGACGTCCTCCCGCCAATACACAAAGCCCCCGTCGATGGGGTGGCTTTTCAGCAGCGTGTTTTTGTCCAGATTGACCGTGCGCGTCTGCGAAGCGCGCATGGCGTCCGGCGAAAGCGCGCAGAAGCCGGCGGAGGAGCACCAGACATGCCCGGTTTGATCCGTGATCTGCGCGCCGGGGATTCCGGCAAGGAACAGCTCGTCGTACCCGCTGTTGGTCGGGACAAGCCCGCACTGGATGCAGCTTTCCAGGATACCGGCAAACAGCAGGCACTGCACGGCCGTGATATCTCCGCCAATTACCTGCATCCACTCGGCTCCGCTTATATAAATGACGCCGTACACGATGGAGACGAGCAAAAGCAGCGCCGGCAGATACCACTTTTTCTGCGCCACCCGGCATTGCAGCAGCATACAGCCAAAGGCGAAGAGCGCGCAGGCAATCTCCCACCCCATGACAAAATAATAGCCGGTGCCGTAGCCGTAGTCGTGATCGCTCCAGGCCGCCCCGGCGGGAAAGGTAAAGACAAGCCGGTGCGCGTCGTTTGTCAGTACCAGCAAAATCAACAGCAGGGTCGGCAGATACAGCAGCGCCGCCCGCCCGGGCAGGCGGTAGTGCTCCGGCTTGCCCAGCGACAGGGAGACAAACACCGAGAGCAGCGGAATCATCAGCATGGGGAAATAGTACCAGTACCACAGATGGCGGCTGACATTTACGGAGAAGACAAAGAAATATTTCAGGCTGCGCACCGCAAACCAGAACACCATCAGCGCCGCAATGCCGGCAAAGTACCGGCGCACCTGCGGCTGCAAAATGCGGCGGCTGAGCGAAAAGCCCCAGCCCATATACAGCCCGATGTAGAGCATGGTGCGCAGCAGCCCCACCGGAACAGAGCAGATGTCCAGCTTCGCCAACACGCGGCAGAGCATGGCGCAGGCGACCAGCGCCGCCACCAGAACCCCAACCCTTCGGCTGCGTTTTGCCACCCGCAGGACGCCCCCTTTTCGACAAATCCGTTCAAAAATTTCCGGCGCGGCCTGCGCGTTTGAACAGGCTCCGCGCGCGCCGGGCCGCTTATCCGCCCCAAAAGCCCAAAATGCAAAAATATTTCCGCACCCCTACCCTTTTGCGGGTTTGGGGTGGGGACAAAAGCCGAATAATCGCGTACATTGGCAGTACAGGCGGGGTCAGGGGCGGCGCCGCGCCCCGCTGTCCGGTACGGCATATTGGCACCAGTATAGCACAATTGCCCTGCAAAATCGAGGGGCGAACCGACGCCCCGGCAGCAGGCGACGCGCGCAAGGCACGCGCAGAGAAAGGAGCAAGCACATATGGGATTGATTAAAGCGGCATTGGGTTCGGCAGGCGGCGTAATGGCCGAGCAGTGGAAGGAGTTCTTTTACTGCGAGGCGATGCCCGCGGACATTCTGGCCATCAAGGGGCAAAAGCGCACCTCCGGGCGCTCCAGCAACACCCGGGGCAGCGACAACATCATCACCAGCGGCTCGGTCATCGCCGTGGCCGACGGCCAGTGCATGATGATTGTGGAGCAGGGCAAGGTGGTGGAGCTGTGCGCCGAGCCGGGCGAGTTCACCTACGACGCCTCCACCGAGCCGAGCATCTTCAGCGGCAGCCTGGGCGACGGCATCAAGCAGATGTTCGGGCAGATCGGCAAGCGGTTCACCTTTGGCGGCGAACCGCCCAAGGATCAGCGGGTCTACTACTTCAACACCAAGGAGATTATCGGCAACAAGTACGGCACCGCTTCCCCGGTTCCGTTCCGGGTCATTGACCAGCGCGCGGGCATTGATTTGGATATCTCCATCCGCTGTTTTGGCGAATACAGCTACAGGCTGGTGAACCCGCTGGCCTTTTATACCAACGTGTGCGGAAACATGACCGAATCCTACAACCGCGCGGAGATTGACAGCCAGCTAAAAAGCGAGCTGCTCACCGCGCTGCAGCCCGCTTTTGCGCGCATCAGCGAGATGGGCGTGCGCTATTCTGCCCTGCCCGGCCACACCGAGGAGCTGTCTCAGGCGCTCAAAGAGATTCTCTCCAGCAAGTGGCGGGACAACCGCGGCATCGAGATCGGTACCGTGGGGGTCAGCTCGGTAAAGGCCAACGAGGAAGACGAGCAGATGATCAAGGAGATGCAGCGCGAGGCAACCTATACCGACCCGACCCGCGCCGCCGGGGCGATTACCCGCGCGCAGGCCGAGGCCATGAAGGCGGCGGCCTCCAACACCTCCACCGGGCCCGCAATGGCCTTTATGGGCATGGGCATGGCCGGCCAGATGGGCGGCATGAACGCCCAGAACCTGTACGCGATGGGGCAGCAGCAACAGCAGATGCAGCCGCAGGCCGCCCCCGCCCCGGCACCCGCGGCACCCGCCGGGTGGACATGTGCGTGCGGGCAGGGCGGCAACACGGGCAATTTCTGCCAGAGCTGCGGCAAGCCCAAGCCCGCGGACGCCGCCGGGTGGGTCTGCTCCTGCGGCGCGGTGAACAAGGGCAAATTCTGCGCCCAGTGCGGCAAGCCGAAGCCCGCCGGGGTGCCCCAGTACAAGTGCGATAAATGCGGCTGGGAGCCGGAAGACCCCGCCCATCCGCCCAAGTTCTGCCCCGAGTGCGGCGACTCCTTTGACGACGGAGATTTGCAGTGAAGCGCTGGGTGCGGCGCATCCTTATTTTGGTGCTGATTTTGCTGGTGCTGCTGGCTGTCGGGGCGCTGCTTTTCAGAATCTACGTCAAAAACCGTATTATGGATAATGGAATGGAGTGGGGCGAACGGATGAACGGCGAACCGGACTACCCTTTGACCGGGGCTCACACCTATGTGGATAACGGCGAGCTGTTCCCGGTTCTGCTGGGAACCTGGCAGAGCGACGACGGACGCTGGAGCGTGACCCTCACTCCCGTGCAGGACGACGGCTTTGATCTGCACATGGTTCTGACATGCGGCGGAGAAATGGCGATGGCGTGCGATCTCGACTATGTCTATTTCCTACCCCGCGGCTTGTACGACCCAACGGAGTTGCGGCCGAAAACATGGGAGCTCGGGCTCACCGACGGCAGCGGAAACAGTTTGGGCACCTTCATGGGGCTTTATTATGAGGAGGACTATGAGGAGAACGAGGGCGACAGGATCCTGACTCTGACGGTTTTACTCGAAAATGGCACATGGGAAACTGCCACGCTTATCAAACAAACTACCATACAGACGGAAAATTGTGAGGTGCAAACATGAAAGGGCAGGGCTTTTTGAAAGTTACATCCATTCTTATGATTATCGGCGGCGTGATCTCCATCATCGTGAGCGTGATTGCCGTGGCCGGTGTGGGGGCGCTGGTGGCGCTGGGAGCCGGCGCTGTTTCGGGCATGGGGCTGCTGTATTGCAGCACCGGGCTTTTGGTGGTTGCGTCGGTCATCGAGCTGATTGCGGGCATCAAGGGGGTCGGTGCGTGCAGTGCACCAATCAAGGCGGCCGCCTGCGTCAAGTGGGGCGTTATCGTCGCCGCACTCAGCGTCATTTCCATGATTGTCGGCCTCATCGGCGGCAGTGATTTCAGCATCGTCAACCTTCTGCTGAACCTGATTCTGCCTGCGCTCTATGTGTACGGCGCAATTCAGATGAAAAACGGCGCGATGCCGCAGTAAGCGCGCGAGAGGGAGAACCGGGAAATGCGTGCGCGAAAAACGCTCCCGCCGCTGCAGCGGCGGCGGATCCTGCAAACACCGGGTGCGCGCCGCATTCCCCGGCGAATTCCGCGCATCCACAGTAACATTCACATAACCTGAGGGGGGAAATGGCAACGATGAAAAAACTTACTAAGCTTCTGGTTCTGGCGATCGCTCTAATCCTGATTCTGTCCCTGACCGCCTGCGGCAGTAAAGACGCGCTCGCGGGCACCTGGAGCGCCGATCTCGGCGACGACGGCACGATCACCTGGACATTCGATGGCAGGGGCAAATGCACGATGGAGAACTTCTTCACAAAGCAGCAGGGGAGCTATACCATTGAGGGCGACCAGCTGACGGTGTTGCTCGAGCTCTGGGACGAGCCGAGCGTCTACACCTTCAACGTGGACGGGGACAGCTTCACCCTGGAGGAAAATTCGGGTCTCGGGATTTCGGGGACGTTTGCCAAGCAGTGACGCGGCGCGGCCGCGTCGACAAGCACACACCGGCGTCCCGCGCGGGGCGTTGATCTGAGGAGGTTGTGAAATGAAAAAATTTTTGTCCGTTTTGTTGACGGTTGTACTGGTTCTGTCCCTTGCCGCTTGCGGCAAGGGAACGGGGGACGCGGGCTTTTATGTCCTGACCTCCCTAAGCGGGGATGGCATGACCCTCGACAAGGACACCCTCGAGCTGCTCGGCCTGTACGGCACGATGTATCTCGAGCTGCGGGAGGACGGAACCGGCGTTTTGAGCATGGGCGACGGCGACGATTTGGCGCTCACCTGGAAGAAGGGCGTCATCACCGCCGACGGCGAGAGCTCGAAGTACACCCTCAAGGGAGACGAGCTGACCATCGAGATCGACGGAGCTGCCATGGTTTTCACCCGCGAGGACAAGAGTGCGTTCTCCTCTACCTCGGGCGGCTCCAGCAATTTGGGAGGTCTCGGAAACCTCGGCAGCGACGACACCCTGCTCGACTTCTGGAATGGCGAGTGGTACGGCTGGTGGGCGATGCTCGGCGCAGACGGCGAGTATGAGGAGCTGAGCGGCCAGTGGTGGGATACCTGCGGTGTCATCGACATCGGCGACGACTATACCGGCACTGTCGAGCTTTGGGATGAGGACGGCGACCCCTACAACCTCCTCTGCTCGGTGGACGTCAGCCTGAGCGGCTCGGGCACCAGCCAATACGGCACGGTGATGTCCGAGGACGGATGGTTCGGCGACTGCCTCGTCGGGCACGCCGACTGGATTGTCGACCCCGGCCTTGCGGATTACGACAACATGATCTGGATCGACGGCTCCTATGAGGACGACTATGGCAGCTTTACCATCTCGATCTATTTGAAGCCGTGGGGCGAGCGCTGGGACGACGTGGAGGCGGCGCAGCCCCAGGATGTGCCCTATTATTACTACGACTGGTACCTGCCCCTCATCGAGGCGGGCGAGCCCATGCCCGATGTGATCGGCGACATGTCCTCCGTCACGACCCCCTCCGGCGGCTTCAGCGGCGGCCTCGACGACGACGGCCCGGGCGCCGTGAGCGGCATGATCCCCATTGGGGACAGCGGCGTGCTCGGCGTGATTTTGCCGGACGGCTTCTCCTACAACGACGGCTGGTACTGCTACTCCGATTCGGATTTCGAGACGGCCATCTGGCTGGCGGATGCCAAGGTCTATAAGGATCAGGCCGAGCTCGAGCTCTACATGACGGATAAAGCCGTAACCGAAACGGCAACCCTCGGCGGCCGCACCGTCTATATCACCGAGGATCCCGACAGCTTCTACGGCGCCGAGACCGTCTATTACGTAGTTCTCGACGGCCTCGGGGACTGCTATGCGTGCAGCATCAAGGTAAGCTCCAACGTGGGGGATATGGCCGCCACCCAGACCCCGGCCATCCGGGATATGATTGCGAGCATCGCCGAGATGGGCTGATTGCCCCGCATCAAGGCGGCTCCCCCCTCGCGGGGAAAAGAGAATTTGATCTTGCACGAACAGGGGAGGCCCGTCCGGCAGCGGGCGGGTCTCTCTTTTAGAAACCTGAAACCGAGAAAGAGGTGATTTCATGGCAGTGCAGGCAACCAACTACCAGTGCCCCGCCTGCACCGGCCCGCTGCACTTTGTGGGAGCCTCCGGCAAGCTGGAATGCGACTACTGCGGCCAGAGCTTTGAGGTGGCGGAGATCGAGGCGCTGTATGCCGGGAAGGACAGCGCGGCGGCCGCGGCACAGCAGGCCGCGCAGCAAAAAGCGGAAGCTGCCGCCGAGGATGGGTTCGACACCTCCGCGCTTCAGCAGGACTGGGGCGCGGACGGCGCGGGCATGAAAGCCTACAACTGCCCCTCCTGCGGCGCGCAGCTGCTCTGCGACGCGACCACCGCCGCCACCAGCTGCCCTTACTGCGGCAACAACACCATCCTGCCCGGGCAGTTCGGCGGCACGCTGAAGCCGGAGCTTATCATCCCGTTCAAGCTGGACAAAACGGCCGCCGTCGCGGCGCTGAAAAAGCACTACAGCAAAAAGCTCTTCCTGCCCAGGGCCTTTTCGGCCGCCAACCATCTGGAGGAGGTCAAGGGGCTCTATGTCCCCTTCTGGCTGTTTGACGCCGGGGCGCAGGCCGATTGCCGGTTTCATGCCACCCGCTCTCACGCCCGCCGCGAGGGGGATTACCGCGTGGTCGTCACCAATCACTTTGACGTGCGGCGCTGCGGGTCGATGGAGTTTCAGCGCGTGCCGGTGGACGGCTCCAAAAAAATGCCGGACGACTACATGGATTCCATCGAGCCGTTCGACTACAACGAACTGAAACCTTTTTCCACCGCTTATCTGCCGGGGTACCTTGCAGACAGATACGACGTCTCGGCAGAGGAGAGTGTGCCGCGGGTCGAAGGGCGCTGCCGCGGCTCGGCCGCCGAGCAGATGCGCCGGGACGTGATCGGCTATGAAACGGTGACCCTCGCGAGCAGCTCGGTTCAACTGCAGCGGGGCAAGGTGCACTACGCCCTGCTGCCGGTGTGGACACTGCTTACCAAATGGAAGGACAGGGACTATCTCTTTATGATGAACGGGCAAACCGGCAGGATGGTGGGCGACCTGCCCGTATCCAAGGCGAAGTTCTGGGGCATTGCTGCCGCCCTGTCCGCGGTGTTGAGCGGTCTGCTCATCTGGGGCGGCGTGGGGCTTGCCATTGCGCAGGCGCTGTTTGGCTGAGAGGGGGGATGCGGAATGAAAAAGCGAATCGGCCTCTTTTTAACCGTATTGGCTCTGGCGCTCTGCCTCTTCCCCGCCCTGCCCGTGCGGGCGGCCGGCTTTGAGGAGGCGCAGCTCGGCTTTGTCACCGATGCCGCCGGGCTTCTCTCCGGCGACGCGTATAGCCGGCTGGAGCAGCAGGCGCAGGACATCTCCACCCGGTATTCGTGCGGCGTGTATATCATCACGGTGGACGATTTTACCGATTACACCAATGAAAGCACGCCGTATGAGGCCGCAAAGGCCTTCTACCGGGACTACTCTTTGGGCTGCGGCCTCGACAGAAGCGGCGTTCTGCTGCTGCTCTCGATGGCGGAGCGGGACTATGCCCTCATCGCCTACGGCTACGGCAACACCGCCTTTACCGACTACGGCAAGGATAAGCTCTCGGACGAGTTTCTCGACGACTTCGGGGACGACGACTGGTACGGCGGCTTTCAGGATTATCTGACAAAATGCGATTCCATGCTCGAGGCCGCCCGGGACGGTCACCCGCTGGATGTGGGCAGCAACCCGATGATCGCCTTTGCGGGGATTGCCATCTCGCTGCTGCTGGGCTGCGGAGGGGCGTTCGCCTTCTGCTGGTGGCTGAAGGAGCGGCAGATGAAATCGGTGGCCGCAAAGACGGAGGCGGACACCTATCTCTCGGCCGGGAGTGTGGAAATCACCAACCGGGAGGATCGCTTTACCCACACCACCGAGGTCAGGACAGAGATTGAAAAAGCCTCCGGCGGCGGGTCGGGCGGCACCACCATCGACAGCGACGGTTTCTCGGGAAAGAGCGGAAAATTTTAAAAAACGATTCAGGAGGATTGGAAGATGAAACGAACAACAAAAATTGCGGTCAGCCTTTTGCTTGCCCTTTGCATGGCGCTGGCCGGCTGCGGCAAAAAGAACCCGGGCGCGGGCAACGCCGGCTCGGGCTCGGGCAACACCACCCAGACTTCCGGTACAACCGTGCAGGAGCCTGCCATGCCGGAGCCGGAAGCCGTGCTCGACCCCGCCGAAATCAAATGGAACTATATGCCCGACGGCAGCGACTATATCTACTGGTACCCGGACGGCGACTTTACGTCGGACTACTATATTATATTTGAAGACTATTTCCTGAGCATCGACGACGGCGGGGAGCGGAGCACCTACAGCACCGCGATAGAAAACCGTCATCTCTACATCAGCGACGCGGACGGCCCCGAGGTGGACTTTGTCTTTCTCGACAACCTGACCTGCTATGACCTGGTCAACGGGCAGTGGTATATGAGCGCCGACTATAACGAGGCCTTCCCCTCCCTCACCGCAGCCACCTTCTATACAGAGGATGACGACACGTGGAATATCACCTTTTATGAGGACGGCACCTTCCACCGCGAGTTTAACGGTCACATTCAAGAGGGTCAGTGGTGGTTCGAGGATGCCTACAGGGTTCGCTACGAAAGTGACGGCGATGAAATGAGCCTTTATCTCTATTATGCCGACGACAGCTGGGAGGTCGTGGCCATAGAGCTTGTCGGCGATATGTATTACCCGGCGGCCTAAAGCGGGTCGGTTCGGCGCGCCGTCCGACTGCCTGTCTCACCCGCAGACGGCGCGGCCTTGAGGGTTCGAACCGGCTCTTCCGCCAAAGCCACGCCGCATCAGGCAAGCTGCCTAAGCAGGCGCAGGCTCTGCGCCGGACGGAGCAAAGGGCGGGCAGGGCGTTGCCTTACCGGGCATTTTTGCAAAGCACAGCATATGGCGGGCGCAGCTTTCAGGCGGTTTTAAAGGAGGAGAATCATGAAAAAACGGACATCAGGGCTGTTTTTCGCCGTGTGCCTGGCTGTGTGCCCTGTCTTTTTGCTGGCCGCCTGCGGCTCGTCCCGGGCGGACGGGGGCACGGGCGGGGACGACATGACGGACGGTATGCTGGACGGCGACCACACCTATGCGGATAATCCGGCGCTGTTTGCGGTGCTGGAGGGTCGCTGGGCGAGCGCCGACGGCTACTGGCTGCTGACCATTTCGGGGGATCCCTTTGACGTGCGCATGACCCTGTCGATGGGCGGGGAGCAGGTTGGGGAATGCAGTCTGGATTTTGTCTATCTGCTCCCGGACTCCAGCCCCAACAGGGAAACCGATCTGAATCCGGAGGCGGCACAGCTCACAAGCCACGACGGAAGCATTCTGGGCGAAGTGGTCGGCCTATACCACAGGGTGGGCGAGGACGACGGCGCCCTGCACCTGACCCTTACGCTGGCCGGCGACCCGGCATCCGTCACCCTCTTTAAAGAGGCGGACGCCCGCGTGTCTGCTGCCGGCAGGCAGGCGGCGCTGGAAGCGCTGCGCGCAGAGTTGGCGTATTACCCCGACGCGGCGCTGGCCATGGCCTATTTGGGCGAGCCGGGGACGCGCGACCCCGCCGCGCTTGCCGCGTATCTTGAGGAGCACTTCCCGCACATTCTCGAGGTCGCCCCCTTTCTGCTCGACATCCCCGAAGAAAACATCATCGGCGACCCCGGCGAGGATGAGGATTCGGCGCTTTACTGCGTCATCCCGCGGGACGAGGCCACCTCGCTGTCGGTCAACCTTGTCGCGTGGGACGCCGATGACGCCTGGGAGAACGCCTGGTCGTCCGTGACCGACATCCTCTACCGCAGCGAATATGCCGAGCCGCTGTTTGTGTTCGTGGGCGCAGACCCGCATGTCGGTATGCCGGATATCCAGCTTATCGCTGTGGCCGGTAACGGCGCACAGGTGGAGTATTATCCGAACATTTACCCGGAAACCCACGCCCTCAACTGCCCCGTCGACGAGGGGTATACTCCCCTTGTCTGCGACCTTGCAATTCTGGCCGGCGCGGGCTGCGGCGATGACGGCTGGTATCCCCCCACCGATCAGGGGCTGCTGGATACCACCTGGTGGGTGAGCGGCACCGGCTGGTACATGACCCTGCGCGGCGGCGACGCCGATCTCCCGTATTACACCGGCTATGCGGAGATTTATACGCACCCCCGGGGCATCACGGAGTATTCCGGCGTCTGGGAGATGGACGGCGGGTGCCTGTATCTCCAGCTCACGGACGGGCTCGGCAACGTCACAGAGGGGCGGTTCCCGGTGCTTGTCTCCCCTTCCGGGGAACAGCTTGCGATGCAGGCAGATCCACAAAGCGGCGCCCTGCCCGATTTTTTAGGGATGGCGGGTGCGGATGCCATGAATTTGACCCTTATCTATGAGTAAAGCAAAGCCCGGCGGGGTCGTTTTTCCAACAGCTCCACCCACCGGGCAATGGGCAGCTTTGCATAAAGAAGGGAGGCCTTTTCCATGGGCAACTATAAAAAGCTGGTATTGCTGCATTCCAACGATATGCACGGCGATTTTCTCACCGAGCAGATTGACGAAAAGCTGGTGGGCGGCGTCAGTATGCTCTCAGGCTATGTGGATAAGGTGCGCCGGGAAGAGCCCAACACCCTATACTGCATCGCGGGGGACATGTTCCGCGGCTCGGTTATCGACTCGGAGTATCAGGGACTGAGCACCATCGAAATCATGAACGCCCTGTCCCCCGACGTGGTGACCCTCGGCAACCACGAGACCGACTACGGCATCGCCCACCTGCTGTTTTTGGAAAAATGCGCGAAATTCCCCATCATCAACGCCAACCTGTTCATCCGCACCAACGGCGCCCGGCTGTTTCAGCCCCATATCATCCTCAAGGTGGACGGGATGAAGATCCTGTTCATCGGGGTGCTGACCGAGGAGGTGCTCGCCCAGACCAGCACGGACAAGCTGATCGGCTCCTTTGTGGGCATCAATGAGGCGGCCGAGGAGGTGGGGCGCATCTGCAACGCCTACAACGCCATCGACATCGACTTTACCGTGCTGCTGACCCATATCGGCTTTGAGGAGGACAAAAAGCTGGCCGCGCAGCTCGACCCGGCGTGGGGGGTGGATGTCATCATCGGCGGGCATTCCCACACCTTCCTTGACGAGCCGGCCAGGGTCAACGATATTCTGATTGTGCAGGCAGGCACCGGCACCGACCAGATCGGCCGCTTTGACATCACGGTGGACACCGACAACAACTGTGTAGACAGCTTCCGCTGGCAAACCATTCCCATCGACGACACCCACTGCCCCCGCGACCCGGTGATGAACAAGCTGATTGGCGAGTACAAGCAGCGCACCGACACAAAGTACAGCCGCTTGATCACCCGCTTCCGCCGGGAGCTGACCCACCCCGCCCGCACCCAGGAGACCGAGCTGGGCGACCTGTTTGCCGATATTCTGCGCGACAGTCTGGGGCTGGACATCATGCTGCTGGGCTCCGGCTCGATACGCAACACCCGCCTGGGGCCGCTGGTGCAGTTCGCTGACCTGGTGGAGTGCTTCCCCTACGACGACTCGGTCACCATGCTCACCGTCACCGGGGAGCAGCTGCGGCGGATGCTGAAGTATATGCTGCGGGACGAGGTCTGGCAGGGAGCGCACTGCGAGTTCTACCAGCTCTCCAGAGGGCTGCGGGCGGTCTACAGCCGCAAGACCCACGAGTTTTCCGAGTTTTCCTTTGAGGGCGAGCCGGTGCGCGACGAAAGGCTTTACACGGTGGGCTTACAGGCCTTTCACTACAACAACATGGAAAAGAATCTGGCGCTCAGCCCCAAGGAGGCGGCGGAGAACAAAAAGCCCCGCGTGGTGACAACCTCCTGCCGCGAGGTGCTGGACGAGTATCTGTCCGACCATCAGCATCTGGATCAGACCGTCGAGGGGCGGCTTATCCTGCTCGACTGACCGCCGCCATGCTTCCCCGCGCCCGGGTGCCGCTGTGTGCGTTTATCGGAGGTACCGCAATGAAACACAAGGCCTTTATGCTGGTTCCTGTGCTGGGCATGGCGCTTGCGCTCAGCCTGTCCATGGTGGGATGCGGCAGGCAAAAAAGCCATGCGGGCTTCTATCTCCTGCGCGCCTTAACCCTCGAAGGCGAATCCTATGACGAGGCGATGCTGCGGGATTGCGGGCTGTACGGGGCATCGTATCTGATGCTCGAGGAAGACGGCGCCGGCAGATTTCATGGCAGTCCGCCCCGCAGGGAGCCCAGCCCGCCCCGACATGACGAAAAAGGAGGCTTTTCTTTGGACATTTTTGACCAGCTGAAAAATAAGGCTCAATCGGCAGCCCGCTCTGCCGTACAGCCCGCGCGCGCTGCCGCGGCCGGCTTTGGCAGCCAGCGGGAGACCTTCACCTTTGCCGCCCTGCCCGGGAGCGCGGCCGAGCTGCGGGTGCTGCCCGAGGCGGCGATGGATACCCCCTTTCAGACGGCAGCGCTTGCCGTGTGCGCCCTGTGCGCCTTTTCCGCCGACCAGAGCGCCGGCGTTGAGATGCTCAACTTCCTGCGCGGCCCGCGGCCGATGAACGGGCAGGACATCTCCTTCGTCAGGGATCGTTTCCGGGGGAACCGCGCTTACATCATTTTCTCCCATTTTGCGGGCTCCATGCCGGAAAGCGGCTACACCCCCACTCTGCCCTACACTTTGGAGGTGTTCTCCGACGCCCGCTCCGGCGATCAGGAGAACATGGCGCGGCTCTTTGTCCGCTCCGGCGGCGCAGACAGCCCCCGCCCCGTCACCCTGCGCCTGGCCAAGGACGGCAAATGGTATCTGTGGGAATATTCCAGTCTCCTGCTGGACATCCGGCCGCCCGCGGCAAGCGACCCCTGGGCATAAGCGGCCGCCGCCCGGTGGGGATTGCCCAAAGTGTCCCCGAGCCGCCAGGGAGGGCGGAACAGGAATGCAGCCCGGCGGTTCGCCTCCCTGCCGCGGCGGCTGTTTCGGCTCATCACAGGCCGAAAGGAGGGAAGAATTTTGAAAAAAAGCTATCTTGTGCTGCTTGTCCTCGCGCTTTTGGCTGCCCTGCTGTGCAGCTGCGCGCAGCAAAGCGGGAGCGCCGGGCAGACTGCGCAGCAGCAGAGCGCCGCGCCCGCCGATGAACCGCCGGCCTCCGCAGGCGACCCTGTACCGGATGCGCCGCCGGACGACCCGGAGGAAAGCGACCGCTTTGCGTCCTCCGCGCCGTCCGAAGAAGGCGGCGAGCCGGCGGAGAGTGCCGGCGAATTCTTTGCCGAAGGCCACCAGCCTGCCGGCAGCGTCAACGTCGAGGAGATGCTCACCATCGAAGAGGGCAGCAATGGCACGACCTACATCTTTTCCGCCCTGCCCCAAAACGTAGAGGAATTAAAGGCGCTGTGGGCGCACTGGGGCTCCGCCCCGGAGCATACGGCGGCGTTCAGCATCGCGGCGTTCTGCCGGTATCCCCAGTCCCGCGAGGACAGCCTTGCCATGATCGACCTGCTGCGCGGGCCCGACCCGATGAGCGAGGCCGACCGGCAGTTTATCGCCGACCGCTTCCGGGATAAGGACTATGTGCCGCGCTCCTACTTTGCGGGTGCTGTGCCGGACAACGACTATACCCCCGCCGAGCCATATACCCTGACGGTGACGGCGGACGCGCACTCGTACGATACGGAAAATACTGCGCGCCTGTTTGTCCAATCCGGCGGCGCGGACAGCCCCCGCCCCATCACCCTGCGCCTTGCCAAGGACGGAAACTGGTATCTGTGGGAGTACTCCAGCATTCTGGTGGGCATTCGTCTGCCCGCGTCCGAGGATCCGTGGGTTTGACAGGATAAATTGGAGAGGAGCTGACAGCTTTGATGAAAAAATGCATAACCCTGCTGCTGTCCATGCTGCTGCTTGCCGGTCTCTTTGGCTGCGGGCGGCAGGTGCAGCCCGGGGATGACAGCGCGCCGTCCGCGCCGCAGGATACAAGCCGCCCCTTGCCCGGGCAGGCGGAAGAGGTCACTGTGCTGGAACAGGTGGAGAAGGGCACGCTTACCGACAGCGAGGGCTATGAGTATGAGTATTCCTACTGCCTGCCCAGCATCGACGCGGACACCCCCGGCGCGCGCGCCATCAACGAGGAAATCAATGAAATCTACGGCGTTGTAATGGAGGAAAGCCTTGCGTGGATCCGCCGCGGGGAACTGCCCTTATATAGCGAGATCACCTATGATGCATACCGCAGCGGCGGCATCCTGAGCCTTGTCCTCAAGGCCGCCTACGGCTATGACTCTTACGGCAATTACAGCGTCTACCACTACGATACGGCCAGCGGCACCCGGCTGCAAAACAAGGATATTATCGAGCGGCTGGGCTTTTCTGAAGAGGAAGTCCTCACCGCACTGCGCCGCGCGGCGGCACAGATGTATGACAGCCTCTACGCCGACTACTGGCACATTATCGAGGATACGCAATCGGGCGGCTTTCAGCAGATGCGCAGCGAGACGCTCTCGCAGCGGCGCCTGAATCTGGATGTGCCCCTCTACATGGACGGCGAAGAGCTGTGCGCCGTCGTCCGCATCAGCAACGACATGAGCGGGGATTTGCACAGCACCCTCACATTAAATCTGACCCCCGCCAGCAAAACGGCGGTCGATAACAGGTTTGATTTTGTGGACATCACCTGCCAGAACGGGGAGCTCTCTCTTTGCTTTCAAAAAACGCCATCGAGCGGGGAATTTTTAGAAAGCTCCGCCATCGAATGCGGAAAAGATTACCCGGTGCATGGGCTTTACAGCAGCTATACCAGGGTCTGCACCGCCCTTGCCGGTTCGGCCGAAACGCCATGGCTCTTTTTGCTCACGAGCGAGGGTCGGGTGGAATATGTTGACCTGAGCGCGGGGCTTGCAACCGGGTACTTCTGTGCTGGCGGGCCGCTGCTTGGACTCGACATCTGGCCGATCGTTGATTTTACCGAAGAGCTGGACTACAGCGGCTTTCCCACGGTGTACGGCGTTGGCCAGGAGGGGCAAACGGTCGATCTGCTGGCGCTCATAGAGGCCGAGAGGCACATTCTGCCGGCCACATTCATGAGCGGCTGGGATACCCCATCCGCCGGGAATCCGGCCGGGCATGCCAATCTTCAGCTCTGGCAGGGTGGCAACGGCGACAACGCCCGGCTTGTCTATGATTTCCGGCAGCCGGTGGAAGAGCTGTACGGCGTTTTCCGGTATTTCGGCATGAACGAGCAGGGCATGGTATACGCCTATCAGCTGTGGCCGGACGGCGAGAGCCGGAGCATACTTGGGGTGGCCGCCCTCGAGCGGCACGACACCCCGCGGGATTCCCTTTTGTGCGTGACCGAGCTGAGCGGGTCACCCCTTTTGGGCAATAAACCCGGCGATGTCACTGAATTGACGGCAGGTGCAGCTGGCTAAAGCTGCCGCCCGACCCATAAAACAACCACAAGGGAGGAAACAACAATGGGACTGTTTGGAAATCTGTTTGAAAAGAAGCAATGCTCCATCTGCGGGGGCGACATCGGCCTGATGGGCAACCGCAAGCTGGAGGACGGTAACTGCTGCAAGGATTGCGCGGCAAAGCTCTCGCCGTGGTTCAGCGAACGGCGGCAGAGCACCGTGGCGGACATTAAGGCGCAGCTGGAATACCGCGAGGCCAACCGGGAAAAGGTGGCGGCATTCCACGCCACCCGCACGCTGGGGGATGACACCAAGGTGATTTTGGACGAGGACGCGGGTCTCTTTATGGTCACCTCCGCCCGCAACTGGCAAAGCGCCAACCCCGATGTGCTGGCCTTTTCCGATGTGACGGGTTGCAATTTGGACATCGAGGAAGACCGAACCGAGATCGAGTATAAGGACGCGGAGGGCAAGCGCCAAAGCTTCAACCCCAAGCGCTACGCCTATTCCTACGATTTTTATATCGTCATCCAGGTCAACAATCCGTACTTCAACGAAATCCGCTTCAAGCTGAATGATTCCAGCGTGGACAACGACGAGGAGACCCTGCTGGACAGCCCCACGGCCATGCCGCGCTCCCGCTCCGGCGCAGCCCGTCCCGGCGCAGTCCGCCCTGATGCGGCGCGTCCTGGCGCGGCGCGTCCCGGTGCGGCTCGACCTGATGCGGCGCGCCCCGGTGCTGTTCGTCCCGGTGCAGCGCGTCCTGATGCGGCGCGTCCCGGTACAGCGCGTCCCGGCACGGCGCGCCCCGGCGCGGAACGGCCGATGCCCGGCCGCACCCCCATGGGCGGCGGGGTGCCGGGCGGCATTCCCGTCTCCAACGCCGACGAGGTGCGCGCCAGCCTGGAGTATCAGCAGTATGAGCAGATGGGACAGGAGATACGCGACGCTCTGCTGCAGGTGCGGCAGGATGTGCGGGACAGCGCGGCGGCGGCAAACGCACCCAAAATGGCGGTGACCTGCCCCTTCTGCGGCGCCACCACAACGCCGGACGCTTCCGGCTGCTGCGAATTCTGCGGCGGAGCCATCGGCGGCTGAGCGTCTGCGTCGCCGATACAGGGGTTCGTCGTTCCCCGGCAGCATCCCTGCCCGGGGAACGGCAAATTCCGTCCGTTATGCAAAGCAAGGGAGGAAAAGGCCTTGAAGGATCATCCTAGATCGGGAGCGTTGGGCGTATGGAGCCTTCTGGGGCTTGCGCTGCTCTATTTCATCGCGCGGCATTTCTTCCCGTCGCTTTCCACCCTGCTTCTCGTCCTTGCGGCGGTTGTGGCCTTTGGCATTGTCGCGCTGGTGGCGCTGGTCGTTGTCTTCGCCTTCCGCAAGCCCAAGCAGCGCGGTGAGCCGGCGGGCAGCGGCCAGTCAACAGTTCTTCAACAGGGTCGGGCTGACCTTCTCACGCTGCGCGGGCTTCTCCTGCGCGTAAAAGACGGGCAGGTGCGCGCTCTGGGCGAAACTGTCTGCCGCGAAATCGAGCAGATTCTCCGCGTCCTGAAGGAGCGTCCGGAGGATATTCCTCTGGTGCGGCAGCTGTTTCCGTTCTATCTGCCCGCCCTCATCGACATTCTGCGGCAGTTGATTCGCCTGGAACAGAGCGGCGTATCGGATTCGGAGCTCACCGAAAAGGTCATCACCTGCCTGCGCGATATGCAGGCCGTGCTGGAAAAGCTGCACGCCGGTCTTTTGAGCAACGGCAAGCTGGAGCTTGCCGCGGAGATGGAGGCTTTGGCGCAGTTCTGCCGCCGGGAGGGTCTGCTTGCAGACTCCGCGCATCCGGCAGAAGGCGGCGGGTCGGATATCACCCCGTCCCCATAGCCGGGCAGGAGGCTCTGGCTCGCTGCCAGCTTTTTGCGGTTAAAGGCTCGCAGCTTTTTGCTCTATGATTGTTTTCCCGGTTCTTCCGTTCCGGAGCAAAGCCCGCTTTGCTCCGGATTTTTGCCTGAAATTTATATATTGAACCACAATGTGTTTCAATAATCATGCAATTTCCCAATTTTACAGGGATAAACTTCGGATCCCTAGCAATCTTTTCAAAGGCCTTGTCCACAACCTTCATAATAGCAAGGGAGCTGCTGTGGGGCATCCCTTTCGCTCTCGACCCTTCCCTCCTCTATACAGTTGATAAAATGCTTCAGCTCGTATTCATAGCCCGTCGTCCCCGCGGGGAAGTCGTGCAGGAAGTCGACCGGCGCCGGAACCGAATCACAAGGGGCAGCATAACAGACCGCCGTCATAAACCTGCATCGCGCTTAAACTTCCGATTGCCGCATTCGCCTGTTTATCCCCTGCCGCATCCGCGCGTCCCGGCCGCGCCTTCGTTTTGCTTTGTCGTCCCCGTCCGCCCTATCCGGCGCAGCTCTGTCCTTTCGCCGTGCCGGATGTCTGGAAGGTTTTCGCAGGGCAGCCGCTAACGGGTTCTCCCCCGGGTATCTTCTCCCCCTTACGGGAGAAGGTCACGCTTTTGCTCTTCGATCATTGCGATTTTGATTGTCCCCGGCCGGATTACTTTCGCCTTGTGGTATTTCTCAGCAGCAGCTTCGGGTAGAGCTTCAAGTCCATCTCCGCCTCCTTCCCGTTGATGAGCTGCTCGCAGGCCTGGAAACAGGCATATTCGTTATCCGAATACACCCCATGAACCAGGTCGACGCCGGTCACCTTTCTGTCCAGCATGACCATCGGTATTCCGTATTTCTTCGGCAAAAGGTGCTCTGCCCTGCCGTTCAGGCCGGTCGGAATCAGGATGATTCCATCCACCTTCTTGACGACTAGATTCCGGATGCACTCCAGATCTTTCTCCAGCGAAAAATCCGTCATCATGATAATAAGAAAATAGTCTTCCTGTTTCGCTCTCTTTTCAACGGCGAGCGCAATCTCGGCAAAAAAGGGGTTCAGGATATCGGGTATCGCAAGGGCAATACTCTTCCTGGCATGGGCATTTCCGCCGGCGGCATTGCTGTAGTGCATGGAATCAATGACGTCCTGAACCTTTTTGCGGGTCGCTTCCCCCACCCCTACCAGCGAATGATTGAGCACACGGGATACCGTAGCCTTTGACACACCGGCAGTTTTTGCGATTTCCTCCACGGTAACGCGCATCGCTGACTCCTTGCTTGTTTTCTCTCTCGGCTACATTCACATTCTAATTGAGAAACATTGTTTCTTGAATATGCTTTTTCGCTAAATCCATCCTCTTTTTTGTATGATCTACCAATAAACAACGCCCTATTATTTCTATATTCTGTGCAGGAATTTACAAGCAGCAAAATATTTGTGAAACAACCTTGCGTAACATTTGTTACGCTCTCCGATGCCATTCAAATGATTCGATGGATTTCCCGGAGCTCTGCGTTCGAGCACAGGCTGCGCCATGGCATCCGCGGATTTTAAAGAAATGGAATCCCCTGGTTGCTTGATCCGGTATTTTATTGTCAGCATCGGCGCCTGTGACAGCGCACAAAAGGCACCGTGAAAAACGCAATTCTGTGGTGAAGCCGGAGAAAAAAGGGCAAGCTCCCAGGCGGGACAGGAAAAAGCCCGGAAAGGGAGTCGACGAGCGAAAGAAAAGCAATAATAGCCAAAGCAGACGCAGAAAAGCTTGAGAGCAGAAGCTCTGCCTCTTTTGTGCGGTTGCCGATGGCTGTGATTTTTACCATGGTGTTCTTCCCCTTTTTGAATTTGTTTATTTAAAAGCAGAGAGAGGGAACGATGTTCCATTCACCGTTTTCAGGCAAAGAAAAAGGCCGGGATTCGTTTTTCTCATCCCGGCCTCGCGGTTGTTCTTAATATCCTGTTTTAGTTTAGCTGCTGGGAATCGCCTATTTTTGATAAATATCGAATACTTCAGGACACAGGTCTCATCCGCCTGTCAAAAAGCCCGGTTTGTGCCTGCGGAGTGTGAAGCCTTTTTCACGACTTCAAAGCGCCGAAAAGCCCCTGAAGCAGGAGTTTTTCGGCGATGAGGGTTGAACGCTCGTAACTCGCAAAAAGTTGGCAGCGACGGCGAACCCGAGCGGGACGTTTTGCGATGAGGAGGGACAGCGGCGCGAGCGCACCGGCAGCTTTTTATTAAAAAAGCCGCCGCAAGCGATATGAAGCTTGCGGAGACGTGGAAGGACTTGACAAAAAAGATGCAACCCTAAAATTGTATTTAGCAGAATATTTATATTGTTATGAAGACATAGCAGAATCGCAAAGGAAATACTACCTCCGAACCAAACTTTTGCGGAAGCACAGAAGTATTCCTTATTTGACAAACACACTTTTCGATAAAATTGTTCGAAAAGTGAGACTCATCCATCAAGCGTTAGATTTAATGCTTTTCATGGCGTGCTCACATATTTCCCCTATTTGAGATATATCACCTTTTATCTCATTAATCAGTTTTTATCAAATAAGGCAACAATCATGCAATGACATTAGTGGTTAATGGGTATTCTACCCCTTATTTAAATTTATGCAAACTCTTTTTTGACTGTCACGCCCGCCGCCGCGGCGTAGCCCGCGAGCACCGCCGCGAGCAGCAGATAAATCCAGACCTGCCCGCCCGTTTTGAGGAACTCGGGCGCGGAGAAGAGCGGATAGGCGCTGAGGTACCTGAACTGCTCGTCGAGCAGCTCGCTCAGCACGAGCGGCACGCAGAACACCCCTGTGTTCAGCGCGAGCGCGGCGACGGTGTTCGGCGCCTTGCAGCTGACGGCGGACATGATCACCACCGCCGCGAAAGCGCCCGCGCACCGCGAGAGCACCGCGAAGAGCGCGAGCGTCCAGATGCCGAAAACCCGCCACGCCGTGCCGAACTGCATAAGGCTGCGCAACGGGTAGAAAAGCCCCGGCAGACCGTAGAAGCGCAACACGACGATAAGCCGCGCGAGCACCGAGCACACCGCGGCAAAGCAGGCGGCCGCCGCGCACAGCCTCATGCGGCACCGAAAGGTGTACCGCCGCCCGAGCGGCGTCGTCTTGACGAGCTTCAGCATCCCCGACTTTTTCTCTTTTGCGACGATGTCCGAGACGCACAGGGTCAGCGCGATCATGCACCAGAGCGTCTCGCGGGGGCTGTAGACGCCGCCCGTGTCGAACAGTCGCGCATAGCCCGTGTCATAGACAAGGCACGCGCCCTCTGTCCCGGCCGCATACGCGACGTTCCCGTAGAGCACCCGCACAAACACCGCGTAGTCCCGGACGAGGTCGTCGTACCGCGCCGCCATGAGGGAATACTCGTCGTCGGTGACTTCGCCCCGCGCGCGCTTTGCCTCGAGCTCGTGCAGGGGGATGAATTCCTCGCTCTTCGCCCTGAGCCAATCGTAGGCCTCCATGTCGTACCGCCCGCCGAGCTCGAGCATATAGGTGCGGTAGCGCAGCTCGTCCGACGAGAGATAGACCTCCTCGCTGAGCCCCGCGCAAACCTGTGAGACAAAAAACAACGCGAGCACGAGCGCCGCGCCGTTCTGCACAAGGAACTTGTAGCCCTCGGTGAACCGCACGCTCGTGCAGCGCACCCGTTCGAGCGGCAGGATGCCGCCGCCCGCCCTCGCCGCGTCCCTTGCCGCGAGCCTCGGGTACACCGCAACAAACAGCAGCGCCGTCGCGGCGGCGAACAGCGACACCGCGATAAACTCGACGGCAAACCGCGAGCAGGGCTTGTCCAGAATGTTGATGTTGAAATAGACACCCAGCAGCTCGTTGGTGTTGAGCGCGCTCAAGAGGTTGGCGTATTTAAAGGCCGCCCATCTCCCCGTCGCGGGGATCAGCGCCCGCACGGCAAAGCTCGCCCCGAGCAGGGCGAAGACGGTCAAAAACGAGCTCCACACCTGCCTGAAGCACAGGCACACCGTCAGCATGACGAGCGCGACGCAGGCAAGCACCCCGCTTTTTACCGCAAGAAACAGCAGCAGATACTCCCCGACGCTCACCCGCAGCACCGAGTGGGTCAGAAACGGGACCGACTGGATGCTGCGTGAGAGATCGCCGAGACCGAACGAGAGCCCGCAAACCAGCAGGCTGCCGCCGTAAAAGACGGCGACCACGGCAAGCAGGCTCAAAAAGACAGCCGCGATCTTTGCGGCGGCCGTCCTTCTCTTTCCGCGCGGGGTGCTGCGCGTCAGGCGCAAAAGCCCCTTTTCGCGCTCCTCGGTGAGCACGGTCAGCGAGAGAAACATCGCCGCCGCGAGCAGCAGCCAGTCGGTGACGGAAAAATCCAGCGCGGTCTCAAGTCCCGCCTGCGGGAAGTAGTCGATTTCGACCCCGCGCAGCCGCCCGTATGCCTCGGCGGACGCCGCGATGTTAAGCCGGTCATAGCCCGCCGCGTCGTCCGCAAAAATCGAGATGCCCGACAGTCGCGCCGCCTTTTGCTCCATCTCGTCGATAAAGGCGGGGTGGGCGTATACCTCGTCCGCCTCTTTTTTGATTTTTAAAAAGAACCGCGCGTTTTCGGCGAGGCCGCCTGTATACCCCGGGTCCCGCCGCACGGCGTAATAGAGCCGAAGATACGGCTCGGTGAAGTATTCGGCATAGCGCGCCCGCGTCTCGGCGTCGTACATTCCCGTCTGCTCCTCGCGGGTGACAACCTCGTCGACGGTCGCTAAAATCCGCGCCGTTTCCGCCTCCTGCTCGATAAAAGCGGCCTTTTGTTCGGCGCTCAAGGGCCGCAGATTGTCCGCGAGCTCGCGGTAGGCCGCGACCGTGCCGCCGTCAAAGTCGTTCATCATCCACAGCAGAAAGAAATCCAGCGCGAGCAGCGCCGCGAGCGCGGCTAAAAACCGGCGCGAGCGCCAGATTTTTCTGAACTCGAAGAACACCAAACGAATCATGCCGTCTCATCCTCGCCGAAGATGCTGAGATAGACCTCCTCGAGGCCGCCGCCCGGCGCGTGCTTCGCGACAAGGTTAGGCACGCTGTCAAAGCCCGCGAGGCGGCCCTTTTTGAGCACGATGACCCCGTCCGCGACGCTCTCGACGTCGGACACGACGTGGGTCGCGACGATCACGATGCGCCCCTCGTCCGCCGTTTTCCTGAGCACTCCGCGCAGGTGCGCGCGCTCCTTGGGGTCGAGCCCCGCCGTCGGCTCGTCAAAGATCAGCAGCTTGGGGTCGCCGATGAGCGCCTGCGCCGCCAGCAGCCGCTGCTTCATGCCGCCCGAATACATCGAGATGCGCTTGCCGAGCTCGTCCTCCAGGTTGACGGCGCGCGCGACCCGCACGACCTCGTCGTTCACCGCCCCCGCGGGCAGCTCCTTGAGGGCGCAGAAATACTCTAAAAACATCCGACCCGTGAAGCCGTCGTACATCCCCTGCTGCTGGGGCATATAGCCGAGCGCCCGGTAGAAATCGGCGCTGCCCGCCCTGTCGCCGTTCCACAGCACAAAGCCGCGGGAGGGCTCGAGCCCGCCCGTGACGATGTTCATGGTGGTGCTTTTGCCCGAGCCGTTGGGCCCGAGCAGGGCGTAAAACCCCACGCCGAGCTCTAAGCTGAGACCCTCGAGCGCGCGGGTCTCCCGCTTGCCGTCGCAGTAGGTTTTGGAAAGGTCGACGAGCTCCAGCCTCGCGTTCTCCATCATCGCGCGTCGGCAAAGGGCCGGTAGTTGGGCACCGAGTTCCAAAAGTCGTCCTTGGCGATAAGGGCAAGGTCAGAAACGGTTACCTTGTGCATGTATTCCGACCCGCCGGGAGCGTAAGCCACCTGCTCCTCAGAGTGCGTTTGATACTCCACCAGGAAGTCGTGTTCCGTTTCAAGAAAAATCCGAATATAGACATCGCCCAGTTGAACGGTTGGTCTTGTGAGCGTGAGCGTCCCGGTCTCGCCTGTTTCAAGGTCAACATACAGGCGCTTCACAACCTGAATCTGGACGGGGTCCTCCGACATCTCGCCGCCCTCCGCCGTCTCGTAGACATCCAGAATCACATGCCCGTCCCACGGCTCCTCGGCGATATAAGCGCCGTACGTTTCAAGATCGAGCACCTCGTTTGTCTCGCCGGTGGCAATGTCGAAGACCGAGACGCGCCCCGCCTCGTTTTCGCAGAGAACGATCTTTCCGTCACAGACTGCCTTTGTTTGGCTGTGCGCGTCCCACCGCAGAGGCAAGGCCGTTTCTGCGCCCGTCTCGTCGACAATGCTGAAGCCGTATTCGCTGTCTGTGTCCGTGCTCTTTTGCAGGATCATGCCGTCCTCGCAGACGCCGACCAGAAAGGTGTCGGTGCCGCTGTCGAGCCCGCGCACCTCGACCAGCTCGCCGTTTTTAAAATCGCTGCGAACCAGCGCGACAGACTCGATTTCCCCCGTGTCGCCGCGGTATTTCTGCGCGATAAAATACAGCTCGCCGCCGTAGGACGCGACGGCGCTGTACAGCTCGACGCTGTAGCCGCCGGTCAGCGTGATCTCTTTCCTGTCCGACGCGTCCGGGTTCATCCGCAGCAGCCGCGCGGGGTGCTCGCTGCTGTTTAAGCCGTAGATGAAAACATACAGCGCGTCGTCCGTCGCGATGGGGAAGACGCCGCCGCTCGTGTCGGCGATCCAGCCCGGGTTCTGCTCGTCGAAGGTCACGTCAAGCTGCGGGGAGAGATAGATCTCCTGCATCGTCCCGTAATCGTGATAGACAAGGTGACCTGAGAAATCCTTTCCCGTGTTTTCAACATGATAGGCGCCCTGCCCATTGCCTGAATAAAGCGAAAACCCCCTGCTCGGGGTGACCAGCCGCCACGTCGGCTCGCCGCCCGGCTGCGCCGACCCGCCCGGAGACGAATTGCCGTCGTCGGGCGCTTTCGCGCGGCAGCTCGTAAACAGCACGGCGCAGACCAGCAGGAAAACACACAAGCCCCTGAACCTTTTAAACATTTTTTCGCACCTCCCTTTTGTTTTTAGGACGTATAGCCGAATGTCCTTTTAAAAGGGAATCCGGCCATGACAGCGCGTCTTTCACAGCGCGGGTTTACTTCAAAAAAGTCGGAGCAAAGCGGACTTTGCTCCGACATGGTGGAGGCGAGGGGAATTGAACCCCTGTCCGAAAGTCTATTCACATGGGCATCTCCGGGCGCAGGCTGTCTACAACATTCCCTTGCGCGCAGGCCGGCAGACAGGCCGCGCGCTTGGTAGCTTCATTATTACATGGCAGGGCTCAAAGCTTTGCCCCACGCACGTTCACCGCGTAATTTTATGCCGCAGAGACCTACGCGGTCTTGAGAATCTGCGACACGCGGCTTAAGCCGCGACAGCTAATTGATTGTTGTTAGCTATTTTTAAGTTGGAGAGTGATAAGCGGTTCCCCGCCGCTGCCCGCTTCCCCTGCTTCAAAACCCCCGTCGAAACCTTTACGCCCCCATTTCTGTTGTACGCGATATTGTACCAGCTCTGTGCCGCCGCGTCAAGCGCGGGCTGTCGAATTGCCCGCTCAGCGCGCCTTGATTGCGCGGTCGATGTCCCGGCGCGCCGAGCGTTCGGCGTCCGCGGCACGCTTGTCGTACAGCTTTTTGCCCCTGCAAAGCCCCAGCTGCACCTTGACCAGCGAACCCTTGAAATAAATCGAAAGCGGAATGAGGGTCAGCCCCTCCTGCTTGATTTTGCCGAACAGGCGCATAATCTCCCGCTTGTGCATCAGCAGGCGGCGTTCGCGCAGCGGATCCTTGTTGAAAATGTTCCCCTTCTCATAGGGGCTGATGTGCATCCCCTGCACCAGCAGCTCCCCGTTCTGGATATCCACCCAGCTCTCCTTGAGATTGACCGCGCCCTGGCGAATGGACTTCACCTCTGTGCCCGAAAGCTCGATGCCCGCCTCAAAGCTCTCCAGGACAAAATACTCGTGCCGCGCCTTGCGGTTTTCCGCAATTGTTTTAAAATTCCGTTTTTCGGGCATCCCGTCCCCTCCTTCTTTCTGCGGTCATTTTTTTACGCTCACAGCTCGCTGCGTCCCTCAAGCGCGCGGTACAGGGTCACCTCGTCCGCGTATTCCAGATTGCCGCCAACCGGCATCCCGTAGGCCAGCCGGGTCACCTTGACCCCCAGCGGCTTAATCAGCCGGCTGATGTAGATTGCCGTCGATTCCCCCTCGACCGTCGGGTTGGTCGCCATAATGATCTCTTTTGTCCGGTCATCCGCCGCGCGGCGGACGAGATCCTTGATATAGAGCTGCTCGGGGCCTACCCCGTCCATCGGGGAAATCAGGCCGTGCAGCACGTGATAAAGCCCCTTGTACTCTCTCGTCTTTTCAATCGCGTTCACGTCCCGCGGGCTCTCCACCACACAGATGATGGAGGCGTCCCTGCCCGGGTCGCCGCACACCGAGCACAGCCCGGCGTCGGTCAGGTTATGGCAGGTGGGGCACTGGTGCACCTTTTCATGCGCGTCCAGAATGGCGCGCGCAAACGCCTCCGCCTCCGGCTTGTCCAGTGCGAGGATCCAGTAGGCGAGCCGCGCGGCCGTCTTGCGCCCGATGCCGGGCAGGGACGCAAATTTATCAATCAGCGTTTCAAGCGAGGGTATGCGGTTTGCCATCGCTTATCCCATCAGCCCCGGAATATTCAGCCCGCCCGTAATGGCGCCAAGCTCCTTTTCCGAGTCCTCCGACGCCGCCGTGATCGCCGCGTTGACCGCCGCCGCAACGAGGTCGCCGAGCATTTCGGCGTCGTCCGGGTCAATCACCTCGGGCTTAATCTCGACCTTGAGCACCGTGTGGTCGCCCTTGACCGTTGCCGCGACCATCGCGCCGCCCGCCGTGCCCGTATACTCCCGCTCGGCCAGCTCGGCCTGCATGTTGGCCATATCCTCCTGCATTTTCTGCACCTGCTTGAGCATATCGCCCCGGCTCTGGCCGTACCCCTGTGGAAGTCTCGCTTTCATTCTTTATGCTCCTTCATCATTGTGTTTGCCGAACCTCAACCTCAACGCCGTTTTCCCGCGCGCGCGCAATCAGGCCGTCCAGCGGCGACGCCGCATCCGCCTGCTGCTTTGCGGCGGCGTATTTTTCCGGGTCGTAGGGACCAATCGGCAGCGAAATCCCCGCGACCTCCTGAATTGCCCGCTTGATCTGTTCCTTGGAATCCGCATGTTCCCGGACATACTGCATAAACAGCGCCTGCGCCTCAATCAGCACATGGCTCGCCGTCAGGTAGGCGTTGGAATGCTGCAAAAAGCCGTAGAGCATCCCGTTTTTGTTTTTCAGGCTCTCCACCACCTGCGGCCACGCCTCAAACGGCTGTGCGCCGCCTGCGGGCTTCTGCCCCTCCGCCTCCCGCGGCGCGGGCTTGTCCCGGGTTTCCGGCCGGCCGGGTATCGCGGCGGCCGCGGCCTGCGCGGCCGCGGCCTGCGCGGGCGCGGGGTGTGCCGCGGGGGGCGGCGCCTGCCGCAGGGGGGTAGCCGCGTCGGTCTCCTGCGCGCCGCAGAGCTTAATCAGCATCAGCTCAACCGGCAGCATCCGATCGCTCGCCGAGGCCAGTCTGTCCGCCGTCTCCCCCATAATCCGCAGCATCCACAGCAGCTTCTCGGGCGCAAACCGCCCGCTCTGCTGCCGGTAACGCTCGATTTCCTCGTCGGTGCAGTCGCGCAGCGCGGCGCGCCCCGCCAGCTGCACCATCAGCAGGTTGCGCATATGCCGGATAAGCTCGGTGCACAGCCGCGTCGGGTCGAGGGAATTTTCATACAGCTCCCCCAGCTTGACAAACGCGCCGCGCAGGTCGCCGCCCCCGATGCAGTCGGCCAGCTCAAACAGGTAATCCCGGTTGGCAAGGCCGGTCAGCCGCGCGACCGTCTGCTCGTCGATCCGCCCGCCCAGCGACGCGCAGGTGTCCAGCAGGGACAACGCGTCCCGCATCGCCCCGTCGGCCAGCCGCGCAAGCAGCGCCGCCCCCTCGGGCGCAAGGTCGATATCCTCCAGCGCGGCGATGTGCAGCAGATGCGCGGTGATGTCGGATTGCGAAATGCGCTTTAAGTCAAACCGCTGGCAGCGGGAAAGGATGGTGGTCGGCACCTTGTGAATCTCGGTCGTCGCCAGAATAAAGAGGACATGCGCGGGGGGCTCTTCCATAATCTTGAGCAGCGCGTTGAACGCCTCTTTGGTGAGCATATGCACCTCGTCGATGATGTAGACCCGCATCCGGCAGACGGCGGGCGCATACGCCGTCTCGTCCCGCAGCTCCCGGATGTTGTCCACTCCGCTGTTGGAGGCGGCGTCGATCTCGGTCACGTCCAGGATACTGCCGTCGTCGATGCCGCGGCAGATGTCGCATTCGCAGCAGGGCTCCCCGTCCGCCGCATTGGGGCAGTTGACCGCCTTTGCCAGGATGCGCGCAAAGGAGGTTTTCCCGGTTCCCCGGATACCGGTGAAAATATAGCTGTGCCCCAGCTTGCCGCTGCGGATCTGGTTTTTGAGCGCGGCGGCGACGTCCTGCTGGCCAATCACGTCCGACAGCCGCTTGGAGCGGTATTTGCGGTAAAGTGCGGTTTTCAATCCGGTTCGCCCCCTTTCCCTCACGGTCGAAAAACGACAGCACGGTTTTGAAGCATAAAGACGGGCAAAGTGGGCTGCGGCACATGAAGATTCCGCTTAATGCTGCTTGGTTCCCCACCTGACATGGTTCACGGAGCTTGCATCGCGCAGGCTTCACCCGTCTTTATACCGCAAAGCGGCGCTGTCATTCCTCATATAGTATAGCCAAATCCGCGCCTAAAAGCAACTGTTTTTTCCTCCCGGCGCTTTGGCGGCGCCGCGCCGCCCGGCCGCGCGGAATTCTCGCCCGGCTTCAAAGCTCGTCTGCTCACCCGCTTTCTGCGGCGGCGCGCCGTTTTGGGCAGGCGTCGCCCTGCGGCTCAGCGCGGCGCGCGGTCAAACCGGCAGACCATGACAGCCTCCGGCCCCTTCTGCGCAACCGGCACAAAGCCCGCGCGCCGGTACAGCCGCACCGCGGGGTTGTCCGTTTGAACCGAGAGGGAGACCTGCCGGTAGCCTTTTTCGCGCAGGCGGCGCAGCAGCGCGCCGAGCAGCGCCGTGCCGATTCCGCGGCCGCGGTATTCCGGCAGCAGCGCGATGGCGAGCGACGGCGTGCCGTCATCGACATAGCCGTAATCCCGCATCCTGCGCGCCCACGCCGCGCCGACCGTGCGCCCGTCCAGTTGCGCCGCAAGGCCAAAGTCGTCCGCACGCGCGCCGAAATCCGCCACATACACCTGCAGCTCCGGCCGCTCGAGAATCGACCGGGGCGGCGCGGGCACGCCCGGCGGCACAAAGATCGCCTCGTACAAAAAGCGGTCGAGCAGCGCCCGCTCTCCGGCGGCAATCTCTCTGAACGTGCAGATCATCCGCGTCCCTCCCTCTGCTCCTCTCAACAAGCGTGCGGCCTCCCTGTTCGGAGCGAAATGTTCCAAAGCTCCCACCCCGCTGCGGCCGTTTCTCCCGGCGAGCCGCCGGGGGTCGCGCGCTCCCCGACACGGGCACAAAGCCTCGCCGCTGTCCCCCAGCTCATCCGGACAGACCCGCGCGGCCGCGGCGGCAAAAGGCGGCGCGCGGAAAGCGGGCGGCGCACCGCTCCTCGGAGCCCTTTCCGGCCGCTTTGCGGCGCTCCCCCCGCTTTTGCCCGCAAGCGGGATAAAGCGGATTGGCCGGGTCAATCCATTGGGATTCCCCTTTTCTTCCCCTGACTGTCCTGACTGCGCGGGCAGCCGCAGGGGCAATTCCAATATCCCCCTCTGCCTTATTTGCACAGATGGAGCATTGCAGGCCATGCACCGGTCTGCACCCGGTTGGGATGCGCCGGCAGCCATGCCGCGCCGCCGGCAGCGCCCGAAAGGGTCAGGCAGCATCCCAAAACGAATGATTCATCCTTCCCCGCGCATCAAATCCCGGTTTGTCAATCCGCTGGGCGCTTGTACCCACGGCGTTTCCGGTGCAGGGGCGCTTTTCCGCCGCTCCCTTCCGGTAAGGCAAAAGGCGTGACCGCTTTCGACACGCTTTTTGCCTGTTATGGTGCCTTTGCGCGGCGCCCTAAGCCGCGCGCCGCGCCCTTTTTATGCATGGCTACGCTTATTTGATAATCTCGGCGTAGACGTCCTTGCCGACACAGGCCGCGTTGCCCTCGTCGGTGTCGATGTGCATCGCGGGCGCGTATTTGTCGCTGACACGCACAACCACGTCCCCAAAGATGAGCGAGCGGCCGTCGGTGTCAATTTTGGTGCTGACCACCTGCTTGTCGCGCAGGCCGAATTTCTCGGCGGTCGCGGTGTCGAGGTGGATGTGGCGTTTGGCGGCGATGACCCCCTCGGCAAGCTCAATCTCGCCCGCCGGCCCAATCAGCTTGCAGGAGCCCGAACCGGCAAGGTCGCCCGACTCCCGAATCGGCGCGTTGACGCCGATGCTGCGCGCGTCGGTCAGCGAAACCTCCACCTGGGACGCGGGGCGAACCGGCCCGAGGATGGAGACGCCCGCCAGCTCCTTTTTGGAGCCGACAATGGTCAGCCGCTCCTCACAGGCAAACTGCCCCGGCTGCGAGAGGTTCTTTTTGGGTGTGAGTTTATAGTCCTTCTGCCCAAACAGGATGTCCAGATGCTCCTGCGTCAGGTGAATGTGTCTTGCGGAAATTTCAACAAGTACCTTATCCATTTTAAACTCCTTTTGTGATTTGATTGGTTTCTACCCATATTTTACCGCGAATACCCGGCCGTTTCAAGGGCTAAATCCCCCGCCCGGCCGCGGCCGCTTTGCCGTCCGCGCCGCCTGTCTCCCGCAAAGGATACGCCCCCGCCGGAACCGGCCGCAGCGGCGGGCAGCCCGCCGCTCACTTCACGGTGACAAGCTCGTAGGCCATCGAGCCGACCCCGATTTTTTCCGCGTGCTCCAGGCAGCTGTACCAGTTGGTGGTCGGCGCGATTGCCTTGAAGTGATCCGCGCACTCGTCCGCGTGCTCGCCCAGCAGGCTGTCCTCATAGGGGGGCATCGTGTTGCAGGCGTCCGTGCACGCGTGGTCGAGCGCAACCGGGTCAAACGACGCAAACATGCCGACGTCGGGGATAATCGCCACGTCGTTGCTGGCGTGGCAGTCGCAGAACGGGGAAATGTCGATGGCAAGCGAGATGTGGAAATTCGGCCGGTTCTGCACCACCGCCTTGGCATATTCCGCCATGCGGCAGTTGAGCAGGTCGTTCGCGTTCGGGTTTGTCGGCGTAATCGCATGCTTGGGGCAGACGCCGATGCAGCGGCCGCAGCCGGCGCACTTTGCTTCGTTGATTTTGGCCTTGCGCTCGACAATCTCGATGGCGTTCTGCCCGCAGGCGCGCAGGCAGCTCTTGCAGCCGATGCAGTTGTCCCGGTCAACAACCGGCTTGCCGCCGTAGTGCATCTCCATTTTTCCGGCGCGGGAGCCGCACCCCATGCCGAGATTCTTCAGCGCGCCGCCGATGCCGGTCGCCTCGTGCGCCTTGAAGTGGTTGAGCGAAATCACCACGTCCGCGTCCATGACCGCGCGGCCGATTTTCGCGGCCTTGACATATTCCCCGTCAACCGGAACCTCCACGTCGTCCGTGCCCTTGAGCCCGTCCGCGATGATGACATGGCAGCCCACCGAAAGCGGGTTGTACCCGTGCGCATACGCGCACTCAAGGTGGTCGAGCGCATTCGTCCGATAGCCGACATACAGGGTATTCGCGTCGGTCAAAAAGGGCTTACCGCCCCGCTCCTTGATCATCTCGACCAGCGCGCGGGCGTAGTTGTGGCGCAGATACGCGAGGTTGCCCTCCTCGCCAAAATGGATTTTCACCGCGACGTATTTGTTTTTGAGATCCAGCTCGTCAAAGCCAGCCCTGACAATCAGCCGCTTGAATTTGTCGAGCACGCTCTCGGTATCCCGGGTGCGCATATTGGTAAAATAAACCTTGCTTGCCTCCATGGCTGCATTCTCTCCAATCCTGATGTTGTTTGCCGTCTGTTTTTTTCAGTATAGCATGAATCCGCCCGCGCGTAAATGCCGCCCGCCGCATCGCCGCCAAACCCAAAAGAAGCCGGCAGGCGGGAACCCGCCTGCCGGCACGGCGCGCAGCTTGGGACACTCAGGCAAGGCCGAGGCTCGCCAGCACCTCGCGCTCCTTCTCCCGCACACGTTCAAAGTCGATGTTCCCCTTGTACACTGCCTCGATCCTGTCGTGTACACCTTTCGCCTCCGCCAGCAGATCGCTCGCCTGCGCCAGCAGATCCAGCGCGGCGCGGCGGGAAAAGCTCAGGCGGTTTTTGCTTTCGGCCAGCTTCTCCCGGTCGTAAAACCGCTGCATCCCGACCTTTTTCGCGCCGTCAATCCGCACCGGCGCAAAATAACTGCTCAGGGTGAAGCAGAGCGACAGGGACGGAATCTCCAGCGCCTCAAGCCTGTCATACGGCGACATGGGGCTTCGGCTCTCCACCACGTCGCACCCCGCCGCAAGCGCCGCGTCGCGAAGTTTTGTCAGCAGCAGATGACCCGCCGCACCGTGCCGGTCGTCCAGCAGATAAACCGTCTCGCTGTTCGCCGAATTGTCCCGCGCATAACTCACGATTCCCTTGGGGGTGACGGCGCTTGTCAGCCGCAGCGTCGCGGTTCCCTGCCCGCCGCCCGCCGCCGGCAGCAGCCTTTTGGCAAGCGAGCGCGCGTATTTTTCCAGCTTCGGCTCCAGCACCCACCGCGCCGCGCCGCGCTCCGCGTCCAGATACAGCGCGCCGGCCGCGCTGACAAACCGCGCCGCCCGCTCGTGCAGCGCCGCGTTCGCGGCAAACAGGTCGCGCAGCGTCTCAAAGCTGCCGGTCAGCGCCTGCCGGTCGATCGTGTCGTACAGCGAGACAACCTCCTGCTTTGCGGCCGGGATGGCGGGCTCCAGCACGTGCGGCGCGGTGCCGTCCACAATCGCGAAGCCGAGCGCGCGGCAGATTACCCCGTCAAGGGAATCCGGGTCGCTCGAGCAGTGGATAAACTCGACCGACAGCCCCTCCTTGATAATCCGCGCCGCAATGCGCCGCATCATGGTCGATTTGCCGCATCCCGGCCCGCTCTTGATGATGTACGTCCGGATTGGGGACGCGTTGTCGCACAGCTGCGAAAAAAAGTTTGCAAATCCGCAGGGCGCGGTCGCGCCCAAAAAATAGTCGTAGTATTTTTGCACTCAAAAACGCCTCCTTTCACGCCATGTTATGAAAAGAGGCGCCTGTTTGCTACAGTTTTGCGGCCAATCCCCGGCCATTCCGCCGAACGCGACGAGGGCGACCGCCCGCGGATTACCCCGTCCCGCCGCCCCGCCGCAGGGCGCGGGTTTTGTCCGCAGGCTTTCCTGCGCCGCGCATTCCCCATTCCCGCCCCGCACGCGGTGCCGGGGAGTTTCGGCAGCGGCGCCCGGCGCAAGGGGCTGCTTGCCGCCGTCTGCATTTTGTCCGCGCTATATTCCCTCTCACGGCGCCGGCTGGGCGCTTTTGCAGCGTCGCTCGGGTCGAGCCGCCGCCTCGGGGCTTCAAAGCGGCCGGCGCGTCCTGCGGCGATGCAGCCCGTTTGGAGGAAGCAAAAGCGGCGGTTCCCGCAGGAGCCGCCGCCTGTTTTCGCAATCCTCCAATAAACCGCGCCGCCGCAGAGCCGCGGGCTCCCCAGCCCCGCCGCCCTGCCCGGCAGCCCGGCGCTCAGCGCAGCCGAACCGCCGTGCCGCTGACCGAGACCATCAGCATTCCGTTGTTCGAGCCGAGCACCTCGTAATCCACATCGACGCCGACAACCGCGTCCGCCCCGAGGGCGGCAGCCCGCTGCTCCATCTCGGCAAGGGCGTTGGTGCGCGCGTCAAGCAGCTCCTCTTCATAAGAGCCGGAGCGCCCGCCCAGCAGGTTCGTGATTCCGGCGGCAAAGTCCCGCACAAAATCGACCCCGTTCACAACCTCGCCAAAAACAATTCCCAGATACGCGGCAATCTCGCGCCCCTCCACCGAGGGGGTTGTGGTGATAATCATCCGGACAATCTCCTTTCATTGCGCATTCAGTATAACAGCGCGGAAAGCAGAAACAGGGTGTAAATATGCGCCGGATAAAACGCGTAAAAAAACGACTTGATCTCGCGCCCGCGCTTCCCGTTATAAAGCAGCATAACCGGCAGGGCAAAGAACATCAGCCAGCCGTATTGATTGTAGAGCAGGTACTGCGTCAGCCCCATCAGGATTCCCTGCGACGCGTAATAGGAAACCCGCGCCATCCCGCTGGCGGCACAGATGATAAAATAGACAATGCACATCCCGCCATAGCCGAGCACAAGCTTCTTTTTGTTTTCCTTGCAGGCATACAGCACCAGGCCGAACGCCACCCAAAGCAGGCCGCCCTCCACCGTCAGCGGGTTGGGCAACAGCGCGTATACCAGCACGGTCAGTGGCGCAAACCCGGTCTGCCGCGCAAGCAGCGTAAGCAGCATCGCGATAAACTGCACCAGAAGCAGCCGTTCAAACGTGTGGTTGTCCTTCTTCTCCCGCAGCTTTTTTTCATACGCGCCGATGAACAGGCAGACGACCAGGATGGTGGAAAAGAAATTGTTGGAAATCGGGCAGTACGCGTCCGGCACCAGCGCATTCAGCGCAAAATTCCCAAGCGACATGCCCGCCGAGCAGAAATACAGCCGCCGCAGATACGCCTTGCGGTCATGGGTCAGCTTGAACCCCCACATGGCGCAGAACAAAAAGAGCGGCGCGCTCAGCCGACCGATCCACCGCAGCGCCATCGGCATCCCGGGGATAAACTCGCCGACATGGTCAATTACCATCAAAATAAGCGCAAACAGCTTCAGCGCGTTTGTGCTCATTCCCCGCTCCTTTCTGCGGCAAACTGCGCCGCGTATCCGGCAATTTTTTTGAAATCCTCCAGCGAATCCGGCTTATTGGCCGGATTGCGCAGCAGCGCGGCGGGGTGAAAGGTGCCCATCATCATCACCTCGTTTTTTTGAAAGACCACGCCGTGGTCGCGCGTGACCAGGAAGCCGCGGTCAATCATTTTCTGCGCCGCGACCCGGCCAAGGCAGACAATCAGCCGCGGCTCAATCAGCTTGAACTGCGCGCGCAGATAGTCGATGCAGGCGTCCTGCTCCTCCGGCTTGGGGTCGCGGTTCTGCGGAGGGCGGCATTTGACAATATTGGCGATATAGATATCCTCGCGCCGCATACCGACCGCCGTCAAAAAGCTGTCCAGCAGCTTGCCCGCCCGGCCGACAAACGGCTCCCCGGTCTCATCCTCGTTCGCGCCGGGGCCTTCCCCGACAAACAGGATATCCGCGTGCGGATTCCCCATACCGAACACAACATTTTTTCGCGTCTGGCTCAGCGCGCACCTGGTGCACCCAAGACAGCTCTCGCGAAGCTCCTCCAAAGTCATTCCGTTCACCTCAAGCATCATGCAGCATCTCGGCCGGCGCGCCATATCCGGCGCACACAGAAGCCGTCCGCTCCCCTGCCGCCGGGCACAGGGTAAGCAAAACGCCGGTCGAGAGGCAATAAATCGGCCGATTTTCCCAAAAAGCACAGGCGCCCACTTCGCGCAGCCGCGTGCGGCGCAGCCCTATGGGGGCAATGAACCGCTCCGTTCAAACCGCACCGGGGCTGCTCCCGCGGCGCGTGAATAGGATGCGGCAGTTTCGCCGGTTACCCACGACGTGCGGCAGGGCGCACGCCGGTTAAAATACGGGCATGGTAACCATGTCCTGGCTATTATACCATAATCTTCTTCGTTCGACAATCGGGCGAGCCGCATATTTGCCCCGTATCCAAAAGCGCAGCCCGCGCGCCCCGCAGCCCGGCCTGCGTCCCGCAAATTCATCTGAAATCAGCCCTGTCAAAGCGCAAAAAGCGGTTCTTCTGTCCCGGCAGGCAGCCCCTGCGAACCGCTTTCGGCCAATCTCTCAGCCGTCCCGAAGCCCGGACGTCCGCGCGGGTCAGTGGGGTATCTCCGACCTCTTTCCGGATTCGGCTGCTCCCTCTCGGAGGGTTGGGTTTGGGAAAATGCCGACGGAAGTTTTCTGCATTTTCCGCTTCTTCCCCCAATATTTTGGAAAAAAGCAAAAAAGCGTTGACTTTCTTTTGCACATGTGCTATTATTTTTAAGCAACATAAAAACATCGTGGTAATCGCGCTTCGGTGCGTTTACATAGATGCGGATGTGGCGGAATTGGCAGACGCGCTGGATTCAGGTTCCAGTGAAAGCAATTTCATATGGGTTCAAGTCCCTTCATCCGCACCACGTCGGAGCAAAGTCCGCTTTGCTCCGACATTTTTTTGCAAAAATGTCATCCGCTCCGCTCCCTTGCTCCTCCTTTCCGCAAAAAGTC
>CAZYAV010000007.1:0-43874 GCA_964645785.1 uncultured Oscillospiraceae bacterium
GATTTTGTTGGCATCCGAGTTCACCTCCTTTAATTACCCTTTTGATTTCGCCTTTTTTACACACGTGAACCCGGGCCGTTGCCCGACCGAAAAGGTCCCGGAGATTTTCATTCCCCTACCGGTCGCCGAGGTCGTGGTGGATCTTGGTGTGGCAGGACTGACAGAGACTCATGAGGTTGTCTCTTGCGTGAGTGCCGCCTTTGGAAACGGGCAGAATGTGGTGAACTTCCTGTACCGGGGTCAGCCGACCTTCCTTGAGACACATCTCACAGAGGGGATGCTCTGCCGCATAGCGGTCACGGATGCGTTTCCACGCTCTGCCGTACTTGCGATTGACATCGGTACTGCGCTCGTATTTGTCGTACTTGCGGAGTTCTTCCACACGGTGCTGTTCACAAAACTGTCCTTCACAGAGGTTGGGGCAGCCGGGGTGAGAGCATGAGCGCATTGGTTTTCTTGGCATCTCTTCACCTCCTTCGGGCATGAGAAAAGCCCTCGAAGGATTGCTCCCTCGAAGGCTCGTCTCTTTATATTCTTTGCTGATTATATCATACCATAATGTGGCGGTGGACATCTACGGACAAAGCAGGACATTTCGGGCGCATTTATATTACGATGGGATTTTCGGGGACTTTTACCTTGAGGAGAGCCTCGCCGTGCCAGCGGCGAATGGTTCTCGCATCGGCATTCAGTTCGTTTCCTATCTGCTCCCATGTACAGTTGTGAATGTAGCGGTAACGGAGAACGAGCCGCTCATCCGTATTCTGTACGGCTTCAATGACCGTCCGTATCTGCTTTTTCAGACAGACAAGGGTGTCGATTTCCTTGTTGATGGTATCCTCCAAGTCCATGATTTTCTCAAGGCTCCGTACAAAGGGGGCTTCCGTACTGCGGGAAGTCTGCACCTTTTCGCCCCAGGACGGAGAGGATATGCTGCTTGCCATTTCACGAAGCATGGTGACTTCTTCGATATTGGAGTTTATACGCTGATCGAGGCGGTAAGCCTGACTCAAATATTCCTTTGCTGTCATGCCGCCACCTCCATTTGCAGTTTTCGCATCAGAAGCTCTCCGTCAACCGAAGTCAATGCGCTGTACCACGAGGAACGGAAGAAACTCTCACAATCATTCCTCATCTGCCTTGCTTCGGCATCCCTCGGATATTTCTTCAGTTTTTTCAGGGCTTTCAAATAGTCCTTCGCCGCTTGGATCACTATGGCATTCGCCAGTTCTTCAAAAGGGTTCATATTCTGTACCTCCGATTCTTTATTTCACTCGGATCGGCACGGATTTTCATAGATTGTCACAGATTGGCTTTGACCGCCGCTATCAATGCGGACTGCGTTTTGTCCTTCCGCTGAAGGGCTTTCAAAATGTCCTCATCAATGGTGCCGGCGGTGATGATGTGCATGACCACCACGATATCGGAGGTTTGACCCTGCCGCCACAGCCGTGCGTTTGTCTGACTGTAAAGTTCAAGGCTCCACGTCATACCGAACCACACGATGGTACTGCCGCCGCTTTGAAGGTTCAGCCCGTGTCCTGCGGATGCCGGATGGATAAGGGCAACGGGAAGCTCGCCGCTGTTCCATCTGCGGATACTTTCGGAACTGTCCATCCTCGAAAACGGGATATGGAGTTCGTGCAGCCGTTTTTCGATGCGGTCACAGTCGGACTGATACCAGTACGCCACCAGAAGAGGTTTTCCGTTGGCGGCTTCGATGATGTCCTCCAAAGCGTCCAGTTTGCGGTCGTGGATGAGATGGCACTCGCCGAACTCGTCATAAACCGCACCGTTTGCCATCTGCGTCAGCTTTCCGCAGAGGACGGCGGCATTGGCGGCAGTGATCTCCTTGTCCTTGCCGAGCTTCATCACATACTCGGATTTGAAATCCTCATAGGTCCGGGTTTCCGCATCGCTCATAACGGCGGGATACGCTGTGCTGACCAGTTCCGGCATTTTGAGATGGTCGGTGGACTTCATCGAAATGGTGATGTCGGAGATTGCATCATATATGGCTTGTTCGGCGAACGGCAGCGGCTTATAGGAATACACGATCTGACCGTTGCGCTTGTCAGGGGTGAAGTAGTTGAGACGGTAGTTGGAGATGAACCGTCCGAGGCGTTTGCCCATATCCAGAACCCTGAACTCTGCCCACAAGTCCATCAGACCGTTTCCGGCGGGAGTGCCGGTCAGACCCACGATGCGTTTTACAAGAGGTCTGACTTTCAGCAGGCTCTTGAACCGCTTTGCCTTGCCGTTCTTGAAGGAGGAAAGCTCATCGATCACCACCATATCGAAGTCGAACGGAATGCCACTTTCCTCGATGAGCCATGAGATGTTCTCGCGGTTGATGATGTAGATGTGGGCTTTCTTTTCGAGAGCTGCTTTGCGTTCCGCTTCGGTGCCGACAGCCACGGAGCAGATGAGGTGTCGGAGATGATCCCACTTATCGACCTCGGCAGTCCATGTGTCCCGTGCCACTCGCAGCGGAGCAATGACGAGAACCTTCCGTACATCGAAGTTGTCGAAAAGGAGGTCGTTGATGGCGGTCAGCGTGATGCTTGTCTTACCCAAGCCCATATCCAGCAGGACGGCGGCGATGGGGTTCTCCTTGATGAAGTTGATGGCATATTTCTGATAATCATGCGGTTCGTATATCATCGAGAATCCTTCCGATCTGGTTCATATCGTCAAGGACATACACCTTGAAGCCGAGATGCCGAAGCAAGCCATGCCTTGACACCTGCAAAGGGCGGGGCTTTTTGCCCGGAGCCTTAACTTCCACAAATGCCATCAGCCCATGAGGGAGAAGCACGATGCGGTCGGGCATTCCGTCAAAACCGGGACTGACAAACTTGGGAGCGATGCCTCCCATATTTTTCACGGCTTTGACCAGACTCTGTTCTATCTGTTTTTCGCTTTTCATATTTGTCCTTTCTGGAACAACGGAACGAGCGGAACAACCGTTTCCTTATATTCCTATACGTGCGTATATGTGGGTCTTTATCTCTTTATCGCCGAACAAATATAAGGGAAAAAGTTGTTCCTGTTCCGCATCTTGTTCCGCAGTTAGCCTTTTTCGTAAATTCGCTGCTTACCGTAGAGGGGCAGTCGTTTGGCGGCGGCACCGCGTTTCCAACCGGGAATCTGCGTCATAAGGGCAGCGATGACATAGCTGTCGGCAGACTTCAGTTCGGAGAGGTTCTTGCCGAAGCACTCGCACCATATTTCCGCATTGGATACGGTCGTGCGTTCCGTGGTGCCTTTGACAGCGGTCGGATCGCCGGAGAGAAAACTGCGGCGGGCATACACATCCATGCTCTCCCAGCCTTCGGGAAGAAGCGTGTTCAGATATTCCTCGACCATACCGACACGCTCATCGACCTCCATAGCGTTCCACTGCGCCTTTTCGGATTCGGCGAGGATATCGCCTTCGAGATACAGCTTTTCGCCGGACTCCCAGATGGTTTTCGCTTCAGCCCAGAACTGGTCACGGTCTGCCTGCGTAAAGTGCCAGCTCTGCTTCTGTGTTTTCTGATGAACCTTGATGATCCAGAAGCGGCGGTTGCCCGTGATGTCACGGAGGTAGCCGCGTTCACCGTTGACCGTGCCGATGATGATGCACTGGCGGGGGTGGCTTTCGACCACTCTGCCGTAGCTCGGACGGTATTTGTCATCAGAGGTGGAGAGGAAAGATTTCACCTTTTCAATGTCGGCTTTTTTCATTCCGGCAAGCTCTCCTATCTCGACCACCCAGAAGCCCTGCAGCTTTTCCGCTCCGGCTTTATCATCCATATCCGTAAGGGAAAGGGATTCAGAGTAGTATTCGGGCGTGACGAGGTCTTTTACGATGGAGCTTTTGCCGATGCCCTGTTCGCCGTCAAGGACGGGAACGCAGTCGAACTTGATGCCGGGACACAGTACCCTCGCAACAGCGGCGGCGAAGGTTTTTCTCGTGACGGTACGGACATACTCCGTATCGTCAGCCTGCAGATATTTGATGAACAGTTCCTCGACACGCTTCACACCGTCCCACTTGGGGAGTCCGTTGAGGTAATCCCTCACAGGATGGAAGTGGCGGTCATCTGCCACCTTGGTAAAGGAAACATCGTAGTTTCGTGTGGTGAACTCGCCGTAACGGATATCCACGAGCGATTTAAGCTGTGCGGTGTCGGCATCCCGCCAGAAAGCATTACCTTCCGGGCGTTCCCACGGCATTTCACCTGTGACTTGGATGCGATTCGCCATATCGTTGAAAGCGAAGCCTTGCAAGTCGGGATCGTTTTCAAGAATGAGGTTCAAGTTCCACACGCTGTTTTCCAATGCCCCGGAGCGGGGTACGAAGCGAAGCCGCTTATGCCAGTCAACATCATCGGAGAAATCCTCTCCGGCTTGAGCGATACGCTCGGCAGCAAGATTCTCTTTGACCATATCGTCCGAGAGAGCAAGTTCGATCATCTGCTTGAAGGACTTCTTCTCGTCATCATCGCCGAAGCGGTGGATGCGGACGAGGTCGAAAGCGTTCAGCAGTTTGCCGCAGGCGGGGTCCGTGGCGTGGTGGCTGTATGCGAACTTGTCATCATAGACCACGACACCGGCAGATGAGTCGGCGGTGATATAGTCGTAACGCCCCTCCATTGCGGAAGGCTCATATACATCGGCGAGGTATGTTTCGATAACGGCGGTGATGCCGTAGGCACGGCAGAATGCGCCCACCACACCGGGCTTGGTGAGAGGGTCTTCCTGTTTTTTGCCGCTTGCCTCACGGACGGAACTTTCACGGGAGGAGGTCGGAAGCAGGGAGCAGTCCTTCCAGTTCGGATGCGCCGTGAGATATACATCGGGATCGAGCCATTCGCCCTCGGCGGTCTTGCTGATGAATTCACCGTTTGCCGGAGTTGTCGGCCAATACATGAGCTGGCTCGGCTTGTAGGAGCATTCGTCAAACTGGTCGATGCCCCAATCGGAAGCGAAGTATCTGGCGATAGCCACATACTCGTCCGGGGTTATGTCCCTCGTCAGCGGCACGATGATGCGGCAGCGAGGCTGTTCGGGTGTATGTCCGTGGGTGGTATAGAGACAGGATGAGTACCGGCACTCCGAGGCGAAACGGTCGATAAAACCAATCTCGGCATGGTCTGCGTCCATCGTCAGCATGGAACGGCAAGCCACGGTCTCACGCTTACGGCGGTTACCTTTGAGATTGCCACCGACAAAGCCACCTTTGTCCTTGGCACGGTCACGGTCATCCTTCTTGAGTTTCGGATATTCCTCCACGGATTCGGTCGTGCGGATGGTGGTTTTCAGCCTTTCGCACAAGTCTTCCCATGTGGTGGTTTTATTCGCCCAGGTCTTTGCGTAGCAGCTATTGCCGTAGGCGATTGGCAGGTCACGCATTTTTGGTTACCTCCTTAAGGTCGGAATTAAAATATCGGATGGCATAGTTCTTACGCTTGGCTCGGTCAATTTCGGCAGCCATGCCGCTTGAAATCAGATCTCCGAAGACCCATAATTCGGCGCACTTGCTCATCAGCACATTTCCGAAGAACATGGCAAGCTCACGCTCTTTCGGATTGCTGTCATCCATGAACTGCGGAAACAGCAGATGCGGAGCGATGGGGAGATAGCCGCTGTCCACGGCGAATCTGCTGTATCTCTGCGCCGCCTTGACGTTCGTCTCAATATCTCCGGCATAGGGTGAGCAGATATATACCACGGGTCTGAATGCGAAGAACGCTTTTTCCTCTTTTGCAATGTTTGTCATTGCCTCATATGCGGTGGGGTCGTAATAACCCTCCGCATTGAACTTGTTTATTCCCATAGGATTTACCTCAATCTTTCTTATAAAATTCCGTGATATACCCGTCTGCCCGGAGGAGCAGTCCCTTTGCCCACGGCGGCGTTCTGCCCATCTGCTCACAGATAGTGTCAAGGGATACACGGGGGTCGGCTTCGATCACCAGTTCATCGTGGATATGCATCGTGACCGAACAGCAGCGAAGGGTCTTCATGGCGTAGCAAAGGATGTCCCTCGCCGTTGCCTGAACGACGTTCTCCACGAACTTGGGACCATAGCTGTCGAGCCGTTCCCATTTTTTTGTGCCGCCGACACCTTCATAGGTAATGCAGGAGCCGCCGAACCTGTTTTCATCGATTTTCGGTTTGACATAGTTGAGCATTCTGCCGGACGGAAGGAGTATGGAGAGCATTCCGCTGCGGCAGAGGAAACGAATGCCGTGGGTTTCTGTCGTGGCCTTATCCCGGACAGCGGTCAGCACGGCACGGTCAACGTCCCACCAGAACTTGACGATGTTGGGGTTTGCCGCCCTCCAAGCCTGAACAAGCGGCTGAAGCTCCTCTTCGGTCAAGCCCATCTCTAATGCTCCCATTGCCTTCAAAGCACCCACGGAGCCGCCGTAGCCGAGAGCCAGTTCAGCGATTTTGCCTTTCTGACGGAGGTGTCCGTTGACACCGTGCTTTTCGACCGGCACTCGAAACATCTGCGATGCTGAAGCGCAGTAGATGTCCTTGCCTTCGGCGAAGACCTCCTGCCGCCACGACTCTCCGGCGAACCATGCGATGACCCTCGCTTCGATTGCGGAGAAGTCAGCCACATAGAACATTGCTCCCTCGCGGGGGATGAAGGCGGTGCGGATGAGCTGCGACAGCGTGTCCGGCACATCCTCATAAAGCTTCTTCACGGCTTCAAAATCACCGCTGCGGACAAGCCCTCTCGCTTCGGCAAGGTCGGACAGATGGTTCTGGGGCAGATTTTGCATTTGAATGAGCCTGCCTGCCCATCTCCCGGTGCAGTTGGCACCGTAAAACTGAAACATGCCTCTGGCTCTGCCGTCCGAACACACAGCGTTCTGCATCGCCTGATACTTTTTCACCGAGGACTTGGCAAGCTGCTGACGGAGAACAAGGGCATCGGCGAGTTCCGGCGGCGCGGTCTTCAGCATTTCATTGACCGCCTTTTTGCCGAGGGTATCCGTTTCCAGTCCGTTGTCGGCAAGCCACGACCGCATCTGTGTTACCGAGTTGGGATTTTCCAATTCGGTGATGCGGCGCATATCGTCCATCAGTTCCTGTCTTGAAGCAGCGTCCATGCGGATGGCTGTATCTACGAGGGGGATATCCAGCCGGACTCCGCGATCATTGATTTCCTGATCAATGTGGTATTCATCCCACACGAACTCCGGCACGGGGAACTTCGTGAGCTTCTGCTGTATGCCCATTTCAGTTTCAACATCTCGGCGGTTATAGGATTTGAAGAGTGACCACTTCTCCGGGGCATCTTCCGGGCGGTTACGTGTTCTGCCGCCGTTGCTCTTGGTCGGAGTACACGGTGAGCAGAAATATTTGATTAGTTCCTTGCCCTCGGTCAGCTTCTGTTTGTCGAGGTTCAGCACCGCACCGACACCCTGTAGTGAAAGCGGCAGTCCCATATATGCCGCCCACACCATCGTGCATCGCCAGGAAGACGGGTCGAGGTATTTGCCCGTGGGCAGCCCGAGATGTCGAGAGAGACACACTCGTTCAAAATTAGCATTGAAGGCGAACTTCAGCACATTTTCATCGGTCAGCGAGGCGGAAATGTCTGCCGGTATTTTTTCGCCGAGAGCCAGATCGACCACATGGACTTTACCTCCATCCACGGCATAGCCGAAGAGAAGCACCTCAAAGTCCGGGTCTTCCGTGTATTTGTAAACACCGCACTTGTTTAAGTCGGTGCCGCTGTATGTTTCGATATCAATACTTATGGTTTTCAAAAGTTGTCACCTCACATAGCCGTAAAGGGCGGCAGGTCGTCGTCGCAAACTCCGTATCATTCGTTTACGCACAAGTGCGAAAAGCTCACTCACTTCGTTGCTCCTCCTCTCCCCGAAAGGTCAAATCGACCTTTCGGGGGCCCAGTTGCCCACCGCCCACGGCGGTTGATTACTTAAATTCCTTCATGCGCATCTCGTGGTATTCGAGGTCACGCTTTTCGCGCTCTTCCTCACGCTTCGCCCTGCGGCGATTGTCGAAGATGTCAGCGATGGAGTGAATCAGAAAGGTCGCTCCGAGAAGAGCGTAGATGGACAGGAGTCCGATGCAGAGGATGGTGGTAATCATTTCGCTCATGACTTAGCCCTCCTTACGCCAGAAAATCGTCATCGTCATCGGTGTCGAAGTCGGATTCAGCCGAAGCCTTACCGCCGAGGGGTTCACCGTCACGAATCTTCTGAAGGTTGTTAAGACCGCAGGCAATGCCGCGATTTCCGTTGCTGTTGAAAGCATAGAAGTTGATGGAGGCTCTGCCGTACACGCCGGAATAGACCTCGCTGCGGACAAGGATGGGATTGCGGTCAGCGTCCACGATACCGGGAGCGGTCGTGGAGTTGGCATTCACGAAGTAGCACCCTGCGTAGGCGGGATCATCGGGGCGTTCGGTATCGCCGTCACGCAGAGGATTCTTGATAACGGAGAGAGCCGGGACGGACTTGCCGTTGCCCTTGAGCTTCGCCTCGCCCTCGTGATAGGCGGCTTCGATGGCAGCCTTAATCTTTTGTACGGTGACGGTATCGCTCTTGGGAATGATGAGGGAAACGCTGAACTTGGGTGCGCCACCGTTGATTGACTTGGCTTCCCAGACATTTGCGTAAGACCAGCGAGTGTCTTTGCCGGTGATGACCTTCATGGGGTTGTTGACTTTGGTGGTGTTGTTAGACATAATCGTTTACTCCTTTAATTTTCAAAATCTGATGCCGCTGTGTTCATAGCCGGACGCTTGTCGGACATCGGAACGAGCGTGGGCTTTCCCTGGGGCTTCGTGATGAAGCGGCCGAGGATTTCGTCAAACTTGGCTTTGCCAAGCGTTTTCTGCATCTCGGTAATGCCGAGCAGTTTCTGTTCATAGGGGTCGTGACCGGCGGCAATGACCGCAGCGGCTACAAGCCTTTCATCGGTGTACTTGCGGTTGGAGCGTCCCTCGACAACCTTCCATCCGTTCCACGCCTTACCGCTGATGGCGGCTTGCAGGGCGTATTCCTTGATGTCGTTTGCCCAGGAGACGAGGTCATCAACCTTGGCGAGAACCTCTTCGACCTCCTCATCGGTGAGGAGCGGAGGCTCGGCGAAGTCGTAGGCGGCAAGCGCGAGGTTCGCTTTTGCACGTTCCCGGCAGTCCGCTTTCGCCTTGCAGAACTGACACCACTCGCCGCAATGGAACTCACCCTCACCGCTGAAAGCGAGAGCGGCGGTCGGCTTCAGAACGGTCTCTGCCCATTTGAGAAGCTCGGCGGTCGAAACGGTATAGGTGCTGACGTTGGAGCGGCGCGGTTGGTAGATGGTCATTGTGACCGTGTCAATGTCGTAGAGGGCATCGAAGATTTCCAAAGCACCGAGAGCATACAGCATCATCTGCGGATTGTGGTCTGCGGAGACCTCCACACCCTTGCCGTGCTTGTAGTCCACAATGTTGAGGGTGCCGTCAGCGATGAGGACGCAGTCCCCGGTGCCGAATCCGCTCTCGACATATTTGGAATAGTCGAGCCGCTGCTCGATCAGCACGATGGGGTCGGTCGTGACCTTCTTCGCTTCAGCGAGGAGTTCAAGCACATAGGTGGCATAGCCGCTGGCACATTCCTCCATCTCCTCGTTGTACCAGGTGAGGTTTTCGGTGGGGTCTTCGGACGGAATGCCCAGAGCCGTCTTGAGCTTGTGTTCGCACAGGCTGTGGGCATCCGTTCCCTCGGCGGCGAAATCGCTGCCCTTGTCCTCGTAGTTCTCACCGAGCCTTGCAGACGGAGGGCAGTTCAGCCACCTGTGGGATGAGGACGCGGATAGCAGAGCGTGATTACCCATTTTTGAGTCCCTCCGCATCCTTGATCAGAGCGGCGTACTCCGTAGGGTCGATGCCGGAGAGCGTTGCCGCGCCATGCTGACGGAGCAGTTCCTTTACCTGCGCGGTGAAGCCACGGCTGGACATCTCTGCGAGGATCGCACGGACGTCTTCTTTGGTGGGAACCGGCTCGGTCGGTTTTGCCGGAGCTTCGGTGGTCTCGCCACTGAACATCTCCGAAAGGGTGTCAGCCGCATCGTTAATGGCGGCAGCCGCAGTTCGCAGATCTCTGATCACGGCATCCAGTTCGCTCATTTTTGACATCTTTGTACGCTCCTTCCTTGATTTGCTTTTCTCTCACCGCGAGGGTGACTTTCTTTGCCAGTGTTGCCGACACGATGATGAAGTCGAGCAGAACATCAACGAGTTCTTCCTCCGGCTTCAGAGCATCTCTCTTTACTTCGTTCATTCGTTTTCACCTCCCGAAGGAGCGGTATCGTTTTGCTCCTTACACTCTCCCATGAACATGAGGAGTGCATTTCGGAAAAAATCCGGGAAACTTTTTTCAAAAAATGTCCGGGAATTCTTTTTTGAGGACGGCTTTTACCTTTTTTAATCTGTAGGCATAGGTCTTTCTGCCGATCCCAATGCGTTCGCCGATGGCATCCTCGGTTAAGCCCTCAAGTCGCAGCTCGCCGATTTTGATTGCCTCCGGCATCAGTTCCGTAAGCCGAGCGTACAGAGCTTTCATTTCGGAAGCCTCGATGATGATGTCTTCGAGCAACGGCGAATCGTCCGGGATTTCATCCACCCAGGCAGTTTCGTTTCCTTCGTCATCGGTTTCGGTGTAATCGAGGGAACGCGTATCGCCCATGCGGTGGAAGGGGTAAGTCAGACAGTCCATATCGCAGGTGAGCCGCTTGCTTGCGGGACACACGCAGCGACCGTGCCTCTGCTGACGGATTCGGTAGATATTGATGTCGTGGTAGTAGGCATCGAATTCTTCCTTGTTGACAGGGATGCTCTCTTTCGTGGAGCGGATGTAGATGGTGTACTGCTTGTCTTTCTTTGTCATAAAAAAGTCCTCCGATTTTCGATTTCTCAAAACGGAGGACTCTGGGTTCGGCTGCAAAAAGGGTGCAGAAAATTAACCACAGCCCGACAGAGAGATTCTCCGTTTCGGTCTGCGGCAACCCGCTCAATAGGCAGCCGTCATTATTGACTTGTCCGCCGTGAGCCGTTGAGCAACGGTTCATGACTCCGTCCAACTGACGGCGGTTGTTTGGGCTTAAGCGCCCAGGTGACACCGCAGTAAACCTGTGATGCCAAGTTTGCTATGCGTCCCATTGTCCTAATGACCATCTCGGACTATGAGATGTATTTGAGTGTCAAACACTCAGGTGAAAGCGAATCTTCATCTGCTTTCAACTCAGAATTTGGCCTTTCCTCTTGTAAAATTGTACATTCTGTGGTATGATATATTCAAATATTGAATATACATCTTATTTGTAAATATCTATTCAAGAAGGGAATTTATGATATGTCGTTTTGCAATACTGATATACTCATTCGGAATATCACCCAGTTGATGAAGGATAATGGCATAACCCAGGAGAAACTCGCGGATATTCTCGGCATGTCGCAACCCAATGTCAGTAAGGCTTTGAGCCTCAGAGACAAGAAATGTTTCACCCTTGACCAAGTTGTTGGGATAGCTGAATACTTCGGAGTATCCATCGATCAGCTTGTCGGCAATACCGCTCCAAAGTCTCTTGAAACAGGTCCCCGCACCGTTGCACGCTTCCTTGCTGGCATTATCGAAAGCCACGATGCCCGTTACACTACTATTGAGGCTGAGGAGGAAGTTTTTGATGTGAAAACGGTTTATAACGTTTTCAACGGTCCGGAACTCAAAACAGAGCAGGTCACAAAGAAGGTGTCATATCCTGCGATCTATTTCCCGGATTACTGGAAGGTGCCGTTCCCGGAAGACAACTCTGATGAGGAAGCTATGGCGCTTCTCAGTGAAGCGCAGCAGCTCGGCAACGGATCGAGGATGATGCCGCTAAACGATTTCCTGCGTAAGTTCATCCAGATCTTTGAGATCCATGAGGCGAACGGCGTTGATGATGATGCTTACCGAACCGTGGTGGACAGCTACCTTGGAAAGCTCCGTGAGTGCTAATTATCCGAATCGATGAGTAGCAGGTCGTCGAAGACCTCGTCGTAGTAGATCGGGCTGAGATCCTCAAAGCCAGTAGCACCATATCTCCTGAATACCGATTCTGCAACCTTGCTGCCGTACTCCGCCGAAACGGACGCAGCGAGGTTTTCTATGTTGATCCGCCAGTCTTGTTTGGTCATGGTTTTGCCTCCAAAAGAGAGAATTTTGTGTGACCCGAAGGTCTGTCTATATTGTATTGGAAAGGCTTTTCCGACTAAATAAGCCCGGTATGGAGCGAATATGGGGAGAATATGGACGGGATATGGAACATGAAAAAAGAGCAAAAAAAAATAAGCCTCCCGCCGTTAAAGCAGGAGGCTCATAATCCCCGGATCAGTCTATAAACAGTTCCGGCATATTGAATTTTATCTCGTTTGCGTCAATCTCAACGCTTGCATTCCCGCAAGTCATTACAGCTTTTTTTACACGGATTTCTCCGTCCACAACGGCTATATATTTTACCCGGTTACGCGGTTGCTCCAAAAAAGTAGCCGAATCGCGTGTGAAACCGACGCGCTGCAGGAATATGGTCAGATCATTTGTCGTGCCGTATTCCACAAATTCATACCAGTCGTTATCAAAATGATCCACATTGTGAAACGCCTTGTACTCAAGGGAAAATTTGCGGAAGTAGTTTGATATGCTGAACAGAAGCACGTTTTCAATCACGCCGAGCGTTTCAGCAATTATATAATTCTTATGATCTCTCGATCCGTCATACCACTTTGCGATTTGAAGATTTCCGACCCATACGCCTGTGTCGGGATGATCGTGTTTATAGCCGATAGCGTAGTTGATGATCGAACGGAGACCGTTGCCGCGGATCCAACGTAACAGGATAACAGCATACCACTTCAACACATTGGGGGATTTCCCGATGGTTTCAGATTCGTATTTATCCCATTTGAATACGCGACTGAGCATTCCGAGAAATCTGACAAGCTCGTTGAAATCAACATCGTCGTTTTCGCCTTTCAACTCGGGATATTTAGCGCCCTGTTTGATTACCTCGGAAAGTGTAAATGCCTGGTCATATGAAAGGGTTATATCATTGCTCGTCTTTTCCGGCGGGAAGTTCTTCATGATTGTAGACTTCTGCCCTGAGGTGACATACTCTTCAAACATTTCCGTCAGTGGCGAATCAATACCGGCAGCGTAATCATTCATTATGATAAGAGCCATTTTCCGGAGAGCGTCAAAATCACGGTCGGTTGCTTCCGCATGACAGGTGCTCATCTCTATATCACCGCGCACAAGATCATTTACAAGCGCCGGATAATGCGATCTGTTTTCGTCAAGGTCGAAAGACAGCTTCTGTTCAGGCACATCATTGTTGAGAAGCCGCTCATACTGCTTTTCCGTAAGGCTTGAATCCATGCGGAGAAGAAACACATTACCGAAAAGATTGTATTTTATACGTCCAACACGCCCTACAAGGTTTCGGAACTCGACTTCGTCCATATTGGTGGTTCCGTTCCGGTAGCTTGTGATGAACAGATTGTCGGCAGGCAGGTTGACGCCCTCAACAAGGGTGCTTGTGCAGAAAATGGTGCGAAGGTCGCCATCTTCAAAGCTCTGCTCGATACGCAGGCGTATATTCGCGGGCAGATAGCCCACATGATAAGCAACGCCTTTTTCAATAAGCTCTGCGAGGTAGCACTCTCTGTGGACATCGTTTTTGATGTCATTTGCCAGTTTTGTAAGGTTGGGGTTGTTCAGCGGCTGCAGACTCTTTGCATATTCCATCGCAAAATCTACGACCTTCTGCCGTGCGCTACAGTATACAACATTCTGCTTGCCCCTGCCGACCCTGTGGATGATTTTCGCCAGTGACATGTCCGTTGGCACGCGATATACATACTCAAGGCTCTTTTTATGCTCATTATGGATACACATTCTGTTGTTCGGAAGATCCATAAAGAATTTGAACTGGCTGACAGGAGTAAAACGCGATGCAAGACGCTGCACCTTGCTCGGCCGGACACCGGGGATTGTACGGAGATATATCTCAGGATTGGGAATATTGGGAGAAGCGAAAATAACTGTGGGCGGCTTCTCCAGTCGTCTCAGTTGCGGAATGACCTTATAATAATAACTGCCGCGGCCACCGCGCTCCGAAATCTTATGTGCCTCATCCACAAACACGAAATCAATGTTCATGTCGGGGCGCTCAATCAGAAGGTGATGCATACGTTCCGGGGTCATTATGAAAATGAAATGGTGATCCTGCTGAAGATATATTTCTCCTATCGCACTGACGACCCTGTAGTTTCTGGCGGTCAGCTCGTCCTGCAGGCCGTCGAACATATTGCTTCTAACCTCGTTTATAAGAGCCTTCGTCGGAACGAGGATGGCATAATTTCCTGTGGAACCTTTTTCAATCTGCTCTTTTATGTATGTCTGTACAACAAAGGACTTACCCATTGAGGTAGGACCGGAATAGCTGAAGTACGGATCTCCCAGCCTATCATACACGCTTTTCTGATCATGAAAGAAGTATTCACCGACCCGTCCCGGAATCAGGTGGCTCTCTTTGTCAAACTCATAAAAAATGCCGTCCAGAACATCCGCACTCTTGTACCCGCCGACTGCGGGTGCCTTAAGTCCTCGATAATTTCCAACGGCAGATAAAACAGAACCGAGATAATACTTTACGGCTTCATCCTGCGGGTAAACAAGGTGAAGAAGTGTTGCGATTTCCTGTCCCCACTGGTGATCCCTGTCCGCAGTGGGCGCATATGTGGATTTTGAAAGAAGATCAGCAAAGCGGAGCGCATCCTTGATCTGAACCTGTTTCTGCGGTCGGTCAAGCCCGAAAAGGTCTATCGAATAATTGTACAGTAGCGCCTCATAGATTTCGTTGAGATACTCGTTTTTATCAATGTCACGGTAGATTGCTTCAGCCAAGGAGGCCGTTTTAGGAACATATTTCATCAGCGACCCTCCAGCATTTCATCAATAAGACTTGTTTTTTCATTTGGCGCATCATTGAACGGTAGAACATAGCAGTAAAAAGTATATCCCTCCAGATTGTGCCGCTTCATCGTGTCAGCAATATAGCTCTTGACGGATTCAACATCCTGCTTCAGCTGTTCCTCTGCCGCCGATCTGTACAGTGCCGGATCAGTAACAGGCGGATCTATTTTCAGAGAATAGCCAAGAAACAGACCGAACGCCATATCCGGCTTGTACTGAAACTGCTTTCTCGGAACCATCACATCCCGTAAATATTCCACGGTGCTGTTGTCAAACATCAGACCGTATGCGGTATTTTCGACGGTTTTAAACTCACTGTCTGCATTCTGCTCTATGGACACAATCCTTTCAAAGGCACGGTCAACAGCGGCATTCAGATCGCCTTCGATATTCGACGTGCCGAAAACGAGCTGATTGAAGGGACATCCGTGTTCTGTAGTGGCGAGAAGATGGATGCCGTCGCTCTTACTCGCAAGCCCGGTGTGCTGCGAGAATTCGATCTTTGACATGATCTTCGGTGCATTCAGTTCTTGCTCAAGGAAAACATAAAGCATCAGTTCGCCAAGCACCGTATCGGCACTTGTGCCATACGCCTTTTTAAACTCAATGAGCGCCTGTGTACCAATGGCTCCGACAGGTCTCCCTTTGAAACTGTCCACCTTCGATCTTGAGAAAACATAGGTTCCGATATTGTCCGCCAGGAACTCCTTGATCCGCTTGAAGCGCAGTTTACCGTTGTTGGGATCGGCACAGTAGATGTTTGCTGTAGACGTGTGCATGAGCCCGGAAACAATGACCGAAGAGATCTTTTTAAATGTTCTTCCGAAGGTGCCGTCGTCAATCGTCCTCTGAAGAGGAGAAGTCTCTTCCTCTTCAGCCTCATCTTCAGAGGGCAGCGGATCGATAAACAGCTGTCCACTTGAATCGACCGAAGTAAGATAGTTCTTTTCAAAGCTCTTCAGAGAGTCGGCGCAGTCAGCGTTGGAAACGTCAACTATGGCATACCGAAAAAGAGAGGCCATCAGCGGAGCCATAATAAATTTGTTACGCTTGAGGATAGCGCTTTTCTCAAATCCGGCAACACTGCCTATAAGCGTATCGTCGGGTACGTCATCTTCTCGGAGGACAGCTTTGACAGCGTATATGAACTGTTTTGCATTTGCTTCCGCGATAAGTCCAACAACGCCGCTATCAAAGGCGATAACAGCGTCTTCATATGTTATTGCCCTCGCGGCATCGATAACATCGGGCGGAACATTGTCATGTCCGCTTTTCAAGTGTGGAGGCAAAGAACTGTCCCGGTTAGTGGTATCAGCGCAGCCGTATGCGCTGAAAACCGCGTCACATATGCTCTTGTATGTAACGCCCTGACCCTTTGCCTGGTAAACCAGGTTGAGCAGCGTTCCGAAGCACAGCTTCTTCATCGGTCTTTGCCTCCTTCCAGTTGATTCCTATATTTCAAAAATCCGCTTAATCACAGCTGTCAGCTGCGTTTTTACTTGACTCTCATCTTCCTCAAAGATAAACGGAAGTCGAATGAAGTGAATATTGATATCACCGGATTCACTCTGACTCTTGCCGACAGGATAGTGCGGCTCTGCATCCTCATACCGATACATAGGATAGAGAAGGTATACGTCAGAGACATTGCGTTTCCGGGCATATTCGCAGACCTGGTAGATATCCGTCTGTTTCGGTTCTTCGCTGACGACCTTTCTGACAGTTTCTGTGTCTCCTTCAAAACGAGCAACTTGCTTGTACTTAGTATCAAGAATAAAGACTTTGCCGTTCAGTTCCACAAGAATATCATGGCGCATGGTAAATGCAGCACCGAGAGATTGTCCAGCATATTGGATATCCTCAATCAAGTGCATATCGCTTTGTTGCAGACGGACTCTGCCGCCGCAATCTTCAACAACTTCCTGCATAAACCCGCCGATAAAGCCTTCAAATAGAAGTTCTGTCGGGAAGAGGAAGCAGAAGGATTCGTTGATATCCATCGTCAAGCCGGAAGTCTTGTTTAGCAGGAACATTTTGCTCATGCTGAGAATGATGCGATAGTTGCTATGCATCTTACTGAGACGGACGCGATCGCAGTCACTTGGCGTACACTGCACATCGGAAACCTCACCCAGCTTCACCAGAATATGCCGAATCGCGTTTTGATTCCGTTTTGAGGTCGAGTTGATAATCTGCTTGCAGGTATACTTGATGACTCGGTTGACCCAGTTATCAAATTCAAACGTGGAATAGGAACAGCGGAACTTATTGCTCATTCCGTTGGGTATTTTTCGCACGATATAATCTGCAAAATCAAATTTGCCCTTGATATGGGAGATGTCTTCGGTTTCCTCAACATACTGGTAATACAAGCCGCGCTCTATGGCAGCACGGACATATCCCACATACAAAGTGATGAACAGTTCCCGGAGATCCTCAGCTTCACTTAGTTCTGTAGAAATGTTGATGAACGGATATGATACCCTGTTACAATACTCCAGCCATCGAATGAGGTTTTTCATCAAATGGCTTTGAGTAAGATCTTCAGTTTCCTGATCCTCGGCCTCCGTTCGGAACATTTTCGGATAGATATTCAGCTGCTCGCCAGCAAACGCAATCGTCCCGATATAGTTCTTGGTACGTACTTCGCCTCTGCCTGTGAACGCAAGAAACTGCTGTTTGGTATCAAAGCGACCATCATCATAGAAAACTGCCCGTTGATCCCAATTGTGCTGCAAAAAGTCCTCCAATTCTTCAAGCCCTTTCTGGGATCTCCAGGAGGGCGGAAGAGATGAATTCCTTATTGCCGTTTCTTCATATCTGCTCAGTATCATTCTTGAACATCCGCCTTTTCAACACGAACCCTGCTGATCTTATCATCCACAATTTTGATGCCCAAATCTTTGAGCGCATCAGTCAATACTCCGATTACCTTTTTCTTGTTATCGTAATAATACTCATACAAGAGCGGAATGATGCTGTTGTTCAGAATCGCGCAGAGGTCATCCACCGTTTTCCCCATAAAATAGGAGTGACCAATCAACAGATCAGAGCTCTCAAGCGAATCAGCCAGAATCGTGTTGATTTTCGAAAGTACATTGCGGAGAGTGGGATCGTCAACAAGCGAGGCATTCGGATACTGCTCAATGAATTCAAATCTGCGCCGTAAAGCGGCATCAATCAGGGAAATCGACTTGTCTGCGGAGTTCATTGTGCCGACAATATAAAGATTGTTAGGCACAGCAAAGATGTCGCCGGATTGGAGTGTCGCGCAGGTTTCGTTGACTTCGCCCCAACGCTTGTCGCTTTCAATCAGAGTGATTAACTCGCCAAACACCTTGGAGATGTTGGCACGGTTGATTTCATCAATGATGATGACATAGTTCTTCTCATGATTATCAAGGGCATCATCTGCAATGCGCTTGAACACACCGTCAACAGTTATGAAGGCCATCTTACCCGATTTGGTATCAGGACGAAGCCCCTGGATAAACTCTTCATAGCCGTAGCTTTGATGGAATGTTGTGAAGACTATCTGGCCTTTGCGAACATAATCGTTATATGCAACCATTACCGCTTTGCGTTCTTCATATGATTTCCGCCGGGTATCTACTGCACGGTTCTCAATTATGGCAAGGGCATATTCTGCGGTTGAATATGTTTTTCCAGTACCAGGGGCTCCATAGATAATGAAGTTCAGCGGATGAATAAGGTTTACTCTTGGCGTCCGCACTACTTCAAGACAGGTTTTCTTCTTTGCGGTTTCTGAATCACCGGTAGAAGTCGCCACATCCATATCATCTTCTACAGCATCGTCTGGCATCTCATCAACACCAGCGGTCTGATCAATATCATCACTATACTTTTCTTCGCACAAAGAATAGTCTTGCTCTTCATCGCCGAAGGTAAATGCGAGCAGTTGCTTCTTGATGTAACCGTCAGAAGCATCGACACGGTGAATAGCCTCACGCAAGACACCGGGGCCGAACCATGTCTTGAACGGATCAAGACGAGTCCAATCCACCTTGATTGTTTTGCCGTCACCAGCGTTTTCTGTAACAGTACCGATAGCTTTGATTCTCATAGCGCCGACCGTCTTGCCATGATTATCAAAAGGGAGGTTCTTCTTCTGCGTAAAGGTGGATTTTATCGCAATACGATCTCCAACAGCAATTGATTTAACAACGTCAATAAACTTGTCATCCCAACCATTTACCCAGATGCCGTTATCAATGTATTCGTCGGAGAAGTCCGTCCACTGACCATCAGCATTGTTGCCGGTTGTTCCGACATACCAGGCAAATAACAAATCTGTATTATCAATAGGAATGTTCTGCACCTCATGAGTAATCTCAACATCAGGGAAAGCAGTCGCAATTCGATCATAAATTGGCAACCGATCACTGTCAAGAACTGCACCTATAACCCATTTATCGCCCCTCCTGACTGCAAGTGCAATAGCATCATAGTGCCCAACACCGGGACCAATGAATCGGCTGGCTGGAGAGATGCCGCCCTGAAGGTCTTCGGCATCGATGATGCCCAATGCAAACGAAAAATGCTGGGTTAACGGCTTACCTTGAGCAAGTCGATTCCATAGATTACTTGCTCTTGATGTCGCAGCAGTAATATAAATTTTTTCTTCTTCAAGCTGAGTGAAGTCGGCAACGATTTTAATAAGGTTGTCAAACTTCTTAGTGCTTGTATTACTTAGACCACCGGCGAAGCGGCTTTCAATGGAGTGTAGTTCATTATTGAAATCATCAGCATAACTCATATAGTGCCTTCCTCCTTGTTCTTAAGAAAAATCTCCATAGATTCAATAAACCGTGACGGATAATTTATCAATTCAGAAGAAACAGCTCTTGAGTAAAATCCTCTAAGACCTTTTTCCGTAAGAGGTTTTAATGGATATTCCAGATACTCTTCCAGATGCGGAGGCCTGTTATCCACAGGCCAAGTACCTACATCCACTTCAAACACCTGCCCATTATAGCCGAACGCAGCTTTGGGCCACTTTTTTCGGTTTATTTTTTTTGCAAGCCTATCATCAAATGATCCTGGATTGATTAAGGAATGCGCCAACCACCGGGACATATTTACACAAACGGCATTTCCAACCAAATGCCAACGATCTCCGCGTTTGGGCTTTGGCAGATCCATTGCGGGGAGAGTCCAATCGGAAGTGAATCCTTGTAATCTTTCAGCATCCCTAATCTCGGGTGTACCGAAGAAGTTTTCCTTCGGAATCCAAATCGCCGGAGGAGAAGGAATTCCAATCTTAGACCCGATTTTAAGAGTGGGAACAGCATCAACTGTCCACCCAAGTCCGAGTTTTCCCTCCGTCCAATAAAACCCATACAAGAGGTTTTCGTTTATTTCGCCAATAGTGTCATTCACAGGTGGCGTTTTCACATCCTGTGAAAAAAGCACATCGCAAACATTGTGATTCCTTGAAGCAACTAAAAGGAGTCGCAGCCTCCTTTGCGGCACCCCAAACGAACGCGCGTCGACAACACGATATCCCCATGAATACCCCAGTTTTTCAATTTCCGAGATTAGATATTTTATTGCATTGCCGGAATCCAGACTGATCATATATGACACATTCTCAATAATGAGCCATTCTGGTAAATTAGAGTCCTCAAGAGAATTAAGGATTCTAAATAGATGTTGAACAAGGCTTGATTGATTTCCATCAATGCCTTTTTTTAACCCCGCTTGACTCAAATCTTGACACGGAAAACCAGCAGTAACGATGTCAACCTTTGGAATTGAGGTTACTGTAGTAATATCATCAGCAATTGGCACATCAGGATAATGATAAGAGAGCACTGCTTTTGCGCGTTCATCTTTTTCGCAAAAGAACACCGTCTTACATCCTTCTGAATGAAATCCTTCTTCAATGCCACCGATTCCAGCGAAGAAAGCGGCTATTGACAATTCTTTACTCATTACAATCAACCCTCTGCTTCTCCAAGAAACTCGATTCCCAAGACATAACTGGCTTTTGAAGGAACCGCATTCCCGATTATTTGCTGCAATTCTCTACGTTTCACCCCTTCAAAATTGAAATAATCAGGGAAAAACTGTATTCTTGCTGCTTCATGTGGCGTTAGTGTCCTGCGACATTTAGGATGCACAAAACGTCCCTGTCCATTTGAGCCAAATCCGCCGGTAATAGTGGGCGAAGGCATATCCCAAAACATTCTTCCATATACAGATGTATAACTATGCTTTTTGAGACGATGGCAGTCAGGCCTCTCGCTGTTTGGCAAGTCATACAGGTTATTATCAAAAAGATAGTCTATTCGTTTCTTGTTAGTAGCGGACGAGTTCGCAGGAGTATCAAATACTGTATCGTTTTGGATGTCCAGTAGGTCTTCAATGGCCCATTGAACCGTTTTTTCCGCCGTCTTGTGAAGTTCAGTAGCCCTTGGGATACTGACATTCTTTTCTCTTGAGGCTATTAGAAAGAAACGTTTCCTTTTTTGCGGAACTCCTATATCTGACATGTTAATCACGCTGGAATCAACACTATAGCCGAGCTTTATCAGTTCTGCTTTTGCGATATCGACAACATTATGCGTATCGTGCTGGACGCCAGGAACATTTTCAATAATAAGGAATCTCGGTCTTGTTATTTCCACACACCTAATCATGCGAAGATAGAGCAAATTTCGCGGGTCACTTCTTCTTGTGTGATTGTTCAAATCAGAGTTACCCTGACACGGCGGACCTCCAATAAGAATATCGATTGCGCCTGTTAATTCACAGAACCGTTTTTCTTTCTCAGATAATGGATCTCCAAGTTCTGAATCAATGTACTGTTCTATTGGATCAGAAATTACTACCGCAGGATTGAAATTCTTTCGATACAGTTCCAAAGCTGCCGGTGCCATATCCGCAGCAAGAACAGATACGAAATTATACTCTAACGCTCGACAAGCTTCAGCGATACCGAGCGTCAATCCACCACAACCACAGAACAGATCAACGACCCTAATATCTCCTCTGTCGAATGAAGTACCCGGAGTCACTTTGCTCCTGAGCCAATATTGATCGAAAGCACTTTCATCAGACGTTCTATCAACCCCCGGTGCATTATCTAATTCTATTTCGGACGAATATGTACCGCCATTCTCAAAGGTTATTATTCTTTGTAAGACGCCATCCATTCGTTTATACTGATACTTCATTATCCTATCGCCTTCATTTACTCTATTGCGCTCTTGCCGCTTTTTACCCACTCATCAAGTTCAGAGCATTTGAATTTCCACTGTTTTCCTATCTTTTGAGCGGGAATACCTTTTCCTTTGCGAATCCAGTCACGGATGGTGGCAGGTTTAACTCCAAGGTATTCGGCAGCTTCTTCAATATTAATCCACTTATCGTTTGTTAGTTCGGCCATGGGGGGCAACCTCCTTAATCGCAATCTAACCCATATAACCATTTTAGTATAGCACGATTTGGTGCGATTTTCAATACGTTTCTTGTGAAAATTTATCGTTATATGCTGTTTATTGTAATTTGTTGTTATCCTCTTTTATATCTAACCTTTAGCCTCGCCACGCAATTATCTAACCCATAGTCTCGTAATTCGGCTTTTTCGGAGTGCAGGTTAGACGATGAAAAAGTATGAAAGGGATTCCGAGCTGCCTCCGGTTTTTGAGGGCAGACCCCGGAATCCCTTTATTTCAGTACATTTCAGCCTTTTCCGGCGTCGGTTCTCGTCATCAATGCTACTGCCTCCACGTGGATTGTGTGTGTAGGATACTATCTCTATAACCTTTTAATTTTTTCTTGAACCTTTTAATTATTCTATGAAAAATTAAAAGGTTAGGCAGAGTGGGTTCACTTTTTCTGGCGGCGGCAGTTGCTCGGAAACCCTATATACAAAAAAAGCGAGGTTGGCAGGTTCTGACTTGAACCCACTAACCTCGCTTTTAGCTTTATATCAAGAACTATTCAATAGGAAAAATTAAAAGGTGCAGTAGCAAATTGTATCATTGCTACTGCACCTTTGTGGCGGAGAAGGAGGGATTTGAACCCTCGAGGCGTTTTACCACCTACACGATTTCCAATCGTGCGCCCTCGGCCGGACTAGGCGACTTCTCCATACTGTGCATTCAACTGTAACGTGCCTAATTATAATACCGAAAAAAAAGCAATTCGTCAAGTGCTGCCCGCAAATTCCTTTGCGCTTTCAGGCGGGAGAGGTGGAAAAAGGAACTGAACAGCGCAACGCCGCCCCCGGCTGCACAGAGCAGCCGGGGGCGGCGTGTGGGCTCATTGATTTTAACAAATTGACCCCGTCCGGGGTGCAGGGGATTTTCTGCAAGCTCTACAAGCGGTTTTTGCGCGCCCTCTGCCGAACGTCCTCCTCATCGCACATGGCGTCAAGGCTTAAGTCAAACGCGTAAGCAATCTGCAGCGCCGTCTCAAGGTTCGGAAGTGCGTCGCCCGCTTCCAGGTTTTGCAGCTGACGAACCGAAATGCCGCACAGCTCGGACGCCTTGTCCTGGGAAAGGCCGCGCTGTTTTCTCGCATTCCGCAGATCCTGTGCAAATCTGTCACGAACGCTCATCATTCTCACTCCCTACATTAAAATTCTATGTTATTTTTGCTTTCTGAGCCACGAAATATATTTCGTGCGCAAAAAATTCAGACATTTGCACAAACAAACAGCGAATTCCGTGGGGGTGTGTCCGGGAAAACTCCTATGACTTTCCGTTATTTTGCACAATGAACTTAAATGACGCGGCGGCAGTCCCCTTTCGGAACCTGCCGGCGCCGCACGCGATTTCACCGGCGGCCTGCGGAACAGAGCTGCTTTCGTCCTCTTTTGGGGGTGTAACAGCCGATAACAATCGCCGGGCTGCCGGGCGGCAAGTCCCCCCGCTCTCCGAACCCGGGCAGGCGCACATAGCCGCGGAGCCGTCCCGCAAGGCCACGCCGGCGCCCGCAAACAGACAGCCGTTTTCTGCCGACCCCCGGCTACCGCCCCATTCCGGCCGCCCGCAACCGCCCGACCCCGCCCTGCCCGCGTGGGGTTCCCGGCCGCCTCCCATTTTGCCGGAGCCGGAACCGAATGGCGTTGAAAAAAAGCGGCGCGGTGCGTCGTTTCATGCACAGCAGGTTTATTGACGGGAATTTTTGCAAAGGATAAAATAATAGCAGCAAAAGCCCGCCGGTTTTGTTTAATGAAGCGGCTCGCGCCGGGCGGTTCTGCCGGCACAGTCGGCGTGCAGAAGCCCGCGGGCAGGAAAAGGGATCCTATGAAGCAATCAGCGCATCAAAAATGGGAGCGAATCAAGCAGATTCGCGCATTCGCGCGGCTGACGCAGCTGCGCGAGGAATCGTCGGTCAGCAAATTCTTCAAGCGCATTCTCAACCAGATGTTCATCGTCCTCGTCCTGCTGTTTGCCCAAATCGCCCTTCTGGTTGCGGGTATTTTGCAGATTCGGGGCTATTACTTCTGGTCGTCTCTGCTGCATATTTTGAGTGTTGTCGTCGTCCTGCACCTGATTGTCAACCACCAGAATCCGACCTACAAGCTTGCCTGGATTGTCCCCATCCTGCTGTTTCCCCTGTTCGGCGGCCTGTTTTATCTGATTGTGCAGGCGCAGAAGCTCACAAATCAATACAAAAAGCGCGCAAAGCAGGTGCGGGACGCCTCGGCGCCGTATCTTGCCCAGCCGCCGGAGGTTGTGCAGGCTATCGAGCACGATGAGCCGGCGCAGGCGGACATCGCGGGCTATCTGCACCGGCTTGGCGGTTATCCGGTCAGCGGCCGAACCGCGACCGCCTATCTTTCCACCGGGGAGGAAAAGTGGGCGGCCATGCTGGACGAGCTGCAAAAGGCCGAGCGCTATATCTTTTTGGAATATTTCATCATCAAAGAGGGCGCGATGTGGGAACGCGTGCTCGAAATCCTCAAGCAAAAGGCCACGCAGGGGGTGGATGTGCGGGTGCTGTACGACGGGGTCGGCAGCGGGTCGGTGCTGCCCTATAAATATTTCCGCAAGCTGCGCTCCTTTGGGATTCAGTCCCGGGTGTTCAGCCCGTTTGTGCCCTTCCTTTCGGTGCTGCAAAACAACCGGGATCACCGCAAAATCTGCGTGGTGGACGGGGTTTCCGCCATCTGCGGCGGGGTCAATCTCGCGGATGAGTATATCAACGTAGAGGAGCGGTTCGGCCATTGGAAGGACTCCGCGGTGCTGCTGCGCGGGGAGGCCGCGTACACCTTTGCGGTCATGTTTTTGCAGATGTGGCATCTGTCCGGCGCCGAGACGCCGGACTACGACGCGTTCCGCCCGGTTCCGCAGGCTGGCGCGGCCTTTGAGCCGGACGGCTTTGTCGCGCCATACGGCGACTCTCCGCTGGACGACGAGCCCGTCAGCGCAAGCGTCTATCTCGATGTAATCAACAGCGCAACCCGCTATCTCTACATCACAACCCCGTACCTTGTGCTCGACGAGGAGCTGTCCTGCGCGCTCATGTTCGCTTCCAAACGCGGCGTCGATGTGCGGCTGATTGTGCCCGGCATCCCGGACAAATGGTATGTCTATTCGGTGACGACCTCCCACTTCGAGCCGCTGACCCGGGCGGGCGTGCGGATCTACACCTATACGCCCGGCTTTATCCACAGCAAAACCTTTGTGGCGGACGATGCGCTCGCCGTGGTCGGCAGCGTCAACCTCGATTACCGCAGCCTCTATCTGCACTATGAGTGCGCCGTGTGGATGTGCCGCACCGCCGCCGTTCCCCAGGTTCGGGACGATTTTTGCGAAATGCTGCCCCACTGCCGCCTTGTGACGCTGGAGGACTGCCGGCAGGTCGGCGCGGCAAAGCGCCTGCTGCGTGCGGTGCTGCGGCTGTTCGCCCCGCTGATGTAAGGCGGTTTCCCCGTTCGCGCGCCAAGCCCGCCGTGCGGCGTTTTGCCCGGGCGGCCTGCGGCGTTCGGCATGGATTTTGGCCGGCCGGTCTCCGGCTCCCGCGCCCGGTACCTCGCCCTTTCCCGGCTCTGCGCTTGCTCTCTCACTTCCATACTATCCAATCGCGGGGGCGGCGTCAATCCTCCTGCATTTGCGGCGCGGAATCGCGCTGCGGCGATTCCGTCTCCCCAGCTGTCTGCATATTCTGACGGTTTAAAGCAGGCGGCCTGCGGATGCCGCCGGGGAATGCGGACTGTTATTCGCAGGGGTTCTATGCGGCTTTTCCCGCCCGGATGCCGCAAAACGCGTGCCCATGCCGCGGCAGCGTTCCCGGCTGCCGCACGGCTGCTGCGATTTCCCCGTACCCGCTTACGGACTTGCGCCCGGCGCGCACATGCGATACGCGCCTCTCCCTGTTTGTTCCCGTATTTTACCGGACAAAAGCGCCCCCTGCTGCAGGGGGCGCTTTGCCATATGGATACTTAAATTGTGTTTTGTGTAAGATATGCCGTCGGATCAACCGAAACGCCGTCCCGGGTCACCGCAAAGTACAGCTGAGGCTCGGACACCCGGCCGGTCGCGCCCACCCGCGCGATGGCGTCCCCCTGCGCGACGGTTTCCCCCGCCTGCACAAGCAGCTCGGCATTGTGCGCATACAGGGTGCACAGCCCGTCCCCGTGGTCGAGCAGGACATACAGGCCATAGGCCGAGTCCTCCTGGCCGCCGCCCTCGCCCGCAAAGACGACCGTCCCCGCAGCGGCTGCGACAACCGCCGTGCCTTCACTCGCCGCAAAGCTCACCCCTGGATGCCGAATGGAGAAGCCCTGCGCGATGCCGGTGTATTTGACGACCGGCAGCTCCAGCAGCGGTGCGTCCGGCGAGACGGCGCCCTGCAAATACAGGTTGGGATCCTCCGGCACGCCGTCGCGGCGCACCTCGAAATGCAGCTGCGGCCCTGTCGCAGACCCGCTGCTGCCGATTGTCGCAATGGCCTGCCCCTGGTTTACTCTGTCCCCGGCGCACACGAGATTCTCCGCGTTGTGCGCATAAAGCGTCTCCAGCCCGTTTGGGTGCAGGATGCGGATTGAATTTCCGTACGCCTCCTCTTCCCCGGCAAAGGTGACCTCGCCGTCCGCCGCGGCGTAAACGTTTTTGCCAAAGCAGTCCGCGCCGGCATAGTCGATGCCGGTGTGCAGCTGCATCCTCCCCATGAGGGTTCTCCAGCCAAAGGACGCGGTGACGAATATCGGTTCGTCCACCGGCAGCCGGAGCGAACCGTACAGCGCAGGAGCCGGCTGTGCCGTACTGCCTGCGGCGAGCGCGGTTCCGTCAAGCGCAAAGACGCCGCGCGCGGTATACAGTCCGTCTCCCCTGTCCTGAACCAGGATATACTGCGCGGTCTGCGCCCCGCCGGCCTCGCTGTCAACCCGCACAACCGCGAACGTCCCGTTCTCGCTCGCCTGCGCATTGCGCACAAAGGGCAGCGCCTCCGCCTCCGCCTTTGGCAGCACGGACATGGAGAGCAAGCGCATGTCCCCGTTCATCAGGGAGTTCTGGAACGCCTGCTCGTACAGGGCGCGCGCCGCGCTCTGCGCGCTTGAAAACGGCGGCGCCTCCCCCTGCATCACGCGCCCGGCCTTTTCCTCAAACCGCGCGTTGAGCTGCTGGTATGCCGGGCTGTCGGGATAATCCAGCATCGTTTCTGCAAGCCCGCCGATCGGCTTTTGCTCAAAATCCACACAAAACGCCTCCACCGAAGGCTGGTAGCGGGTTCCGTCCCCGGCATATTCAACCGCCTCCTGCTCCCAGCCGGTGTCCGTGCGCCGCAGGGTGAGCCTGCAGGGGATGCTGTGGCCGCCGTCCTCCACCCAGCTGTCCGTCTCCGTTTGGGCGAACTGTCCCGCGCGCTCCCAGAGGAAAAGCGCAAGCCTGTCCTGCCCGCGCTCGACATGCAGCACGTCAATCTCGGTCAGGCAGAACGATCCCGCGTCCCGGTGCTGCGCATAGTCCGCCTCATTGTCCGCCTGCCGGAAGGACAGCGCAAGCGCCAGCTCCTCCTCGGTCGGCTGGGTGAGCGCGCTTGTGCGGGGGTTGGCCGCAAGGCAGACCGTCAGCACCGCGACGGCCGCAATCCCCACCGCCGTGACCCACACGGCCGGCTTTTTGAAGCGCAGGACATTCTGAATCCGCTTTTTGACGCCGCTTTCCCCAAATGCGACCGGCGCGCCGTACAGCGAGCCGTGCGCCGTGCTCAGGCAAAGCAGCGACTGCGCGTAGTCCGCCTGCACCTCCGGCATCCGGCGCAGCACCGCCTCGTCGCAGGAGGCCTCCATGTCCTGGGTCATCAGCATAAACCCAAGCCAGACAATCGGGTTGAACCAGTGCAGGCAGAGCGCCGCATACCACACCAGCTTGATCCACGGGTCGCCCCGCCGGATATGGGTGCGCTCGTGCAGCAGGATATACTGCCGCTGCCGCTCGGTGATTCCGGCCGGGAGATAGACGCGTGGCCGGAACAGACCCAGCACAAACGCGGTGTCGATCCGGCCGCAGTCGTACACGGCGCGCTCCAGCCGGACGGCGCCGCGCACCCGCAGCGCAAGCCGGATGTAGGAAACCGCGCTGTAAAGCAGCAGCCCCGCGGCGCCCGCAAGCCACAGCAGCATCCCGACATAAATCCACACCTGCAGCGGGTTCACGCTCGCCGTGGGCGCCGCGGGCGGCAAAACGGCATTGACCGTCGCGTCAACCGCCGGCAGCCCGGTGTTGATCTGTGGCTGGGCGGCGTACAGAATATCGGGCGCAACCGCGCGCGGCTTGACCCAGAGCAGGCTGAGCGCGCTCTCAAAGCTAACCGGGCACAGCAGCCGGAAGAGCGCCACCATCCACAGCGCATACGCGTACCGCCGCGGCGCGCGGCGCAGCAGCAGCCGCGCAGCCAGAATCAGCAGAATCACCGCGCCGGCGGCAAGGGACATGTTCAGCACGGACAAAAATACACGCTCCATCCTCTATTCCTCCCGACTTGCGTCAATCAGCTTTTGCAGCTCCTGCGCATCCTCGGCGGAAAGCCTGCCGCCGGTGAACGCGGCAATAAACCGCGGCAGCGACCCGCCAAAATCCTGCTCGATCATCGCGCGGCTCCTACGCGCATCGTATTCCTCCCGCGTGAGCAGGACGCGAACCGTCCCCCCGTCGTTTTGGAACAGGCCGCGCGCGCACAGCCGTTTGAGCATGGTGTAGGTCGTCGACTTTTTCCACGCAAACGCCTGCGCGCACAGCCGCACAAGCTCCCCCGACTGAACCGGCGCCTTTGACCAGATCAACTCAGCAAAGCGCCCCTCCATCTCTCCAAGCCGTTCTTCCATCCCGGCCGCCTCCTTTCTCGTTGTGCGGGGATTTGGTCTAATGTCGTTAGACTTTACGAATAGTCTACACCTATTAAACCGATTTGTCAACCCCTTTTGCATAGGGAATGTTTGGATCCGCCGCAAGCCGCGCCGTGCCGCGCGCCGGCCTTGCACCGCGCTGCGCCTTTTGGGCAGAAAAAAGCAGGGCGGCGCGCCGCCCTTGTCAGGCAAAGCGTCGCCGCCCTGTAAAAGTTCAATCGTCTTTATCCTGTGCGGAAAGCCCCGCCGGCCGAGCTGAAGCTGCACCGCAGAAAGCACAGAACCGGCGGCACAGTTTTGTCCAAAGCCGATGCCCCCGGCCGCATCAAGCCGGCCGGCGCGGATTCGGCTGCCGAAATCAGCCGTCCGCGTGTTCCCCGGCCGCCGAGCGGATGGACTCGACGATGTCCCCGTCAATCGGCTCCGGCTCGAAGCTCGGGCGCGCGATGTAGAAGCCCTGCATCAGGTCGACCCCGAGGCCGGCAAGCGAGCACATCTCCTCGCGCGTCTCCACGCCGTCCGCCAGGACAAGGATTCCGCGCGAGCGCGCATAGGTCACGATGCCGCCGATCAGGTTGCGCCTGTCCGTATCCTTGTCCGCCTCCTTGACGAGCGAGATGTCCAGCTTCAGGATATTCGGGGACGCGGAGAGGAGCGAAAGCTCGGTGTTGTGGCCGGGGCCAAAATCGTCTATTGCAATCATGCCGCCCCAGCTGCGGATCATGTCGATCTTGGTGTGCAGCCCCGTGTTCTCATGTGCGCCGCCCTCGGTCAGCTCGATGACCACATGGTCAAGCAGATCGCCGTAGGTCTGTTCCAGCTTCTCGCGCACCGCGGCGGGCAGCGGCTGGCTGGATACCGAGCTGACGAACACCCGCGCGTTTTCGGGCACCTGCCCCGCCTGGCGCAGCCGCGCAAAGGAGTCGAGCGATTTCTCCCACGTCAGCCGTTCGATGTGCTGCAGCTTGGACTGCGCGCGCGCAATCCGCAGCACGTCGTACGGGGTCGTGAATTCGGGAACCTGCGGGCGCATGAGCATGTCGTAGCCGTAGATTTCGCCGTTCATATCCACAATCGGCTGCATGGCGTAGCGCACCAGGCCGCCCTCTATCATCCGGGTCAGCGCCTCTGCGCCGTTGACCAGGATTGCGTCGGTGTTGTACGCGGCGCGGTCGAATTCCGCAATCTCGCCCTTGACCGAATGCTTGATGGTGTACATCGCAAAATCGGCGTATTTCAACAGCTCCGCATAGGACTGCGAGTCCTCCGGATACCACGCAAGCCCGGCCGAAGCCCGGATCTTACAGGAATCGCCGTCCGGCAAAACAAGCCTTGCGGCGGCGATGGACTGCCACAGCTCCCGCAGAACCGCCCGAATTTTCTCCTTGCTTTGGAACCCGTACAGCAGCACGTTAAATTCGTCGCCCGAGCGCCGCGATACAATCGCGCCGTACCGCTCCAGCCCGCGCAGCTGCTCGGCAAAGGTCTTGATGTATTTGTCGCCCGAATCGTGCCCGTAGGTGTCGTTGACATACTTCAGGTTGTCCAGGTCGAGCATCACCAGAGCCGCCACACCCAGCGCCTCCTTGTGCTGGCCGAACTGCTTTTCCAGCATCCGCTCAAAGCCGCGGCGGTTCAGGGTGTTGGTCAGGGTGTCATAGTCGCGCTCATACTCCACCTTGCGCTTTTGGGCAACGTCCTTTGTCACATCCAGCACGGCGCCCAGAACCATCTCGTTTTCGTTCTGCACGCTCAATTGCAGCCAGACAGGGTGCGCCTCCCCCGCGCGGGTGATCTGGTATACGTCGGCCTCCTTGTCATACAGCTGCGCGCCGAAATTGCCGAACAGCGCCGCGAGCTCCTCGCCGGTGTACGAGGTCTTTTCCGAATCGAACCCTGGCCAGCCCATCACCTGGAACAGGCTTTCGGAGCAGAACGCGGAATCCGTTTCGCGGTTATATTCAAATACCCCAAGCGGAATTCCGGCCATCGAGACAATCTGGGAAAAGCGGGAGGAGGACTCCGCCACCTCGATGCTCAGCGCCTCAATCGACGCGCTCAGCTCGTCGATTTCCCGGATGTCGATCCGGGTCAGCCGAATCTCCCTGTCCGGGTCGCTCCCGCGCAGCTCGTCGGCCAGATTGCGGATCGGCCTGGAAATCGACCGGCTGGCAAGCAGCGCCGCCACAATCCCCGTGCAGATGGACGCCGCGATGCAGATCAGCAGAATGCGCTGGAACTGGTTGGCGAACCCCAGCAGGATATCCTGCGGCACAATCGAAATCAGCGCCCACTGCTCCTGCTCAAACGGGGCGTTGCGCGCATACAGCTCAAGCGGCTGCACGCAGGCAAACAGCTCCCGCTCGTTCAGCCCGGAAGCAGGCCGGCTGACCTCGCGCAGCGCGCCGTACTCCGTCTCAGCCAGCGTCAGCGTCTCCCCGTCGCCGAGATACCGCCCGGCCGCCGTCCCGTTCAGGCAGACCGTCTCGTAGGTCGACCCGCCGTCCTTTGTGACGCCCAGCAGATAGACGCCCTGCCTGTCCGCCGCAATCTCGTCGTACACAAGCTCCCGCGCGAGATAATCGGCCGCAAGCTCAATTCCAAACACGCCGTACACCGTGCCGTCGGCGCCGATCAGCGGCAGGGTGCAGGTGACAATTTCCTCTTCGGCCGGGTCGTCGTTCAGCCGGAACCGGCCACTCCAGTAGCTGTAATACCGGCCGCTCTGCGCATGGTCGCGCACGGCTGCCTGCAACGGGCGCCAAAAGAACGCGGCTGAATCCGCCGACTCCTCCCCGGCGTCAAAGCTTGCCTGCCAGCCGCTGCTCAGGGACAGCTTCAGCGCCCGCGCAAGCTGCGGCGCGCCGCGGACAACCATCAGGTCGCTGTTGTTTGCCGCGACAGCCGTGGGATCCGTATCCCGCACATAGAACGCGGCGCGCGACTGCCCCCCGTCCTCGGCGCCGGTGCCGTCCAGGATGCAGAACACCCCGGTCGTCTGTTTTTGCCGTAAAATCTCGATCAGCCTGGGCGCGAGCATCTCGAGGATCCGGGTTTTCAGCTGCCAGCTCGTCTGCATCTCCTGCGGGTTGTACCCCGCGTTTTGCAGATAGTCGAAAACCAGCCCGGAAATCTCCCGCTCCTCCTCGGTCAGGTTCGCCCAACGCCCTGCCATTTCATTGTAAAGATAGGTCTTTCTGCTCTCGGTTTTTTCCGTAAGCGACTCGATGGCGTTCTCCTGCACCCGCCGGATGACGCCGGTTGAATTGAACATCCCGACAAACAGGATCGTTTGCAGCGCGACAACCGCAAGCAGCGGCAGGAAGACGCGCCGGAATATTGATTTGACCTTGTGCTGTCCCTTCATGCGTCTTCCCCCCCCCTCTCGTTGGCGTTCGCTTTATTTTGCCGATTCAAGCGCGTCGGTCAGGGACGCGAGCCACTGCTCAAAGTGCGCGTCCGTTGTAAACTGCGCCACCGCCTCGGCACGGGTCATGCCCTCGTCCATCAGCGCGTCAATCTGCTCCAGATCCTGCGCGACAAGATCCATCATCGAGTATTCGACAACCCGGCGCGCGGCGTATCCGCTCTCGAACGCCCGGCTTGTGTAAAGGGTGTAGTCCCGGGTCATCCGCGAACCGGTCAGCAGGGTCTGCCGGGTCACCTCGGAGACCTGCATTTGCGGCAGCGCAAACACCGCCTCAAATTGCGCCTCGTCGTTCGCCTCGCTCTTGACGGGCAGGTATCCGCTCGAGACGGAAAAGCGGATGTTGTTCTCCGCCTCGGTAAACCATTTTAAAAACTCGATGCTGGCCGTCTCATGCTTTTCGTCCGATTTGACCACAACCATGCCCGCGCCCTGCTGCACGGCGTACGGCTGCGTCCCCTCAAAGTTGGGCAGCGGGTACACCTGCGTCTCGACAGGGTAGCTTGTGCCGTCCTCCCGGGTCACCTCGGACGGGAAATAGGACGCGCCGCTCGACGAGCCGACAAACGCAATAATGGCGCCCGTCCGCGCGTCGTCGCTGCGGAATTTGCCGTAGGAGCCATACCAGCCGTTGATGTACGGGACATACAGATTGTCCCAAAGCCGCCGCATAACCTCGCGGTCTATCTGGAAGGTGACCTCGCCGCTCTCCACCTTAAACAGCTCGGTGCCCAGCTGGAGCGAGCCGATGATGAAGTAGTTTGCATACGCGTCGCGGCCGAAAAACGCCTTCCCGTCGTCCGGTTCGGGGGTTTGGGCGTCCGTCCACTCATAGTACTGCCGCGCCGTGCGGGCAATCCCCTCCCAGGTGGAGAAGCTGTCGGTGGAGGCGCCGGTCTCGTCCGCAAAGGTCTGCCAGTCGGTCGCGTTGAGCACGAACACCTCGGTCGATTTGGCAATCGGGAACAGCTTGACGCCGCCGTCTTCCTCAAACCGCCCCTCGTCCAGGAAAGAGGGGATGTACGCCGCAAGCTCCTGCTCGGTCATGTACTGATCCAGCTCGGCCGCAAGCCCCATTTTGTTGATTTCAAACGCCGTGTCGGAATAGGCGGCAAAGACGTCCGGCATCTTCTGTGCGCCGGCCACGCCGGTTGCGGCCTGCAGCACCATGTCGGCCAGGCCGTTGACGTCGCCCTGGTTCTGCGCCTCCACGACGATGCCCTTTTCCGCCCCCGCCGTTTCGTTAAACTCCCGAACCAGCTCGTCAAAAACCGTCTGCTGTGCGCCGTTGTAATAATGCCAGACCGTGATGGTCACCGGGTCATTTTTATCCAGCACACCCTTCGGCGCGCAACCCGCCAAAAGCAGAACCGCCAGCAGCGCCGCCGCCGCAAGAGTAATGGTACGTTTTATCATGTTTTCCTCCGTCAGAGTCTATATTTCTTATCCTAATATGATACCATTTGCTATTGTATTTTTCAACTATAAACTGAATCTTATTTTTCTTCATTTTTGTCATCTGCGACAGAAATGACCGGTGCCGAAGGGCATTTTCCGTTTTGACCGGCGACCGGGCACGCACGCCGCGCACATCGGTATCCGCGGCGCCCTGTCCGGCGCGGGTGCGCAAAATTAGCGGTTGCTTTCGCCCCGCTTTGCTTTATAATAAAATTGGATTTTATTCTACCGGCGCGCGGCAAAGGAGGCGGGAGGATGACCCTTGCACATACCGAGTGGAACCGGGCGCTTTGCGCGCCGCAGGCGGCGCGGACGCTTTCTGCCCTCTACGGCAAGCAGCCCGAAAGCGCGGTGGCCGCGCGGATCGACCGCCTGCTGGACGGGTTTTCCGCCTGCTTTCCGGGCGGGGCGCAGGCGCTGTTCAGCGCGCCCGGCCGCGCCGAAATCTGCGGCAACCACACCGACCACCAGCACGGCCGGGTGTTCGCTGGCAGCGTGCAGCTCGACATCCTCGCCGCCGTGCGCAGGAACGAGGAGGGCTGCATCCGCGTCCGGAGCGAGGGCTTTGCGCCCGTCTGCGTCCGGCTGGACGCGCTTGCGCCTGTCGCGTCCGAGCGTGGCGGCTCCGCGGCGATTGTGCGCGGCGTCGCGGCGCGGTTTGCGCAGCTCGGTTGCCGCGTCGGCGGGTTCGACGCCTATCTAAGTTCCGCCGTGCCGAGCGGCGGCGGGCTCTCCTCCTCCGCCGCGTTCGGGATTCTGGCCGGGACAATTTTAAACGAGCTGTTCAACGGCGGCGGCATTCCGCCCCTGCGGCTTGCGCAGATCGGGCAATACGCCGAAAACGTCTATTTCGGCAAGCGCTGCGGGCTGATGGATCAGACGGCATGCGCTGTCGGCGGCGCGGTGTATATGGATTTTGAATCGCCCGGCGAGCCGGCGGTGGAGCCGCTGCCGTTCGACCCCGCCGCGCACGGCTACGCGATGTGCGTTGTGGATTCGGGCGCGGATCACGCCGACCTGAGCGACGAATACAGCGCCATGCCGGCCGAGATGGGCGCGGTGGCCGCCCGCTTTGGCAAGGAGGTGCTGCGCGAGCTGCCGGAGCAGGCGTTTCTTGCCCGGCTTGCGGCGCTGCGCGCCGAATGCGGCGACCGCGCCGTGCTGCGCGCCTATCATTACTTTGAGGAGGACAAGCGGGTGGCGGCGCTGCGGGAGGCGCTGCTGCGGGATGATTTTGATGCCTTTCTGTCCCTTGTCCACGCATCCGGCCGCTCCTCGTCCGCCTATTTGCAAAACGTCATCCCCTGCGGTGCAGCGGCGCGGCAGCCGCTCGCCTTTGCGCTGATGCTCTGCGATTCGCTGCTTGGCGGGCGCGGCGCGTTCCGGGTGCATGGCGGCGGCCTTGCCGGGACGGTGCTGGCCTTTGTGCCGCTCGACCTGCTAAGCCGCTTCTGCGCGGGGGTGGAGGCGGCGCTCGGCGCCAGGCGCTGCACCGCGCTGCACATCCGGCCGGCCGGCGGCGTCAAAATCGCGGCGCTGCCCTGACCGCGGCGCACCGCTGCGGCGCGCCGGTTCGGCTCCAGCGGCGGGCGTGCCTATGCGGGGCGGTTCGGACAAGCTTACAAAAAATTGAGGTGATTGACATGACCGTTCTTGTTACCGGCGGCGCCGGGTATATCGGCTCGCACACCGTCCTTGCGCTGGCGGCGGCCGGATATGACCCGGTGATTGTCGACAATTTTTCCAACAGCAAGCCGGAGGTGCTGCGGCGGATTGACGCGCTTGCCGGGCGAAAAATCCCCTTTATCGAGGCGGATCTCTGCGACCCCGCGCGGTGCGAGGCGGTTTTCTGCGCGCACGATATCGGCGCGGTGATCCACTTTGCGGGGCTCAAGGCGGTCGGCGAATCGGTGGAAAAGCCGCTTGCCTATTACGCAAACAACCTGATTTCAACCCTCAACCTGCTGCGCTCGATGCGCGCGCACGGGGTTCGCAGCCTTGTGTTCAGCTCCTCCGCCACCGTCTACGGCGACCCGGCCAGCGTGCCGATCACCGAGTCCTTCCCGCTGGCGGCCACCAACCCGTACGGCCGCACCAAGCTGATGATCGAGGAGATGCTGCGCGACCTTTACAAGGCCGACCCCGGCTTCAACATCGCGCTGCTGCGCTATTTCAACCCCATCGGCGCGCACAAGTCCGGCCGCATCGGCGAGGATCCCTTTGGCGTGCCCAACAATCTGCTGCCCTATGTCGCGCAGGTCGCGGTCGGCCGGCTCGGGCAGGTTTCGGTTTTCGGCGACGATTACGACACGCCGGACGGCACCGGCGTGCGGGACTATATCCACGTGCTCGACCTTGCGGACGGGCATGTCGCCGCGCTCAAAAAGCTGGAAACCGGCTGCGGCCTTGTGACCTACAATCTCGGAACCGGCAGGGGGTATTCCGTGCTGGAGGTCATCGCCGCGTTTTCCAGGGCGTGCGGCCGCAAAATCCCCTATCGGATTGCCGCGCGGCGGCCGGGGGATATCGCGCGGTGCTACGCCGACGTATCCCGGGCGCGCGACGAGCTTGGCTGGTCGGCAACATACGGGCTGGACGAGATGTGCGCCGACACCTGGCGCTGGCAGAGCCAAAACCCGAACGGCTATGACGCGCCCTGAGCCCGGCCGCGCGGCGGTTTAAAACCCGGCTGCAGGCCGCGGGCAGGGCCGGCGCACTGCGCAGCCGGTAGCCCGCTTCCCGCCTATGCCGGCTTTTCGGCGCTCCGGGTATCCCCGCGCTGCCGCACTGTCCGGCCTATTGCGGCAGGCCGTGCCCACAATAAGTCGGATCAAAGCAGGCGGCCTGCCCTTTTCCGCCGCGCCGCGTCATGCGGGCGGGATATGATTTCAGCGCAGCATCGGAGTGTTTATGATGAAGCAGCTTTTGATTATCGGCTCAACCGTCGTCGATATTATCATCCACATCGACCATCTGCCGGTCACGGCGGAGGATATCAACGTGCAGCGCCAGACCACCGCGCTGGGTGGGTGCGCGTACAACGTCTCGGAAACCGTCCGGCAGTTCGGCGTCCCGTACACCCTGTTTTCCCCCATCGGCACCGGGATTTACGGGGACTACATCCGCTCGGAATTCGAGAAAAGGGGGCGGCGCAGCCCCCTGCCCACCCCGGAAATGGACAACGGCTGCTGCTACTGCTTTGTGGAGCGGTCGGGCGAGCGAACCTTTGTCTCCAACCACGGGGCGGAATATCTGATTTACGAAAAATGGCTCAACGAAATTGACACGGACGCCCTTTCCGGGATTTATGTCTGCGGTTTTGAGATTGAGGACGGCACGGGCGAGGACATCATCCGGTTCCTTGCGCGGGCGGGCGACGTGCCGATCTACTTCGCGCCCGGGCCGCGCATCTGCCTCATCCAGCCCGACCGTCTGGAGCGGCTCTGGGCTCTGCACCCGGTTGTGCACCTGAACGCGGACGAGCTCTGCCAATACACCCGGCAGCGCGACCTTGCGGCGGCCGCGCAGGCGCTCGCCGCCCGCACCCGCAACACCCTGCTCATCACCGAGGGGAGCCGCGGCGCCTCCTTTTTCAAAGACGGCCAGCTGACCAGGGTCGGCCCCTTCCCCGCCGCGCACATTGCGGACACCATCGGCGCCGGGGATTCCCACGCCGGCGCGTGCATCGCCTGCCTTGCCAAGGGGATGCCGCTGGCCGACGCCGTCCGCACGGCCAACCGCGTCGCGTCCGCCGTCGTCTCGTCCGAGGGCGCCGTGCTGCCCGACGAGGTGTTTGCCGCCCTGTTCTGAGCCGCGGCACGCGGCGCAGCTGCAAGCCCGTGGCCGCATGGCGGGTTGTGCGGCCGCCAACACAATTGAACGGACAAAGCCACACCGGCTGCGCTGGTCGCCGGTGCGGCTTTTTGTGCCTTTGAGGCTAAAACCAAGCCTTGGTTGAGTCAGGTTAAAGCAAGAAGCCCCCGCAAACAAACCACAGAGAAATTAAAAAGCGCGGCGAAACGAGCGGATCGCTCTAAAAACAGAAGCGCGCGCGGCGCAGTCTGCGGGGCGCGCAAGCCGCTTGAAGCTGCCGGCCGGGGCTTCCGCTGCGTGGGCAAGCCGCTGCAAAAGGCAGACTGCGCTCAGGGCTTGTCCACAAGTTCAATCCCCTGTTTGCCGGAAATGTGCTCGACCGTCATCTCCAGCATACACAGCCGATCCCACGCCTGCGCAATGACTCGCCCGCGGTTGGCCTGCGTGTCCTCCGGCGCGTATTTTATCGCCAGCCGGTCGATTGCCGCGCGCTTTTCCGCTTCGTCGGTCAGCACCCGGATTTTGCCGAACGCAATCGCGCTGCGAAAAAGAGTAGTGTACTGCAGCGGGTCGATCATGTCCCGGTCGATTACGCAGAACGACGCCTTGGGGTCGCGGCGGATGGCGTCCAGCTTGTGCCCCTCAAGCGCGCTGTGGAAATAGAGCTTTTTGTGCGCATAGAGATAGCTGATCGGCAGGGCGTAGGGGTACCCCTCGTCGCCGGAGAGCGCCAGCACGCCGGACGTGCCCCGCTGCAAAATCTGCTCTGTCTCCGCCTCGCTCAGCTGTTGTCTGCTTCTTCTCATCTCGCGAAACATGGTAAAATTCCCTCCCTGTTGCCGTGTCCTGGTTCGCCGCGGCGCGCCAAGCCGCCCGCCTGCCCGGCGCCTTTGAACCCCGGGCGCGCGTCAAAACGGATCCTCCGCGGCACTTTATGAATGTCCTGCCTGTTATTGCCCCAACGGGTCTGCGTGCCGGCCGGTGCGCGTTTCCGCCCGCGCCGGGGCATCCCGCCGTGTTTATCTTTACATCTCGTCGATGCATTTGTTCAGATAGTTCCCCACCACATGGGAAAAGGTCGCGAGGGTGCGGATATACGCAAAATCCTTGCCGAAAATGCGGCGCTCGGCGTCGAGGTCGCTCTCGTCGCCCGAAAAAACGCCGAGCACGGCCACGCCGCCCGCCCGAACCTGCCGAATCTCCCGCGCCGTGTCGTCCACGGCCGCCGCGCCGACATAGGGCGTCTGCATCCGCGCGCGCCCTTTGCTGATCGAGACATCGTTCGGCTTTCCGTCGCTCAGCACAATCAGGATTTTGTTCTGCTCCTGCCGCTCCTTAAGCGCCTGCACGGCGGCGCGGACGGCAAGTCCGTCCCGGTTTGCCGCCTTTGCCGTGTACTGAAAGACCCGCCAGTCCGCCTCGGGCGGGTCGTCGTAATTGCGGAATCGGTGCAGAACCGTGCTGTCAAAGAAGGTGCAGTAGCTGGCGACCCGGTGCGGAATCCCCGCAAGGGAGAGCGCCGCGCTCAGGATATAGGCCTGCGCGGCCACCTCGCCCTGCCGCCTGCTCTGCGAGCCGCTGCCGTCCACCAGCACGTCCACCACAAAGCCGGCGCTGTCCGATTCAATGCGGCGCACAAACAGCCGCGGATCCCGCACCCGCCCGACGCGCCACAGCCGGTTCGGCCGGATAGCGCCGTAGGAGGAGCCGACAAGCTCCGGCTCGGTGCGGCGGATCAGGCTGCGGCGCAGCAGGTCGGCCAGCCTGTGGATGTTCTGCTTAATCACCCTGTGCGCGTCGTAATAGGCCATCTCGTTGTGGTGCCGGTGCTTGTCCGCCAGCTTGTAATAGATGCTGTTCACCGGCTCACCCGCAAGCAGCCCCTCGGTGAGGTGCACGCTGCGGCCGTCGTGCAGCCCCACGCAGCACGCCCGCTGCATTTGCAGGTTTTCCGCCTGGGTCAGCGCCGAGCGGCCGAACACCTGCTCGGTGTACTGCGCCATTTTTTCCAGCTGCGCCTCGTCCAGCTCCACGGCCTCGGTGGAAATCCCGTCCGACCGGCCGTCCGCCTCCTGCTCCGCGCGGGCGGCGCGGTTCAGCATATCGCTGAGGTACACGCTCTTGTCCGGGCTTTGCAGGTACCCCTCCTCGATCATCTCCTGCACGGTAACCGCCAGCACCTGCTCGAGGGTCAGCCCCTTTTTGAGAAACGCGCGGTCGAGATATTCATTGTAGATTCTGTCCGCCGCGCTTAGAATCTCCGCCGTGCCGCCCCCGTCGAGCGATTCCAGCAGCGCGGCGTAGGGCTGCACCGCCCGCGGAACCGGCGCGCCGATGCCCAGCGCGCGCGCCATGTGCGCGTATTCGAGCACGCCGAGCGGTGTGCTCGCCAGCCGCGCAAATTCGTGGTCGATCGCCGCCTCATACGCGTCCCGCCGCAGCCCGGCCGCCCCGGGGCGCTCCGAGCAGACGCGGGAATAGACCGCGCAGTCCAGGCAAAGCGAGACGAGCGACTGCACCAGCTGCTCGTCCGCGCCGAGGAAGCCCTTTTTCATGCTGTAGAGCATGACCTCCTCCAGACCCAGCAGCTTCTCCGCCCCGCCGAGCTTGAGCGCCTCGTACAGGCACCGTTCCCGGTTTTTGCCGAGGGAGGTCTCGCTGATTTCCAGCTTGAGCGCATGGTTGCCGCTCACCGTCCAGACGAGGTTTTTTGCCCGCAGCGAAAGCTCGCCCTCACTCCTCAAACAGATCCGCCGCCTTCCATTCTTCGGGGATTCGGGTCGCCATCGCGTCCTCGATGATATCCTTTTCAAAGGCGTCGAAGCTCTTGTTCACAATCCCCATGCGCAGCGCGTCCTGCACTCCGACGCCGTGCCGCGTGACGCCCACCGCCCCAATCAGGCCGCGCAGGTCGATCGGTTTTGTGGAGAGCTCGCCGTTTTCGTTCTTTTCGGTAAGGTCGAGGAACAGCCCGCAGAGCTGTTCGCAGGCGCCGGGGCGCAGCGTGGGGTAAACCTCCCGCAGCACCCGCGCAAGGACGTCCGCGTCCGGCGCGGGCATTTCCACCACCAGGAACCGCGAGACCAGCGCCTCGTTCAGCTCCCGGGTGCCCGCATAGCCGTAGTTCATCGTGCCGATAAACCGCGTCGCCTCATGCAGCCGGATCAGCTCATAGCCCGGCACGTCGATCACCCGGCGGTGGTCGAGCGCGGCGTGCAGCACGGCAAGCGCCTCGTTTTTGGCCATGTTCACCTCGTCAAACACGCCAAAGCCGCCCGCCTGCGCGCACAGGGTCACCGGCCCCTTGCGCAGGCGCACCTCGCCGTCCGCAAAGGTGTCCGCTCCAATCAGCGAGGCGCTGTCGGTGTTGATGTGAAACGAAATATTATAAACCGGCCGCCCGAACAGGTAGGCGAGATTCTCCGCAATCACGTTTTTCCCGGTCGCCTTCGGCCCGCAGAGCAGCAGATTCGCCCCCTGCAAAATCGCCGCCGCGGCAAGCTCCATCGTTTTTGCGCCGAAATACGGAATCGCCGGCGCGGCCGACCGCGGGGACTCATCGGGGACAAACCGCGCCCGGAACTGCATAATCTCGTCGCACAGGGTTTGGTTGATGCCGAGCTTTTTCAGGTAACGCCGCATTCTCTGCCTCCTTGGATGTCGTACCCCCCTATCATACTACGAAATCGCGGGGAGTTCCACCCCGCGCGGCGCCTTACCCGGCGGGGATTTTGTGGTATACTAACAAAAAGGCCGCCTTACGCCTCGGGCGCAGCCGCCGTTCCCCCGCCGCGCGTTCAGGGCAGCGGCGCCGTTTTGGCTCGCTTCACCCGGCCTACGGCCGGGTCACTTGACAACCCGCAGCTCGGCGAGCGCGCCGTAGTGCTTTACCGCAAACGCATCCGGCGCGATATCGCCGAGCAGGCGCAGATGCTCCCGCTCCCAGGCGGCGAGCTCGGGCGGCGAAAGGGAGGCGCCGACCCCGCGGCAGGCCTTCATCCGGCCGTGCCAGCTTTGCCGGGTAAACCGCACATCCAGCGCAAAGGTCTCGCTCGCAATCAATTGGAACTGCGTTTGATAGCCGTCCGGTATCGCGATGGGGCGGATTCTCTCCCCCGCGCCGCTCCACTGCGGGTTGAATCGGAGCACAAGCCGCTCGCTCGCCCCGGCGATTTCGTCCTCCAGCGGCAGCCAGGCCATATACAGCAGCAGCAGACGCCCGCCCGGCCGCAGCACCCGCACCAGCCGCGGCAGCAGCCGCGTGTGGTCAAAATACCAGAAGCACTGGCAGGCCGTGACCACCTCAAACGAATCCGCCGGAAAATCAATCTCCTCCGCCGCCGCCGGAAAATACGAGATATCCATCCCGGCAGACAGGCGCTTTGCCTGTTCGATCTGCTCCGGCGCGCTGTCCACCCCCGTCCACTGCGCGCCGTATGGGTACAGATTCCGCGGCAGCACCCCTGTCCCCGTGCCCAGATCCAGCACCCGCTGCCCGCGGACGCACAGCCCGCGCCGCAGAATCCTGTCATAAAATTCCCGGGGATAGATATCCCTGTATTTCGCGTAATCCGCCGCCGCGCGATCCCAGTCGAAGGCTCTGCCGCCGTCAATTTCCCGGTTCTGCACCTGCATTTTCTCCACCTCCGCAGTCTCGACACCCGCCGCAATCCCGAAAGGAGCGCCTATGCATTCCTATCCGATCAGCAAAGAATACGGTCTGTTTGCCAGATTTTTTCCGCCGTTCAACCGGCTCGCCTTTGCGGCGGCCTCCCTGCTGCTCGGGCTGCTGCCCGCCGCGCTTAAAAGCGACGGCGCCGTGACCCTGCGCCGGGAGCGTATCCGCACGGCGGACGGCCATGCGCTGCCGCTGGTTCTGTTTGTCCCGGTCAACCGCGTTTGCGACAAGCTGATTCTGTACCTGCACGGCGGCGGCTTTGCGTTCAAGGGATACACCTGCCACTACAGGCTTTGCCGCCGGTTTGCCGAACAATGCGGCTGCACGGTTGTGTATGTCGATTACAGGCTGTGCCCCGGGCATCCCTACCCGGCCGGGCTGGACGACTGCTTTTGCGCTTACAGCTGGGTCGTCCAAAACGCCGCAAGGCTCGGGGTAGACCCGCAGAAAATCATTGTCGGCGGCGATTCGGCGGGCGGGTGTCTGGCGGTCGACCTCACCCGAAGGGCGCTGCGGGAATCCGCCGTCAAGCCCCGCTTTCAGCTTTTGATCTATCCGGTTCTGGACAGCCGGATGCAGACGCCTTCCATGCTGCGCTATACCGACACCCCCATGTGGAACGCCCGCCTGAACCGGAAAATGTGGCGGCTTTACCTGAACGGCCGCGCCTATACCTCCCCGGCCGAGGCGGCGGAACTTGCGGCGATGCCGCCCACCTATATCGAAACGGCCGAATTCGACTGCCTGCACGACGAGGGGGTCGCGTTTGCGGCAAGTCTGCGGCAAAGCGGTGTGCCGGTTGAGCTGAACGAGACAGCGGGAACCATGCACGGCTACGACGCCAAACGCTGCCCCACGACCGAGCGAGCCATCCGGCGGCGGATCGACGCGCTCAACCGGATTGTATAAGCCCGCCGCCCGCTCCCCTGCCTGCACCGGCCGGTTCGGCGCGCGGCGGCAGGGGAAACCGGCGTTTTCCGGCTGGTGCCGGTGTCCGGCGGATTGGGCAAGCGCCGTGAATCCCGTCACCCCGCGGTTCTGATGGCGGCCACCCCGCAAACGGCCGGGCGGAATCGCCTGTTGCTCGCGGCGGAGAGCTGCGGCATTCCCATATAGCTTATTCTGTACTGTCCCGGCTGCGGC
>CAZYAV010000007.1:43974-63742 GCA_964645785.1 uncultured Oscillospiraceae bacterium
GCGGCATTCCCATATAGCTTATTCTGTACTGTCCCGGCTGCGGCAAACCGTTCCGCCGCGCCTGGGGCGGCGACCCCGGCAGCTGCGCCGGCAGGCCAAACAGACCCGGTTGAGGTTCGCCGTTCCTCCAATCCCACGCGGCTTCTCGGGTCGGGCAGTTCGCTTTTGCGCGGGCGCTTCTCCGGCATCCCGGCCGTTCTACTGCGCGTCCCCCAGCAGGTCGCTCACCTCCAGCTCCCGCGCCAGCGCCTCCAGCGCAGCCCGGTTGGCGATGGTGTAAACAAGCCCCGTTTTGGTCAGATACTGCTTTTCGACAAAATCGCCGAGCACCTTGCTCAAATGCCGGTAAGAGACGCCCAGACTTTCCGCCACCAGCACTTTTTTCTCAAAAAAGCGGTTCCCCTGCCGGTTGTCCAGGATAAACCGCGCAAGCCGGTTTTCCAGCGGATAGGCAAACGAGTGCAGCAGCGAAAACGCCTCCGTGCGCTCCTTGAAGATGAGGTCGCAGCACAGCCGGCGCAAAAAGCGCGCGTCGTCCGGCAGGCGCTCCCGGCACACCCGCATCGGGATGGCCAGCATCCTGCATTTTTCCAGCGTCCTGACCGTAAAGGCGGAGACCTCCCGCATCAGCTCCATTTCCCCAATCAGGCAGGGCGCTTCCAGGGTTCGCAGGATAACCGATTTCCCGTTTGCCAACAGCGCCCGCACACAGCAGCGCCCCGAAAGCATCAGGCAGAGGTATTCCGGCAATACATCCTGCCGAATCACCGTCTCCCCGGCCTCAAACGCGACAAGCCGGGCGTGCTCCCCCAGCGATTCGTCAAAATAATCCGTATAGGGCGGCGCGCTCAGATACCCTTGCAGCAGCCCCGCATTCGCAATTATTTTCATGCTTCCCCCGATTATTAGGAGATTTCTCCTATCATCCTGCGGCTTTTGTCCATTATACTGAAAAAAAACAGGAGGTACAAGAACAATGAGCGACAAAATCAAGGTTATTCTGGACTGTGACGTCGGTCACGACGACGCGATTGCACTGATGCTTGGGGCGGCGCACCCGCGGATCGACCTGCTGGGAATCTGCGCGGTTGCGGGCAACCAGGTGCTCAAAAAGACGCTCGTCAACACACTCAATGTCGTGCAGCATCTCGATTTGGACATTCCTGTTTATGCCGGCATGGATCGGCCGATGGTGCGCAATCAGGTGATTGCCGACTATATCCACGGGGAGAGCGGGCTGGACGGTCCCGTGTTCCAGCCGCTCAAGCGCAGCGCGGAGCCGGAGCATGCGGTCAACTACATCATCCGGACGCTGCGGGAATCCGCGGAGAAGATCACCCTTGTCCCGGTCGGCCCCCTGTCCAACATCGGCATGGCGCTTCGGCTTGCGCCGGACATCGCCTCAAAAATCGAGCGCATCGTGCTGATGGGCGGCGCGTACGGGCTTGGGAACCACACCCCCGCGGCCGAATTCAACATTCTGGTCGACCCCGAAGCGGCGCATGTCGTGTTCACCTCGGGGATTCCGATTGTGATGATGGGGCTCGACCTGACCAACCAGGCGCTTGCGAACATGGCGGTTATCGAGCGGATGGAGAAGATCGGCAACAAGGCCGGGAAGCTGTTTGGGGACATGATGCGGTTCACGTTTGAGACCCAGCGGGTCTATGAGCTGGAGGCCGGCCCCGTGCACGATGTGACGGCGATGGGGTATCTGGTTGAGCCGGACATTTTTGAGGTCAAGCCCGCGCATGTCGAGATCTGCCTCGACAAGGGGCTCTGCTATGGCCGCACCGTCTGCGATTTCAACCTCAGAACCGGCGAAAAGCCCAACGCGCTGGTCGGCATGGGCTTGGATCTGGGTCGATTCTGGGATCTGGTCGAGGAGAATCTGCGCCGGCTGCACTGAGCGGCGTCCGTTTCCGCGCACAGCCGCGGGCGGCGAGCAAACCGGGTTTTCCCTCCCATCTGTTTTGCATGATGCAAAAAAAGCTCCGGCGTACCCGGAGCTTTTTTGTGTCCACGGCTTCTTGCGCAGATTGTGCACAGGCGCCGGTGAAGCCGCGGTGGGATAGCGAAACGAAGTACCTTCGGAATCTGTGAAGCGGGGCGGTGCCGCGTATATCGCGCATTGCCCGCCGCTGCCGGAGCCCAATCAAAATTCCTCTTGACAATTTCCGCGCGGTTTAGTATTTTAATTTTGACAGTACTATATTTTTATCATTAGTGGGTTGGAGGAATGCGAAGTGAACCGGACTAAGCCGCTGACCAGGGAGCAGTACCTGAAGAAATTCAGTTGGGCGGCGCGGTGGCGTTTGCTGCCCCCGGAGTCGGAGGAGGCCATCGCGGACTATCGGGAGCTTGTCTTCCGGGAGGGGCGGGACGAGCTGAAGCTGGCGGAGGAATTGGGCAGGCCGACGCAGGCCGCCCGCCTGCTCACCGACGGCAAAGCCTACCGCCGGTGGCTGGCGGTGTTTGCCGTTCTGGTCTTTGGCCTGTTTCTCCTGGTCAAATGGGTCTGGAACGGCAGGAGCGTCACGACCCGCCTCCTTTCTGTTTCCTGTGTGTGGTATCCCGTGTTGGTGATGGCAGTGGGGGTTTCTCTGTCCCTGTGCTGGTTCCGGCGGCACGGGCAGAAGAGCGGCAAACTGTCCGCGCGGCTATTGCCGGCGACGGCCGCGGTGCTGGTTTTTGGGATAGGCATAACGATATGGACCCTGGCTGTCGCAGACCCGGCGTTTTTAGGGTCTGCGGTGGGCGAATCCTGGCAGATTATGCTGCACAGGGAGCTGCTGATCGACGGGGAAATTGCATGCGCCCTGGCCGCTTTGCTCGGCCTCGTGCTGGCCAAGTGCCGCGACCGCCGGTGGCTGGCGCTATATGTCCCGGCTCTCACGGTGGCGGCAATGTGCGGGTTCCTGCTGTTCACCTTCAGCTATAGCAACACGGACTATGCGGCGCCCGGTTCCGTTCAGGCCTATCTGTTTGCCCGCCTTGTCCCTGTCGGGGTGGCCGGCCTTGTCGGAACAGGGGTGGCGCTATGCTGAAAAAGGAGCTGCTGGAGCTGTGCCTGCTTCAACTGCTGGCCGGCGGGGACAGGTACGGCTATGCGGTGCTTGCGCCACTGCGGGCGGCTTTCCCGGACACCCAGGAGAGCGCCATCTACGCCTTGCTGCGCGGGCTTTGCAGGGAGGGCTGCACCGAGTGGTACATGGCTCCGAGCGGGAGCGGCCCGGATCGGAAATACTACCGGCTGACCCCGGCCGGCCGCACCCGGCTGGAGGCGCTGCGGTCTGACTGGCGCAACATGCGGGACGCCATCGCGTCCTTTGGGGTGGAGTAACGGTATTTGTCCGCTCGTCCCTGCTGCGCCCGGCCTGTGCAGGCGACATTTTAAGGAGGGAGCCCGTTCGGCGAAATGCCCCTTACGGAATGCTTTCTGACGCAGCCTGTCCGGCAAAATGAAAGTGCAAATCCCCCCTCGACGGCGGCTTTAGGAAAAGCCCCTGTTCCCGCATCTGCCCCATCCGCAAGGCGGCATTTTGCCCGGTTTATGCGCCGCGCAGGGCGCGCCCTTGCCCGTTGCAGCAAACCCGGCCGCTCTGGCAAAGCGGCCGGAGCGATCTCTTTTATCCAAATGACAGCACACTGCGTCTGCCAGGCATTTCTTATGGCGGCAAGCGGCGAATTCCTGTTTTTCAGGCGGAATTCCCATCCCCGTGGGTCAAATTAAGGCCGGCAAAGCTGCGCTTTGCCGGCCTGCTGTTGTTCTTTGCTGTTTTGCCCAAAGGCGGCCGCGGCTCACTGCTCGGGATTTGCGGCGGTTTTGGGCTTGCGGCGGCGACGGCGGCGCTTTTTCTTCGGCGCGCCGTCGGTTCCCTGCGCGGGCGGTTCGGCGGGCACCTGGGTGCGGAACGGGGCGGGCTGCTTTGCGCCCCTGCGCTGCCCCGGGGTTTTCCCCGGAATTTCGATGCGCCCGTAGGCAAAGCTGGACGAGACCGTCTCGATATGCCCGACCGGCTCGTCCTCGCCGAGGTCGAGCAGCGCGTCGGGCGGCGGCGCGGCTTTGCGCGGGGCGGGCTTGGCGCTCGGCCGCCCCTGCACCGCCGACATCGGGTAATCTGTCTCCCGCATGGGGATGCGCTGGCCGGTCAGCTGCTCGATTGCGAGGTAATACTCCATCTCGTCCATGCAGCAGAAGCTGATTGCGTCCCCGCCAAGACCCGCGCGCCCCGTGCGGCCGATGCGGTGGATATAGGTCTCCGGCTCGTTGGGCAGGTCGTAATTGAACACGTGGGACAGCTCGGGCACGTCGATGCCGCGCGCGGCGATGTCGGTCGCCACCAGCACCTTCAGCTTGCCGCTTTTGAATTTGCCCAGCGCCTCCTGCCGGGCGGTCTGGCTTTTATTGCCATGGATTGCCATCGCCTGGATGCCGAAGCCCGCAAGCTCCTTGACGACCCGGTTTGCGCCGTGCTTTGTGCGGGTAAAGACGAGGGCGTTTTTGACCTCGCCGCTTTTGATGAAGTCGCGCAGCAGATACTTTTTGTTGCCCTTGTCCACAAAGCAGATCGACTGCCGGATCTTATCCACCGTGCTGGTGACCGGGTCGACCTTGACCGTGACCGGGTCAACCAGAATCGTGTTGGCAAGATGCTCGATTTCATACGGCATGGTCGCGCTGAACAGCAGGGTCTGCCGCTTGTCGGGCAGGTGGCGCAGCACCCGCTTGACGTCCTGGATAAAGCCCATATCGAGCATCCTGTCCGCCTCGTCAAGCACAAAAATCTGCAGTCTGCTCAGGTCGACATAGCCCTGCCCGATCAGGTCGTTGAGCCTGCCGGGCGTCGCGACGAGGATGTCCACCCCCCGCTTGAGCGCCTGCACCTGCGGGTTCTGCCCCACCCCGCCGAAAATCACCGTGCACCGCAGCTTGAGGTTTGCGCCGTAGGCCTGAAAGCTCTCGTAAATTTGCAGTGCAAGCTCCCGCGTCGGGGTCAGCACCAGCGCGCGGATTTTGCCGTTCGGCTTTTCCTGCGAGAGAATTTGCAGGATCGGCAGCGCGAACGCCGCCGTTTTGCCGGTGCCGGTCTGCGCGCACCCGATCAGGTCCCGGTGCGCCAGCAGCGGCGGAATCGCCTGCCGCTGGATGGGGGAGGGTTCGGTGTATCCCTGCGCCGCGACCGCCGAGAGCAGCGGCCGGATCAGCTCTAATTCTTCAAACGTCATTCCTTTTCCGTCTATCCTGTTCTTCATTTTAGTTTATTTCGCATGGAGCGGGGCGGCCGGCGCCGCAAAGCGCTCCGATTATTTAGTATACCGCATTTGCGCGCCCTGTGCAAATACGCAGCGCAATCGGGCACGAGCCGGTGCCTGTCCCGGCAGCCGGCGGGGTTGCAGGCCGGTTCCCGGCCGGAATTCTCCCAAAAGCGCCGCGCCGGTGCAAACGCCGCACAAGCCCGCGCGGCGGGGCGGTATTGGGGGGGAATCGCCGCCCTTTTCCCGGACGGCCGCGATTCCGGACGACGGCTTCCTTCCCGCTGCCCGGCGCAGTGCCGCATCGGCCGCGGTATTCCGGCGGGAACCGCGCACGGCGTCCCGTGCAGCGCCGGGCAAGCCCCGCCCTTTCCGCACAGCGCCCGCCGGTTTTTGCCGGCAGCTGCGCCCGCGCCCGGCGAACCGCTTTCATAAAACAGCGCGCTTGGCAGGGCAGACTCCCACCCGGACGGTGCCGCGCAGGCCGCCCGCGCGCATCAGAGCCGAACGCGCGTTCCTGTTATGGACAAATCAAACCACCTGCGCGAGCGCGTCAAGGTCGCCGGGCTGGCAGCCTGCCGCGTTGACGGCCGGTCATCCCGCAGGCTCAAAGCGGCAGCTGCGCCCGCCAGGCCTCCGCAAGCCGTTCAAGGCTCCACGCGGCGTTTGCCGGGCTGGTTGAGGGCAGCACAACCGCCGCGCGCCCGGTCTGCGGGCGGCAGAGCCGGTCGTACAGTCTGCCGGCCGTCGCGCCGTTCGCGAGGATTCGCTCGATCGGGCAGCTGTCCAGAATCGGCGAGAGGTCGTTCGGCTGCGCGTTCTGGATGCTGGCATCCGCGGAGCCGGCAATCTCACACCGCGCAATCACGTCCCACAGCGCCAGGCCGTGCGCAAGCAAAAACGCGGTTTTTTCCGCCACCGTCCGGGGCGGCGCAGCGCCGTAGACCAGCCCCAGCATACGCCAGAAGCGGTTTTGGGGGTGGCCGTAAAAAAACGCGGCCTCGCGGGATTTGACCGACGGGAAGCTGCCCAGAATCAGCACCCGGCAGCGCGGGTCGTACACCGGCGGGATGGGATGAACCTGCGGCTGCGCCGCCCGCCCGGCCATCCGCTCAGATTTCCCGGTTTGCATAGGCGTTTTGGGAAAGCGGCGCGCTCGTCCCCGGCCGGTATTCGTAAAACCCCGCGCCCGCAATCATCGCGGCGTTGTCCCCGCACAGCGCGGCGGCGGGATAATACAGCGGGATGCCCCGCTCCCTGCACAGCCGCGTGCAGACAGCGCGCAGCAGCCCGTTGACCGACACCCCACCGCAGATTGCCGCGGGCAGGCCGCGTTCCGCCGCAGCCTGCACCAGCCGCTCGCTGAGCATCCCGACCACCCGGTGCTCAAAGCTGGCGGCAAGCCCGGGCTTGTCCAGCGCCTCTCCCTTCATCTGCGCCGTGTTGACCAGATTGATGACGGCGGTCTTGAGACCCGAAAAGCTCAGGTCATAGCGGCCGTCCGCGTGCGGCACCGGCAGCTTGTAGGCGGCCGGGTCGCCGCCCGACGCAAGCCTGGAGATTTCCGGCCCGCCCGGATAGGGCAGCCCGAGGGTGCGCGCGACCTTGTCGAACGCCTCGCCCGCCGCGTCGTCGACCGCGCGTCCCACCACCTCAAACGCGGTGTAGCCGCGCACATGGACAAGCTGGCTGTGCCCGCCCGAGACCACCAGCGCCATAAACGGCGGCTCAAGCGCCGGGTGGCTCAGATAGAGCGACGCGATGTGGCCGCGCAGGTGGTGCACCGCAACAAGCGGCTTGCCGGAAGCGTAACACAGCCCCTTTGCAAAGCTGAGCCCCGCCAGCAGCGCGCCGATCAGGCCGGGCGCGTAGGTCGCGGCAACGGCGTCAATCTCCTCCAGCGCGCAGCCCGCCTGCGCAAGCGCAGCGCGGGTCACCCCGGCGACGTTTTCGATGTGCCTGCGGGAGGCGATTTCCGGCACGACCCCCCCGTACAGCCGGTGCTCCGCAATCTGCGTCGCCACAACCGACGAGCATATCTCCCGGCCGTCCCGCACCACGGCGGCGGCTGTCTCGTCACACGAGCTTTCAATTCCCAAAATCAGCATGGTATTCCTCTTTGTCTTGCGTGTTTGACCCGGCGCGGCACTCCTGCCCACGCAGCTCCGGCACGGCGTCAGCCCTGTTCCCGCTTGTTAAAATACAGAATCATATTGAGCGCGTCGTCGTCCGGCTCGCGGTAAAACCGCGGGCGGCGTCCCGCTGGCTCAAAGCCGCATTTCCGGTACAGCGCGATGGCCGGCTCGTTTTTGCTGCGCACCTCCAGGGAGAGCGCGGCGCACCCGAGCGATTCGCAAAGCCCGATTGCGTGGCGCATCAGCGCGTGCGCCGCGCCGCGCCGCCGGTGGCCGGGCGCAATGCACAGCTCGTTGATGTGCGCGTCGTCCGCCACCACATGCAGGTCGCAGAAGCCGGCCGTTTCGCCGTCCACCTCGCAGCAAAACAGATAGGCGTGCGGGCTGCGCAGCTCCTCCGCCAGCTGTTCGGCCGTCCAGGTATTGTCCGAAAATCCCCTTTCAATCAGCGCAAGGCGCGGGATATCCGCCGTCCCGGCGCGAAAAATCCGCAGCGTCATTTGGCCTCGTACCAGCTTTCCCCGGCGCCGACCTCTGCGACGAGCGGCGCGGCGAGCGCCACCGCCCCCTCCATCTCCTCGCGCAGCAGCGCCGCGGCGCGTTCCCTGTCCGCAAGCGCGCTTTCGACAATCAGCTCATCGTGCACCTGCAGGACAAGCCTTGCGTCCAGCCCCTCTTTTTTCAGCCGGTCGCGCACCCGGATCATCGCGAGCTTGATGATGTCCGCCGCCGTGCCCTGGATGGGGGTGTTCATCGCCAGCCGCTTGCCCAGCGCCTGCAGGGTTTTGTTAGAGCTTGCAAGCTCGGGCAGCGCACGGCGGCGGCCGTACATCGTTGTGACATAGCCGTCCCGCTTTGCCTGCTCCACCGTTTTGTCGAGATACGCCGCCACCCCCGCGTAGGTCTTGAGATATCCGTCGATATACGCCTTTGCCTCCCGCATGGACACCCCCACATCCTGCGCGAGGGAAAACGCGCCGATGCCGTACACGATGCCGAAATTGACCGCCTTTGCCCGGCGGCGCAGCTCGGGCGTCACCATGGCGCGCGGCAATTTGAAAATTTCGCCCGCCGTCTCGGTGTGGATGTCCCGGCCGTCCCCGAACGCCGCAATCATCTTTTCGTCCCCGCTCATGCTCGCAAGCACCCGCAGCTCAATCTGGGAATAATCCGCGTCCAGCAGCACCCGTCCCGGCGGGGCGATGAAATAGCGGCGGAACCGGCTGCCCAGCTCGGTGCGCACCGGGATATTCTGCAAATTCGGCTCCCGCGAGCTGATGCGGCCGGTGCGAGTTTCGGTCTGCTTGAATTCGGTGTGGATGCGGCCGGTTTCGTCCACCGCCTTGAGCAGCCCCTCGACATAGGTCGAGTTCAGCTTCTGATAGGTGCGGTAACGCAGGATATGGTCGATAACCGGGTGGACGCCGCGCAGCTTTTCCAGCGTTTCGGCGTTGGTGGAATAGCCGCTCTTTGTCTTTTTGCCGGCCGGCAGGCCGAGCGTGTCAAACAGCGCCTCCCCCAGCTGCTTGGGGGAATTGAGGTTGATTTGGCTGCCGATAATCTGCCAGACGGCCTGCTGCTCCTGCTCGACCATCCCGGCAAGCTCCTCGCCGAACGCGCGGACGCCCGCCACGTCCAGCATAAAGCCCGCCTGTTCCATCTCGGCCAGCACCTGCGCAAGCGGCAGCTCGATCTCGTCGTGCAGCGCGCGCATCCCCTGCGCATCAAGCAGCGCGCCCAGCTTTTTGCACAGCGGCTCCACCGCGCCGAGGCAGTCCGCCTCGCAGCCGAACAGCGGCCGCACGCCGTATTCGTCCGTCAGGTTGCCCAGCAGGTAATTAGCGGACGCCGGGCTGAGCAGATACGCCGCCAGCTTGAGGTCAAACCGGATCCCGCGCGGTTCCGCCCCAAGCTCGATCGCCCGGTGGAACAGCGCCTTTGCGTCGTAGCAGTATTTGGGGATTTCCCGCTCGAGCAACGCGCGCAGCGCGTCCCCCTGCGCAAGCCACGCGCGGCGCTGCGCCGCGCAGTAGACCTCCTGCCCGATCACCGCCACATAGACCTCCCGCAGGCCGTCCAGCGTCTGCGGGCGCAGCGGAAGAATCTCGATTTTATCCGCCTCCGGCCCGGCCTGCGCCCGCTGCGGATGCGAAAACCCGTCCAGCGCCGTCTGCCCGTCCGACCTGTCCGCATTCTGCACACGCAGACCCAGCCGCGCGGACAGGCTGTGCATCTCAAGCTCGCCGAGCAGGCGCGCCGCGCCCTGCGGGTCGCCCGATCCGGGCAGATAATCGGCCGGGTTCGCGTCGATCGGGGCGGCGCAGTTGATTTCCGCAAGCGCCCGGCTGAGATAGGCAGTTTCCCTGTCCCGCTCCAGCTTGGCGCGCACCCCCGGCTTGATTTCCGGGCTGTTCAGCTGCTCGTAAACCCCGTCCAGCGTGCCGAATCTGCGAATCAGCTCAAGCGCCGTCTTTTCCCCGACGCCCGCCACGCCGGGAATATTGTCCGAGCTGTCCCCCATCAGCGCCTTGACCTCGATGAGCTGGCGCGGCGAGACGCCGTACCGCTCCCGCACCTCATCCTCACCCAGCTCCTCGGTCTCCCCGCGGCCAAACTTCGTCGTTGTCAGCAGCACCCGAACCGGCCCGCCGATCAACTGCAGGCTGTCCCTGTCCCCCGTCGCGATATAGCAGTCGTCCCCGCTTGCCCTGCACGCAGCGGCGAAAGTGCCGAGGATGTCGTCCGCCTCATATCCCTCGCAGGTCACGATGCGGTAACCCAGCAGTCCCAGCAGCTCCTTGAGCGGCGGCATCTGCTCGGCCAGCTCGTCCGGCATCCCCTTGCGGGTCGCCTTGTAGCCGTCATACATCTTATGCCGGAAGGTCGGCGCACGCAGGTCAAACGCAATCGCCGTCGCGTCGGGGGCGTACTGCTCGGTGAGCTTGAGCAGGATATTCATAAACCCGTAAATCGCGTTTGTATACCGCCCGTCCTTGGTCGTCAGCAGCTTGATGGCGTAAAACGCGCGGTTCAGGATACTGTTTCCGTCGACGCATAGAAGCTTCATGGTCACCCTCCCGGGAAAATACGTTTGTGTTCAGTATAGCACAAAACCGCCGGGTTATGATACAATATCGGTCAGGCGGGCGGCGGGCGCCGCGCGGGGGCGAAAGCGCGGCCGCCGAAGCGGTCGTTTGCGCTGCCCCATGCGCCGGCGGCTCACCGCTGCACGGATGCCTATCCCCACCGGCTGCCGCCCGGCCGGTTTTGCGGGATTTTATACTGTCTGCATAGATTGGATTATACAAAATGGATAAAAAGTCTCTTCCTCTGCGGCTCGCCGCCTCTCTCGCGCCGATGGCCGGCGCAACCGACAGCGCCTTCCGGCTGCTCTGCCGCGAGGCGGGCGCGCAGTTTACGGTAAGCGAGATGGTGAGCGCCAAGGCGCTGACCATGGGCGACCGGAAAACCGGGCTGCTTCTGGCATTCGACCCGGCCGAGCGCCCTTTTGCGGTTCAGCTTTTCGGCTATGAGCCGGAGACAATGGCGCGCGCCGCCGAACAGGTTGAGCGGCTTGTCTCGCCCGACTGGATCGACATCAACATGGGCTGCCCGACCCCCAAAATCACCTCGAACGGGTCGGGCAGTGCGCTGATGAAGAATCCGGCGCGCGCGGCGGAGATTGTGCGGGCGGTCGACGCGGCGGTCTCGATTCCCGTCACGGTCAAGATCCGCGCGGGCTACAGCGAGACGACCGCGCCCGCGCTCGCGCCGCTGCTGGAGGCGGCCGGCGCGGCGGCCATCACGGTGCACGGCCGCACTCGGGACCGCATGTACAAGCCGCCGGTCGACCTCGCGGTCATCCGGGCGGTCAAGGCGGCGGTTTCGGTTCCGGTCATCGGGAACGGCGACATTTTCACCCCGCAGGACGCCTGCAAAATGGTGGAGGAAACCGGCTGCGACGCGGTCGCCATCGGCCGGGGCGCGCTCGGGAACCCGTTCCTGTTTGCCCAGGTCAACGCCGCGCTTTGCGGCAAGCCCGTTCCCGCAAAGCCCACCGCGGCGCAGCGCATGGCCGCGCTGCGCCGCCAGATTGCGCTGATGTGCGGCTATAAAGGAGAGTTCATCGCCCTGCGCGAGGCGCGCAAGCACGCCGCCTGGTACACCAAGGGGCTGCGCGGTGCGGCGCGGCTGCGCGGGCGCGCGATGGAGCTGTGCACCCTCGCCGACCTCGACGCCTACATCGCCCTTGTCCTGGAGGCGAACGCGGCGGGCTGAGCGTGCACGCCGCGCATAGCCGGTTCCCGCGCTTCTCACAACCCGGCAAGGCCGCAGATCCGCACCGCGCCCACAAAAACAGTGCCGCATTTCTGCGCGGCTAAAGTACTCGCTTGAACCGGCAGTCACTCGCGCGACGTCTGCCCGGAACCCCGCGCGAGCAAGTAGACAACATCCGGCCGCCTCGCGGCCTTTTCTGAGGAACACACAGCGTCTGTTTTGTAAAGCGGCCGGTTCCGCGGCTTTTCTCAATATGGCGGCGCTTTCTCTGCCCCGCGCTGTCCGCCCGCTCCTGCGGATTCCGACCGGTTTTCCCTGCTGCGCGCCCGGCAGTGCCGCCGGCAAAAGCCCCGGCTTGTGCCGGGGCTTTTATATTGTACAGCCAGGGCTTCTCATCCCGCCGTACCCGTCCCGGGAACGACATGTCTGACGCGCCTGCCGCACTATTTTTGCTGTCTGGGAACGCGGCGGCAGCGCCCGCGCGCCACGCATAGCCGGTTTCGGCGTCTCCCGCATATCCCGCGCCGCCCGTAGAAGGGCGCGGCCGAAAAACGATTCCCTATTCCGGGCAGATTTCCAGCTTTGCGCGGAAGCTGATGGCGCGCGGGGTGTCCATGTCGTCAAAGTGAATCAGGTTTGCACTGCGCGCGAGGTCGACCTCGACAACCGTCCCCATTCCAAATACCGAATGCCGCACCCGCGCGCCGGGCTGCACAGACCCGCGCGCCGCGCTGTCGGCCAGGAAGCGCTCGCTCGCCTGCACCGCGTCCCGCGTCTGCGCATACAGCTCCTCGCACCGGCAGGGGCTGAATTCGAGCAGCGCCGGGTCGATGTCGAGCAGAAAGCGGGAGGGATACCGCGACGAACCGTCAAAATTGCGCCCCGCGCCCTCGCTCAGAAAAAGCGCTTTCTGCGCGCGGGTCATCGCGACGAACGCGAGCCGCCGCTCCTCCTCCATGCCGGGCATCGTGTTGATTTTGCGCGAGGGGAAAATTCCCTCGTTCAGTCCGCAAAGAAACACATACGGGAATTCCAGACCTTTAGCGGTATGCACCGTCATCAGCCGCACCCGCTCCCGGTCTTCCGCGCCCTCGCCGCCCGAGAACAGCGCGACATGCGCGAGATACTGCTCGAGGGTGCACTCCTCGCCGCAGGTCGTCTCGTATTCATAGATCGACTGCTTAAATTCCGCAAGGTTGTCCAGCCGCTCCTGGCTGCCCTCGGTGCGCAGCATCCGCTCATAGCCGCTCTCGTCCAGCAGCGCGGCCGCGACCTCCGAAACCGGCCTGCCGCCCGCCGAGCCGGAAAACCGCTCGATCAGCGCAAGGAACCCGGCCGCGCCTGTCCCGGCAAACAGCTCGGTTTCCGCGCACAGGCCGAGCGCCTCATACAGGGTACAGCCGTGCGCCTGCGCGTATTCCTTGAGAAACGCCATCCGGCGCCTGCCGAGGTTGCGCTTGGGCAGATTGGCGATCCGCAGAAAGGAGAGGTCGTCCTTGTAGGTGATCATCCGCAGATAGGCGACCGCGTCCCGGATCTCCATGCGGCCGAAAAACTGCACCCCGCTGTAGACAGCATAGGGGATTTTTTTGCGCAGGAACGCCTCCTCGACCGTGCGGGTCACATAGTGCGCGCGGTAAAGCACAGCGATTTCCCGCAGCGGCGTACCCGCGTCCCGCAGCGCCTCAATCTGCTGCGCAATCCAGTCCGCCTCGTCCGCCGCCGTGTCCGCGTGATGGCAGCGAACCGGCGCGCCCGGCGGCAGGGTCGGGGTCAGCTCTTTTTTGATCCGGTTTTTGTTTTTGTCAATCAGGGAATTGACCGCCGCCAGAATCTGCGGGGTCGAACGGTAATTGCGGTTCATCAGGATGGTTTTTGTGCCGGGGAACGCGTGGTCAAAGTCGAGCAGATAGCGGATGTTCGCGCCGCGCCAGCTGTAGATTGTCTGATCCGGGTCGCCGACGACAAACAGGTTGTTGTGGTAACCGCACAGCGCGTTCATCAGCGCATATTGCAGCGGGTCGATGTCCTGAAACTCGTCGATCATGATGTATTCCAGCCGCTTCTGCCATTTGAGCCGGATAGCCGCGTCCTGCTCAAAAATATACAGGGTGAACTTGATAAGGTCGTTGTAGTCCAACCCAAAGCACTTTTTCTGCTGGTACAGGTACCCGTAAAAAATGATGTCGGCGGGCTTTTCCGCCGCGAGGTATTTCTGGCGCAGCGCGTCCAGCGGCATCTGCACCATGTCCAGATAATACGCCGGCTCCTGGATGGTCTTGCGGATCTCGATCATGTCCCGCGCTTTCGCGAAGGTCATCTCCCGCAGGGTGAGCCCGCGCTCCTCATAGAGGATGCCGAGCATCGCGTCGATGTCCGCATTGTCGAGCACGAGAAAGCTTTTGGGATACTGCACCGCATGGCTGTCCTCCTGCAAAACCGAGACGCAGAAGCTGTGAAAGGTGCAGATATACCCGGTGTCGTTGTCACCGGTCAGCGCGTGGATGCGCCGCCGCATTTCGGCGGCCGATTTGTTCGTGAAGGTCACGCAGAGGATATTGCCGGGCAGGATGCCCAGCTCGCCCACAAGGTATGCAAACCGCCGCGCAAGCGCCCGCGTCTTGCCCGAGCCGGCGCCCGCCACCACCCGCACATACCCCTCCGTTGCGGTCACAGCCTCCCGCTGCTCCGCATTCAGATCCTGCAAAAGGTCGTTCATTGCGGCTGCCTCCTCCCCTGCCCGGCTCGCTTCGCCGGTCATTCGCCGGTGTCCTGCGCACACATCAGCTCGTCGAGCGTCAGGGAATATCCGGGCAAAAACTCCGCCATAAAATACGCCGTCTCGGGCAGCGGGTCGCTGCGCAGCGCGTCGATGGTGCTCTGCTTGGCGCTCCTGAACTCGGTATTGCCGTTCTGCTCCTCCTCCATGCATTTGAGCAGCGCAGAGAGCTTGTCCGCCGCCTTGAGGATGCGGCGCTCCCGCTCGTTGAGCGCAGAGCCGTCCAGCGCGGGCGCGACCGCCTCCCGCAGCTCATCGGGCAGCAGCCCGGCCAGCTGCGTGCAGGCGCGCGCCTCGGTCTGCTTATACGCCGTGCGCAGCCCCTCGCTGCCGTATTTCACCGGCGTCGGCATGTCCCCCGTCAAAATCTCGCTCGCGTCGTGATAAAGCGCGCAGAGCGCGACCGTCTCCGGCCGGACGTCCGCGCCGAATTTGAGCCGCCCCGCCACCGCGATGAGGTGCGCGAGCAGCGCGACGGTCAGGCTATGCTCGCTGAGCGATTCCGCCCGCGTGTTGCGCATCAGCCCCCACCGGTTGATGTAGTTCATCCGAAACAGCATTGCCGCAAACCCGCTCGCCATTCTTCCGCCCTCCGCTTTCCGCCGTCCCCGGCGCAATTTTAGATCATTTGTTCTATTATAGCCAGGCCGCCGCCGTTTTGCAATCTGTTTTTGCGCAATCGGGCAGCGGCGTGCATAGGGTACCGGGGATGGGCAAGGGCAGAATGATTTTTATAACCGAAAAATTCGTGAATGAGCCCCAAGTGCGCGCCAATCCCCCTGACATCCGCCGGCAGCGCGCGCACGGTTCCCGGAAGAGCTGTAGGAAGCTAAATTTTCAAAACTATATTAACGGGCACACGCCGGGCACACAAAAAATCGTGAGCGCGCCTTAAAAAACGCGCTCCCTCTCTTCTCCACGAATTGCCCCTGCCGCGCCGCATGGTTCTTCTCCGCGTCCGAAAAGCAGCGGACAGCAGGCGCGCCCGCATCAGCCGTCGGTGTATCCGGGACGGCGCTGCCGCTGTTTTATGGCGCGCCGGGTCGGCTGCCGGTATCCCGCGCATTCTCTGCGCCGCGCGCCGCGTTTGGCTCGGTGTCCGCCGGGCTGCCCGGGCAACGCGCGCCGTGCGGTTTTGCTCCGCGATTGGCAGCGCAGCAGAGCAGCAGCGCGGCCGCGTTCAAAAGCTGACCGGCCGGCAGCAGCAGCCCGCTTTGCCCGTCCCGCAAAATGCACAGCCCAAAGCAAAGAAGCGCCGCCGCGGCAAACAGAAAACCCAGTATTCTCCAAAATTTCATAAAATCCCCCCTTGTTTCCCGCCCCGTGCAGCGCAGCTCGCTGCCGGGGCGCCGTGACCTGTTCCGGCCTCCGCCGCCCGGGAATACGCCTCACCTTGGACGGCGGCAAACCAGATATACGCCCAGCAGCAGCTTCGGGATGCAGAAGCCGGTCAGGAACCCGGCCAGCACCGCCTGCGCCCCCGTGCCGCCGAGGCAGCGCGATAAAACAAGCTCCGCCGCGCTTGCGGCGACAAGCACCAGCCCGATCACCCGGCGCTTTTTGCCGGCGCTCCACCGCAGTCTGCCCGGCGCCCGCTGCGCCTCGGGAAGTTTCTCCGGTTCGCCGGCGTCCGGCTCTTCCCCGCCGCGCAGCAGCTCGGAAAGGGTGATCCCGAGTTCGCGGCAGAGCGCCTCCACCACGCTGTAATCCGGCATACACCGGCCTGTCTCCCATTTGGACACCGTTTTGCCCGTAACCCCCACCCGCTGTGCAAGCTGTGTCTGTGTCAGGTTCTTTTCCCTTCGTTTCTGCGCGATATACCCACCCACTGCCGGCTGGTTCATTTCTGCCGCCTCCCGCTCTTTCGTTATGGATTTATTCTATCAATTCCGCCGCGGAATGCATCCCCTCAAACGGAGAATCCGGGCGGAATTCTCCGGCAGCGCGTCAATACTGCCAGATTTCCCGTCGTTTTTGCGCCGATTTTATGCGCTTTACCGGGACACAGCGGGATGGTGCAAAATCCCGTGCAAAATTATAAGGAAAGCGATTGACAACCCCCTTTTAATTCGATAAAATACTAAAAAGTCCGTTTTCTTTCTGAATATTGCAAGGCGTTGAAAAGAACATGTTGGCCTGTTTTCCGCGGGTTCAGAGAACCGCCGGTTGGTGCAAGGCGGCGCGCGGCACAGGTTCAGCCTCCTCTTTGAGCTTCCGCCCGAAAGGCCGCCGGCCGAGTAGACGCGGACGGGTCATATCCGTTATGCATATGCGCAGCCGCCGTGCGGCTGCGGCAGAGGGGTCGCTGCCTTGGGGCGCGGCAAGCAGAGTGGTACCGCAGAGCGTATGTTTGGCTTTGTCTCCTGGTTGAGACAAAGCCATTTTTTGTTTTCCCGCTCTGAACGGACGGGAGCGATTTGTATTTTACCTTTTGGAGGATTACCCAGAATGATCTTGAACGGTTCACAGATCCTGACGCAGGTTCTGATGGAACAGGGCGTCGATACGATCTTCGGATACCCCGGCGGCGCGGTGCTGAACATTTACGACGCGCTCTACGCCGTGCGGGACAGGCTGCACCACGTCATGACGGCGCACGAGCAGGGCGCGGCGCACGCGGCGGACGGCTATGCCCGCGCGACCGGCCGCACGGGGGTTGTGCTGGCCACAAGCGGCCCGGGCGCAACCAACCTAATCACCGGCCTTGCCACCGCTTATATGGACAGTGTGCCGCTCGTCGCTATCACCGGCAATGTCGGCACCGACCTGATCGGGCGGGACAGCTTTCAGGAGGTCTACATCGCCGGCATCGCGATGCCGATTACCAAACACACCTTTGCCGTGCAGCGGGTGGAGGAGCTTGCGGACGCCGTCCGCCGGGCGTTCCGCATTGCGCAGTCCGGCCGCAAGGGGCCTGTACTCATTGACATCCCCAAGGACGTGACGGCGGCCACGGCCGAATATACCCCCGCCCCGCCGCTCCCCCTTGAAACGCCGCGCACCCCCGACCCGGACAGGCTCGCCGAGGCGGCCAGGCTGATTAACGAGGCCGAGCGCCCCGTGCTCTTCTTTGGCGGCGGCGTGGTGGCCAGCGAGGCGGGCGGCGAGCTGCGCCGGCTGATTGAAAAGGCGGACATTCCCGCAACCTACACCCTGATGGCGGCGGGCGTGCTCGGGTACGGCGAGCCGATGAACCTCGGGCTGCTTGGGATGCACGGCAGCTGCACCACCAACTACGCGGTGGACAGCGCGGACGTGCTCATTGCGGTGGGCACCCGGTTCTCCGACCGGGTCGCGCTCAACCCCGCGCAGTTCGCGCGCCGCGCCAAGATTATCCAGATTGACATCGACCCGAGCGAGATCAACAAGAACGTCGCGGTGGACTGCGCGGTCGTCTGCGACCTGCGCGACGGCCTGCGCGCGCTGCTGCCGCTGGTTGAGGCGGCGAAGCACGACGCGTGGCACGAGCAGATCCGGGTCTGGCAGGCCGGGGACTATAAGCCGGTGGACGACGACACGGTGCTGCGGCCGCACCAGGTCATGCGCGCCATCTGCGACGCCGTGGAGGAGGACGCGATTTTCGTCACCGACGTGGGGCAGCACCAGCTCTGGGCGGCGCAGTATATCCGCCACACCCGCCCGCGCAGCTTCCTGACAAGCGGCGGGCTCGGCACAATGGGCTTCGGCTATGGCGCGGCGCTGGGCGCGCAGACGGCATTCCCCGGGCGGCGGGTGATCCACATCACCGGCGACGGCTCGTTTCACATGAATTTGCAGGAGGGCTGCACCGCGGTCAGCTATCAGCTGCCGGTCATCACGGTAATTATGAACAACACCGTGCTGGGCATGGTGCGCCAGTGGCAGGCCGCGTTTTACGGCAAGCGGTATTCCAGCACCGACCCCCACCGCAAAACCGATTTTGTCAAGCTGGCCGAGGGCTTTGGCGCAAAGGGGCGGCGCTGTGAAACGCTGGCCGAATTCCGCGAGGCGCTCGAGTGGGCGAAGGCGCAGAACGGCCCCGTCTGGCTTGACTGCGCCATTGACAAGGACGAGCGGGTTCTGCCCATGATCCCGGCGGGCGGCACGGTCAACGACCTGATTATCGACTGAGCGAGGAGGCGTGCAGAGAATGGAACGACAGCTTGAAAAACAGGTGATGAGCGTGCTGGTGGACAACCACGCCGGCGTTCTGGCGCGGGTGGTTTCCCTGTTCAGCCGCCGCGGCTTCAACATAGACAGCCTCACCGTCTCCGCCACCAACAACCCCGCGCTGTCCCGCATCACCATCGTGGCGCAGGGCGACCGGGTCGGCATGGAGCAGGTCATCCAGCAGACGGCGAAGCTGGTGGAGACCCGCAACATCGTCGCGCTCGACACCTCGCACAGCCTGCTGCGCGAGCTGCTGCTGGTCAAGGTCGAGGCGGACGAGGGGACGCGCGGCCCCATTCGGGAGATCGCAGTGATCTACAAGGCCAAAATCATCGACCTGTCGGTCGGCAGCATGGTCATGGAGCTGACCGGTGAGCCGAGCAAGATCGACGCGTTTCTGGAGGTTCTCTCCCCTTACCGCATCATCGAGATGTGCCGCACCGGCGTGACCGCGCTCGAACGCGGCTCCGGCTCGGCCGAGGTTGCGGTTCTCTGATTTCCGGCGCGTGCGCCATCACGCTGAAAATATAAGCCCACCCACCCTATCACAGAAAGCGAGAAAAACAATGATTAAAAAGTATTATGACGCGGACTGCAATCTCGGCATCCTGGACGGCAAAACTGTCGCGGTCATCGGCTACGGCAGCCAGGGGCACGCCCACGCCCTCAACCTGCATGAGAGCGGCGTGAACGTGGTCGTCGGCCTGCGCAGGGATTCCTCCAGCTGGAAAAAGGCGGAGGACGCAGGGCTGAAGGTCATGGAGGTGCCCGAGGCCGCCAAGGCGGGCGACCTTGTGATGATGCTGGTGCCCGACGAGATTGCGGCCGACATCTACAACGAGCAGGTCGCGCCGTATATGAAGGAGGGCGACGTGCTGATGTTCGCCCACGGCTTCAACATCCACTTCCAGTTTGTCAAGCCCGCCAAGGGCATCGACGTCATCATGGTCGCGCCGAAGGGACCCGGCCATACCGTCCGCAGCCAGTACCTCGAGGGCAAGGGCGTCCCCTCGCTGATCGCGGTGTATCAGGACGCGTCCGGCAAGGCGAAGGATTATGCGCTCGCCTACGCAAGCGGCATCGGCGCCGGCCGCGCCGGGATTCTGGAAACCTCCTTCCGCGAGGAGACCGAAACCGACCTGTTCGGCGAGCAGGCCGTGCTCTGCGGCGG